>CAZDZL010000115.1:0-1749 GCA_964509885.1 uncultured Opitutaceae bacterium | reverse complement strand
GTCAGCTCGCGGAAGCGGTCGCCCCACATGCGCGGGTCGTTGTAGAGGTTCTTGAGCGTCACGCCGGTGTCCTCGGGGGCCATGACCTGGAAGAGCTTCTCGCCGGCGGGCGCGGGAAGCCGGGGCTGGAGGGGAGTCGCCACGTAGCCCGGGTCGGCCCACGCCGCCGCCGCCAGGGCGCCGAACGCGGTCAATGCGAGGATCTTGTTCATGGGGTCTGGGGACGTGACTTCTTGGTGAAACTTAGAGGCGTTAGTGGCCTACCCTCAATTATTAACGGCGGATCGATTCAACGTGGAGGTGGAGGTTGGAGGACAGCTCGGCCAATCCCGGTTCACTGGGGCTCGGTGATGACCAGCCGGTGGTTCACGTCGGGGTGCGGGACCTCCTGGAGGACCCCGCTGGGCCACCGCACAACGATTTTGCGGACACGGTCGTCGGCCCCGAGGCCGAAGGTCAGGGTCTTTTCCGACTGCGCCATGAACCCCATGGCGGGCTCCATGGTCTGAACCAGCACGCCGGTCGGCGTGTGCACCTCCACCCGCGCCCCTCCTGCGTCCCGCTGGCAGTGGGTGCCCACGAGGTCTATCCTCAGCCATGCGTTGTGCGCGCGCTGATCGTTGCGCAGGAGGCGGGGCGGCCCCCCATTCTGCGCGATCACGATGTCGAGGCTCCCGTTGCCGGTGACGTCGGCCACGGCCACGCCGCGGGCGATCATCGGGCCGCCGAGGCCCCCCTCCCCGGCGGCCGCGGGAGCCTTCGCCCAGCCCTGGCCGTTGTTCCAGAGCAGCTCGGGCGCCGCGCCGAAGGCGCGTCCGCGCTCGAAGTGGAGCAGCGCGGGCTCCGCGAGGCCGTTTCCGGAGACGATGTCGATCCTGCCGTCCAGGTCGTAGTCGAGGAGGGCGACGCCGAGCTTCTCGGCGACATGGCAGACGGAATCGCCCTCGTCCGAGACCGGGCCCATCGCGAGGCCGGCAGCACGCAGGATCCCGAGGCGGTCGGACGAGCCGCCGGGCTTCGAGAACGACATCGCTCCCGCCCCCACCAGGCCGGCGGAGGACCCCTCGCGGCGCTCCCCGCTGGGTGGGGTCCACTGCCTGAAGGTCCCGTCGCCCTGGTTCAGGAACAGGATGTCGCCGCCCGACTGGTACGTGAAGAGCAGGTCCAGCCTTCCGTCGCCGTTGGCGTCGACGGCGGCGACGGCGAGGGGATTCGCCCGGGGGTAGCCCGTCTGCCGGTCGATCAGGTTGAGCCCCGTCCTCGCCGAGATCTCCGTGAATTTCCCGTTGCCGAGGTTCCGGTACACCGACGGAAACACGCTGACGAAGCCCGGGCGCGCCGTGTACGAGGACCCGTCGACCTCCGCGGCAAACGCGTCCTGGAGGCCCGTCCCCTGCGCCCAGCGCGCGTAGTTGCAGACCACGAGGTCGAGCTTGCCGTCGCCAAAGATGTCGATCCAGACGGCGCCCGTGCTCCAGACATGGTCGTCGCCCCTGACCCCGGCCTCGTCGGTCACGTCGGCGAAAGTGCCGTTGCCCAGGTTGTGAAACAGCCGGTTGCCCCCGATCCCCGACACGAAGATGTCGGGCCACCCGTCCCCGTCGTAGTCGCCGACGGCGACCCCCATGCCGATCAGGTTCACGTCGAGCCCCGCCTCACGCGTGACATCCCTGAAATGCCCCTTGCCGTCGTTGCGGAAGAGGGCGCAGGTCGGCGTGGCGCCGGCGGCGGACGTGTTCCAGGGCCACG
>CAZDZL010000114.1:0-1776 GCA_964509885.1 uncultured Opitutaceae bacterium | reverse complement strand
TAGCGGGCGCGGACCCAGGCGGCGCCGGGGTGGGGCGGGCGCGCATAGTGGCCGCGGTACCAGACCCAGCGTGCGCCGCTCCAGTGGTAGTAGCCGCCGATCCAGATGAATCCGGGGCCGGGGGCGATGCCCACGGTCTCGTAGACCGGGGCGGGCGGCTCGTCGGTGACAACGACCTCCGCCGGGGGCGCCGAAGGGACGGGCTGCTCATAGACGACGGGCGTCGGGCGCACGGCGACGACGCAGCCGGAGGCCAGGGCGAGGAGCGAGGCGGCCGCCGCGGCGCGAAGCAGCGGCAGGCGTGAGGAGGTGCTGGGAAGGAGTGGGTTCATGATATGCATTGGGTATGCAAACAGAGACGCCCAAACGGGCCCAAAGGTTACGGTAGCGTCTTGGCCAGGACCCGCGCGTTCCGCCCATTTTCCTCGTACAGCTTGAGGCGCGCCTCGGGGAGGATCTCCTTCGTGCTCTCCTCGAACCCGCACACGTTGCTGAAGAAGCCGAAGCTCTGCGTGGAGAGGGCGATGACCCGCTTCGCCCCGCGCTCCTTGGCCTGGAGGCACGCAAATTCCACCATCTTCTTGCCGATCCCCCGGTTGTGGTAGAACGGCAGGACGTAGAGGGAGCCCACCTCGGCCGTCTCGGGCTGGTCGGGGTAGAACATGAGGGTCACGCACGCGATCAGGGCCTCGTCGACCTCGAACACGAAGAACTGGTCGATGTTCTTCTCGATGGCCTGCTGGGTGCGGTGGATCAGCTCCTCGCGCTTCACGGCGTTCCGGGTGAGGTTGTAGAGCGGCCTCGCGTCGCGCCGGGTCGCCTTGCGGATCTGCTGGTAGTCGTTGCCGTAGACGAGCGAGCCGACGCCCTCGTTCGAGAAGATCTCGTTCAGGAGCCCGTCGAACACGCGGCCGTCGACGATGTGGACCCGCAGCGTGCCGCTCTCGATCGCCTTGATCGCGTGCGCGGCCTTGCTGCGGCTGGTCTCCGCGATCTGGTCGGGATGGTCGCTGAGCAGCGAGCGCAGGGCGTCGACCGAGATCTCGTGGCGGACCTCGCCCTCGATCTCCAGGCCGGCGCTCGGCGCCAGGTAGATGATCTTCGTCGCGTGGAGGGCCTCGGCCATCTCCGCCGCGAGCAGGTCGGAATTGACCCGCAGCGACTTGCCGTCTGGCCCGAACGCGACCGGGGAGATGAGGGGCACCACCTGGCGCTCGATGAGCGCGTTCAGGAGCTCCTTGTCGATGCGGTCGACCCTGCCGGTCAGCTGCTGGTCGACGCCCTTGATGATCCCGACGGGGACCGCGCGGACGGCGTTCGTGATGACGGCCTTGAGCGAGCTCCCCGTAAGGCCCTCGAGGATGACGTGCGACACCCGCGACGAGGCGCGGATCGCGAGGTCGAGCGTGGCGGCGTCGGTGATCCCGGTGCCGTCGTTGTTCGAGATGGGGACGCCCCGCAGGGCGGAGAGCTCCTGGAGCTGGTGGCCGATCCCGTGAACCAGCACCACCTTTATCCCCAGGCTCCTCAGGACCGCGATGTCGACCAGGAGATTGCCGAAGTTCTCGTCGGCGACGATCGAGCCGTCGATCGCGATCACGAAGATCTGCCCCTGGAAGCGGGGAACGTACTGGAGGATCCCGCGGAGGTCCGTGGGCTTAATGGTGGTCGCCTGCGCGGTTGAGGGCGCGGCCGGGGAGGGTTGACCGTTTCCGTTGGTCATTGGCAGGTGTGCGTTTTCAGGCAACGGGCCCCGCACGTCAAGGGACCTCTCAG
>CAZDZL010000113.1:0-1794 GCA_964509885.1 uncultured Opitutaceae bacterium | reverse complement strand
ATATGGTGGCCGAAGCCCTTGGCCTGGATGTCGACCTCCCTCAGCCCGTTGAAGAACAGGAGGCCGGCCTTGATGGTCGGGTGCTCGAACTCGCGGTGCACGAACTCGAGCGGCGTCAGCTCCTGGAGCTCGAGGAGGCGCCGCCCCTCGGCGCTGCGCCCCAGGATGGCCCGGCGCTCGTCCGGCGGGAGAGGGGGCGACATGGCCTCCACCGAGAGGATGTCCCTGACGATGGGCACAAACTCGTCCCGCCACCGGCGCAGGGTCGCGGCGTCCCGGGCGCTGAAGTTCCCGAAGGACTTCACGGTCTTCTCGAAGTCGGTCCACCACTCCAGAGCCCCTCCGTCCGAGGTCAGGAGCGCAACGTTTAGCTCCGGCTCGATGTAGCGCGCGCCCTGGCGCTCCAGCTCGAGGTCCCGGTACCAGGGCATCGCGGTGACGGCCCGCTGGAAGAAGGCGTGGGTGTTGTGGTAGAACCCGGGATACCTCGGGTCCTCGATCGTGCTCAGGCCGCCCCCGACCACGCCCTTGCGCTCGACGAGCAGGACGTCGAGCCCGGACTTGCAGAGGTACGCCTGCAGCACGAGGGCGTTGTGGCCCCCGCCGAGGATGATTCCGTCATAGACGTCCGTCATGTGATGAGGGTGTTTCCTGGATATTGCACGCCAACAAGTAACTAGATGGTGGGCAAATGCCAGTGGCGGACAATTGAATTTTCCCGCATCCAATCGGGCCAGGTTTCCCCTTCGTGACCGGCACAGCGCGCACGGGGCTCCGTCCGGGCGGGGGATTGTTTCTTGACGCCCTGCTTCTTGGCACATTGCTTGGCGCAAGGGTCAATTCGTTTTCTCTTATGAACCTCGTATTCCCGGTCCTTCGCTCGCGCGCGGCTTTGCCCGCGCTCTTCTTGGCACTCATCACCGCCAATGCCTTCTGTGGCACGGTCACCTTCTACGGTATCGGGCAACTTCCAGGCGGTGCGGTGGACAGCCAGATCCGCGATGCCGTCATCACGTCAACCGGCATTTTGGCGGTCGGGAGCGCGCAGCAGAACCCTGCGTCCCTAGCGGGCGATACGGCAGTGATTTGGACGCCGACCGAGGGCCTACAGTCCTTGGCCTCGCTCAACAACGTTCCCATCTCGCCGAACTCGCGTTTAGTCACGGGGTCCATGATAGCGAGCGGCAACAACGTGATTGCCTCGCGGATCAGTATCGACGGCACGGGGCGCGATATCTTGCCCGCACTGTACAATCCGGGAGGCCCATTGACCGCGGTTCTAGGCTTGCCAGAGGGAATCGTCTGGGGGGCGGCCAACGGCATATCGTCGGATGGGAAGACCGTCTATGGATTCGATGTCGATGCGTCGGGCAGTCTCCAGGGCTTCACATGGACCTTGGCCGAAGGCGCCGTCCAGCTGCCAGCAATCGCAGGCTATACATCGGCGGTGCCGGCGGCCCGCGGCTGCTCGAAGGACGGATCGATAGATGTGGGCGCGGCCAGTACGGCAGACGGAGTGACCTACGGTCCGGGGAGCATCGCATTCGAATTCACCGCGGCATCGGGCATGTCTGTTCTTCCCCTTGCCCCTGGAGGAACCTGGGCCGGAGCCTCGGGCATCGATCCCACCGGAACCTTCATCGTCGGCTGTGGGGACACGCCGGCGAATCCGAACGGCGAGGTGCTGGTGTGGACGGCTGGATCGGTGGCGACGCTGGGCGTGCCGGCCGCGGAGGCGGCAACGGGGCTCGCAGATAATTTCGCCGGCGTGGACCGCGATGGGGCTGTCGTCGT
>CAZDZL010000112.1:0-1865 GCA_964509885.1 uncultured Opitutaceae bacterium | reverse complement strand
CCCGCCGCGGTCTGCACCACCTCGTCTGGGAAGTCGTCGACAACTCCATCGACGAGGCCATGGCCGGCCACGCCTCGGAGATCCAGGTCACCATCAACGAGGACGAATCGGTCACCGTCGTCGACAACGGCCGCGGCATCCCCGTGGGCCCCTACAAGCACGAGAACCCCAACCTCAACGGCAGGCCGACCATCGAGATCGTGATGACCGTGCTCCACGCCGGCGGCAAGTTCGACCGCGACAGCTACAAGGTCTCCGGCGGGCTGCACGGCGTGGGCATCACCGTCGTCAACGCCCTCTCCGAATGGGTCGAGGCCGAGGTCGCCCGCGACGGCAAGGTCTACACCATCGCCTTCGAGCGCGGCGTGCTCACCGAGCCGCTCAAGGCCGTCGGCACCCGCGCCACCTCCGGCACCAAGGTCACCTTCAAGGCCGACCCCGAGATCTTCCCCGAGACGAACATGAGCTACGACACGCTGGCGGGCCGCATCCGCGAGCTGGCGTACCTCAACCCCGGGCTCACCATCTCCATCGCCGACGAGAGGCCCAACGGCAAGAAGGAGACCTTCAAGTTCGAGAAGGGCATCTTCGAATTCGTCCAGCACCTCAACAAGGACAAGCAGGTCGTCACCGAGCCGGTCTACTTCAAGCGTGAAGACACGGGCGTGAGCCTGGTGCTCGAGATCGCGCTTCAGTACAACGACTCCTACAACGAGAACGTGCTCACCTTCGCCAACAACATCAACACCATCGAGGGCGGCACGCACCTCTCGGGCTTCCGCTCCGCCCTCACCCGCACGCTCAACGCCTACGCCAAGTCCGCCGGGCTCCTCAAGGGCGACCAGGCCCCCACCGGCGACGACTGGCGCGAGGGCCTCACCGCCATCGTTTCCGTCAAGGTCGCCGAGCCGCAGTTCGAGGGGCAGACCAAGACCAAGCTGGGCAACTCCGAAGTGGAGGGTTTCGTCACCCAGGCCATCAACGAAGCGCTGGGCTCGTGGTGCGAGGAGAACCCCGGCGACGCCAAGCGCATCGTGATGAAGGGGTTGATGGCGTCGCAGGCGCGCGAGGCGGCCCGCAAGGCGCGCGAGCTCACCCGCCGCAAGGGCGCCCTCGATTCGCACGGCTTGCCCGGGAAACTCGCCGACTGCTCCTCCAGCGACATCGACCGCTCCGAGCTCTACATCGTCGAAGGTGATTCGGCAGGCGGCTCCGCCAAGGGCGGGCGCGACCGCGAGTACCAGGCGATCCTCCCCCTCAAGGGCAAGATCCTCAACGTCGAAAAGGCCCGCCTCGACAAGATCCTCGGCTTCGAGGAGATCCGCATCCTCATCCAGGCCATGCGCACCGGCATCGGCGAGGACTTCGACGCCTCCAAGCTCCGCTACGGCAAGATCATCATCATGACCGACGCCGACGTCGACGGCTCGCACATCCGCACGCTCCTGCTCACCTTCTTCTACCGCCAGATGCAGGAGCTCATCCGCGAGAACCGCATCTACATCGCCCAGCCGCCCCTCTACCTCGTCAGCCGCGGCAAGAAGCACGAGTACGTCCTCAACGAGAAACGCCTCCGCACCACCCTCACCGACCTGGGCCTCGAGGGCACGGAGCTGATCATCCGCGACGAGCACGGCATCGAAGCCCGACGGCTCATCGGCACGGAGCTGCGCGAGGCCGTGCGCCTGCTCGATCAGCTCGAGGAGCTCTCGACGATCGTCGGCCGGCGCGGCATCCCGTTCGTCGACTTCCTCGCCCGCCGGGCCAAGGACCCCGAGGGGCGCAACCGCTTCCCGCGCATCCGCGTCACCGTGGGCGGCGGCGAGGAGCTGTTCTTCTGGTCCGAAGCGCAGGAGCAGGCAGAG
>CAZDZL010000111.1:0-1867 GCA_964509885.1 uncultured Opitutaceae bacterium | reverse complement strand
ACCGAGGGCCAGGCGATGAGCCTGTCCGTCAACGGGTTCATCAACGACCTGGCGCGCCAGTTCCCGATGGAGTACTCCGTCGAGCTGAAGCGCCTGATCGACCTCGAAATGGAAGGGAGCGTCGGATAGGGCCATGGCCGCTCCCGCTACCGACAAGGCGCCGGTCGTCGACATCACCGGCGGCTTCACGCACGAGGTGTTCTCGCGGCACCTTGCGGGGCTTGCCACCGCGCCAGACTGGTGGACCGACCGCAAGCGCGCGGCCTACGCCCGCTTCGAGTCGCTCCCGCTGCCGAGCCGCACCGACGAGGGCTGGCGCTTCAGCAACATCTCGGGCGTCGCGCTAGGGGGCTACGCCCCGGCCGCTGTGCAGCCGGGAGCGGTCGCCGCCCATGCCGCCCTCGCCATAGAGACCTCCGCATCGCTGTCGTTCCTGAATGGTCGGCCCGCGGGCTCCTCCCCGCTCCCGGCCGACCTCGCGGCGAAGGGCGTCATCGTCTCGACCCTGTCCCGAGCGATCTCGAGCCATCCCGACCTGCTTCGCGAGCATTTCATGGCGCAGCCCCAGAAGCTGGGCTCGGCCAAGTTCGCCGCGCTCCACGAGGCGTTCGTCGAGGACGGCGCCTTCATCTTCGTCCCGCGCGGCGTTGAGGTCGGGAAGCCCATCATCATCGTCCACGCAGCCGCGGGCGCCCACTCAGCCGTGTTCCCGCACACCCTGGTCATCGCCGAGGACAACGCGAAGGTGACGGTCGTCGACTATTTCGTCTCAAATGACGAATCCCGGCAGTTCGCCTGCGGCGCCAACGACCTCTACGCGGGCCACGGGGCCAAGATCTCCTATGCGGCCGCCCAGTGCTGGTCCCACGAGGCGCTCTCGCTCCAGTTCAACTCGACCATCGTTCGCCGGGACGCGCGGGTGCAGTCGCTGAACCTCCACCTGGGGGGCAAACAGGCGCGCCACGAGTCGCTGAGCCAGCTCCAGGCGCCCGGCGGCTTCTCCGAGATGCTGGCCATCACGGTCGCGAGCGGCACCCGGGAGTTCGACCAGAGGACGCTCCAGATCCACCAGGCACCGAGCACCAAGTCCGACCTCCTCTATAAGAACGCCCTCCTCGACAAGTCGCGGACGATCTTCTCCGGGTTGATCGTGGTCGACCCGGACGCCCAGAAGACCGACGCCTACCAGAGCAACCGCAACCTGATGCTGAGCGAAGACGCGGAGTCGAACTCGCTGCCGGGCCTCGAGATCCAGGCGAACGACGTGCGCTGCACCCACGGGGCCACGAGCTCGCGGATCGACCCCGAGCAGGAGTTCTACCTCAAGTCGCGCGGCATCCCGCACGAGGCGGCGAACGAGCTCCTCATCTTCGGTTTCTTCGAGGAGGTCCTGAACCGACTCGAGAGCGAGGAGCTCCATGCGGCGCTTCGCACGCTCATCCGGACGCGCTTCCGCGCCTGACCGCCCTCCCCCCATGGTCCCCGCAAACCGCGAACGCACGCTCTCCCGCGAGATCACCGTGACGCAGATCCCGTCCGGCGAGAAGCACACGCTTCCCGTCGGGACGAAGATCCAGATCCACCAGACCCTGGGAGGCAGCTACACGGTCCAGACCGACCACGGGCTTTTCAGGATCGACGGCAAGGACGGCGACGCGCTTGGCGAGGAGGCCGCAGACCACTCGGTCAAGGCCGCCACGCTTGCCGACGGCGCGCCCGATCCCGAGGCGGTCTGGGACCAGCTCCGGAAGGTCTTCGATCCCGAAATCCCCGTGAACATCGTCGAGCTCGGCCTCGTGTACTCCATGGAGGTCGAGAAGAAGCCGGACAACGCCTACAAGGTGAACGTCGCGATGACGCTGACGGC
>CAZDZL010000110.1:0-1923 GCA_964509885.1 uncultured Opitutaceae bacterium | reverse complement strand
GGCCTACATCCCGACGAACGTGATCTCGATCACGGACGGCCAGATCTTCCTCGAGACGGACCTCTTCAACCAGGGCATCCGACCCGCCGTCTCGGTCGGCCTCTCCGTCTCGCGCGTCGGCTCGGCCGCCCAGATCAAGGCGACGAAGCAGGTCGGCGGGAAGCTGAAGGGCGAGCTCGCCCAGTTCCGCGAGCTCGCGGCGTTCGCGCAGTTCGGCTCCGACCTGGACGCGAAGACCAAGGCGCAGCTCGACCGCGGCGGCCGCATCGTCGAGCTCTTCAAGCAGCCGGCGTTCGCCCCGCTGCCGATCGAGCTGCAGGTCGCGGTCCTCTTCGCCATGCAGAACGGCTTCTTCGAGTCCGTGGACATCAAGAAGACGGTCGAGGCGGCCGCCTCCCTCAAGAGCTTCTTCACGACCCGCAAGGACGCGCTCCTCGCGGAGGTCCGCACCAAGGCCGCCCTCGACAAGGACCTCGAGGCGAAGCTCAAGGCGGCGTGCGACGAGTGGAAGCCGACCTTCACCGCCTGAGTCCCCTCTGATCGGACCCTGACACGCCCCCACGATGCCCAGCACACGCGACATCCGCCGACGCATCAAGTCGGTCAAGAACATCCGCCAGATCACGAAGGCGATGGAGCTTGTCGCGGCCTCGAAGATGAAGAAGGCGCAGCAGGTCGCCCTCGCGGGCCTGCCCTACGCCAACCTCCTGGCGGACGTCCTGTCTGCGCTCTCGAAGGGGATCGAGGAGACGACGCATCCCTTCCTGGTCCAGCGGGAGGTCAGGACGCGCGGGATCCTGCTCATCACGACCGACAAGGGCCTCTGCGGGTCCCTCAACGCAAACCTCTTCAAGCTCGTCACGGAGATCAAGACGCCCGCGAAGTATTACTCCATAGGTCGCAAGGGCACGCAGTTCCTCGCCCGGACGAAGCGCACCATGGTCGCGGACTTCCATGTCCACGACCGCGTCCCCTTCGCCGAGGTCAAGGTGGCCTCGGAGTTCATGATCAAGCAGTACCTTGAGGGTGAGATCGACACGATCGAGGTGATCTACTCCCGCTTCAAGAACACGCTGGTGCAGGTGCCGCTCGTTAGGCCCGTGCTTCCGCTCCACAACCTGAAGGAGTTCCTCGACCAGCTGGCGAAGGACACCGGCGCCGAGAGGCCGCCCCAGGATGAGCGCGAGATCCTCTTCGAGCCGGGGGCAAACGAGGTCCTGAGCGCGCTGCTCCCGTTCTACGTCGACCACCAGGTCTACCAGCTGGCGCTCTCGGCCAAGGCCTCGGAGCACAGCGCCCGCATGGTGGCGATGAAGACCTCCAAGGACAACGCGACCGAGCTGCTCGGCGACCTCACGCTCGAGTACAACAAGGCCCGGCAGGCCGGCATCACCCAGGAAATCCTCGAGATCGCCGCGTCCCAGTTCAGCGCGGCCTGAGCGCCGCCTTCCCTTTAAAACAGAACCCAACCTTCCCCAGACCCAATGAATACAGGAAAAATCGTCCAAGTGATCGGCCCCGTGGTCGACGTCCAATTCGCCGAGCACGCGATCCCGCCGATCTACCAGGCGCTCACCATCGACTTCATGCTGTCGGGCAAGAAGGAGCTCCTGACGCTCGAGATCCAGCAGCACCTGGGCGGGGGGGTCGCCCGCGCGATCGCGATGTCGTCCGTCGAGGGCCTCAAGCGCGGCATGACCGTCACGGACACCGGCAGCCCGATCTCCGTCCCCGTAGGGGCCGGCGTCCTCGGCCGCATCTTCAACGTCACCGGCGACCCGGTCGACGGGAAGGGCGAGGTCAAGTTCGACAAGAAATACCCCATCCACCGGCCGGCGCCCGCGCTCGTCGACCAGGACACCAAGGCCCAGATCCTCGAGACCGGCATCAAGGTCATCGACCTCATCTGCCCGTTCATCAAGG
>CAZDZL010000109.1:0-1964 GCA_964509885.1 uncultured Opitutaceae bacterium | reverse complement strand
GTTCGAAGCCCTTCATCTTCGACCACCGCCAGGGGGTCACGATCATCGACCTCGCCAAGACGTACGAGAACCTCGAGAAGGCCTGCACCTTCATCGAGAACACCGTCGGCAACGGCGGAAACATCCTCCTCGTGGGGACCAAGCGCCAGGCCAAGGACATCGTCCGCGAGGCGGCCGCAGCCACGGGAATGCCCTTCTCGGTCGACCGCTGGCTCGGCGGCACGCTGACCAACTACGAGACCGTCAAGAAATCCATCGCGAAGTACAAGAAGTACCAGGCCATGGAGACCAGCGGCGAGATGTCCAAGCTCCCCCGCAAGGAGGAGTCGGCCATCAAGCGCGAGATGAGCCGCATGCAGCGCAATTTCAACGGCATCGCGGAGATGGGCGGGCTTCCGTCCGCCCTCTTCATCGTGGACGTCGGCCATGAGGCCATCGCCGTGGCGGAGGCCGCGCGCTGCGGCATCCCCTCGATCGCCCTCGTCGACACGAACTCCGACCCCTCACTCGTCACGTACCCGATCCCGGGCAACGACGACGCGGTGAAGTCCGTCCGCATCATCGTCGAGACGATCGTGGCGGCCATCCAGTCGGGCCTTTCCCAGCGCGACTCGCGCCGCGCCCAGCGCGGTGCGGACGCGAAGGCCGCGGCAGCGGCCGTCAGCGAGCCGGCGGCGCCGGAACTCGCCACGGGCGAGGTGGACCTCTCCAAGATCGACATCCCGATCGACCTGGCCGTCATCGACCCCGACGCGGCCGCGAAGCGCAAGCCCGTGCGTCCGCGCAGGGCCCCCGTGAAGGCTGAATGACAATGAGCAATCCCATCACCGCAAAAATGGTCAACGACCTGCGCATCCAGACGGGTGCGGGTCTCCTTGACTGCAAGAAGGCGCTCGAGGAGTCCAAGGGTAACGTCGAGGAGGCCGTCACGATCCTTCGCAAGAAGGGCGCGGCCTCCGCCGCCAAGAAGGCCGACCGCACGACCAAGGAGGGGCTGATCGACAGCTACATCCACGTCGGCGGAAAGGTCGGCGTGATGATCGAGGTCAACTGCGAGACGGACTTCGTCGCCCGCAACGAGGGCTTCAAGGCCTTCGTGAGGGACCTCTGCCTGCAGATCGCGGCCACGAGCCCGCTCTACGTCTCAAGGGAGCAGGTCCCCGAGGCGGACGTCGCCAAGGAGCGCGACATCGCCGCGGCCCAGGTCCAGGGGAAGCCGCCGGCGGCCGCCCAGAAGATCGTCGACGGGAAGCTGGAGAAGTACTTCTCGACGGTGTGCCTCGTCGACCAGTCCTTCGTCAAGGTGCCCGAGAAGACGGTCAAGGAGGTCCTCACCGAGACGATCGCGAAGATCGGCGAGAACATCCAAGTCCGCCGGTTCGTGCGCTTCCAGCTCGGTTCCTGAGAAGGGTGGCGGGCCCCGGCCGATGAAGGTCACCCGCCTGCAGGTCCTGTCGCGGGGGCTCCGTAACCGTTGCCCCAACTGCGGGGGCCCCACGCTTTTCAGGAAGGCGACCTGGTTCCAGCTCAACAAGGCGTGCCCCGAGTGCGGCCTGCAGTTTGAGAGGGACGAAGGGTTCTTCCTGGGGTCGATGTCGCTAAACTACGGGGTGACGCTCGTGTGCTTCCTGACCCCGATCATCGTGCTCACCTACAAGGGCGTAATCGGGACGACGGCCGCCATCGTCCTGGCGGGCGTCGGGTCCCTGGGGTTCCCGATCCTCTTCTACCGCTCCTCGCGGAGTTGGTGGCTCATGCAGTACTACCTCTTGTTTCCCCTGCACCTGCCCGCGAACAAGGGCAGGGGGCACGCGGCCGGGGACCATAACGACTGAAGGGAATCCATCCCTCTTGACCTCGGGGGATAAGCGGGGCATTCAGGTCAACTTTCCACAGCTTGGAATCCTCACGGAGAGGTGGCAGAGTGGTCGAATGCGCCTGACTCGAAATCAGGTGTGCCGCAA
>CAZDZL010000108.1:0-2168 GCA_964509885.1 uncultured Opitutaceae bacterium | reverse complement strand
ATGTTGGCTCGGAATTTTTGCCTCAAGCTACGACGCGGTCAAGCCTCTCACCACAAATACTTGTACAACATACGTGCGACGGCACATGACTGTCTCTGTTTCGGCCCCTCAACTCTCGACGCTCCTCGCACCGGTCTTCAGCAGCATGAGGCGATAGGCCTCTGAGCCGGTCTATGGCACGAACCGTTATAAATCCAGGCGGAAACCACGCCTTGAGTCACCGTATAGAGGGAATCGAGGTAAAGCGCCCTGATCGTCGATTCGGGCTTCGGTTGCCGGTCTTCAGCCTGGGCATTGACGATCACGGCAGCGACGACGAAACCGACAACAAACCCAGCAGCAATTCCAATTATGAGACCACATTTCGAAGTATTCATCGTTAAGGTCGTATTCCGTTCAGCTGGAAGTGAGTTGCTTCGCGATCGCATTGTGCATGCCTCCATAGGACATCGGCTGTCCTATGCCAGCAAAGCCTTCGCTTTCCTCTTCCCGGCCATCCTGAACCCGGGTGACGTAGATCCACGAAATGCTTTAAGACGGGAAACGCACCAAATCTTCCGTCGTGGTGCGTTTTTACATGAGGGGCCTCTCTTTCACGCGGCGACGGCCAGCATGAGGGCGTCGAGCTGCGCCGAGTCGGTTTCGAGGTAACGTGCTGTCGTGGAAGGACTTGTGTGTCCGACAATCCGTTGTGTGGCAATTAAATCATGGTTTGATGCCTTATATATACGTCCCACGAATGTCTTACGTAAGCTGTGGGTCGAGATACGCGTGGTATCGATTCCGCATTGCCTGCAGGCCTCCGTCAGCACCCGGAAGACGGCGCTCCGGTCCATGGGCTCGCCCTGGGCCTGCGTGGTCGAGAAAAGCGCCCGGTCCGGGTTGTCCGTCCCGATCCTCGCCAGGTGCCCCAGGATCGCCTCCCTCACGGGTCCAGCGAGCGGAACCCGCCGGCCGCGGACCGAACGGGAGCAAGCTCCCCTGCCCCCTTTTAAGTTCCGGCGGGCTATCGTGAGCTCCTTGGCGACGTCGGCGCCAGTCCAGACATCGCGCACGCGCAGCCCGAGGAGCTCCGAGATTCGATAGCCCGTCCCGCATCCTAACTTTAAGACCAAAACGTCTCTCGTCCTGCCGGCGGCCGAGAAGTGCGCGGAGAGGGAGGTGAATTCGGATTCGGTGAAGGGACGGGCGCTCATGCCTCAAGATGGCCGGCGCTTCGTGAGACGCACTGTCGAGACAAGTTTGCGCAAGTTCATGCAACTAATCCTTCACAGTGAGAGCCAAAGCTCGAGTCCCCGTGAGGACGCCAAATTTGGTAGACCGGTAACCTATTTTGGTGGCGACTGACACATAACAGTGTCGAGTTTGGCCACCCAAGCCTTAGAAATAGTGCTCTCGTGTTTTTTGTCCCGTCTTCGATAGTTAGGTTAGCCAGTAGGAACTTGCAGTAAATCGTTAGCCGCGCTGTGCTTGCGCACCCTATGGCACGCTCCGCTTCAAAGGGTTCGGAAGCCACATCGGCCAATCTAGGCTTTGAGGCCAAGCTATGGCTGGCCGCCGACAAGCTCCGCAACAACATGGACGCGGCGGAATATAAACACGTCGTCCTCGGGCTCATCTTCCTCAAATACATCTCGGACAGCTTTGAGGAACACCGGGCTAAGCTCCTCGCCGGTCAGGGTGATTACATTAGCTCCGATCCCGAGGATGCCGACGAGTATCGTGCGGAGAACGTCTTCTGGGTCCCGAAGGAGGCTCGCTGGTCGCACCTTCAGTCCCGCGCCAAGCTACCCACCATCGGTAAGGACGTGGATGACGCTATGGTGGCCCTCGAACGCGACAACCCACGCCTGAAGGGCTCGCTCAACAAGAACTATGGCCGCGCTGACCTTGACAAGCACCGACTCGGCGAACTCGTTGACCTCATCGGCTCGATCCGGCTTGCCGACGCGGGCAGCCGTTCCAAAGACCTCCTTGGTCGCGTGTTTGAGTACTTCCTCACACAGTTTGCCAGCGCGGAAGGCAAGAACGGCGGCCAGTTTTACACCCCGCAGTACGTCGTACGCTGCTTGGTTGATATGCTCGCCCCCTACAAGGGCCGCATCTATGATCCCTGCTGTGGCTCGGGCGGCATGTTCGTCCAGTCCGAGAAGTTCGTCGAGGCCCAT
>CAZDZL010000107.1:0-2173 GCA_964509885.1 uncultured Opitutaceae bacterium | reverse complement strand
GCGAGTGGATCAACGAGGACCTGGTCAGCATGAACTTCCAGTTCCTGCGCTACGCGCAGCCCCTGATCCAGGGCGAGGTGACGCTGCCCTACGACACGGGCGTGCCCACCTACGCCAGGCTCGACAAGGTCCGGGTGGACAAGGTCCTGCCCGCCTACGAGGTCTGATCCCGGGATCCCCGGGACGGGCCGGCCCGGGCCGGCGCGTCACATCTTCATGCGGCTCTGCGCCGGCCTGAGCCTCAGGAAGATCCAGTAGCCGACCGGGTGCCTGCCGTAGAGCCCCGCGAGGGAACCGGGCGCCCACGAATACGTCACCTCGCTCCCGAGGGCCAGCTGCACCCTCCCGCCAACGGCCAGCTCGCGGCTGGCCCCGAGCGACGCCTGGGTGATGCCGTATTCCTCGGCCGCGGCGGGCAGGTTGAGCTCCTCCCCGGTCTTCTGGACGTACTCGACGCGGCCGAAGAGCGTGTAGCGCGCCGACACCTGCCAGTCGGACTCGGCGAGCAGGGCGTTGCTCCTTTCCCCCGCGACGGTGTTCTGGCCCCAGGAGACGGTCGTCGCCAGGATCCGGCCGTCCCCGAGGCTGCGTGTGTTCATGACGGAGGCCGTGGCCCGGTGCTCGCCTTCCTCGGGGTGGAGCTCCTCCGGGCTCGCCAGGAACCCGCAGGACACCTGCGCGCTCCACTCCGGCGCGGGGTTCCAGCTCAGCCTCCCCGAGTAGGAGTCCAGGTGCGGGGCCTTGACGTCCCAGCGGTACTGGTCCGGCTCGCGCCCGTTGAACCAGGAGCCCTCGAGCTGGAAGGCCCCGCGGCTGACTCCCAGCGTCGCGACGCCGAACGAGATGTGCGTCGAATCCATCCAGTGGTGCGTGATCGGGACCGCCGGGTCGTCCATCGCCGACTGGCGGTGCATGAAGGCGGGCGGCCCGAGCGCCGGCTCGCCCGAGGGGGCGAGGTACAGCGAGGCCGCGGTGGCGCGGTCGAGCGCGTGCCGGTAGCGCGCCGCCAGCTCCATGAAGGCGTTGTGCGGGTGCTGCCGGTCGACGAGCGGCTCGCCGTTGTAGGATTCGCCCGTCTGGAAGAGCATCGGGTAGCCGCGGTCGGTCACCGTCCATGGCTCGAGCGTGAACATGCCGCGGAAAAGGAGGTCGTCGGTGCCGTCCCAGTCCCTCGAGGCCATCAGCATCGCCCAGTTCTCCGAGTTGACCTGGTGCCCGCCGCGCGGGCCGAGTTGCTCGTCGAGGTTCAGGAACACGTTGTAGTGGGCCATCACCATCCAGTCGCCCAGCATCTCGTGCTCGGCGTACATCGTGCTCGTGTCCGGCTGCCACGAGGTCCCCGAGGCCTCGCGGGGCTCGGGCACCCCCGCAAAGCTGTCCATCATCGGCATGTCCATCCCGGCAGCGCCCGCGGACAGGGCCGTCGCCAGGAACGCGAGGGCGCCGAGGAGGGAGGGCCCCACGGGGGCCGCGCTTTTCGCGGAGACGGGATGCATCGCCCGGACCGTAGCAGGAAATGCCCCGATGGCAAAGGAGTCCGCGCGGACGCGCGCCTACGAGGCCCGGTCGGGCGCTCTCGACGCGACAAAGGGCTCCTCGCGCAGATCGGGCGCGCGCCTGCCCGCGAGGAGGAGCCACCACACCCTCGCGTTGGCGACGACGATCACGGCGACGAGGATGAGGAAGGCCGCGGTGACGGCGGCGTCCACGTGGGCGTTGAGGGCCTGCCGGGGGCTTGTCGCGGCGGCGGCGGCGCTCAGGAACCCGAGCCTCGGGTCCGCGCTGAAGATCTTCATCCAGCCCGCGGTCATCGTCACGGCCAGGAGCCACGCGAGCGGCAGGAGCGTGACCCAGAGGTGGCGCGCCCTGCCCATCTTGATGAGGACGGTCGTCCCGAGCGCCAGCGCGATCACGGCCAGGAGCTGGTTCGCCACGCCGAAGATCGGCCAGAGCGAGTTGATCCCGCCCAGCGGGTCGACGACGCCCTGGTAGAGGAACCAGCCCCAGGCGGCGACGAAGAGCGCGGTCGCCCCGACGTTGCCGGCGAGGGAGCGCGTGTCGCCGAGCGGCCTCCACGCGAGCCCGAGGAGGTCCTGGACCATGAACCGCCCGACCCGGGTGCCGGCGTCGATCGTCGTCAGGATGAACAGCGCCTCGAACATGATGGCGAAGT
>CAZDZL010000106.1:0-2907 GCA_964509885.1 uncultured Opitutaceae bacterium | reverse complement strand
TCAATGCCTTTGACCTCGGGGGCGGCAGCCTCGAGTGCCTGTCCTTCAGGGACCGGGCCATCGGGCGCATCACCAGCCTGCCGCTGGGGTGCGTCCGCATGACGGAGATGTTCGTGCCGTCGCCCGAGGGACCCCTCAGCGAGGAGACCGGATACGAGATTGGAAGGTATGTGAAGGAGCTCCTCCTGAAGTCAGGTTTCCCCCTGCCGGTGCCTTCCGGCTACGGCGTCGTGGGAACGGGCGGCACGCTGACGACGATACGGGCCATGGTGGCCAAGAACCGCGGCATAAGCCTGGAAAGCACTAATCCGATGATCGGCGTGGCGATCCTGCACGAGATCCTTGCTCGCGTCGCCCCCATGGACCTTGCCGCAAGGAAGGCGGTCGCCGGCCTCGCCCCCGAGCGCGCCGACGTCTTCCCGGCCGCGCTCGTCACCCTTCTGGCCCTGGCCGAGCTCGGCGCCGTCCAGGCATTCCATCATTCGATGAGGAACCTGCGCTGGGGCGTGGCTGCGGAACTATTGGGGTAAACTCTGACAGAAACCGCTCGCCGGGAGGGAGCCGGTCGAGGGCCCCGATCCGCCGAAATCAGCTCAGCCATATTTAGACTCGAGTTGGGAGAGCCGGCAAAACGTATCTCAACGTCGGCCCATGCGAGCTTTACCGGCACAGATCTGCGCTTCCGATATGAAACATGCTTCGATTTCCTGTTTGAGGCCACTTGGATGTTCTCTCGTCTCTTTGCGGGAGACACTATAATTTCGATCTGTATATATCGGTCACACCCTTTTCTCAAAATGGTAAAGCCGGATCGGCAATACTTTTTTGTATCCGAGAAAATCTTTATCATCGGTAAAAATTGCCAACTCATTTCTAACCGAAACCGCGCAGATTAGAAAATCTGTGAACGAGCCTTGGATGCCATTAGACCTGCAGCCATTAAAATATCCCGCTGCGGTCTCATAGTCCTGGGTTTCGATTTCCAGGTCAGGAAATGCCCGCAGACGAGTTCTTATGGACTCAAACTTTTCAGGATTTCGGATGCCAGAGAGGACTTCCTGGCGAATGGGGCCAATCATTTCGACAACACCATGCTTGAGTAACATCTGCAATTCCTCTCGGGCCGAGATGTCTGAGTTGCCGTCGCGACGGAAGGCAGCCGACCAAATGGGAGTGTCGGGCAAAACCCTCACCTGTTTGCCCTTAGTTTCTTGTGATCATAGCCCGGAGCGAAATCCACAGTCCCAAAAAGGCTCGAAATTGCATACTGCTCCCGGCGTCCAAGAAACTCGGTTAGCGCCTGGTTTACCGTGTCTTTCTTGCTCTTGAAGCCGCCTGCTTTTTGAGCCTTGGCCAGGAGCCGATCATCGATCTGGAGATTTGTGGGCATAGCCACACAGTATGTCACACAGTCTATGTGTCAATACCGGCGCTCCGCTTTCACTCCCATTTCACCGCCCCCTTTAGCCCTTCTTCAACGTCTTGATCTGCGCTCTAAAATCCGCCGGCAGCGGCGCCCTGAAGTCGAGCACCTTGCCCGTCTTCGGGTGGAGGAGGGACAGGCGCCCCGAGTGGAGCATCACCCTGCCCGGCTGGCGGGTCATGACCCGGCTCTCCTTCCATCCGTAGGTGAAATCCCCGAGGAGCGGGTGGCCCATGGAGGCCATGTGCACGCGGATCTGGTGCGTGCGGCCGGTGTGGAGGACGCAGGTCACGAGCGCGGCCACGTCGCCATAGGCCTCGACGACCGTCCAGTCCGTCCACGAGGCACGGCCGCCGTGGCCCTCCTCGACGACCGCCATCTTGTGGCGCTGCCTCACGTTGCGCCCGATCGCCTTCTGGACCGAGCCGCTGAGGAGCCTCGGGACCCCGGAAACGAGCGCCGTGTACTCCTTGACGACCGTCCTCGCCGCGAACTGCCGCGCGAGCTCGCGGTGGGCCTGGTCGTTCTTGGCGACGATGATGACGCCCGAGGTCTCGCGGTCCAGGCGGTGGACGATGCCGGGGCGCTCGACGCCGCCGATCCCGCTCAAGGTCCCGGCGCAGTGCGCCAGGAGCGCGTGGACAAGCGTGTCCTCGCGGGTCCCCGCCCCCGGGTGCACCACCATCCCGGCGGGCTTGTTGATCGCGAGGAGCCACTTGTCCTCGAAGAGGACGTCCAGCTTGATCTTGACCGCCCGCAGCTCGGTCGCGACCACGTCTGCAAAGGAGAAGGTGAGCTCGTCTCCGGCGTGCACGGTGGCGGAGCGCTCGACCGGCTTGCCTCGAAGGAGAACGAGACCCGCGTCGATCGAGCGCTGGAAAGCCACGCGGCTGTGCTCCGGGAACGCGGTCGCCAGGGCCTTGTCCACGCGGGCGCGGCGCACCCCTTCGGGGACCACGTGGCTCTGGGCGGCGCTCACGCGGCCACCAGCCTGTCGATTTCGGCGAGGTGCCGGCGGCGGGCGCCCTCATGGATGCCCGCCACGGCCCAGCCGTTCCTCGCGACCTGGGCGAGCTCGGCCCGCGTGAAGCCGCCCTCCTTGGCCAGCGCCGCGTACTCCTCGTTCACCGAATTCGCGAAGCTGAGCGGGTCGTCGGTGCTGACCGTGCAGTTGATCCCGGCCTTCATGAGGGCGCGAAGCGGATGGGACGCGATGGACGGGTACACCTTGAGGCCGATGTTGCTCAAGGGGCAGGTGTCGAAGGTGGCGCCCTCGTCGGCGGCGAGCTTCATGACGGCCGGGTCCTCGATGGCGCGCACGCCGTGCTGGATCCGCCTGACCCCTAGCTGCTGGATCGCCTCACGCACGCGCTCGGCCCCCGTGAACTCCCCGGCGTGGCACTTCGTGACCTTTCCGGCCTTGCGGATGCGCTCCCAGATCCTGAAGGACCAGGGCTCGGTCGGCATCGTCTCCAGGCCGTGGA
>CAZDZL010000105.1:0-3113 GCA_964509885.1 uncultured Opitutaceae bacterium | reverse complement strand
CATGAAAATCGTCCTCGCCTACTCGGGCGGCCTCGACACCTCCGTCATCGTCAAGTGGCTCCGCGAAACCTACGACGCGGAGATCATCACCTTTGCGGCCGACATCGGCCAGGAGGAGGAGCTGAAGGGCCTTTCCCGCAAGGCCCGCAGCACGGGCGCCTCGAAGCACTACACGCTCGACCTGGTCGACGAGTTCGCACGCGACTTCATCTACCCCATGGTCCGCGCCAACGCGGTCTACGAGGGGCAGTACTACCTCGGCACCTCGATCGCGCGGCCCCTGATCGCGAAGGCCCAGATCGAGATCGCGAAGAGGGAGAAGGCCGGCGCCGTCGCCCACGGGGCGACGGGCAAGGGCAACGACCAGTGCCGCTTCGAGCTCACCTACATGGCGCTGGCGCCGCGGCTGCAGATCATCGCGCCCTGGAAGATCGACGCCTTCCGCAAGGAGTTCCCCGGGCGCGCGGAGATGATCGCCTACTGCAGGAAGCACAAGATCCCCGTCGAGGCGTCGGCCAAGAAGCCCTACTCGATGGACAGGAACCTCCTGCACATCTCCTACGAGGCCGGGATCCTCGAGGATCCCTGGTTTGACCCGACGTCGCGGGCGAACAGGGGCATGTTCAAGCTGACGGTGTCCCCCGAGGACGCCCCCGACCGCGCGGAATACGTCGAGCTCGAGTTCGAGAGGGGAGACTGCGTCGCGGTGAATGGCCGGAAGCTGTCGCCGGCCGGCGTCCTGCGGGCCCTCAACAAGCTCGGCGGCAAGCACGGGATCGGGCGCGTGGACCTCGTGGAGAACCGCTTTGTCGGGATGAAGTCGCGCGGCGTCTACGAGACCCCGGGCGGCACGATCCTCATGCACGGGCACCGGCAGGCGGAGTCGCTGACGATGGACCGGGAGGTCATGCACCTGCGCGACTCGCTGATCCCGAAGTACGCCGAGCTGGTCTACAACGGCTTCTGGTTCGCCCCGGAGCGCGAGTCGCTCCAGGCGCTGGTCGACGAGGGCCAGAGGTACGTCTCGGGCACCGTGCGGCTCAAGCTCTACAAGGGCAACGTCATCACCTGCGGCCGCAAGTCGAGGTACTCCCTCTACGACCTGAAGGTCGCGTCCATGGAGGGCGTCAAGAGCTGGTACAACCAGAGCGACGCGACCGGGTTCATCCGGCTGAACGGGCTGCGGCTGCGGGCGCGCAACCTGGCGCAGCGCGGGCCCAGGGTCTGACGCCCGGGGGCGCCTCAGTTCTCAGGCTTCGGGAACTGCGCGAGGAAGGCCTCCGCGCCGCCCTCCTTGTAGCCGATCTGGGAGAAGACGACCTTCTCCTTCGCGTTCAGGACGACGAGGGTGGGGAAGCCCTCGATGCCGTACTTCTCCTCCAGCTTCGCGTTCTGGGCCTTGGTGGCGTCGGAAAGCGCGCGCGCCTTCGGGTAGTCGAGCGTCACGAGGACGAGGTTCTTGTCCGCGAAGTCCTTGAAGGCCTTGGTCTCGAAGACCTCCTTGTCGGTGCGCTTGCACCAGATGCACCAGTCCGAACCCGTGAAGTTGAGGAGGATCATCTTGTGCTCCTTCTTGGCCTGGGTGACGGCGGCCGCGTAGTCCTCGGTCCAGTCGGCGGCACGGGCGGCAGAGGCGGCGATCAGGGCGGCGCAGGCCGCCAAAATGAAAAATTTGGTCTTCATGGGGATGGGAGGAATGAAGCCATTAACCCAGTCCGCGCAAGTGCTAGAATAGGGCGTTCACCACGATCCCGACCGCGGTGATCGGCCCCGAGTCGTTCAGGCCGTCGAGGGTGCGGTCGACCTTCTTTATGGTCACCTCCGCGCTGTTGTAGAGGCTGTCGTCGTTGATCAGCTTGCCCAGGGTCCCCTGGCCCTTCGCGAGCTTGTCGGAGACGCTGCGGATGTTGGCGATCGAGGACCGGATGTCGTCCGCGGACTTCTGGTCGTAGATGAGCGTGCCGAGTGTGCCCTGGCCGGACTTCACCTGGTCCATGATGGCCTCCGCGTTCGTCGCGATCTCCTTGGCCTGGGTCGCCGCCGCCTTGATCTCGGCCACGGTCGCGAGCAGCTGGTCGTGCAGGGTGGGGTCGTTGACGAGCTTGCCGAGCGTGCCCTCGCCCCGGTTGATCTTCCCGGTGATGTCCTGGAGGTTGATCATGGTCGCGTCCACGCGGGCGGTGTTGTCGGAGACGAGCTTGTCGAGCCTCTGGATGATCCCCCCGCCGTCCTTTCCGTCCCCGTTAAGGGCCTTGCTGAACGAGCCGAGCGAGTCCTGCAGCTGCTTGCCGAGGCCGCCGATCTCCGACATGATCGAGTTCAGGTCGGGCGCCGCCGCCGTCTTGATCTCAGCCCCGTCGGCCAGCGGAGCCGCGCCGGGCGAGCCCATGTCGATCGAGATGTAGTTTCCTCCGATGAGCCCCGACATGACGATCGTGGCCGTCGCGTCGCTCGCGATCGGGACCTTGGGGTCGACCTGCAGGATGGCCTCGGCCCGGCGGCCGGAGAGCCTGGTCTTCTGCACGGAGCCGACCTTGACGCCGGCGAGGCGCACCTCGTCCCCGGTCTTGAGCTGCTTCAGGTCGTCGAAGCCCGCGATGAGCGTGTGGCTGCGCTCCTCGAAGAGCTTGCCGTCGCTCAGCGTCTCAAACGTCACCCAGACGAGGGCGACCCCAAGCAGGAAAAATAGCCCGACGCGGGCGGTCTGTTGTGCGGTGTTCATTTTGCGGCTTCCTTTGTTTCGAGTTTCTTAAAGCGGGGGTGCAGGATGTCTATCTTGGGATTGAGGAAATCGACGATCCTGCCGTCCGTTGACTTCGAGAGCTCGGCGGGCGTGCCGAGGGAGATCAGCTCGCCGTCCATGAGGATCCCGACGCGGTTGGAGATCGTGAGGGCGAGGGCGCGGTCATGGGTGACGACGAGGCTCGTCACGCTGTACTCGTTCTTGAGCGTGGCGATGATCTCGCTGATCGTGGCGCTCATGACCGGGTCGAGCTCGCTCGTCGGCTCGTCGTAGAGGAGGAGCTGCGGCTCCATGACAAGCGCACGCGCGATCGACACGCGCTTCTTCATGCCGCCCGAGAGCTCCGAGGGGAACTTGTTCGCCGCGTCCT
>CAZDZL010000104.1:0-3168 GCA_964509885.1 uncultured Opitutaceae bacterium | reverse complement strand
CGCACCCGCAGATTCCAGGTCCTCGACGCGCGCTCGCCCACGAGGGTCACGCGGTAAGTTCCGGGCCTTAGCGATCCCGGCGGGATGTCCAGGAGCGCCGAGCCGTCGCGCGTGCGGACGAGCAGCCCCCCGGGCAGCCGCTCGAAGTCCGCGACGATGACGATCTCCCCCTCCTTCTCGTAGAGGTGCGCCCCCGACAATTCCCGCTTGTTGTCGGCCATCGAGTAGGTGATCGCTATCGGGTAGTCGATCCCGGCGACGGCTGTCGGCGCGGCGGATGCCGAATTGATCTCAAGCGCCATGAGCGGGGTTTCGACGAGGGTCTTCCTCAGGTCCTCGGGAAGGCCTCCGGGCGCGGGCGAGCTCGCGCCGCCGGCCTGCACGGGCCCCTCGGCCGGCCGGCTGGCGTCGACCGAGACCCGCTGGTAGCCGGCCTTCAGGAGCCGGATCACGTCCGCGCGGTCGCGCATGTCCCTGTAGGGGTTGAAGGCGGGCCCCGGCCGGCGGTAGTGCAGGGTCAGGTATGTGTAGACGGGGATGAACGCCAGGATCGCCAGGACGATCCATTTCATGGGCCACGGCTTGCGGGCCTTTCGGGGCGGGTTCATTCGGGCTTGAAGGCCAAATCGGCGGGGCCCAATTGGCAACAAACGTTTTCGCGTGTTGCCATATGGTCCCGCCCTTTCTTGGCTGTCCTCTCCCAATGATATTCTGGTCGCGCTATTTCATACCCACGCTGAAGGAGAGCCCGTCCGACGCCGAGATCGCGTCGCACAAGCTGCTCATCCGCGCCGGCCTCGTGCGCAAGCTCGGCGGCGGGCTCTACACCTACATGCCGCTCGGCCTGCGGGTGATGCAGAAGCTCTCGCGGATCTGCCGCGAGGAGATGGAGCGCTCGGGCGCGATAGAGCTCTCGATGCCGCACATCCACCCGGCCGAGCTCTGGGCGAGCGGGCCAAGGTGGGGCCCGGTTCGGGAGATCATGTTCCGGGCGGACAGCGCCGGCGACGGAAAGCGGGCCCCGAGGGAACCCGAATATGTGCTCGGGCCCACCCACGAGGAGGTCATTACGCCGCTCATCAAGTCCGAGATCACGAGCTACCGCGACCTGCCGAAGACCCTCTTCCAGATAGGCACCAAGTTCCGCAACGAGATCCGGCCGCGCTTCGGCCTCATGCGGGCGAGGGAATTCGTCATGATGGACGCCTACTCGTTCGACGTGGACGACGAGCACGCGATCAAGAGCTACATGGCGATGAAGGCGGCCTACGAGTCGTTCTTCCGCCGCGTCGGGGCCCACGCGATCTGCGTCGAGGCCGACACCGGCGTCATGGGCGGGAGCTTCTCCCACGAGTTCATGATCCCGGCCGAGGTCGGCGACAACGACCTCTTCTACAACGAGGAGAGCGGCTACGCCGCGAACCGGGAGAAGGCGAGGAGCGCCCTCGTGCCCGAGGGCTTCGCGGACCCGGCGCCCGCCGGGGCCCTGGAGGAGTTCCCGACGCCCGGCGCCGTCACGATCGCGGCGCTCGAGGCGCCCCCGTACGGCGTCCCGGCCGACAAGCAGTTCAAGACCCTCGTCTACATCGGCGACGGCAAGCCCTTCGCGGTCATCCTGCGCGGGTGCGACGAGCTGGAGGAGGCCAAGCTGGGCTCCCTCGGGTTCACGCTGCTCAGGCCCGCCACGCCGGAGGAGATAGAGCCGGTCATGGGGGCGAAGCCGGGAAGCCTCGGCACCGTCAAGGGCACGCTGAAGAACGCCGCCGCGCTTGCCGGCATCTACGCTGACCACGCGATCCGGCTTGTCGGCAATGGGACCACAGGGGCCAACCGGGACGGCGTCCACATCAGGAACGTCAGCGTGGCGCGCGACCTTCAGATCACGTCCTTCGGCGACTTCCGGCGCGTGTGCGCCGGGGAGCCGGACCCCATCGGGGGCCGGCCGCTCATGGTGCGCCGCGGGATCGAGGTGGGCCACATCTTCAAGCTGGGGACAAAGTACTCCGAGCGGATCGACGCGGGCTACACCGACGACAAGAAGGAGAGGCACCTCTTCGAGATGGGCTGCTACGGGATCGGCATCAGCCGGACCCTCCAGGCGCTGATCGAGCAGAGCCACGACAAGGACGGGATCGTCTGGCCGTGGGCGGTGGCCCCGTTCCAGGTCCTCGTCTGCCTGCTGGATCCCCAGGACACCGACGCGACCGTGATCGCCGGCAGGCTCGCCGCGGCCGCAGGACGCGGCGGGGCCGACGTGCTGGTCGACGACCGCGCGGAGAGGCCGGGCGTCAAGTTCAAGGACGCCGACCTGATCGGGATCCCCCTGAGGATCACCGTGGGGGGCCGGGGCATAAAGGAGGGCATAGTGGAAATGAAGTGGCGCAACGCCCCGGAAACCCTCAAGATACCCCTCGATGAATCGGAAGCCAGGGTTGAGGCGGCCGTCCGCGAGAAGGCCTGAACAGGGGCCCGTTCGCTTGAATTTCCGTGCCTGAGTCCCGCTCCCACACCCGCACGGACACCCGTGCGTCCACGGAGCTTCAGATGGAGGATGCCTGGCGCGTCGTCGTCCTGAACGACCCCGTGAACCTGATGTCCTACGTCGTGATGGTGTTCAAGAAGGTGCTCGGGTTCGACGAGACGAAGGCGCGCAAGCACATGCTCGAGGTCCACGAGCAGGGGCGCTCTGTCGTCTGGACCGGCCTGCGGGAGACCGCGGAGGCCCACGTCTTCACGCTCCAGCAGTGGCACCTTACCGCGGTCCTTGAGCCCGATGAAGCGCCGCGTTGAGGTCAAGCTGAGCCTGCCCGTCGTCGCGCCGCTCCTGGACGTGATCCGGGAGCTCTCCTCCGAGCTCGAGAAGACCCTGGCGGCGCCCCAGGCGCTCCACGACCTGGACCAGGAGTTCCGCGGGGCCTGGATCGGGGACCTCCTGGACAGCCAGAACGGCGACCTGCGCGCCTTGCTGTCGCTCTTCGACGGGGAATTCTTCACGGAGGGCGTCGTCGCCTTCGACGAGACCAACGCCGAGCCGATCGTGCGGGCCTGCACGGCCTTTAGGCTCCACCTGCGCGAGAGGCGCCTGAAGACGCTGAGCGACGAGGCGCTCGAGACGGGCGACGTCGAGATGGCCGGCCTCGACGAGCCGGTGAGGAAGGCCTTCATGTG
>CAZDZL010000103.1:0-3383 GCA_964509885.1 uncultured Opitutaceae bacterium | reverse complement strand
CGGTCATGTTCAAGCCGATCCAGATCGCCGACGACCTCAAGAAGTACGGCGGCTACATCCCGGGCGTGCGCCCCGGCGAGCCGACGGCGCAGTTCCTGGACTTCATCATGACCCGGCTGACCCTGGCCGGCGCGATCTTCCTCACCATCATCGCCGTCATGCCGGACATCCTGCTCTTCGAGCTCAACGTCCCGCCGCGCGTCGCCTACTTCTTCGGGGGCACCGGGATGCTGATCACGGTGGGCGTCATCCTGGACACCATGCGCCAGATCGAGACCTTCCTCCTGCAGCGCCATTACGACGGTTTCCTGAAGAAGGGCCGCATCCGGTCCCGCAGCCCCAACATGCGGGCGGGCGCCCTGGGCGACGCCCTGGACCTCAGGGCTGTCGGAAAGCTCTGCCTTGCCGTTGGTTCTATATTCCTCTTCGGCCTGGTCATCTGGGCGGCCCGCAGGCAGTGGTGAAATTGGCCCTTTCGCCTTTACAAGTGACGGAATGCCAGCGATATTTGACCCCTTTTCCCTTTCGGGCGCCAAGGCCCAAACGAAACTCCTTCTCCTCGGTCAGATAGATTTTCGCACGGAAGAAATAATGGACCGGGCACGTTCTTTGCAGATTGAGCACGTCTCTCCCGCCGGCCTCTTGGGGCGGGGGATTTCGCGGTCCCACGGCCCTGCCGGCGGGAACGAAGCCACCACCCTGGCGCTCCTGCGCCGCTGGTTCTTCGCGCGCAAACCTGATGCGGGATTTGTCCTCACGGACTTCCCGGCTACGCTGCTCCAAGCCAAAGTGTTCGACGAATGGCTCGATGCCCGCGACGAGGAAATCGACGCGGCGGTCGCCGGTTCAGGCGCCCCCGAGCCCGTCGTCGGACACTACCGCACACTCGGCCTCCTCATGGAGGAGGCCGTCGCCGCCAGATGATCCCCGTCAAGGACAAGGAGGGGGTCTCCCGGATGCGCGAGGCGTGCGCCATGGCCGCCACGGTGCTTGATCTTCTCAAGCCCCTGGTTCGGCCGGGAATAACAACGATGGACTTGGAGGAGGCGGGCCGCGCGGAAATCGCGCGCCTGGGAGCGCGAAGCGCCTGTTTCGGATACCAGAACGGTTCGCGCCGCTACCCGGCGCACACCTGCATCTCGGTGAACGAGGAAGTGGTCCACGGAATCCCCTCCTATAAGCGCATCCTGCGCGAGGGAGACATCGTATCGCTCGACATCGTCCTGGAATACAACGGCTACATCGGTGACAACGCGTTCACCCTCCCCGTTTCGCCCGTCTCCCCCGAGGTGCAGAAGCTCCTCCGCGTGACGCGCGAGGCCCTCGACCTCGGCATCCGCGCCGCGCAGGTCGGAGGCAGGATAGGGGACATATCGAGCACGATCCAGGCCCACGTCGAGAGGCACGGCTTCAGCGTCGTCCGCGACATGGTCGGCCACGGGGTCGGAATCGCGATGCACGAGCCACCCGAGATCCCGAATTTCGGAAGGCGCGGCGCCGGGGACCGGATCAAGCCGGGGATGACCTTCGCGATCGAGCCCATGGTCAACATCGGCGGCTATGCCACCCGGATCCTGCCCGACGGCTGGACGGTCGTGACGGCCGACGGTTCACCCTCGGCCCACTTCGAACACACGGTGCTCACCACAGACAAAGGCCCGGAAATCCTCACGGTACCCGGGCTCGTTCCGGCCAGGTAGGCTTGGACGCCCCTCCTTTTCATCAGAATCTAGCAACCACAACTCTCCATAACCCACACACAATGCCTCGTCTCCTCGGTGTAGAAATCCCAGCGAAGAAGAAAGTCGCGTACTCGCTCCGTTACATTTACGGCGTGGGCCCCGCGCGCGCAGACCAGGTCGTGAAGGAGGCCGGACTGAAGCCCGACATGCGGGCCCAGGACCTCACGGAGGAGCAGCTCAACAAGATCCTGCACGTCATCACGGAGCACAAGTGGGTGGTGGAGGGCGACCTGCGCCGCGACATCGCGGGCAACTTGAAGCGCCTGCAGGCCATCAACTGCTACCGGGGCGTCCGCCACCGCCGCAGCCTTCCCGTCCGCGGGCAGCGCACCAGCACGAACGCCCGCACCCGCAAGGGACCGCGCAAGACGATCGGCGTCACCAAAGTCAAAGAGTAACCCCCTTAAGCCATGGCCGAAGAAAAGTCCGCTCCCAAGAAAGAAAAGGCGCCGAAGGCCCCCAAGGCCGCGAAGCCCACCGACGCGCCCGAGGGCGCCGTCCCGGCTGCGGCTCCCGCCGCCCCTGCGGCCCCGGCCGCCGACGCGAAGCCGACCGAGATGGTCGGCGGCGTCGCCAAGCAGCCCACGGCCGAGGACCTGCTCAAGGAGGAGCTGGGAACCATCAAGATGCGCAAGGCCAAGGGCTCGAAGAACGTCACGTCCGGCTTTGCCAACGTCCTCGCGTCCTTCAACAACACCATCGTCTCGATCACGGACCCCAAGGGCCAGGTGATCGCATGGTCGAGCGCCGGCAAGTGCAACTTCCGGGGCTCGCGCAAGTCCACGGCCTACGCGGCGCAGATCGTCGCCCAGGACGCCGCCCGAAACGCGATGTCGCACGGCCTCAAGGACGTCGTCATCCGCGTCTCCGGCCCCGGCCTCGGGCGCGACAGCGCCATCCGCGCCCTCCAGGCGATCGGGCTCGAGATCACGTCCATCGTCGACGTGACCCCAATCCCGCACAACGGATGCCGGCCGCGCAAGCGCCGCCGCGTCTAACACACCACCCTCTGGCTCAACCCTCTTCACCCTAAGACAATGGCTCGTTACACAGGTCCCTCGACCCGCATCAGCAGGCGCTTCGGCCACCTCATCATCGGCTCCGGAAAGGCGCTCGAGCGCCGCAACTACCCGCCGGGGCAGCACGGCCCGAAGTCGCGCCGCAAGAACTCCGAGTACTCGGTCGGCCTCAATGAGAAGCAGAAGCTCCGCTACACCTACGGCCTCCTCGAGAGGCAGTTCCGCCGCATGTTCGAGACCGCCAAGCGCGAGCGCGGCGTCACGGGCGAGCGCTTCCTGCAGCTGCTCGAGACGCGCCTGGACAGCGTCATCTTCCTCCTCGGCCTCGCGAAGAGCCGGGCCGCCGCCCGCCAGTTCGTCAACCACGGGCACATCCGGGTGAACGGGCGCAAGGTCGACATCGCCTCCTACAACGTGCGCTCCGGCGACGAGATCGACGTGCGCAACGCGCCGGCCTCCCGCCAGATGGCCACGCGCAACCTCGAGGAGAACCGCATCCGGGTCGTCCCGGGCTGGCTCTCGCTCAACGCCGAGCAGTTCAAGGCCGGCGTCGTGCGCCTGCCGAAGCGCGACGAGATGGACCAGAACATCAATGAGCAGCTGATCGTCGAGTTCTACTCGC
>CAZDZL010000102.1:0-3541 GCA_964509885.1 uncultured Opitutaceae bacterium | reverse complement strand
ACGCCCGTGCAGCCGCGGGCCTTCGCCAGCTCGGCGATGTGCTCCTCGAAGTTGGAGACATGGCTCACCGCCGACTTCACCCGGGCCTTGATGGCCCTGCTGAGCGACCAGTACTCGAGCCCGCGCCAGGAGCGCCAGATGTTGTAGGCCCGGTTGATCATGAGGAGGGCCTGGTAACCCCAGTCCCCGAGGTGGGCCAGGAACACGAAGTTCTTCGTCACCGTGTCGAAGACGTCGCCGTGCAGCACGAGATAGCGGCCCTTGACGCCCTCGTGGATGTACTCGTCGACCACGCTAAGGCCCTCGAACTCGAGCGGGAGGAACTTGGCGAGGATGTCGTCGTGGTTGCCGCGCAGGTAGATGATCTGGGTGTCGCGCTTCTCCAGCATCTTCAGGACGATCCGGATGAAGTGGGTGTGGGCCTTGGTCCACTGGCCGTTGCGCTTGAGCTGCCAGCCGTCGATGATGTCGCCGTTCAGGATCAGCTTCTCGCAGCGGACGTGGCGCAGGAAGTGGTTCACCTCGGCGACCTTCGAGTCGACGGTCCCCAGGTGGATGTCCGAGAGGATGACGGTGCGTACGCGGAATTTCCTCATGGGAGCTGGAGGGCGAAGCCCGCCGCGGCGCGGTCCTCGGAGGGCGCCACGGCGGCGCAGTCGGCCGGGACGATGAGCCTCAGGCTCCTCGGCCGGACGACGACCTCGACGCACGCGCCCGCCATGTGGGTCTCGCCGTCGGTGTGGATGAGCCCCGCGGCCGGCCTCTCGATCAGGAACCGCGCGCCCCGGATCCGGCGCACCCGGCTGCTGTGGTCGATCGTCCCCAGGAAGAGCCGCGCCCCGAGCACGCAGGCCGAGAGGAGCCCGACGGGGCGCACCGCGACCAGGTCGAGGACGCCGTCGTCCACCCGGGCGTTCGGGGCGATCTTCGCGTTGTTGCCATACTGGTCGGAGTTGGCGACGGCGATGAGGAGCGTGTCGAGCGTCTCGCGGTGGTGGCCCACCGAGACGTGGCAGCGCTCGGTGGCGCGGCCGAAGAAGGCGGCGAGCGCCGTCCGCGCGTAGGCCGGCAGGCCCCGCTTCGCGAGGCGGTTGAAGCGCCGCGCGACGTCGGCGTCGAGGCCGAGGCCCATGGCGTTCACGAAGAGGAGGCCGTTCACGGTGCCCGTGTCCAGCTCGGCCATGCGCCCCGCGGTTCCCGCGGCGAGCTCGAGGGCGTCCGGCAGGGACTTGGGGAGCCCGAGGTGAAGGGCGAGCCCGTTGCCGGAGCCGCAGGGCACGAGGCCCATCGCGGCATGCGAGTGTATGAGGGCCTGGGCGACCTCGTTCACGGTGCCGTCGCCGCCGATGGCGACGACCCTCATGCACCCCGCGGTCACGGCGTCCCGCGCGATCTCCGTGGCGTGGCCCGGGCCCTCCGTGCAGACGAGCTCCGCATCGAGCGCCCGGGCTGAGATGAAGCGCCTCAGCATCGGGAGGATGGGGCCGGTGCGCCGCGGCCTGCCGGACTTCGGGTTGAATATGAAACGCAGCTTCATCGAAGGGCCTCCGACAGGCCGATGGCCGTCCCCTCGGCGCTGCGGTTGAGCCGCGCCTGGACGAACGCCGCGATGGTCCTCGCGGCATCCGGCCTGGCCATGGGCTCAAGGGCGCCGCGCCAGGCGTGCCACCCGAGGCCGCTGTCGGCGAACGCGGCCCGGAGCGTGGCGATGACGGCCTGGGGCGTCGTCGCCAGGGCCCCCGCGCCGTGGCGCAGGAGGAGCTCGCAGTTCCCCTCCTCCTGGCCGGGGACCACCTGGTTCACGATCATCGGGCAGCGCGCCGCGATCGCCTCCTGGGTCGTCGCGCCGCCCGCCTTGCTGACGACGACATGGTGGGTCATGAGGAGCTTGGGGATCTGGTCCGTCCAGCCGAGGATGTCGGCGCGCAGGCGGCGCCCACCGGCCGCGGCCAGCAGCGTCCTGCGGAGCGTCTCGTCGCGCCCCACGGTGCAGGTGACCTCCCAGGCGTCCTCGGCGAGGAGGAGCCGGGCCGTCTCCTCCGCGTTCTGGGTGCCCGAGTTGATGATGTAGAGAACGCGGGGCGCCGCGCCGCGGGTGAGGGGCGGGCGCGTGACGATCCCCTCGTTCTTCCGGAAATACGGCGTCACGGGGAATCCCGTGACGTGCAGGCGGGCCGGGTCGACGCCGGCCGCGCGCATCACCTCGGCCGAGTCCTCGTTCGGGACGAACCAACCGTCGCAGCCCGGGCGCCACCAGACCGAGTTGATGCTGATCGAGTCCGTGACGATGTTGAAGTGGGGGATCGAGAGGCGCCCCTCGCGAGCGAGCTTCTGCAGGAGCGCGGCGTAGGCCGGGAACGTGCTGCAAATGGCGTCGGGGCGCTCACGGTCGATCACCTTCTCCAGCATCCTCGACTGGGCGCCCATCAGCCTGGCCCCGATCCTCATGAAGGCGGGCTTGTCCATCAAGGCGTAGATGAGCTTCCAGAGCCGGGGCGTGCCGTTGATCGCGCCCAGGTACACCCTGCGGACGACCGCGTTCAGCCTCGGGTGGGTGAGCGCGAAGACGTCGACCACGACCGCCGTGCCGGGGGCCTCGTCGTTGAACGCGGTCGCGAGAGCATGGGCCGCGGCATTGTGTCCTTCCCCGTAGGCCGCGGTGGTGATGAGGATGCGCGGTGGCATCGTCAGACGAGGACCGGGAGCGGGGTGGCGGGCACCGCCGTGACGCCCGCGATCTCCCCCAGGTCGGCCTCGAAGCGCGCGATGACCATCTCCCACGACTGGGCCTCGACCGCGGCTCGCCCCGCGAGGCGCAGGCGCCTCCGGAGCGCCGGGTCGGTCGCTAGCCGCACCGCGGCCGCGATCAGGGCGTCGGGGTCGCCGCAGGGCGCCGTCAGTCCGCTCTCGCCGTCCCGGATGAACATCCGCGCGGCGGCATAGTCGAACCCGGCGGTAGCCAGCCCGCTGGCCATCGCCTCGGTCAGCACGTTGCCGAAGGTCTCGGTGAGGCTGGCGTGGATGTAGATGTCCGCGGAGGCGTAGTACCTGCCGATCTCGTCGCGCGAGAAGAAGCCCGCGTAGACGCAGTCGGGATGCTCCCGCATGAGCGCGCGCTTGAGCGGGCCCTCCCCGGCGAGGACGAAGCGGCACGCCGGGTTGGCCCTGCGCATCGCCGCGTAGGCCCGCAGGAGCAGGGGATAGTTCTTCTCGGCCGCCATGCGGCCCACGTGGATCACGACGGGGTCGTCGGGCCCCGCGTTCCAGTCGCTCCGCAGCGCCTGCGAGCGGCGCTCGGGCCGGAACTGGCGGGTGTCGACCCCCCGCGACAGGACGGCGACGTTCTCGAAGCCCATGAGCGACAGCTCCCCGCAAAGGTCGGCCGTGGGTACGAAGGTCCTCTGGGTCAGGTTGTGCACGTAGCGCAGCCAGCCTAGCGCTGCGTCCTTCAGGAGCGAGACCTTGTAGTGCCGGGTGTAGGCGTGGAAATTCGTGTGGAAGCTCGAGGTCACCGGGATGCCGAGCGCCCGGGCGGCCCTGA
>CAZDZL010000101.1:0-3561 GCA_964509885.1 uncultured Opitutaceae bacterium | reverse complement strand
CACTGAAGGCTGTTCTCGTAAAGGCCCGTTTCTGGAGGGCGCATGCCGGCGAGTCCTTCAACGGGCGCCAGTCATTGATCATCAACCGCCTGTTGGACCCCTTTGAGGGAAAGCTCACTTCGTCGAAATGGGCCAAATTGGCGAAGTGTTCATCCGACACGGCGCTCCGGGATATCACCGACCTTAAAAATCGCGGAATATTGGCGAAGGAAAACGCCGGAGGCCGCAGCACGAGCTATAGCCTCTGCCTGCCGGGATAAATCCCACCGGCTTTCGAGAGGAAACGCCCTTCCACACCGGGAGACCGAGCCGTGCGAAACCCGAGGCTAGTTCATTTCTCGAAGCCTTGTTGGGCGGGGAGGGAGGGATCGCCTTGCCTAGGATCGCGCCACGGGCAGTGTCGTTGGCAGAGCCGCGTCGGCCCCCGGACGGGCGCACCCCCAAACCTTCATGCTGGCTAGCCGCACATCACGATTGGAGCCGAGACGCTGGATGTGTGCCGCCCTGTGTGCGCTGAACGTCGTTGCCGCGGGCGGCTTCGCCGCCGACAAGGCCTCGCCACCCGAGGACTACGTCCGGCCCCAGAGATACCCGGGCGTGCGCTGGCGGCTGGCCTACGAGAATTGCACCGGCATCCAGGAGTTCGGCGTGAATGAGCTGTACCGCGTCATCCAGGGACTGGTCCCGTACACCGTGGAGGTTGCGACGAGGTGCGACCAAGCGACGAGCAAGGAGAACACTATCCTCATCGGAACGGTGGACGGGAACGCCGAGATCAAGGGGTTGGCGGCCGGCGGGCAGATCGCTGCCCCCGCGCGCGATCAGGCCTACACGATCACCTCGATCGCCCCGAAGCTTGATGGGGGCGCTCGCCTCATCGTCGTGGCCGGCCACGACGAGCGGGGAACCGCCTACGGTGCGCTGGAGCTCTGCAAGCGTATCATGAGCATACCTCGCGAGGTGAACGACGGCACGCCGCAGGACCGCCTCGGGCAGCTAGGGGACCTTCGCATAAGCGAGGCGCCCACGATCGAGTCCCGGGGCATTTGGTGCTGGGGATACACCCTCTACGACTTCAGGGAGTTCCTGGATAACATGGCGCGCCTCAAGTTTAACAAGATCGTCCTCTGGAACGACGTGCCGCCCCGCAACGCAGCCGAGTTCATCGACCATGCGCACAGCCGGGGAATCAGGGTCGTGTTTGGCTTCAGCTGGGGGTGGGGAGTGAAAAAGCTGGACCCGAATGACCTTGAGCAAAGGGAGGCGGTGAAGCGGCGGGTCCTGGAGATCTACCGGGCGCAGTACCGGCCCCTGCAGCTCGACGGCATCTACTTCCAGAGCTTCACGGAGACGGCGACGACGCGGATGGGCTCCAAGTCTGTTGCCGCGTTATTCTGCGAATGGGTCAACGACATCGCGGGGGCGCTGCTAAAGGAGAACCCCGGGCTCAAGATCGAGGCCGGGCTCCACGCGACCTCGGTGCGCAACGACCTGGACGACCTCAAGGCCCTGGATCCCCGGCTTCAGATCGTCTGGGAGGACGCCGGGGGAATGCCGTGGGCGTACGATCCCGAACGCGAGCCCCCGCAGGGGCCCGTGGCGGAGCATTGGGACACCCCGGAAAAGACCCTGTCCTTCGCCAAGCGCCTCGCGACCCTTCGGGAATCCGGGGAATTCCAGATGGTCGCCAAGGGGTGGACGATCGTGCGCTGGGCGACCGAGTTCGAGCACCACGGCGACTACCTGATAGGGGTGAAAAGCCCGGAGTACGCCCGGGCCCGCTACGCGGGCCGGCGGTCGCGGTGGGACCATGTCAACACCCTGTGGCTGGAGAACTACCCTCTGGCCCAGCGATTTTACAGGGAGATCCGACAAGAGTCGCGCCAGCCCATGACGGTGCTCGCGCTCGTGGAAGACGGGGTGTTTGAACAAAAGATCGAGCACAGCGTGGCGCTGGAGGCGGAGCTTCTGTGGAACCCCGATCGTTCGGCAGACGAGATTCTCAACGGGGCCCTGAATCCCTATTTCAGCGCCTCGGGGCGATGACGGCCAGCGAAAGCGCTGGTTGCTTGGCTAACACGAAATGTAGCCAAGTCTCTTGAGCTCGAAGAAACATCGGGCGCAGTCCTCCACATCCTTCTGGGCGTTGTGGCTCCCGACGCGTTCCTGCCCAAAAAGAATGCCGTAGAGTTCGTCCAGCCTCGGCCACTTGAATTTGCCGTACCGCCCGGGAATGCGGCAAATGCCGGTTGTTTGCTTCATCGTGCAAAAATAATCCATCGCCCGGAAGGCATCCTGAATTCCGACTCTCTCGTACTCATTCGAGAGTATGCCGCGGTCGAACTCCACGTTGTGCCCAACCAACAGACTCGGCGATTGAACGGTGATCTCCGAGTTGATGGTGGAGAGCGTGGTCAAGAGAGGATGGCCCACCCTGAGCGCCTGTTCCGTGGTGATACCATGAATGGCAGTTGCAGCGAGGGGCACCTTGAAGCCGTCGGGCCTGATCAGGGCGTAAAGTGAGTTCAGCTTTCGTCCCCGTGAATCATAGAAGGCGCAGCAAATGGACACGATTCGGTCGGCTGGGGTAACGCCGGTGGTCTCGGTGTCGAGGAAGAGATACATTGTTGGCGATCGCGGTAAGGTTGGCCTCGAGGCGGTCCGTCATGGACCCCAAACCCGCGAGATCCACGCTTCAAAATCAGTTGATATTGGAGGCGCGGGTTGGAATCGGACTAACGTCTACAATCCTGACAGAGGGAGGAAATTTCGTGCCCTCTTAGGGGCAAGGAAAATCCAGCCTAACTCGGGCCTACCTGGCCTAGCTCTGTCACTACATCTACTGACAGTTTCACAGACAGTCCGGCGGAATACCCAACCGAACCATTCTCTATCTTCCTAGATTGTTCGAAGCTGCTTCAAGCGCCGCAGAGAAGCTGGGAAGCTTCTTGAGCCTTGCATAGGCTTTGAAACGATTGACCGCTGCTGGGGAAAGTTTAACGGTCTTTCTCACCTTTCCAGTTGGCTTTCGCCCAGCGCCTTGGCGGGCACCTCCGTGACTGACAACAGCGCGGGAGACATCGAAGTAGTCGAGGACATCCTCGCCAGCCTCAAAGCGAGCCTCGAGATTCGCCGAATTCGTGGCGGTGCTAATTGAAATTCTTTTCGTAGATTGCTTTTTCATTTTCTCGCGATCGGCGTGCTGAGATGAGACGGAGGACATCACCTCGAAGGGTGAAGACGACCGTCCAGTGGCGACCTTCAATGACACCAATGGCAAGCTGCCGGGGCTCGGTTGGATTCTTCGAAGGAAGAGTGACAATGGGACCAGACCACATGGCGGTGGCGGAAGAGAGACTCAGCCCATGCTTAGCCTCGTTCCCGACATTCTTGACTGGGTCCCAGTCGAATTTCACTGTTGAAAACGTACGTGCGTTATCAAGGGAATCAAGTCTATTCGACTTTCCCAATCTACTGGCACCTTCACTGACAGAGGCCCGTCCGAACTGCGTATCTCAATGCAGCTCACGTTTCAAAAATTGGAGGCGCGGGTCGGAATCG
>CAZDZL010000100.1:0-3732 GCA_964509885.1 uncultured Opitutaceae bacterium | reverse complement strand
AGGACAAACGGGGGCCTCTGCGCCGCGGGGTACCCCGTGTAGAGCGCGCGGTGCCTCCTCAGGGGCTCGCTGTCCGCGAGCGGCGTGTCCTTCGTCAGGCGGTAGGCCCAGTCGACGAGCGCCGGGTCCAGGTGGAACACCTGCCCCTCGGACGCCGCCATGGGCGCCGCATAGGGCGCCTTCATGCGCAGAGGGATGTGCCCCGTCGACCACCCGGCCGGCATCTCGCGGGCGTCGATCTCGTGCCCCAGGTCCCCGTCGACCACCCACTCGGCCCAGGCGGCCGAGCCAAGCGACATGACGTTTGGGTCGGCGCCCGCGATCCCCGCCACGAGCCAGTAGGCGTGGGTGAGGTCGAAGCGGGGGTCGAGCCCCAGAGCCATGAGGGTCGCCGTGCTGTGGATCGTCCCCACCCCCGTCACGACGCCGAGGACGGCGCCGTCCTCGCTCGAGCGCAGCGTGCGCTCGCCCTGCGGGAAATCCCAGGTGCGGGTCAGCTTCTCCCGCTCGACCCAGAACTGAAATTCCCCCGGCGTGTCGCCCGTGTCCGCCCCGGGCTCGAACATCGCGACCACCACCACGCGGACCTTGACCGGGGCCGCGGCCGACCCCGGGGCGGCGCAGGCAAGCGCGAAAAGGAGCAGGGCCAGGAGCGCGCGTCGGTTCATCCCCATGACCTAGCAGATTCCGGACCCGGGGCGCCCCAAGAAAAAAGGTGACAGACCGCCCGAACCGGGAACCCTGACTCGCCATGGCCACGCCCTTTCCCGGTCCCTGACGATGAAGAGGAGCCTCCTCTGGTTCATGGCCGCGGCCGTCGGGACGATCGTCGCCAACATCTACTACATCCAGCCCCTCCTGGCCGACATCGCCCGGACCTTCCACCTGAGCCCGGCCCGAGCCGGCCTCGTCGCGACGCTCATGCAGCTGGGGACGACCTCCTGCATGCTCCTGATCGTGCCCCTGGGCGACATCCGCGAGCGCCGCTCCCTCATCGCCTCCATGGTCCTCGTCCTCTCGGCGGGCCTCGCGGGGGTCGCCCTGGCCCCGAACTTTGCCTGCCTCGCCCTGGCCGGCATCCTGGTCGGCGCCTCCGGCTCGGCCGTCCACCTCATCCTGCCCTTCGCCGCCCACCTCGCGCCCCCGGCCGAGCGCGGCCGCGTGGTCGGGACCGTGATCGGGGCCCTCCTCATGGGCATCCTCCTCGCCCGCACGGCCAGCGGCTACCTCGGCTCCCTCCTCGGGTGGCGCGCGGTCTTCGCCGTCGCGGCGGGTATGATGATCGTCCTCTCGGTCCTGCTCTTCGTGTTCCTCCCCAGGAGCCCCCCCGAGAAGCACATGAGCTACGCGCGCCTGCTGCATTCCATGGTCGCCATGGTCCGCGGCTACCCGACCCTCCGGGAGTCCTCCCTCTACGGCGCCACGCTCTTCAGCGCCTTCGCCGCCTTCTGGACGTCGCTCGTCTTCCTCCTCGAGACGCCGCCCTACCACTACGGGAGCACCGCCGCCGGGCTCTTCGGCCTCGTGGGCGCGGTCGGCGCGGGCTTTGCGCCGCTCATCGGCCGCATGACCGACCGCGTGGGCTCCCGAAGGGCGGTCGGCTTCTCGCTCGTCCTGGCCGCGGCCTCCTTCGTCCTCCTCGGGTTCACGGGACACCACCTCCTCGGCCTCGTCCTCGGCGTCCTCCTCATGGACCTCGGCGTCCAGGCGGGCCACGTGGCGAACCAGGCGTGGATCTACAGCCTCGCCCCCGACATGCGCAGCCGCCTCAACTCGGTCTACATGACCTGCTACTTCATCGGGGGGTCGCTCGGGACCTTCCTCGGCGCCCTGGGCTGGCAGCTCTTCGGATGGTGGGGCGTCTGCGGCTTCGCGCTTGCAATGCTGGCGGTGGGCCTCGCCGTCTACGCCCGCAACTACCCGCGACCTACCCCGCACGCCTCCACGTGAGGGTGCGCACGACCGGCTCGCCGTGCGATGACTGCGTGTCCAGGCGCAGCGTCAGTGTGTCACCCTCGACGGCGACGTGGCGGATGAACTCCTGCCCGACGTATTCCCGCGAGAGTGCGCCCACCAGCAGCGTCCTCACGATGCCGCTCGCATCGTCCGCGACATAGGTCCCGAAATACGCGTCGTAGCCCCCGCGGGGCCGGCTGTTGTTGGTCGGGGCCGCGCCGCCCTCGTCGCCCGGGGGCGCCCCGGGCTCCCGCCTCATGAACTGGGCGGAAAAATTCCCGCCGCCGTCGAACACGAGGAGCGCGACCGGATCCGACCCGAGGGACGGCTCCGCGATCTGCACCCCCGCGCGGTTGCGGTCGATCCGCGAAAGCAGCTTCCAGGTCCCGACGAGGGACTTGGATATCGGCGCGGGCTTCGGGGTTGTCGTGTCGCTCATGCCCGGAAACTGGCCCGGGGCCCCCGCCGGTCAAAGCCATTCGCGGGGCACCGCGGAATGGACAATGGCCGCCTGAATCCTCAAAAAGCTCGCCCATGAGCTCCCCCCTCCGCCTCGCCGCGCTGCACCTCGGCCTCGCGCTCTCGGGCGGGGTCGCCCTCGCGGCGGACCCCGCCCCCTTCAACTCCCACGAGGTCCACGCCGACGGCAGCGTCACCTTCCGCTTCACGGACGCCGGCGCCGCCAAGGTCGAGGTTTCCGTAGCAAACCTCCCGGACCCGCTCCCCCTCTCGAAGGCGGACGGGATCTGGAGCGTCACGACGCCCCCGCTCGACCCCTCGCTCTACTGGTACACGTTCCTCGTAAACGGCCGCTCGCAGCTCGACCCCGTGAACCCGGAGGTCTACCCGAACCTCTCCTTCCTGAACAGCTTCGTGGCCGTGACCGGAACGGGCCCGCTCCCCTGGGTCGAGCGCGACGTCCCCCACGGCGTCGTGCACCACCACCGCTACACCTCAAAGCTGGTGAAAGGCCTGCCCGGAGGCCACAGCGACTACCTGGTCTACACGCCGCCGGGCTACGACCCGAAGGGCGCCCCCTACCCCGTGCTCTACCTCCTCCACGGCTTCGGCCAGACGGCGTCCAACTGGACCCTCGAGGGCCGCGCCAACGTGATCCTCGACAACCTGCTCTCCGAGGGGAAGGCCCGGCCCATGCTGATCGTGATGCCCTTCGGCTACGGCGACATGGACGTCCTGCCGTTCAACTGGGACGCCAAGATCGCCGACAACAACCGGCAGTTCGCCAGGGTCTTCACCGAGGAGGTCATGCCCGCGGTGGCATCCGCCTACAATGTCGCGAGAGACCGCAGGGGCCGCGCGATCGCCGGCCTCTCCATGGGAGGCCTCCAGAGCCTCGAGATCGGCCTCAACCACCCGGACCTCTTCGCCTACGTGGGCGGCTTCAGCGCGTCGGCCGCGGAGTTCCATGACACGCCGTTCACCGCCGCGCTGACGCCTAGGGCCGCGGACTTCCGCCTCCTCTGGTTCGGCTGCGGCACCGGGGAGATCTTCAAGGAGAACGGCAAGGTCGACGACAACCTGGTCGACAACCGCAAGATCGAGGCCGACCTGCGGTCGCGCGGATTCCAGGTCGAGGACGTGCCCCTGCCGGGGATGCACACCTGGAAGGTCTGGCACGAGTGCCTGAACCGCTTCGCCCCGCTCCTCTTCAGGGAGCCGTGAGCCGGGGGCGGCGGCCCCGCAAAAAAAGGAGGCCCGGCTCCTCTTTCGAAGAACCGGGCCATAACCTGGCAACAACCTACTCTCGCGGGACCT
>CAZDZL010000099.1:0-4635 GCA_964509885.1 uncultured Opitutaceae bacterium | reverse complement strand
TCGGCATGAGGCCCTTGGGGCCGAGGACGCGGGCGATCGTGCGCACGGTCTTCATCGCCTCGGTCGTCGCGATGGCGACGTCGAAGTCGAGCCAGCCCTCGTTGATCTTGGCCATCATGTCCTGGAGCCCGGCGTGGTCGGCGCCTGCGTCCAGGGCGGCCTGCACGTTGTCCGTGAACACGAGGACGCGGACCTTCTTTCCCGAGCCGTTCGGCAGGGGCGTGGTGCCGCGGATCATCTGGTCGCCCGCGGTGGGGTCGACGCCAAGGCGCACGGAGAGCTCGACGGTCTCGTCGAACTTGGCCTTAGGGAACTTGGCCAGGATGTCGATGGCCTCGGTCAGGGGGTAGTCCTTCGCGAGGTCGGCGACCTTGATGGCGCTGCGGTATCGTTTGCTTTGTTTTTCCATGTTTTGCTCCTTGCGGTGGTAGCGTCCCTGGTGGGACTCCCGCTTCAAAAATTTTCCGTTGGCCTTAGTCGATGACCTCGATGCCCATGTTGCGGGCCGTGCCGGCGATGATGCGGATGCCCGCCTCGTCGCTGTGCGCGTTGAGGTCCTTCTTCTTGAGATTGTAGATCTCCAGCAGCTGCTTCTTGGTGACCTTGCCGACCTTGTCCTGGTTGGGGCGGGCCGAGCCGCTCGCGATGTTGGCCGCCTTCTTCAGGAGGACCGACGCCGGGGGCGACTTCAGGATGAACGTGAAGCTCTTGTCCGAGAAGACCGTGATGACCACGGGCAGGATCATGCCGTTCTGGTCCTTGGTCTTCGCGTTGAACTCCTTGCAGAACGCCATGATGTTGACGCCCTGGGCGCCCAGCGCGGGGCCGACCGGGGGCGCGGGGTTGGCCGCGCCTGCGGGGAGCTGAAGACGGATGTAGCCTTGGATTTTCTTGGCCATTGTAAGTTGTTTTTTGGGCGACCGGGATTACTCGGTGCTCCTCTGGACCTGCCAGTATTCGAGCTCGACCGGCGTGAACCGGCCGAAGATGGAGACGGAAATCTTCAGCTTGCCGCGGTCCGGGTCGATCTCGTCGATCCGGCCGTTCAGGTTGGCGAACGGGCCGTCGTTGATCTTGACCTCCTCGCCGACGGTGTACTGCACCTTCGGGACCTCCTTGCCGTTCGCGGCCTCGATGCGGGCGCGGATCTCGTCGATCTCGCTCTGGCGAAGCGGCGCGGGGTGCTCCCCGCCCACGAAGCCGATGACGCCGGCGACCTCCTTGACGAAATACCAAGGCTTGTTGATCAGGTTGCCGTCCTCCTCGAAGAGGCGCATCTGGATGAAGACGTAGCCGGGATACAGCTTCCTTACCTTCGAGGACTTCTTGCCGTTCTTCACCTCGGAGACGACCTCGGTCGGCAGGAGGACCTCGAAGATCTCGTTTTCAAGCTCCTCGGCCTTCTTGAAGCGCTCGATGTAGTTCTTCACCTTGTTCTCCTGGCCGGAGAGCGTGTGGAGGGCGAACCACTGGGCCCCCGCGGGGGCTGTCGTTTGGGTGGACATTGCGGGATTAGCGGCTGACGAACGACGTGAACAGATCGACCACCTGGTAGAGGGAGAAGTCGCTGATGCTCGTGAAGAGACCGAGAAGGAAGCTCGCCATGATGACGACGATCGTCGAGTCGCGCAGCTCCGACCGGGTCGGCCAGCTCGCCTTCTGGAGCTCGCCGACCATCTCGCCGACAAAGATACGCGTGCTTTGGAACGGATTTTTCATGAACTGCTGTAGAAACCTTCTGAAGTGGCAGGGGCGGAGGGAATCGAACCCCCAACCAACGGTTTTGGAGACCGCTACTCTACCAATTGAGCTACACCCCTATAGTCGTGGAATTGTTTAGACGACGACGCCGAGGTCCCCGTTTCGGAACCTCGGCGAGCCGGGTTTAAGTATTTCTGGAGGAACGATTACTCGGTGATCTCCGTGATACGGCCGGCACCGATTGTGCGGCCGCCCTCGCGAATGGCGAAGCGCTGGGTCTTCTCCATGGCGATCGGGACAATGAGGTCGATGTCGACGTTGATGTTGTCTCCGGGCATGATCATCTCGACGCCCTTCGGCAGCGCGATGATCCCGGTCACGTCCGTCGTCCGGAAGTAGAACTGCGGGCGGTAGCCGTTGAAGAACGGCGTGTGGCGGCCGCCCTCGTCCTTTGAGAGGACGTAGATCTCGGCCTTGGCCTTCTTGTGCGGCGTGATGGTCTTGACCGCGGCGAGGACCTGGCCCCGCTCGATCCCCTCTTTCTCGATGCCGCGAAGGAGGACGCCGACGTTGTCCCCGGCCTGCCCCTGGTCGAGCAGCTTGCGGAACATCTCGATGCCGGTGACGACCGTGGACGAGGTGTCCTTCAGGCCGACGATCTCGACGGTCTCGTTCAGCTTGACGACGCCGCGCTCGATGCGGCCCGTGGCGACCGTGCCGCGGCCCGTGATCGAGAACACGTCCTCGACCGACATCAGGAACGGCTTGTCGATCTCGCGGACGGGCTCCGGGATCTCGGCGTCAATCGCGTCCATGAGGTCGCTGATCGCCTTGACGCCCTCGGGCTTGCCCTCGAGGGCGGCCGTCGCGGACCCGTGGATGATCTTGGCGGCCTTGCCGTCAAACTTGTACTTGGTCAGGAGATCGCGGATCTCCTCCTCGACGAGCTCCAGGAGCTCCTTGTCGTCGATCAGGTCGACCTTGTTCAGGAAGACGACGAGCTTCGGGACGCCGACCTGGTAGGCGAGCAGGATGTGCTCGCGGGTCTGCGGCATCGGGCCGTCGGCCGCGGAGACGACCAGGATCGCGCCGTCCATCTGGGCGGCGCCCGTGATCATGTTCTTCACGAAGTCGGCGTGCCCCGGGCAGTCGACGTGCGCGTAGTGGCGCTTCGAGCTCTCGTATTCCACGTGGGCCACGGAGATCGTGACGATCTTGGAGGCGTCACGGAAAGTGCCGCCCTTTGCGATGTCCGCGTACGACTTGAACTCGGCCAGACCCTTGTCCGCCTGGACCTTCAGGATCGCGGTTGTGAGCGTAGTCTTGCCATGGTCGACGTGACCGATGGTGCCGACGTTGACGTGCGGTTTCTTGCGTTCGAATGTGCCTTTAGCCATGGAGGGGACGTTTGGTTGGTTTTAGGATTGGAAATGCGACCTCTGGTTTAACGTCGGAGAAGCCGCCGACGGTGTCCTTTGACCTGGAGCCCAGAACCGGATTTGAACCGGCGACCTCGTCCTTACCAAGGACGTGCTCTGCCAACTGAGCTATCTGGGCAGACCAAGACTGCGTTGCAAGAAACCGAAAAGAGCGATGAAAGTGCGCCTTGGATTTTGGTGCGTCAACAGTAATTTTCACACCCGGCGATAATTCCGGCGCGCCGGCGCGCTAAGCCCGATTTCAGGGGGAATTCAGGGGCCCACGACGATGCGGTAAAAGCCCGGCGCCAGCCTCTGCCCCACCCTCAGCGTGTCGGCCAGGTAGCGCCCAAAATAGGTGTCCACCTCGTCGACGCCCGAGCGGGTCGTGGGCACCAGCGGGCCGACCAGGCCCGCGGGGTCGACGGCGGCGATGAACTCCATCGGCTGCCAGGGGGCGGAGGCCGGGGGACGCGCGCCGGTCACGGGCATCTCGAGCACGCTCCGTCCCGTCCCGGCGTCCATGATTTCTACGTAGGCCACACGCGGACTAAGGGGTTGCACAACTGGATTTGCGCGATCGAAGCCGATGAACGGTGCCCCCGGCGGGTCGCCGGCAAGGGCCTCGGCGGGGGACGCGGGCACGGTCGCCGCCGGTGGAAGGTGGAGTTCCAGCTCCGAGTCCGAGAAGGTCTTCTTGAACGGGAATCCCGCAAAGGCGCCCCCGGGCGCACCGGGTACATAGTCGATCCGGGAGCTGTTGAACGCGGTGGGCAGGAAGAGGGGCGTCGGGTCGAGGAGCATGGTCTTCATGATCACGACCGGGTCCACCAGGCGCACGGAGGGGGCCCGGGGTACCTGGGCAGGCGCCGGCGTCTCCGGGACCCTAATGAGGAGCGTAAGTATCAGAAAGGCAATGACTCCAGCGATCGAGGCCCATGTCCAAGCCCTCCCAAAGCGTGAGGCCCGGGGTCTCACCGCGTCTCGACCGGCCCTGTCGCCGCCCGGCGCTCCTCCGCCCCGAGGAGCACCCTGAAGCCGGCCTCGTGGGCGGCGCCCTCGATCTCGATCAGCTCGGCGAGGGTCACCCCGGCGCTCGCGCGGACGAGGAGCATCGGCTTCGGGCCGCCCCGGGCCGCCCTCGCTTTCAGCCACTCGCGAAGCTGACCATTGTCCACGAGCCCGTCCTCCGAGAAGACCTGGCCCGAGCGAAGGACGCTGATCACCTGGGTGGGCTGCGCCGCGCCGGCCTGGGCCCCCTCGAGCTCCGGCAGCTGGAAATCCACGCCGAGCCCCGGCGCCAGGACGAAGCGCGAGCCGAACACGCAGAAGAAAAGGCCGAGGAGCCCGACGTTGACGTAGTGCAGGGCCCCCGTCCCGTGGGGGGGCGGCCGCAGCCGTGTCGCGAGGTCCAGGGGGCGCGCGATCATCCCTGGGGGGCGCCGGCCGATCTGTATTCAGTATTCAGATACTTCATGATCTCGTTGCCGGACCATTCCATGTCGCGCACGATCGC
>CAZDZL010000098.1:0-5200 GCA_964509885.1 uncultured Opitutaceae bacterium | reverse complement strand
CTAGAACGCGGTGCGGGAGACCTGGATCGAGTCGCCGGGCTCAAGCTTTGGGTCCTGCGAGGGGTCCTTCTGGGCGAGCTTGATGTCGACGTCATAGAGGATCTGGCTGCGCACGACGCTCACCTTGTCCTCCTTGGCGTAGAGCGTGAAGCCCCCGGCGGCCTGGACGGCCTTTGCCGCGGTCAGGTCCGGCGTCCAGATGATGCGCCCCGGCTTCTGGACCTCGCCCCCGACGTAGACGTAGCGCTCAGTGACCGTGACCGATATGTCGACCGATGTGTAGATCTTCTTGGTCACATAGGCCTCGCGGATCGCCTGGGTGAGCCCGCCCGTGGTCTCGCCGGAGGCCTTGATGGGCCCGATGTAGGGAAGGCTGATGGTGCCCTGGTCGTCGACCTGCACGGAGTTTGTCGAGGGGTCGGGGACGCCGATGATCGCCACGGTCAGGTTGTCGCCGGGTCGCAGGTGCGAGGCCGAGGCCGCCGCCGGGATGACCGGGTTCCTGACGGTAGGGCTCTCCGTCGCGCATCCCGCGAGGATTCCCAGGAGGGCCATCGTCGCGGCGAGGCGCAGGTGCATGGTGCGGTCGGGGCCGGCCTCAGCGCTTGCCCCGCGACTTTCGCTTGGGCTTCTCGGCCTCTTCCTCCTCGCCCGCGTCCTCCTTCTCGTCCTCGTCCTTCTTCTCCCCGTCCGCCTTTTCGTCATCCTTCTCGTCCTCGCCGTCGTCGTCCCACTTGAGGGACTCGTCGTTCTTCAGTTTCTCCTCCTCCTCCGCGTCGAGGGTCGGCAGGTCGTCCTCCTCCTCCTCGGCGGCCTTTGACGGCTGCTCCTCGTCGGTGTCGATGCCGTCGGGCATGAAGTCGAGGATGGCGCACAGCTCGCTGAACGTGTGCACGGCCTTTCCCTCGATGAAATGGGTGTTCTGCTCCTCGCGGATCTCGTCCTCGACCTCGTCCACGGTCAGCTTGTTCTCGAAGCTGAAGAGGTCGTTGAGCATCTTCACGCGGCAGCGCGTGAGGTGGTCGAGCAGGTCCGCGTAGGGCCCGTTCTCCTCGTCAAGGATGTCGGGCAGGACGAACAGCTTCTCGTCCGAGTCGAAGAGGGACTCCTTCACCCGCTTCAGCCGGACCTTGCCGCCGCCGAGGTCCTTCTCGATCCGGAACGGGATGAACGCGGCCTCGAAGAGGTCCTGCTGGAATCCGTAGTCGCGCAGTGCGTCCACGAGCTCGATCAGGTGGGCGACCTGCCTTGGGTCGACGATGCTGAGCCCGTCGACGTCCCAGCGCACCGGGTCGCTTGTCTCACTCACCCACCAGTTGTGGTCTTCGCCGAGTCTAACGATGCACCAGTCTAGGGTGGAGGTGGGCTTTGCCATGGATGCGGTATACGAGGGAAATTTTAGCGCAGCGTGCGAGGGGGGGGGTAAATAACAAGCACAAAAGCAACCCATGTGATTTTGTCGGGGACCTGTGCGGAACGCATTGGTCTATCGCTGGTTTCAGGCACCGTTCTTGCGTTTTAACCCCCGGATTTCACGCTGTTGTCACATGGGCTCACTCTACGGAAAACTCCTCAGGCCTGTCCTCTTCCGGATGGATTCCGAGCGGGCGCACGAGCTGGCCGTCGACTCCATGGCGCTCCTGGGACGCGTGACGCCGCTCTGCCGGATGCTCGAGGCCCTGGTGCGCCTATCCCCGGGAACCTTCCGACCGGTCGAGGCCTTTGGGCTCAAATTCCCCAATGCCATCGGCCTGGCGGCCGGCTTCGACAAGAACGCCCGGGCGTGGCCGGCAGCCGCAGCCCTCGGCTTCGGGCACGTGGAGGTGGGAACCGTGACCGCCCTGGCCCAGCCCGGCAACCCGCGCCCCAGGATGTTCCGCTTTCCGCGCGAGGAGGCCGTGATCAACCGCCTCGGCTTCAACAACCAGGGCGCGGAGGCGGTCGCGGCGCGCCTGGCGGGCCAGTCCCCTCCCGGGAAGAGGCGCATCCCCGTGGGAATAAACCTCGGCAAGTCCAAGGTGACGGAGATCGACCGGGCGGCTGAAGACTACCTCGCGAGCTTTGCGAGGCTCGCCGACCACGCCGACTATGTGGTCCTCAATGTCTCGAGCCCCAACACGCCCGGCCTTCGCCAGCTCCAGGACGAGTCCCGGCTCAGGGAGCTCCTCTCTGCGATCACGCATGCCAATCGCGAGCGGACGTCCGCCCGGGGCTTGGCGCGGCTCCCCATTCTCCTAAAGATCTCGCCGGACCTCGAATTCCCTCAGATTGACGCCGTCCTAGGCGTGGTGTCCGACTTCGGCCTCGACGGACTGATCGCCACCAACACGACGCTCGCGAGGCCGGGGGCGTTTGCGGCCGTCACCGAGTCGGGCGGCCTGAGCGGGGCACCCCTTCGGGCCCGCTCGACCGCGGTCATTGGCTATGTCTCCCGGGCGACCTGCGGCAGGCTTCCGATCATCGGGGTGGGGGGCATCACGGACGCCCGGGGCGCGGCGGAGAAGCTGGATGCAGGCGCGACCCTCGTCCAGGTCTACACGGGCATGATCTACCGCGGGCCGTTCTTCGCGGCGGAGCTTGCGCGCGGCGTCGACGACCGCCAGAGCCGCTGGATATCCGCGCCCTCTCGGGCCGGGTAGCTCAGATCACCCAGTCCTCGACGTAGCCGACCAGGGTCTCCTTCTTCTGGCGCGGCCTGATGACCAGGTCGTCGGTCTTGAAATAGGCGATGCTGTTTGCCGGCACCGACTCGATGAGCCAGACGTTGCCGCCGACCACCGAGTTTGCCCCGATTCGGGTGTCCCCGCCGAGGATGGTCGCATGGGCGTAGATCGTCACGTTGTCCCCGATGTCGGGATGGCGCTTCACGCCCTTGACCGGGTTGCCCTTGTTGTCCGTCTCAAATGACTTCGCGCCCAGGGTCACGCCTTGGTACAGCTTGACCCGGGTGCCGATGGTCGCGGTCTCCCCGATGACAACCCCAGTGCCGTGGTCTATGAAGAAATGCGTGCCGATCTGCGCGCCGGGGTGGATGTCGATTCCCGTGCGCTCATGGGCGAACTCGGTGATCATCCGGGGCAGAAGCGGGACATTGAGCCCGTAAAGAACGTGCGCGAAGCGCTGGAGCGAGATCGCGAGGACGCAGGGGTAGGCGAGGATGATCTCCTCGTAGCTCAGGGCGGCCGGGTCCCCCTGGTAGGCCGCCTCGACGTCCGTGCGGATCGCCCTGCGCAGCTCCGGGAGCTTGGACAGCGCCTCGCCGGCCAGCTGGCGGGCCCGGACGCCCGGGTCGGGGTCCTTGGCGAACCGCAGGCTCTTCTCGATCTCGACCTCCAGGCGGCCGCCGATCCTCGCGAGCGACTGCTCCACGAGCATGGGGATGTCCTTCTTCTCGAGCCGGCTCTCCTCGAAGAAACCCGGGAAAAGCAGGTGCATGCACTCGCGGGAGATCTCGTTTGCCGAGGCCTGCGACGGCAGGTTGACCCCGTCCAGGTGGTTTATCCCCCCGTCCAGCTCGTAGGAGGCGAGCAGGGCCGCCTTGATTGCGTCGAGTTTCATGGGGGTATGACCGCCCTGACGGTCGTTCAGAGAGGCGGGGGGGTCAAAACCCAATTTCAGGGCTGGACAACCCCGGGGGGATGCCGCTGATTAGCCCCTCCCCGATTTAGATGCTCAGGTGGTGGAATTGGTAGACACACACGTTTGAGGGGCGTGTGCCGTAAGGCGTAAGGGTTCGAGTCCCTTCCTGAGCACCATCTCTTACTTTGGGGAAGCGGCATTAGGACCCTCCGTTGCCCCGCGCCGTCCACGGACGGATTCTTTCCCGAATGAATGGATGACCATAGGGTGTTGCGTGCGTGGTGAATGGGGTGATTACCCACTGACCTTCGGGCTTATGGTTAAGATAGTATCCGGTTGCCCTCAAAGGGTCCACTTTGATGCAAACCGAACTTTTGACATCCCAGGAGCCCGAATACGTCCACGCCGGAACGGTTGAGGTTATAGCCGAAGACAGGAGAAAGGAGGCGCTGCTTAAAACGGGGGCCCTCCAGAGTGCGATCTTCAACAGCGCCAACTTCTCGAGCATCGCCACGGACGAGAAGGGCGTGATCCAGATCTTCAACGTGGGAGCCGAGCGCATGCTCGGTTATGCCGCTGCGGACGTCGTGAACAAGGTCACGCCCGCCGAGATCTCCGATCCAAATGAGATCGTTGTCCGAGCCAAGGCGCTCAGCGCCGAGCTGGGATCCACGATCGCACCCGGCTTCGAGGCCCTGGTGTTCAAGGCCTCACGGGGTATCGAGGACATCTACGAGCTCACGTACTTCCGAAAGGACGGCAGCCGCTTCCCCGCCATCGTGTCCGTCACGGCTCTGCGCGCCGATGACGGGGCCATCATTGGCTACCTGCTGATCGGAACCGACAACAGCGCCCGGAAAATGGCGGAGCAGGCCCTCCTCAAGGCCGGGGCCCTCCAGAGCGCGATCTTCAACAGCGCCAACTTCTCGAGCATCGCCACGGACGAGAAGGGCGTGATCCAGATCTTCAACGTGGGAGCCGAGCGCATGCTGGGCTATGCCGCCGCGGACGTCGTGAACAAGGTCACACCGGCGGAGATCTCCGACCCGCAGGAGATCGTGGCCCGCGCCAAGGCGCTCAGCGACGAGCTGGGATCCACTATCGCACCCGGCTTTGAGGCGCTGGTCTTCAAGGCCACGCGGGGGATTGAGGACATCTACGAGCTCACGTATATCCGCAAGGACGGCAGTCGTTTCCCAGCCATCGTATCCGTCACGGCACTACGCGGCGATGACGGCGCCATCATTGGCTACCTGCTGATCGGAACCGACAACAGCGCCCGGAAAATGGCGGAGCAGGCCCTCCTCAAGGCCGGGGCCCTCCAGAGCGCGATCTTCAACAGCGCCAACTTCTCGAGCATCGCCACGGACGAGAAGGGCGTGATCCAGATCTTCAACGTGGGAGCCGAGCGCATGCTCGGTTATGCCGCTGCGGACGTCGTGAACAAGGTCACGCCCGCCGAGATCTCCGATCCAAATGAGATCGTTGTCCGAGCCAAGGCGCTCAGCGCCGAGCTGGGATCCACGATCGCACCCGGCTTCGAGGCCCTGGTGTTCAAGGCCTCACGGGGTATCGAGGACATCTACGAGCTCACGTACATCCGCAAGGACGGCAGCCGCTT
>CAZDZL010000097.1:0-5229 GCA_964509885.1 uncultured Opitutaceae bacterium | reverse complement strand
CCCGCCGGCGCCTCCCAGGACTTCACGGACCTGCACGCGTGGTGCGAGGTCTACCTGCCCGGAGCCGGCTGGATCGGCCTCGACCCGACCTCGGGCCTCCTCGCGGGCGAGGGCCACATCCCGCTCGCCTGCACCCCCGAGCCCTCGAGCGCGGCCCCGATCAGCGGGGCCGTCGAGAAATCCGAGAGCACCTTCGCCTTCGCCATGAACGTGCGCCGCATCCTCGAGACGCCCCGGGTCACGCTCCCCTACTCCGCCGATGACTGGGCCGCGATCGACGCCGTGGGGCTAAAGATCGACACGATCCTCGAGGCCGGGGACGTGAAACTCACCGTAGGCGGCGAGCCCACCTTCATCGCGGCAAACGACATGGACGGCGCCGAGTGGAACATCCTGGCCCTGGGTGCCCGCAAGCGCGAGCTGGCCGGCAAGCTGTTCTCCCGGGTCTTCAGGGAGTTCGGGAAGGGCGGGTTCGTCCACTACGGCCAGGGGAAGTGGTACCCGGGGGAACCGCTGCCCCGCTGGGTGCTCTCCTGCTACTGGAGGAAGGACGGGAAACCCATCTGGCACATCCCGCTCCTCCTCGCCGACCCCACCGTGCCCGGGACCCACTCGGCCGGGGACGCCCGCGCCTTCGCGGCCGCCCTCGCCGGGCGCCTGGGGATCGCCGAGGACAGGCTCGTCCCCGGCTACGAGGACGCCCTCTACACGGTCTGGAGGGAGAGGAGGCTCCCCGCGGGGTACGACCCCAATGAGGTGAGCACGAACGACAAGATGGAGAGGGACCGCCTGGGCGCGATGCTCGAGGCCGGCGTCGACACCGAGGTCGGCTACGCGCTCCCGGTCATCCGCGACCCGTCCGGGGCCTGGAGGTCGTCGCCCTGGCATTTCGTGGCGGGAAGGATGTTCCTGATCCCGGGGGATTCCCCGATGGGCCTCAGGATGCCCCTTTCGCTCCAGCCCTGGAGGGTTCCCGGGGCCATCGGGCCCAACCCGGACACGGAGGTGCGGATCGCCCTCTGCGTCGAGACGCGGGGCGGCAACGTTCACATCTTCCTGCCGCCCGTCGACCGCGTGGACGACTACCTCGTGCTCCTCGACCATGTCGAGGCGACCGCCACGTCGCTGGGGCTGCCGGTCGTCCTCGAGGGGTACCTGCCCCCGTTCGACCCCATCCTGGACAACATCAAGATCACGCCCGACCCGGGCGTCATCGAGGTGAACATCAATCCCTCGGGAACCTGGCCGGAGCTCTGCACGAAGACCCAGTGGCTCTACGACACCGCCCGGGAATGCGGGCTCTGCGCCGAGAAGTTCATGGTCGACGGTCGCCACGTCGGCACGGGCGGCGGCAACCACGTGGTGCTCGGGGGACCGACCCCCGAGGACAGCCCCATCCTCCGGAGGCCCCACCTGCTGAAGAGCCTGCTCGCCTACTGGCACCAGCATCCCGCGCTCAGCTACCTCTTCAGCGGGCTCTTCATCGGCCCCACGAGCCAGAGCCCCCGGATCGACGAGGCGAGGAACGACAGCATCTACGAGCTCGAGATCGCGTTCCTGGAGCTCGACCGCAAGCTCGCCAAGGCGGGCGACGCCCCGGGCGTCTGCCCGCCCTGGCTGGTCGACCGCATCTTCCGGAACCTGCTGGTCGACGTCACGGGCAACACCCACAGGGCCGAGTTCTGCATCGACAAATTGTACTCGCCCGACAGCGCGACCGGCCGCCTGGGCCTCCTCGAGTTCCGGGCCTTCGAGATGCCCCCCCACCCGAGGATGAGCCTCGTGCAGCAGCTGCTGCTGCGGGCGCTGGTCGCCCGCTTCTGGGAGCACCCGTTCAGCCCAAGGCGGCTGGCCCGCTGGGGGACGGAGCTCCACGACCGGTTCATGCTGCACCACTTCCTGCAGGCCGACATCGCCGAGGTCGTGGCCGACCTGAAGGGCTGGGGCCTGCCCTTCCAGGAGAGCTGGTTCGCCCCGCACCTGGAGTTCCGGCTCCCCGTCCTCGGCCGCGTGCGCTGCCACGAGATGGAGATCGAGCTCCGCCACGCCCTCGAGCCCTGGCACGTGATGGGCGAGGAAAGCATCGGGGGCACCGTCCGCTTCGTCGACTCCTCCGTGGAGCGCCTCCAGGTGAAGCTCTCGGGGCTTTCCCCGGAGCGCTACGTCGTCGCCTGCAACGGGGTCCTGATCCCGCTCCACTCGACCGGCACCGCGAGCGGCGACCATGTCGCCGGCGTGCGGTACCGGGCCTGGCAGCCCCCCTCGGCGCTCCACCCGACGATCGGGGTCGACAGCCCCCTGGTCTTCGACCTCGTCGACACCTGGAACGGCCGCTCGATCGGCGGCTGCACCTACCACGTCGCCCACCCCGGCGGCCGCAGCTACGCCAAGATGCCGGTAAATTCCTACGAGGCGGAGAGCCGCCGCCTGGCCCGGTTCTTCCCCCAGAGCTACACCCCCGGCCCCATGAAGCCGGTGGCCGAGCGCCCGATCTCCCCGGAATTCCGCTACACGGTCGACCTGCGCCTTGCCGACAAGGCAAAGCCCGCCCAGTCATAAGGGGCTTTACGCCCCTTTTTTCGATGGCTCCGCCGACCCCCCTTGCCTTGACCGACGACCCGCTGCCCGGGTACGCCGGCCCTCCAGGCCGCTACGACGAGTGCCGCGCGCCCGATGGCTCCATCCGGCCGGCGTGGGCGCAGTTCCTGGGGCGCCTGGGCCCGGACGCCAACGCGACGCTCCGTGGCGCCACGGAGGCCTGCAGCCGGGCCGTCCTGGAGCAGGACGTCAGCATGAACGTCTACGCGGGGGCCCGCTCGGACCCCAAGCCCTGGCCGCTCGACGTCGTGCCCCAGCTCGTGGGCGCGGAGGACTGGGCGGTCCTTAGCGACGGGCTCCGCCAGAGGGCCAGGCTCTTCAACACGCTGCTTTCCGACCTCTACGGTCCCCAGAAATTCCTCAGGAACCGGATCCTCCCGGCCAAGCTCGCGATGGCAAACCCCCGGTTCCTTCGGCCCTGCGTCGGCCTCGGGAGCCAGCCGGGCGTCTTCCTGCACCACTACGCGGTCGACATCGGCCGCGCGCCCGACGGGAAGTGGTGGGTCCTCCAGGACCGGATGGACGCCCCCTCGGGGCTGGGGTACACGCTTCAGAACCGCTTCCTCGTCCACACCGCCCTCCCCCAGGAATTCCAGGGGATGGGCGTCGAGCCGATCTCGCCTTTCTACCACGACTTCGGCGCCTCCCTGGGCAAGCTCGCCCCTTCCCCCGGCCGGGGCGAGGACGCCCGGATCGTCTTCCTGACGCCCGGCCCGGCCAACGAGACCTACTACGAGCACGCCTACCTCGCCCGCTACCTCGGCTACCCCCTGGTCGAGGGGGCCGACCTCACGACCCGGGACCGGCAGGTCTTCCTGCGGACGGTCGGGGGCCTCCGGAAGGTCTCGGCGATCGTCCGCCGGGTGGACTCCGGCTTCTGCGACCCGCTGGAGCTCAACTCCGAGTCCGTCCTCGGCGTGCCGGGCCTGGTCCACGCCGCCCATGGGGGCCGCGTCGCCATCGCCAACCAGATCGGCGGCGCCGCCCTCGAGAGCGCGTCGTTCCTCGCCTTCCTGAAACCCCTCTGCCAGGCCGTCCTCGGCGAGGCCCTGCGGCTGCCGAGCGTCGCCACCTGGTGGTGCGGGCAGAAGGTGGCGAGGGAGTACGTCCTCGACAACCTTTCGGCCCTCGTGATCAAGCCGGCCTTCCGGGCGCGCGGGGCCTCCGCGACGCGCTATGGTGCCCTTCTGAACGGCAGCGACCGCGACGCACTGGCCGCGGCCATACGTTCGCGCCCGGGCGATTTCTGCGGCCAGGAGCGCCTCCTTCTCGGCACGACGCCCGCCTGGTCCGAGGGGGGACTCCGGCCCGTGCCCTTCGTCATGCGGCTCTTCGTCGCCTGGCACGACGGCGAGTACCGCGTGATGCCCGGCGGCCTGACCCGATTCGACCCGACGGGCGCCGACGCGATCGTGTCCCTCCAGAAGGGCGGCGCGACCAAGGATACCTGGGTGATCTCGTCCGGCGCCCCCCATGACCCGCCCGTGATCATCCTTCCCGACTCGGGGACGGGCTACCACCGGGTTGAAAGCACGCCGAGCCGGCTGGCCGACAACCTCTACTGGCTCGGCCGGTACCTGGAGCGCACGGCCCAGATGCTCCGTCTCCTCGACCAGCTGGACCCCCTGCTCCAGGGCGAGGCCGCGGCGCTCGATCCCGAGGTGACGCGGGACGCCATGCGCCTGCTTCTGACCTCCCTGCAGAGCGAGCCGGACGAGGAAGCCACCCTCTCGGACATGGCGGCCCAGATCCGGGCCGAGGCGGACGACCGGGAGCAGCCAGGAAGTCTAGCTGCGAACCTGGACAGCCTGATCCGGGTGCTGGACCAGGTGAAGGTCAGCCTGCCGCCGGAGTTCTGGAGGGTCATACGGCGCCTGAGGGCCATAGCCACCGGCGGCAATCCGCTCGGCGCACACGACCTCGGCCAGCAGCTGGCGTCGATCGAGGCCCTCGGCAGCGAGACGCTCGCCCACGACACCGGCTGGCACTTCCTGAAGCTTGGGCTCCGGGTCGAGCGGGCGAGGCACATCGTCTTCCTCGCCGACGAGCTGCTGCTGCCGGAGCGGACGGGCGGGGAGCCGGACGAGCCCCCGAGCGAGTTCCGGCTCCAGACGCTTCTCCACTACACGGCGTGCCTTTTCACCTACAAGAGCCTCTACCACGGCGTATATCAGCCGTCGTCGATCCTCGCGTGGCTCATCGGCGCCCCGGAAAACCCGAGGGGACTCCGCTTCCAGGCCGACCGGATCGCGGAGCACGTGGCGGCGCTGCCGGAGGAGCTGGCGCCGCGCGCCGTCTCGGCGCTCCGGGCCACGGCGTTCCGGCTGGTCAGCAACGCCAAGCTGATCGAGCCCTCCGTCCTCGCCAGCGACCCCTACCAGGCGCAGGCGTTCTTCACTGGGGCGGAGGCCATCCTCACGGAGTTCAACAGCCGGCTGTCGCAGATCTACTTCAGCCATTCCGAGGTGTCGGGCGGAACCCAGCAGGTCCCCAACCTGCGCTGACCATGCCCCGCTACAGCGTCACGCACAGGACCAAGTACACCCACAGCACCCCCGTGGGCTCGGCCTGGCAGTCGCTCCATCTGCAGCCGAGGAACGAGGCCGCCCAGCAGTGCGAATCCTTCGAGCT
>CAZDZL010000096.1:0-5287 GCA_964509885.1 uncultured Opitutaceae bacterium | reverse complement strand
TCCAAGAAGGACGAGACCTCGCGCCTCATCGAGCGCATGGTGGACCGGATCAACCAGACGAGCTCTGCGGGCTTCTTCGACGACTCCGTGAGCGGGCTCGGCGGCAACTTCAACCTCTACGGGGTGATGGCGCTCGTCTTCATCCGCTCCGCGCTCCAGCTCCACGCGAACAGCGGGGTGCGCGACCGCAAGCTGCCGACGCTGCGCACCTACGCCGAGAAGTACATCCGCATGATGCCCGACCTCGTGCGGGCGGACGGCCTCGGCTGGGCGTTCGGGCGCGCCGCCGGCGCGTACGGCCAGATGCACTGCGTGAGCCTGATCCTCCAGGGGCTTCGGGACGGCTGGATCCCCGACGACCAGAGGCAGAAGTACTTCGACATCCTGCGGCGCCTGTTCATGTTCTTCTACCAGACGTACCTCGACCAGGAGCACGGCTTCCTGGACCTGCGCGACGACGAGCGCACGGCCTACGGGGCCCACACGACGCGCATGGCCAACTTCGACGCGGCGCGCTACCTCTGCCAGTGGTCGCGCCTCGTGAAGACGGTGCAGATGCCCGCCGGGGCCCCCTGGTCCGAGCCCCCGAAGACGTCGGGGCGCTTCGTCATCTTCGACAAGGGCAACAGGAAGGAGCAGGGGCTCTTCATGTACCGCGACGCCGAGTCGGGCCTTCACCTGTCGATCCCGCTCATCAGCTGCGGCGGGCACCTCTCGAGCGACGCGCTTCCCTTCCCCCACTCGCCCGGCGTCTTTGACTGGCCGAACAACGTGTACCTGCCGGTCATGCTGCCCGAGCTCACGTTCGGCGACCACGTCACGCTGCCGGCGTTCTACGGGAAGAACTGCGTCACGGGGCTCGGGATGCGCAACAGCTTCTACTTCCGGTACGAGCAGCCCGAGCTGATCACGACGAAGGAGGAGTTCGTGAAGAACCTCGGCAGCTGCAAGGTCCAGTGGAACTTCGCCGGCAAGAACGTCTCGTGCGAGTTCGCGTACACGGTGAAGCAGCAGGTGACGCTCGACAAGTTCCGCTACGTGCTCGTCGTCGCCGCGCCCCACTCCAAGTACCGCGTGCCGGGCTCGCCCATCCTCGGGCCGCTCGGCCACCGCTGCAGCGTCACCAAGGACGACTTCCAGGGCAGCTGGCAGGAGACCGAGGTCGTCACGGCCGACCCCACCTACCGAACGAACTTCGGCAAGATCCACTACCTGCAGTACCTGATCCGCGACCACCCGCTCATCATGAGGCCCGGCCACGTCTACCGCCTGGCCGTCAGCTTCGAGCCGGACGTCGTGCGGGAAGACGGCTGATGCTTTCCAGGCGCATCATCCCCTGCCTCGACGTCACCGAGGGAAGGGTCGTGAAGGGCGTCAGGTTCAAGGAGCTCAGGGACGCCGGCGACCCGGTCGAGTGCGCGGCGGCCTACGACGCCCAGGGGGCCGACGAGCTCGTCTTCCTGGACATCACGGCGTCGAGCGACGGCCGCAAGATCCTCCACGACGTCGTCGCCGCGACGGCGGAGCGCTGCTTCATGCCGCTCACGGTCGGGGGCGGCCTGCGCTCGGCCACCGACATCGAGGCGATGCTGCGCGCCGGCGCGGACAAGGTCTCCCTCAACACCTCCGCCATCGCCGAGCCCGGCCTCATCCTCGAGTCCTCGGACCGCTTCGGCTCCCAGTGCATCGTCGTGGCGATCGACGCCAAGCGCGAGCCGGGGCCCGCGCCGCGCTGGAGGGTGTACACCCACGGCGGCCGCAACGCCACGGGCCTGGACGCCGTCGAGTGGGCCAGGAAGGCGGTCGAGCTCGGCGCCGGCGAGATCCTCCTCACCAGCATGGACCGGGACGGGACCCAGGCCGGCTACGACATCGAGCTCACGCGGCTCGTGAGCGACGCCGTCCCTGTGCCCGTGGTCGCCAGCGGCGGCGCGGGCCGCCCGGAGCATTTTGCCGAGGTGCTGGGCGCCGGCGGCGCGAGCGCGGCCCTGGCGGCCTCCCTCTTCCACTTCGGCGCCCTCACGATCCCCGGTCTCAAGGGCTACCTGGCCGGGCAGGACATCCCGGTCAGGACGTAGCCGCCCCGGCCCCGGCCGGCGCGGCGCCCTGCGGGGCGGACGGCTCGCCCACGAGGACCGAGAGCTGCTCCCTGACGGCCGTGAAGAATTCCGGCGTGAGCTCGGTCGCGGGCACCGTGAACATCTGCTTCGTCCTGCCGTGCTCGTAGAGGTCCCCCTCGCCGCCCGGGCTCCTTCCCCTCGGCCGGATGAGCCTCTTCCTCTCGAGGAGCAGCGCCAGGAAGCGCACGAGCCGCGCTGTCTCGGGCGTGGCCTCGGTCGAGGGGTCGGCGAGCGTCAGGAAGAGGTTCTCGGCGGTCAGTTTCAGCGTGCGGTCGCGGTTCTCGTCCTTCGGCTGCGGCTTGAAGACCTGCACCCAGCTGCACGCGACGAAGCCCTCCGGGGCCAGCGAGGCCGCGTTCGCCTCGAGGGCGTCGTAGCGCACGACGGCTCCCGAGTCCGACCGGGCGAGCACGCTCGTGACACGGTCGCCCTCGCGGAAGGGCTCGCCTGAGACAAAACACGACAGGGCCCTCGGCTGCAGGTTCATTTCCATGGGTTTGAGCCTTTCTTGTTTACTTCCCCTGCCCCGGGACGCTAGCCAATTTGCGCCGCACCGCCACTCGCGCACACTATCCATAATGATCGGACGCCTCATCGCCGTCGGAGACATCCACGGCTGCCTCAGCGAATTCAACGAGCTGCTGGACCAGCTTGAGCTCACGGCGGGCGACCGGTTGGTGCTCCTGGGCGACCTGGTCAACCGGGGCCCCGACAGCCCGGGGGTCATCGACCGCGCGAAGGCGGCGGGCGCCCTGTCCCTCATGGGAAACCACGAGCTGCGCCTCCTCAAGTTCCGAAAGACCGGCGACCGCAAGTACATGAAGGAGCATGACCTCGAGACGTTCGACGCCCTGAGGACCCAGGACTGGGACTACATCGAGGCGATGCCGCTCACGTTCGAGGAGCCGGAGCTGAACACGGTCTTCGTCCACGGGGGGTTCCTGCCGGGCGAGCCCTGGCAGAGGCAGCCCGCCGAGGTTGTCACCCGCATCCAGTCGATCGACAAGGACGGGCGGCCGAGGAAGCGCGCGGACGCGCCCGACGCCCCGTCATGGGCGGACCTCTGGGGCGGGCCGCCCTTCGTCGTCTACGGCCACACCCCCAGGCCCGAGGTCTACCGGCTCAAGTGGTCGATCGGGATCGACACGGGCTGCGTCATGGGGGGCCACCTGACGGCCTATGTCCTGCCCGAGCGGCGCGTCGTCCAGGTGAAGGCGCGCCAGAAATACTTCTGATGAGCGCCGCAAAGCCCGTCGAGGGCGCCCTCCTCCTCTGCCTGGACCTGCAGCCCGTCTTCCTGAGGGCCGTGGGCGGCGGCATCCGGATCCAGCGCCGGTGCGAGTTCGCCGTCGCGGCGGCCCACGGCCTCGGCATGCCGGTCGCCTTCACCGAGCAGGCCCCGGGGAAGCTCGGGGGCACCGAGCCCGCGCTCCTGGCGCTCGCGGGCTCCCCGGCCGCGGTGCCCAAGGACACCTTCTCGGCGCTGGCGGCGGGCAGCGACGTCCGCAGGGCCCTCACCGAGGGGCGCAGCATCGAGCACCTGATCCTCTGCGGCGTCGAGACCCCCGTCTGCGTCTTCCAGACGGCCGTCGACGCGCTCCAGGCCGGGACCCCTGTCACGGTGCTCTCGGACTGCGTCGGGGCCCGGCGCGAGGCCGACGCCCGAACATGCCTGGAGGCCCTGGCCCGCGCCGGGGCCCACGTCCTGCCGGCGGAGACCGTGTTCTACACCATCCTGGGGGGCTCGTCGCACCCGTTCTTCCGGGACTTCACCGCGCTCGTCAAAAAATATGGCTGATCCCCTCCCCCTCTCCAGCGTCCGGGACCTCAAGGCTGCGGACGCCCCCTCGGGCCGCGCGTTCGCGAGCCTGCTTGTCCTCAGGCGCGCGGCCGTGAAGACCGCCTCCAACGGCAACCCTTACCTCGTCGTCGAGCTCGGGGACCGCAGCGGCTCCTTCAGCTGCACCGTGTTCTCCGACAGCCCGGCGTTCGAGGCCATGAGGGCGGCCGGCGAGGGCGCGGTCGTCCGGGTCGAGGGCAAGTCCGAGTCCTACCAGGGCCGCTTCTCGCCGAAGCTCTCAAAGGCGTCCGTCATCCCGCCCGGGGAGCTGACCTCGCCCGAGGCGCTCGCCAACCTGGTCGAGACCGCCCCTGAGGACGCGGAGCTCCTCTGGAGGGACCTGAACGCCTTCATAGAGGGGATTTCGAACCCCGAGCTGCGCGCCGCCGTGCGCAACGTGATGGACGAGGTCGGCGACGCCTTCCGCACCTCCCCGGCCGCCACGCACGTGCACCACGCCTACCGCCACGGGCTCCTCGAGCACACGGTGCACATGGCGAGGGCCGCCAAGGCGCTGCTCCCCCTGTACACGGAGGTCGACCCCGACCTCGCGATGGCCGGCGTCATCCTGCACGACGTGGGCAAGACCGCGGAGTACGAGGGGACGTTCGCCGCAAAGCGGGGGCGCCGCGGCATCCTGCACGGCCACGTCGTCCTCGGCTACCAGCTCGTGCGCAAGGGGGCGCTCAAGGCCAGGCTCGACCCGGAGCGCACGGAGCGCCTGGAGCACATCATCCTCAGCCACCAGGGCAAGCTCGAGTGGGGCGCGGCGGCCCTGGCCGCGACGCCGGAGGCCGTGTTCGTCTCCATGGTCGACAACCTGGACGCGAAGATGGGGACCGTGCAGCGGGCGCTTCGCAACGGCAGCGAGGCGGACGAATTCACCGAGAAGCTCCTCGGGCTGGACGGGCAGGTGCTGCTGCTCAACCCGCTGCCGGGCCGCCCCGCGGGGCCGTAGGCCTTTAGACCTCCCGGAGCCGGGCGCCCATGGCGACCAGCTTCTCCCGCATCACGACGGGGTCCTGGGCCTTCTCGAGCACCTCGTCCGGCGAGACGAGCTCGCGGTTGACGAGGTTCATGAGGTGCGTGTCCATCGTGATCATCCCCAGGTTCGCGCCCGTCTGGATGTCGGAGGTGATGCGGAAGGTCTTGTTCTCGCGGATGAGGGACGCGATCGAGCTCGTGTTCACCATGATCTCGTAGCCCGCGACGCGGCCGCCGCCGATCTTCTTGCAGAGGACCTGGGAGATGACGGCCACGAGCGAGGAGGCAAGCTGCGTGCGGATCATGTCCTTCATGTTCGCCGGGAACGCGTCGACGATGCGGT
>CAZDZL010000095.1:0-5547 GCA_964509885.1 uncultured Opitutaceae bacterium | reverse complement strand
ACAAGTCGGGGCGTAGCTTAGCCTGGTAGAGCGCTACGTTCGGGACGTAGAGGTCGCGAGTTCGAATCTCGCCGCCCCGACCATTTTCTCCGTCCCGAGGGCGAACCGGCCGGGGACCTTGGTTCCCGGGGAATCCGCAAGAGCATGACTGTTGTTCAGTTGCGGCTGGTCGTCTGGCGCCTCGGGGGCATTTGGGCTGGCAAGGCCCCTGCCTTACCGCCATCTACCTCTGATACTTATGCCGGAGAATCCACCCTCGCCGGGCGCCGTCTTCCTCAGCTACGCGAGGGAGGATGCCGAGGCGGCCCGCAGGATCGCCGACGCGCTCCGGGCCTTCGGGATCGAGGTCTGGTTCGACCAGAGCGAGCTGCGCGGGGGGGACAGCTGGGACGCCAAGATAAAGACCCAGATCCGCACCTGCGCGCTCTTCCTGCCGATCGTCTCCTCCCAGACCCAGACCCGCTCCGAGGGCTATTTCCGCAGGGAATGGAAGTTCGGCGTGGAGCGGACGCACGACATGGCCTCGGGGGTCGCCTTCGTCATGCCGGTCGTGATCGACGAGACGCCCGAGTCCGACGCGCTCGTGCCCGAGGAGTTCATGCGCGTGCAGTGGACCCGCCTGCCGCGCGGCGTCCCCACCCCCCAGTTCATCGAGCACGTGAAGCGGATACTCGAGAACCCGGGCAAGCCCGCGGCCCGGGGAACCTCCTCGCCGCAGCAGCAGCGGCCCGCGGCCGCCCCCGCCGCGGACGCGCCGCTGGGCCGCTTCAGGCCCCCTTCGGCCCTCTGGGCCCTCGTCCTCATCGTTGCCGTTGCCTGCGCCGCGGCGGCCTGGTTCATGTCGAGGCGGCCCGAGGCCCCACTCGAGGCGCCAAAGCCCCCCGTGGAGGCCAAGGCCGCCCCGCCCGCCGCAGCCCCCGCCGGCAAGTCAGTCGCGGTCCTGCCCTTCGCCAATTTCAGCCCGGACAAGGACAACGAGTTCTTCGCGGACGGGCTCCAGGACGAGGTGATCACGGCGCTCGCCAAGATACACGACCTGAAGGTGATCTCGCGCACGTCGGTGCTGGCGTACAAGAACCCCGACGGGCGCAATCTGAAGAAGATCGGCACCGAGCTCGGCGTCGCGGCCGTGCTCGAGGGCAGCGTGCAGCGCATCGGCAGCAAGGTGCACCTGAACGTCCAGCTGATCGACGCGCAAACGGACGACCACCTCTGGGCCAACTCCTACACCGAGGAGCTGACCGACGTCTTCAGCCTCGAGTCGGCCCTCGCGCAGCAGATCGCCGCCGCCCTGAAGGCCAGCCTCACGTCGGACGAGAAGGCCCTGATCGAGCGGCGCCCGACACAGAACAAGGAGGCGCTCGACCTTTACCTGCGGGCGCGGGTGCTCCAGGACGGCCTCGGCGCCTCCAATTCGACCAAGGAGGACGCTCTGGCGGTCATCGCGCTCTTTGACCGTGCTTCGGCCAGGGACCCGATGTTCGCGCTGCCGCACGCCCAGGCGTCCATCGTGCACGGGATCATGTACTGGTTCTCGGGGTATGATGCCACACCCGAGCGGGCGGCGAAGGCCCTGGCCGAGCTGGAAACGGCCAAGCGCCTGGCGCCTTCGGACCCGGAAACGAAGCTCGCCCAGGCCGAGTACGACTACACGGTCGTCAACGACTGGGGCAAGGCGCTCGCCGGCTACCAGGCCGCCGGCGTCGACCTGCCCAATGACTCGCAGGTCCAATACGGGATCGCCCGCTCCCTGCGAAGGCTCGGCCGCTTCAGCGAGTCGCTGGAGGGATTCAAGGTCGCGGCCAGCCTTGACCCCAACAACGACACGGACGCCTACACGGTGGTCGAGATGGCCTTCTCGCTCCACCGGTACCAGGACGCCGTCGATGCGGGGCACTTCTACGGCGAGCGCTTCCCGCAGGACGAATACCTTCGGCGTTTCCTGTTTGAGGCCCAGTTTCAGATCGACGGGGACAGGGCCGCCTTCACGAAGGCCGTCGCTCTATTGAACCCGTTCGGCGACAAGCCGCCGGTCGTGGCCTATCGCCAGGCCCTCCTCGAGGGTGATCTCCCCGCCGCGGAACGCGCGCTCTCGGTCGAGGGAATCACCAAGGTGCTCAACGAATCCGGCACGATTAGCTTCCCCGCGGACCTGCACCGGGCCTATGTTGCCTATCTCCTCGGGAAGGCCGACGCGGCAAAGGCCTATTCAGAAGCGGCTATCGCAACCATGCGGCAGTTCAACTGGACCCCCCGGCAAAGGGTGTGGGCTAAGCTCGCGATCGCCCAGGCCGAGGCGTATGAGGGCCGCTTTGACAATGCCGTTCGCGAAAGCAAGGAGGCCCTTGATGACATGGCGGCAAAGGACGCGTACGAGTGCCTTTCCGTGCGATTCGAGCACGGGAAGATCCTGGTGATCGCGGGCCGCCGCGACGAGGCCCTCGCGGTCCTCGCAGAGGTGGTCGCAAGACCCATGTTCGTGGCGGCCCGGAGCGTCCGCTTCGACCCGGTGTGGTCCAGGCTGAAGGACGACCCCCGCTTCGACAGCATCCTCAACTCGGTGAAGGCGCTGTAGGGGGCGACCGCCCCCTGGAGGGCCCTTTGAAACCCGGGTGGCACGGACGCGGGCGCGCGATGTCTGTCTTCGGATGGACCGACACCCTGCTTCGCCGGCGTGACAAGCATCGAACTCATCGTCCTGTTGCTGCTGGTCGTCATGGCGGTGCCCGAGCTCTGCACGTGGCTGGGCCGGCCCGCCCTGGCCTACCCCGCGTTCGTGGTCTTCGGCCTTGCCGTGGGCGCGCTGCTCAAGCCCGAGGTCGCGAGCATGCTCCGGGAGGCAGGCGAGATCGGCTTTGTCCTCCTTCTCTTCGAGGTCGGCCTCGAGATCGACCTGCCGCTGTGGCGGCGCCTCGGGCCGCCCCTTCGCTTCCTCCTTAAGTGGCTCCTGCCCCAGTACCCCCTCCTTCTCGCGCTCGCCCGCTACGCGGGCCTGCCCTGGCTCGATTCCTTCATCGCGGCCGCGGCCCTGGGCGCCTGCTCCCTCGGCATGGCGCACGCGGCGTGGAAGCGCTATCCCGGGCTCGAGGGGGACGCCCGGCTCTTCGTCCTCCACGTCATGGTGCTCCTGGAGGTGCTGGCGGTCGTCCTCCTCGCCACCGAGACGGCCGTCCTTGGCGACACGCCCGGGTGGCAGATCGGGCTCAGGCTCGCCGGGATGGCGCTCGTCGTCTACGCGTGCAGCCGCGTGGCGGAGCACATCACGAAGCTCCTGAAGACGGTGCTCGAGCGCACCACCCGCTGGCGCCTGCACTTCGTGGCCATCCTCGTCCTGGCCGTGTGCGCCATCGGCGAGCGCTTCGGGCTGTCGGGGCCGAAGACCGCGTTCTTCCTCGGGCTGTTCTCAAGCCGCGTCCGGCACGACGGCCGCAGCCTCGAGGACTACATGGCGCCCATCAGCCGCCGGTTCCTGATCCCGCTCTTCTTCACCTCGCTCGGGACGCAGATCCCGATCGGGGCGCTGTTCTCGACAAGCGCGCTCATGGCCCTCGGCGCGGCGGGATCCATCCTCATATTCAGGTACCTGCTGCATGCGCGCTTCGCCAAGACGGGGGGGGACGCCAACACCTACCTGCTGCTTTGCCCTAACTTCACGCTCGTCGCCCTGGCCGCAAAGTCGCTGCTTGCGCAGAGCGACGGCGCGGACGCCGCGGCCTGGATGCTGATGACCGGGCTCTTCATGACGCTCTACGCCATTGCCGCTCTCCCGCGGGGCTCCAAGGAGTCGACGGAGACGAGGACCGGGTTCGCCTAGTTCCGGAGGCTCACTTCCCAGGCAAGGTTCCAAGTGATTTCACCTCGCCGATGTCAACATGGCCCTCGGGGACCGGGGTCCTGACGAGGCCGCGGGTATTCTGGCCGAAATACTTCGATGCATACTTCGCCATCATCGGGAACTCCCTCCCGAAATCGTGGCCCGTCTCCCGCAGGCTGAAACGGGTCTCCCAGACCAGCTTGTGCTTTTTCTGCTTCCACAGGAGCTGGAAGTCATACGCCATCAGGACCAGGAAATAACGGTTCAGCGTGATGTCACTGAACAGGTCCTTGCGCTTCCATCCCTGCGGCTTTCCATCGAGGCCGATGCTGGCCCTCAGGTCGGCATCGTAGCCGAGAAGCATGGCGTTCCGCGTGAGCTGCATGTCCCAAAGCTCCTTGGTGGGAAACTGGACCGGGTTGCTTCCCGGCCCCGTGCTCGTTCCCCAGTACACCATGATGAGGAATCGAGTGCTTTTCGGATCCTTGCTGGGGACGTAGTTCTGGGTCGCAAGGGTGCCGGCGATCTCCCGTGCAACCTCGGTGAACCCGAAAGCGGCGATCGTCGGGTCTCCGACGGGGCCGCCGTAGTCCCCTCCCCGCCCGAAGGCGTACGTTTCGACCGGAAATGAACCGTCATGCTGCCTGGTCCGGACATAGTCGTCGCTCGCCCTGGCCGAGACGGCAGTGATCTGGTTGCTTCCCCGGGCATTGAAGGTGGTCAGGTCGAATGCGGCGCACGCGCATGCCGTGAAAAATCCTAGGGGGATGAGATAGGCCTTCACTTCGCTGGAATCGGACGGATGGAGCTGCTTCGGATGTGCCACATCGAATCGATGAATCACAACCATTTCCCATGGAGTGCCTTACATTTCCACCTGAGAGATCCATCGCTCGGGGCCATTTTCGATTTGGGTGCATTCGCCAATATCCGCGGCATCGGCGGTGCCGGGTTTTGCGGTAGAGTCCCACGTGTCGGCGTGCAGGCCCGCTCACCCAAGTCCGTTCTTCTCTACCGATCCGATTTCAGCAAACTGTGCCGAACCCCCCGGCGAGCCCCGTGCGCCCGTCCCCATCCCCCCTGATGCTCCCCGAACATTCACGGCATTTACTCTTCGCGACAGTCCTCTTCGCCGCCGCAATGTCCGCGCGGACTTCGGCTTCGCCCGGCACGGGCGCGACGCATCGGTTCTTCGCCGACGACAGCTATTGGAACCAGCCGATACCCGCCGACGCCAAGGTAGACCCCCGGAGCCCCGGATGGATAAAGCTCCTGGAGACCGAGCCGAGCCACGAGAACGTCCTGATCAACTGCGAGCAGTGGACCATCCCGGTCTATGCGGTCGATAAGGACACGCCCCGGGTGGCGGTCGGCCTCGTGGCCTTGACGCCCGAGGACCAGGTGCACTGGCACACCGAGCACACGCACTTCGGGCACGGGAAGGGATTCGACAGGGTCCCGATTCCGACCACGGCGTCGCCGGACCCGCAAGCCGACTCGCACATGGCCGTGGTCGACTGGGGAACGAACACCGTGTGGGACATGTGGGACCTCTCCAGGAACCCCGACGGCACCTGGAAGTCCGCGACGGGGATGACCTACCCCGCTGACGGACCCGGGGTGTTCACGACCGAGGACATCGGGGTCCAGGACGGCGAGAGCGTGCACTTCCACGGGCCCAGCCGGGCCTCGGGGGTCCCCGCGGTGGCGGGCCTCATCATGTACGACGAGGT
>CAZDZL010000094.1:0-5576 GCA_964509885.1 uncultured Opitutaceae bacterium | reverse complement strand
TGCCGTCGATCGTGAGCGAGCACGTCCCGCAGATACCCTCGCGGCAGTCGTGCGCGAACGCTATCGGCTCCTCCCCCTTCACGGCCAGCCCGTCGTTCACGACGTCCAGCATCTCGAGGAAGGACATGTCGGGGTTCACGCCGTGCGCGGGGTAGTCCACGAACCGGCCGGGCTGGCCGGGGCCCGCCTGCCTCCACACCCGCAGCGTCACGTTGAAGGTCTTCGCGCTCATCACTTGTAGTTGCGGACGCTCATCTTGACCGACTCGTAGGCGAGCGGCTCCACGTTGCGGATGGGCTCCTTGCCCTCGCCCGCGTACTCCCACGCGGCCACGTGGGCGAAGTTGGCGTCGTCGCGCTTGCACTCGCCGTCGGGGTACTGGTGCTCCTCGCGGAAGTGGCAGCCGCAGCTCTCCTCGCGGGTGAGGGCGTCGCGGCACATGAGCTCGCCGAGCTCCAGGAAGTCGGCGACCCGGCCCGCCTGCTCGAGCGACTGGTTGAACGACCCTCCGGTGCCGGGGACGCAGACGTTGGCCCAGAACTCCGCGCGCAGCGCGGGGATCTCGGCGAGCGCCTTCTCGAGCCCGGCCCTGTTGCGGGCCATCCCGCAGTGCTGCCACAGGATGTGCCCGAGGCGCTTGTGGAAGTGGCTGACGGGCTCCCTGCCCTTCACCGAGAGGAGCCTGTTTGTCATCGAAGTCACGTTCCCCTCGGCCTGCATGAACTCGGGCCCGTCCGCCCTCGGCCTCGATCCCGGCTTCTGGGACGCGAGGTAGCCGCCCACGGTGTAGGGCAGCACGAAGTACCCGTCGGCGAGCCCCTGCATGAGCGCCGAGGCGCCGAGGCGGTTCGCGCCGTGGTCGGAGAAGTTGGCCTCGCCAAGGACGAAGAGCCCCGGGACGTTGGACATGAGGTTGTAGTCCACCCAGAGCCCGCCCATCGTGTAGTGGACCGCCGGGAAGATCCTCATCGGCACCTTGTAGGCGTTCTCGTTCGTGATCTCGTGGTAGATGTCGAACAGGTTGCCATAGCGCTCGCGCACGCCGGCCTCGCCGAGGCGGCCGATCGCGTCCGCGAAGTCCAGGTACACCCCGAGGCCGCTCTCGCCCACCCCGCGGCCCTCGTCGCAGACGCGCTTGGCCGCGCGCGACGCCACGTCGCGCGGGCAGAGGTTTCCGAAGCTCGGGTACATCCGCTCGAGGTAGTAGTCGCGGTCGCCCTCGGGAATCGACGCCGGCGGCTTGAGCCTGTCCTCCTTCACCTTCGGCACCCAGATGCGCCCGTCGTTGCGCAGCGACTCCGACATGAGCGTGAGCTTCGACTGGTAGTCGCCGGTGACCGGGATGCAGGTGGGGTGGATCTGCGTGAAGCAGGGGTTGGCGAAGCACGCGCCCCGCTTGTACGCGCGCCATATCGCGGTCGCGTTCGAGCCGCGGGCGTAGGTGGAGAGGTTGAAGACGTTGCCGTAGCCGCCGGTCGCGAGCACGACGGCGTCGGCCGCGTGGCGCGTGACGGCGCCCGTGACCAGGTCGCGCACGATGATGCCCTTGGCGTGACCGCCCACGACCACGAGGTCCAGCATCTCGGACTGCGTGTGGAGCCGGACCCTGCCCCCGGCGGCGGCCCTCGAGAGGGCCGAGTACGCGCCGAGGAGCAGCTGCTGGCCGGTCTGGCCCCTCGCGTAGAACGTGCGGGAGACCTGCGCGCCGCCGAAGGACCGGTTGGCCAGGAGCCCGCCGTACTCGCGCGCGAACGGGACGCCCTGCGCGACGCACTGGTCGATGATGCTGGCAGACACCTCGGCCAGGCGGTGCACGTTCGCCTCGCGGGAGCGGTAGTCGCCGCCCTTCACCGTGTCGTAGAAGAGCCGGTGGACGCTGTCCCCGTCGTTCTGGTAGTTCTTGGCCGCGTTGATCCCTCCCTGCGCCGCGATCGAGTGCGCGCGCCTCGGGCTGTCGTGGAACACGAAGCAGTTCACCTGGTACCCGAGCTCGGCGAGGGAGGCCGACGCGGAGGCGCCGGCGAGCCCGGCGCCGACGACGATCACCTCGTACTTGCGCTTGTTCGAGGGGTTGACGAGCGCGATCGCGGCCTTGTGCCGGGGCCACTTGCCGGCGAGCTCGCCCGCGGGGACCTTGGAGTCGAGTTGGGCCATGGCGCGTCCTACCTGAGGAACCCGGCCAGGACCCCGCCGGGGATCGCCAGGTTGCCGAGGAAATATGCCGCGCAGAGCACCGTGACCGTGAGCCGGAGCCCGCGTTCCCAGCGGTGGTTGCGCCAGCCGAGCGTCTGGAAGAGGCTCTCGCCGCCGTGCAGCAGGTGCAGCGAGAGGAGGCCCACGGCGACGATGTAGAAGAGGGCCACGACCGGGTTCGAGAACCCGCGTATCACCATGGAGCGCACGTCCAGGACCTCCGTGCCGGCGGGGACGGCGGTGAAGCCGAGGATGTGGTAGTCCCCCCTCATCACGTAGTGAGGGATGTTCGCCTTGAACGAGGCGGGCTGCGCGACGCCGACCGTGAACTGCGCCAGGTGGTAGAGGAGGAACGCGAGGACGATGTAGCCCGTCCAGCGCATGTAGCGGGAGGCGACCGTTGCCTGTATCCACTTCTTGACTGCATACGGCTCGTCGCCGCGCGCGCGCCGGCTCTCCAGCGCGAGGACGGTCGCCGCCCAGATGTGGAGCGAGACGCACGCGATAAGGAATATCCGCGCGGCCCAGAGCACGGGCCCGAGGGACTGCAGGAAATGCGAGTAGCCGTTGATCCTGTCGGGGTCCTCGAAGACCTGGAGGTTGCCGACCAGGTGCCCCACGACGAACACAATGAGGACGACGCCGGTCACGGCCATGACCAGCTTCCTGCCGATCGAGCTGCCTAGGGTGTTGCGGACGAGGTCCATAGCGAGGGGGCGCCAGTGACAAGCACTAGCGGCGCGCCCGAGGGAGTAAAGGCCCGGCAGGGGCGCCGGGCCCGAAATTAGGCACCCTTACCCGCCGGAGAAGGTTTCAAGCCCTGGCGAGCGGCTTCAGGAGCGCGAACTTGCCGCTCGCCGCGGGGGCGATCGACTTGCGCCTGAAGGCGACGACGCGCACCCCGCTGCCGAGGAGCGCGCCGAGCGCGGCCTCGATGCCGCGGTGGTCGGCCGTCGTGTCCGCCACATAGTGGAAGTCCCAGCGGCTGTCGCCGGTCTGGCTGAGCGAGTAGTGCCAGCACGAGAAGTCGCCCGGCAGGGCGCGGTCGACGTCGGAGGCGGAGACGAGCGAGCCGTCGGGCCTGAAGTACAGGTCGCGCTCGCGCCCGAGGATCCGGAAGCCGGCCCCGGTCGACTCGACGATGTCGCCGGTGTGGTAGCGCAGGAGCGGCATCGCCTCGCGGCCCCTGGTGGTCACGTGGATCTGGTGGACGCCCTCGACGCCCGGCCGCCACGGCACGAGCTCGATGAACGCGTTGTCGTCGATGGCCGCCGAGTCGTCCCGGAACGCCTCGCCGACGAAGAGGTAGCCGGCCTCCGTGGAGCCGTAGAGGTCGACCTGCGGCGCGGGAAAGGCCTCGGCGATCCGCCGGCTGTGCTGGAGGCTCGCCTTGCCGTAGGTGAGGATGACGGCGCGGATGCTGGGCACCCTGACGCCGCGCCGCTGCGCGGCGCGGGCGAGGAGCGAGAGGTACACCGGCTCGCCCTCGAGGATCTCCGGCCGCGTCGCCTGCAGCTCGAGGACGATCCTGTCCCACTCGGCCTCCGAGAAGGCGAAGGGGTCGCTCGAGAGGTTCAGGTAGACGGTCCCGTCAAAGTAGCGGTGCGGGAAAGGGTGGTCCTCGTAGGGGCAGAGGTTGCTCGAGCACCCCACCGGGGCGAGGACGCACTTGCGGTGCGGCCGGTCCGCGAACTCCCGAAGGATCGGCGACGCGCGGTAGGCCCGCATCGTCTGCGCCGCCCACCAGCCGTCCTCCATGATGACCGTCATCGGGGACGACGTCGTCCCCGAGGTGTTCTCGTACTCGAAGCGGCGGTCGGCGAGCCCGCGCTCGATCTCGGCGTAGTCCTGGAAGAAGGCCTGGTGGCCCCTCTCGACGATCTCCCTCTTGGAAAGCGCCGGGATCTCGCGGTAGCAGGACCACCGAAGGGCAGCCTCGTGGAGCGGGAACCTCTGGCCGTAGACGGGGCTGCGGGAGTAGATCCTGCGGATCTCCTGCTCCAGCGGCCGCGGAAGCGTCCCCGACTCCCCGGGCGCGCCTAGCGCGGAGGGGCTGTTGGCAAAGTGTGAGGGGTTCATGCCGCTGGGGGAGGAAGGGCCACGGGTGGGGATGACGCAAAGGTTGCCTGAAGCGCCCGCTTAGTCAAACGCCGCGGTTTCCCTCGAAGAACATGAGCGCCGCCACCGAGAGGCTGTGCGTGATCTCGCCCGAGCGCGCCCAGCCGATCACCTCGTCCGCGGGGGCCGTCGACACCTGGATCTCCTCGTCCTCGTCCCAGTCCATGGGGCCGGTCGGCACCGCGCCCTCGACCAGCACGAAGTGGCACCGGTTGTCCTGGATCGCGGGGTTCGGGCGGACGCTCCCGAGGAGTGTCACCGTCCCTCCGCCGTAGCCGGTCTCCTCCAGGAGCTCGCGGACCGCGGCGGCCGTGGGGTCCTCGCCCCTCTCGATCATGCCCCCGGGGACCTCGAGCGAGAGCGCGTTCGAGCCGAACCGGAACTGCCGCACGAGGACGATCTTCCCGTCGGGGGTGTGCGCGATGACGTTCACCCAGTCGGGCGCGTGGATGACCACGAACTCCTTCGACTCGCCGCTCGCGGGCTTGCGGAAGCGGACTTTCAGCAAATCCAGGACCCTGGTCGAGGCGAGCGTGCGCTCACTCTCGCGTACCCACAGGGAAGGCTCCCCGTCGGTCACTTCTTCTCTGGCAGCTTCAGCTTCTCGCCGACCCTCAGGTGCGTCCAGACGACGCCCGGGTTGACCGACGTGAGGTCGGAAAGCGAGCAGCCGTTCGCGCGCGCGATCTTCGCGCCGGAGTCACCCGCCTTGACAATGTACTCGCCGGGACCTGCGACCGCGGGCTCGCCCTTGGGGCCCTTGGCCGAGGCGCGCGCGGCGTGCGTCTCCTCCATGTGCTTGATCTTCTCGTCGATCGTCGCGAGCTCGGTGCCGAGCTGGTTCACGGCGGCCTGCGTCGAGTTCTGCAGGGTGGTGATGTCCCGCGCGGCCTTGTCGCTCGCCGCGGCGGCGGAGCCGACCTGCGCAGCGATGTCGTCGATCTTCGCGACCTTGTCGGCCTGGGCGTTGAGCGTGGCCTTCACTTTGTTGAGGGAGAGGGCCGAATAGCCGCCAATGATGAGCGCGACGGCGCCGATGATGACGCCGCCCATCGGGAGCAGGCTGTTATTTTCGCGGGAAATAGTGTCCATGGATAGTGTTGGTAAGAGCTGTGAGGAGAGAGGTAAGGCCCATGGTACGCAAGCAGATTGCGCACCAGGGGACATCCTTCTTGACACCCCCCGTAAAGGGGCGTCCGGTGGCCCCTTACCCGGGGTGTAGCTTAGCCTGGTAGAGCGCCTGGTTTGGGACCAGGAGGTCGCAG
>CAZDZL010000093.1:0-5717 GCA_964509885.1 uncultured Opitutaceae bacterium | reverse complement strand
CCAGCCGGGCCTCGGGGGTCCCCGCGGTGGCGGGCCTCATCATGTACGACGAGGTGATGGCCGGGGAGATCCGCCACAAGGTCGCGGCGGCGTCCCGCTTCTGCGCGTACAAGGAGTTTGTGTTCCCCGCCGCGTGGACCGACGGGTTCGTCGAGGGCGGCATCCCCGAGGGAAGCCTCATCCAGCTCGACCCCGGACTGGACCTTTCGGCGTTTCCGCTCACGCCGGAGGAGCGCGTCGTGTGCGTCGCCCTCCAGCGCTACGGGATGGTGCTGGTCGACGACGCCCAGGGCCAGCCGGTCTACGCGGAGGGCCTCTGGGGCCACCCGGGACGCTCGTGGAAGGGCAAGCTGCGCTCCACGGGCGGCCTCTCCACGATCCCCTACAGGAACTACCGCGTGCTGGTGACCGGGCCGGCCACCCTGAAGGGTGACGGCCGGTCCAAGTTCTCGCCCGTCTGGTAGCTTCGGGGCGCGCCTACGGAACCTCGTAGATTTCCGCCAGGGCGACCCCCGTCGTATTGCCCACACCGCTGACCTGGATCGTGTAGCCACCCGGTGCCAGGCTCACGATCTCGGCGCTGTCGGCGCTGCCCGTCGTAAGCGAGAAGGCGCCAAGGGAGGCGGAGAGCGCCGGTATCGACGAGGCGTTGGAGCCCGTTCCCCAGGCCGTGTTCGAGGCGACCATGGTCCCCGAGGCGTTGAACACGCTGAGCGTCGGCTGGGCCAGGACCCCGCCCACCCCGTATTGGGTCAGGGCCGGGCCGTCGGCGCGGATGAGGAGCTCGTCCGTGCCGCTCCCGGCGATGTAGAACCCGGGTATCAGGATGTTGCCGCCGGTCCCAACCGTGGCCCGGGTCGAGATGTTGGCGAGGCGCGCCGTTCCGGTCGCCGAGACCTCGTAGACCTCGGCCAGGGCGACCCCGGTCGTGTTGCCCACGCCCGAGATCTGCACCGTGTAGCCGCCGGCGCCCAGGTTGGCGATCAACGCGCAGTCGGCGCTGCCCGCAGGCAACGGGAACGCACCCACCGAGGCGGAGATGCTCGGGATCGTGGCGGCATTCGCATCCGTGCCCCAACCCGTGTTCGAGGCCACCATGGTCCCCGCCGCGTTGAACACGCTGAGCGTCGGCTTGGCCAGGACCCCGCTCACCCCGTACTGGGTCAGCGCCGGGCCGTCGGCGCGGATGAGGAGCGTCTCCGTGCCCGAACCCGATATGTACAGGCCGGGAATAAGGATGTTGGCCCCGGTCCCGACCGTCGCGCGGGTGGATATGTTGGTGAGGCGCGCGGTCGACGTGCCCGTGTTCACGGAGAGGGTCACCGGGAAGCTCGTGATGGTTCCCTGGCTGTCGGTGACCATCACCGTGTACGTCCCCGCGTCGGAGGCCTGGGCGTTCGTGACCGTGTAGGACGACAGCGTCGCCCCGGAAATCGGCGTCCCGTTCAGGTACCACTGGTAGGTCAGCCCGGAGCCCGCCGCCGTGACCGTGAAGGTCGCGCTCCCGCCCACGGACGTGAACTTCCCGGACGGCTGGGTCAGGATCTGCGGTCCCGAGGAGAGGGAGATGACCGTCGCGGAATACGGGGCGAACGAGGCGCTGAAGGTGGCGCCGGCGTTGGAGATCGAGGAGACGGCGACGTCGGGCGAGGACGCCCCGCCGGGGACCGGCGTGGGCGTCGGCGCGGAGGACGCGTTCTGCGTGATCGAGAACTTGTCAAAGTAGACGGTGAGGGGCGCGGCGGCGTTGATGTTGATGCCGACCTGGAAATACTTGCCCGAGCCGAGGGACGCCGCGATTCCGGCCCTCTGGGCGTCGGTCAGGGTGAAGGTGACCGTGTTCTCCTGGTTTGGGTTGAGGGTGACGTAGCTCGTCGGCCCCAGGCGGGCGTAGGGGATGTTCGTGCCGTTGATGTAGAAGCTCACCTGGAGCGTGCCGCCACCGGTGCCCTGGGGGTAGACGTCAAGCGAGACCGAGGCGGCCGTGCTCATGGAGGTGCCCATGGACGCCGTGGAGTTCTGGATGACCGCGTTGTCGCCCGGATTCGCCGCGGTCGTTGCGCAGGCCAGGCTGCTGGATCCGTCGGTGACCCCCGTTGTCGTGCTGTAGCTCAGGCTGTATTGAAAGGTTCCCGTCAGTCCGTAGTTGGTCGTCGTGTCGTCGGGCAGCGCCGACTGGTTCACCCAGCCGTCCATCGTGCCGTTCCAGGTGGAAACGACGCCAGAAGCGGGGGTCGACGCCGCGGCGTTCTCGGCGGCGATGTCCTGCGGCATGCCGTAGGAGTAGACGGTGGCGTTCGGCTTCGGGGCGTAGCCGGTGATCGTGAAATTGGCGGGGTACGTGACCGTGGGGCTCTTGTTGATCACGAGGATCGAGAGCGTCCCGTCCTGGCGCCGCGCGGCGTACGTCGAGAGGAGGTTGCCCGAGCTCGTGGACTTGATGACCGTGTCCCCTCCCCTGGCAAAATGCGTGAGAAGCTTGGCCACGTAAAAGGTCGGGTAGCGGTCGCCCGTCGGCTGGTACTCGACGCCGTAGTCGCCGTACATCCTCCATCCGTAGAGGGACGAGCTCAGGTTGATGGGCGCCGTGGTGGACTGGCCGTTGTGAAAATCCCACCAGGTGAGCGCGTTGAATTCCGTCTGCATCAGGTTGGCCGTGCTGTCGGCGTAGTAGAGCCCGTTGACGAGGCTGACCGACTGCTTGCCCGGGCCCGTGCTGACCGAGTTGTTCTCTGTCACGAGGAGTTCGATTCCCGCACCCGCAGTGCCCAGGTAGTCGGTCAAAATGCCCCTCAGCGTGGCGGCGTCCTGCGGCCAGGTGAGCGCGTCCTGGAGGAGAACCGAGTCGCTCTCGGAGCCCTGGTTCTGCTCGTAGCGGTGATAGATCAGGAAATCGGGCAGGACCCCGGCTGCCTTCATCGTCGCCAGCATGACGGGCGTCCAGCCGTTGTGGGCTACCGACGTGCGCGGGTTTGTCGCCGGATGGGCCGTGTATCCGTTCGCGTAGCTGTCCTCGCTGGCGTCGGCGACGACCCCCACCTTGATCGTGGGGTCAGCGGCCTTCATGGCCGTGATGTATTGGGCCGCCCGCGTCCCGTAGGTGTAGGGATCGTGGGGGTTGCTCTGGAGGTCATTCTCCCAGGTGCCGTAGCACTCGTTGCCGATCTCCCAGTACTTGAAGCCGTATCCCTTCGTGACATTTGCATAGGTCACGTAGGCCGCGGCGGCGGCCGGCGTACCCGAGCCGTAGTTGGTCGTGATGATGGCCTGGGCCCCGGCCGCATGAGCCTGCACGGCGAACCCGTCGACGTTGAAGGCGTAGGAGTCGCCGGTGGAGACGGCCTTGTTCGTCGACCAATCGTAGTCGTCCGTGGCCGACCCGCCGCCGAAACGCATAATGGTCGTGCCCATCTGGTTGAAGCTGTCCAGGGACGTCGCGCTCGGGAAGGTGAGGTCCCAGAAGGGCGTGTTCACCCCGAACTGCCGGTTGTCGACGACGCGCACGGACTGCGTCGCGTCGACGGTCACGGACACCTGGGCGACCGCCGAGGCGGCGCACGCGGCGGCGAGAATGAGGGACGCAACCTGGCTGACGAGGGGTCTGTTTCGCACGGGTATGGGGGGTGGCCGGCGGGGCGCCGGGGTCAATGGACCGCGGGGGATTTTGGCGGTTCCGACAAGGTAGGGTCAACAGTCTTACGGTCAAACCAGCCCGGGGGATTCGCCCGCGCCCCGGAATATTCCGCCTCCCCGGGCCTCAAGCTCATGGCATGCGGATATTAACCCTTCTGGGACTCTTTGGCGCGGCAACCTCCGCCCTGGCGGAACCCGTGCATTTTGCGAGCGGCACCTCCCGGGTCGCCCTGATTGAGCTCTACACGAGCGAGGGGTGCAGCAGCTGCCCGCCCGCGGACCAGTGGCTGGCGTCGCAGGCGGACAAGCCCGGCCTGTGGAAGGACTTCGTCCCGGTGGAATTCCACGTGAACTACTGGGACGACCTCGGCTGGAAGGACCGGCTCTCGACGCGCGGCTTCACCGCGCGGGAATACGCCTATTCCTCGGCCTGGGGCAGCAGCAATGTCTACACCCCGTGTTTCGTGAGGAACGGCGCCGAGTGGAGGCCGCTCTGGGGCGACGCCACGCCCCCGGCCGGCCCCTCGGGCGCGCTTTCCCTCGAGGTCGCGGAGGGAGGGGCCTGCCGCGTGGCGTTCATCCCCGCCGGCGGCGCCGGGAAGGGCAACTACCAGCTCCATGTCGCCCTCCTCGGGGGCGGCATCTCGTCCAAGGTCACCGCGGGGGAGAACGGCGGCCGCACGCTCGCCCACGAATTTGTCGTCGTGGGCCTCGCGGAGGGCGACCTTTCCCGCGACGCCTCGGGCGCCGCGCTTCGGGGCAGCGTGGCGCTCCCCAAGCCCATCGTGCCGGACGCCAAGCGACGGGCCGTCGCGGCATGGGTCACCCGCAAGGGAGAGATTGAGCCGATACAGGCCACGGGCGGCTGGCTCCCCTAGCCGGGCCCGCGGGCAATCGGTGCTTGCCCCCGGGGAAGCCTTTCGGGGATTTTGAGCGTGGAAACCGGGCCAGAAGCCCGGCGACCCATTACCCCATGACCCTCCGCCGCGCAGTCCCTGCCCTCAGAATTCTTCCCGCCCTCGCCCTCGCCCTGCTGGGAGGCGTGGCCGCCCGCGCCCCGGCCGCGGACGCGCCCCGCTACCTCGACAAGTCCCTTCCGACCGAGGCGCGGATCGACGACCTGATCTCGCGGCTCACCCTGGACGAGAAGATCGGCCTCGTTCACGCCAACGGGACCTTCCGGAGCGGCGGCGTGGAGCGCCTCGGGATTCCGAGCCTCATGACGGACGACGGCCCGCAGGGGATCCGCGAGGACGTGGCCCTGACCTCCTGGAACGCCGTCGGGCGCACCGACGACTTCGCGACGGCCCTGCCCCCGGGCCTCACGCTGGCGGCCACCTGGAACCCCGCCCTCGCCCGGGAATGCGGCAAGGTGATCGGCGAGGAGGCCTGCATCCGGGGCAAGAACGTGCTCCTCGGGCCCGGAGTGAACATCATCCGCACGCCGCTCTGCGGCCGCAACTACGACTACTACGGCGAGGACCCTTGGCTCTCCGGCCGGATCGCGGTCGGCTACATCCGCGGGCTGCAGGCCGAGGACACGATCGCCTGCGTGAAGCACTTCGCGCTCAACAACCAGGAGAAGGACCGCGGCACCGTCAACGTCGAGCTGGACGAGCGGGCTCTGCGGGAGATCTACCTGCCCGCCTTCGAGTCGAGCGTGCGCGAGGGCGGGGCGCTTGCGATCATGGCGGCCTACAACAAGTTTCGCGGGACCTACTGCGCCCAGAGCGACGCCCTCCTGAACGGGATCCTGAAGAGGGAGTGGGGATTCCAGGGCGGCGTCATCTCCGACTGGGGCGCCACGCACGACACCCGGGAGGCCGCGCTCGGAGGCCTCGACCTCGAGATGGGATCGCGGGGATCCTTCGACCAGTACCATTTTGCCAGGGAGTTCAGGGATGGCGTCCAGAGCGGGACCTATCCCATGGCCCTCCTCGACGAGAAGGTCCGCAGGGACCTTCGGATGCTCTTCGCGAGCGGCGCGATCGACGGGCGAAAGCCGGGATCGATCAACACGGCCGCCCACCTCGACGTGGCCAGGCGGATCGCCGAGGAGGGCATGGTCCTCCTGAAGGACGAGG
>CAZDZL010000092.1:0-5759 GCA_964509885.1 uncultured Opitutaceae bacterium | reverse complement strand
TCGCATTGGTCGCCGAGCCCCACCAGATCCGCTCGCGCAAACCCGCGGAAAAAGGCTCCAACCGCAGGAGTCCCGGGGGGTTGGCGAACATGGGGCGGGGGTTTGGCTTTGCGAATCCCTTCCCGGCGAGGAGCTCCAGAAACGTCTCGGCGTTGCGACGCCCCATGGCCGCGTCGTCCTCCCCCTCATTGGGTCTTTGGCCGAAATAGCGCCATCCGTCGACAACCTGCTCGGGGGAGCCGCGGCTTATCCCCAGCTGCAGGCGCGAGCCTGCGATGAGGTCCGCGGCCCCGGCGTCTTCGGCCATGTAGTGGGGATTCTCGTAGCGCATGTCGATGACCGCGGTCCCGATCTCGATCTTCCGCGTTCTCGCCCCGACCGCCGCGAGCAGCGGAAACGGCGATGACAGCTGCCGGGCAAAGTGATGCACCCGGAAATAGGCCCCGTCCATCCCCAGCCGCTCGGCCTCCACGGCAAGGTCGATCGACTGCAGGAGGACATCCGCGGCGGACCGCGTCTGCGACTGGGACGAAGGCGTCCAATGGCCGAAGGACAAGAATCCTAACTTTTTCATAGCCCTAAGTTGTATGCGTCCGGTGCCGATTCGCAAAGCGGGCCCCAAAAAAGGTCTCCGCGAACCCGGCGGTGCTTGTGAATCCCCGATGAAGCGCCAGAATGGAGCCATGCCATTTCCCAGCAAATGCTGCTTCATCACCGGTGGGGGCACCGGAATTGGCCGGGGCCTTGCCGAGGCCCTCGCCCGTCAAGGAACCCGGGTCATTGTCGCAGGCCGGCGCGTCGAGGCACTTCGGGACGTCTGCGATGCCAACCCAGGCGTTGAAGCGTACGCCCTCGATATCACCGACCGGTCGGCGCTAGGGCGCGCGGCCAAGGAGGTGCCCGACAGGTTCGGCGCCGTGGATTGCCTCATCAACAATGCCGGGGTACAGCGGCAGCACGACCTCACAAAGCCCACTCCACTCGACTTCTGCGACCTTGAGATGGACACGAATCTTCGGTCGCTGATGTCCTGCACGGCAGCTTTCCTGCCTCACCTTCTCGCCCAGCCAAGCGCCCGGATCGTGAACGTCACAAGCGGACTGGCGTATGTCCCCTACGCCGTGATGCCCGTCTATTGCGCGACCAAGGCCGCACTCCGCTCGTTCACGCTGTCCCTTCGCCATCAACTCAGGGCGACCTCAGTCCGGGTGATCGAGCTGTCACCGCCCGCTGTTTCGACGGAGCTGCATGACTACATGGGGCCCAAGGGACGGGAGATCGGGATTACGCTTGAAGAGTTCATTCGCGAGGCGATGGAGGGCCTGAACTCGGGATCCGAGGAGATCCATGTGGGCAACGCGAAGAACCTTTTCGCCCATCCCGCGGAGTCCTTCGCGCGGCTGAATGGTTGAGCGCCTGTAGCGCCCATTATTGCTCACCCGGCGCGGCGCCGCATCACGCCACGGCGTTGATGCCCCCGGTTTTGACGGCCTGCTTCACGAGGGCCATCGCGGCGTCGAGCTTCAGGTCCTCGAGCTTCTTGAAGTTGATGCACGTGCGGCCGGTCTTCACCTTGCCGAGCTTCGCGGCATTCCGCTCGACGAGGTAGCCGGCCTTGTCGCCTACGCAGATGTGCAGGCTGTACTCCTTCTTCCCCGCGGCGAGCCCGACCAGGAACCAGTCGCCCTCGCGACCGCTGGCTGTCTTGTAGCGATACTTCCCGTACCCGATGATGGGCGAAGGCCCCATGCCGTACATCACGGCCGGCGCGAGCTTCGGCGCGGCCTTGCGGATGGCCTTGTGCACCGTCGTCATCGTGTCGAGCCGATCGGCTGGGAGGGCGGCGAGGAATTCGTCAAGCGTGGGGAGTTTCTTCGGCATGAGGCGAGTCTGGGCGCCCCATGCTCGGCGATCAAACACTGTCTTTGTCGCGGCGCCGGTGGCGAAACCGGGCGGCAGACACCACGATGACCCAGTTGTTAGGTACCGTGCCTCCAATCCGACCCTCGGAGCATTCGCCGCGTGGATCCTGCGTGAGAAAGCTGCGACCCTAGGATGAACGGCCTCGTCCGCCGGCGCCGCGGGCCGATCCCGCCACGGCCCAAGCCGACCCGGCATATGCCGTGGCGATCAAGAACATGGTCCACTGGAGCCGGTCCCGGGGATGCGACACGACGCCGGGCAGGTGGAGCAGAAGGACAAATAGCGTGATCATCGTCGCCTCGAGCGAAGCCGCCAGTCCCGGAAGGATTCCCAGCAGGATTCCGGCGCCGGCCGCGATGTGTCCCGCGCCGGTCAGGTAGGCTACAAACAGATGGGCCGGCATCCATCCCGGCACCATCGAGGCGGTCCCAGCCGAATACACGAAGTGCGAGAGACCGATCAGCGGCAGCGCGGCGCCGAACAGGCGCCGCCCAACCCGAAGGGATCCGTCACCTTGGGCAAGCCATCCCCGTCCCCCGCCGTCCCTGATGGCTCCCGTGACAGAGAGGACCCACCCGCCCGAGGCAAGGAGCAGCGTCTCGCAGAATCCGAGCCACATCCCCTCGTTCAGGGGGTCGGACGCGACCCGGGGGACCTGAAGGAGCAGAAGCCAGGAAACGACGAAGGAGGTGAGGACGAACGTCGCCCCCGTGGATGTGCGCCTGATAAACACCCCGGCACCGCAGGCGAGAAGCAGGCAACCCGACGCATACGCGAGGATTTTGTGGCCCGGAACCCATGTCGGCACGGGCTGCCAGACCAGAGCGTAGTCGTCATAGATGAGGCTCAGAACGCCTAGGCCGCCCAGCCCAAGGCCAAAGAGCATCCTCCCCAGCCTGGACATGCCTGAGCCCGAGGTATCCATCGGAAAGACAACACCCCGGGTCGCCAAAGCCCTTCACAGGGCCGTCCCAACCACCTCAAGTGTCACAATCCGCGCCCGGCCTAACCCGGCCGAGGCCGAGCCGGTTCACCGGCCGCCGGCACCCGACGGGGTCGTGGCGGAGCCCGATTCCCTCTGGAGGTCCCCGAATGCCCGCTGCTGGGCGTCGGTGTCGCTCGCCGAGGTCTTGAGCGCGTCCTTTCGCACCCTTATGGGCACGTTGCTCCCGGTCGGCGTGTAATAGACGTATTCGATCTTGTTCCCGTTGGCGTCCCGTTCCTCCGCCTGCTTTGCCGGAACGGTGCAGGAGGTGAGCGTGGCGGCCAAGAGGACGCAGGCGCAGAGGGCGCGGACGTGGTTCATGGATGAGGTGGGGCCTGCTTCAAAGGCATCCAAAACCCGGGTGCGAGCCAAGCCCCTTTTGGAATCCGCCGGGGTGCCTTAGGGTTTGCCGCCCCCGCGCCCCTGGGAAAGGATTCTTCGCCATGCCCCAGCCCCGCCGTCGTCGCGCCGCGCGCCGCGCCCTTCTGTTCAGCAGCCTCTGCTTCGGCATGTCGGCCGCGGCCGGAGCGCCCGCGGTGCTGCCCATCGTCGGGGGCATCGAGGCCCAGCCCCTGGCCGCGCAGGCGAGGCGCGTGGTCGACGCCGAGGCTGAGCTCGGCTCGCCCCTTTCCTCCGACGACCGGGTGGCCCTCGACGACGCCTACCGCCTCGCGGACGCCGCCGCCGCTGGCGCGGCAATCCAGCGGATCCTCGACAAGTACTGCCTCTTCGCCGTCGACATCAACCCCGAGGAGCGTGTTTCCGTGGCGCGGGGCCCGGCGCGCGCCGAGCTGGACGAAATGGGCTGGCGGCAGTTCCTGGTCAAGGTCCGCAACGAGGCCGGCTGCACGGCCGCCCTGGCCGCGGTGAGCCCGAACGGCCTGTCCGCGTTCTCCGGGGCCCAGAGGGGCCCGAACATGGAGACGGCCTCGGACCGCGCGCTCCGGGGCCCTGGGCATCCCGCGCCCGGCCCGGACAACGACCGCTGGCTCGACCTGCAGATGTTCGGCAGGCAGCCGCTCGCGGCCGAGCTGGGCGGCCTCGGCCTGGAGTACCGGATCATCGAGCTCTACAGCCGCGACGCAGGCCCGCGCGAGGCCCACATCTCCTTCAGCGTCGGCCAGGGCTCCCAGGATCCCGGCTACCGAAGCGACATCGACGTGCTCTTCGATTGCCGCCCCGCGCGCGAGGTGGGCCTGCGCATCCGCGACGAGGCCGGCGCACCGACCACGGCGTCGCTCCTCATACGTGACCGGGCGGGGCGCGTCTATCCTTCGCCGGCGAAGCGGCTTGCGCCGGATTTCTCATTCCAGCCCCAGGTCTACCGGGCGGACGGCGACGTGCTTCGCCTGCCGGACGGCGAGTACCGGGTCGACTTCCACCGCGGCCCGGAGTCCCGGGCGACGAGCCAGCTCCTGACGGTCGGGCCTAACTCCCGGGGCTGGTCGTTCCAGGTCGACCGATGGGTCGACCCCTCGGCGTCCGGCTGGTGGAGCGGCGACCACCACATCCACGCGGCGGGCTGCGCCCACTACAGCGACCCGACCCAGGGTGTCCTTCCCGCCGACATGGAGCGCCAGACCAGCGGCGAGGACCTGAAGGTGGGCGCGGTCCTCACGTGGGGCCCGGGATTCGACTACCAGAAGCGCTTCTTCAGCGGGGCCGACGACGCGGCTTCGCGCTACCCCAACCTCCTGCACTACGACATCGAGGTGTCGGGATTCGGGTCCGAGAGCTCCGGGCACCTCTGCCTTCTGGGGCTCAGGAACGAGATCTACCCCGGGGGCACCTCGGACGAGCATTGGCCCACGCTGTGCCTCAAGGTCCTGCGCTGGGCGAAGTCCCAGGGCGCGGTGACCGGCACGGCTCACTCGGGCTGGGGCCTGCAGCCCGCCGAGGCAGGCGAGACGACAGCCGCGTTCAGCAGCAACTCGCAGGACGTCCGCGTGCAGGCGCGGGCCCTGCCGAACTACATCATCCCCCCCTTCAACGGGATCGGGGCGAACGAGTACGTCGTCGACGTGACGCACGTGGTCCCGGGGCCCGATGGGAGGCTGGTCCCCGCCGTCGACTTCTACTCCACGGTGAACACCCCGTACGTGTGGGAGCTGAACATGTGGTACCACACGCTGAACTGCGGCTACAGGACGCGCATTGCCGGCGAGAGCGACTTCCCGTGCATCTACATGGACCGGGTCGGGACGGGGCGCAGCTACGTCAGGCTCAGGGGGCCGCTCACCTACGCGGGCTGGTGCGACGGGCTCCGAAGGGGGAGCAGCTACGTGGGAGATGGCAAGAGCCACCTCATGGACTTCACGGCCGATGGGTTGGCGCTCGGCGAGAACGGGAGCGAGGTCCGCCTCGAGCACCCGGGCCGGGTCCACCTCTCGGCACGGGTGGCCGCCCTCCTTCCCGAGTCTCCGGACCCCGCCATGAAGGACCGGCCGCTTGAGGAGGAGCCCTACTGGGATGTCGAGCGGGCGCGCATTGCGGGCACGCGAAGCGTCCCGGTGGAGGCCATCGTGGATGGGACACCCGTCGGTCGGGTCGAGGTCACGGCCGACGGCGCCGCGCGCACCGTCTCCTTCGACGTCCCCTTCGAGCGGAGCGGCTGGGTCGCGCTGCGGATCCTGGGCTCGTCGCACACCAACCCCTTCTTCGTCCTCGTCGAGGGCAGGCCCATCCGCGCGTCGAGGCGCAGCGCCGAGTGGTGCCTGCGCGGCGTAGACCAGTGCTGGTCGCAGAAGCGCCAGTTCATCCGGCCGGCCGACTGGGACGACGCCGTGGCCGCCTACGAGCACGCCCGCCGGGAATACCGGCGCGTGATCGCGGAATCCGCAGCCGACTGAGG
>CAZDZL010000091.1:0-5892 GCA_964509885.1 uncultured Opitutaceae bacterium | reverse complement strand
CGCCCAAGGGCGAGATCTTCAACAAGATCGTCTCCAGCATGCAGGAGATCAAGGCGCGCAAGGGCCCGGTGATCGCCATCGCGACGGAGGGCACCGAGATCCCCGCGGGCCTCGCGGACGAGGTGATCTGGATCCCGGACTGCCACGAGGCGGTGCTGCCCATCGTGGCGACGATCCCCGTCCAGCTTCTGAGCTACTACATCGCGGTCGAGCGCGGCTGCGACGTGGACAAGCCGCGCAACCTGGCCAAGTCGGTGACGGTGGAGTGAGCATGGACATCCACCCCACAAGGGATGAGTTCGTCGCGCTTGCCCGGACGGGCAACCTGATCCCGGTCTACGCCGACCTGATCGCGGACTTCGAGACGCCCGTGTCGGCCTACGCCAAGCTGCGTGCGCACGGCCCGGCCTACCTCCTCGAGTCGGTCGAGGGCGGCGAGCGCCTGTCGCGGTACAGCTTCATCGGCTGCCGGCCCAGGAAGACCTTCGCCTGCGGGCCCGAGACGACGGAGATCCGCGAGGCCGGAAAGCCCGCGCGCACGGTGCCGACGCCGGCGGACCCCCTGGAGCTCATCGAGGCCGAGCTGCGGCAGTTCCGGCCGGTCAAGCTGCCGGGCCTGCCCCGGTTCACCGGCGGGGCCGTGGGCTTCCTCAGCTACGAGTACGTGACCCGGATCGAGCCCACGGTGCCCCTCGCGGCCCGGGACGAGCTCGGGGTTCCGCTGATCTACTTCATGCTGTCGGACAGCCTGCTGATCTTCGACCGCGCAAAGCAGACCCTGCGCCTGTGCGTCAACGCGCACGTGCCCGAGGGCGGGGCCGCCCAGGCCCACGCCGCGGCCGAGGCGGAGCTGCACGAGCTCTTCGACATCCTGAAGGAGCGAAGCTCGCTCGCCCCCGCCCCGCTCGCGGGCCCGGCGCGGGTCGACGTGCCCCCGGGCAACTTCACGCGCCCCCAGTACGAGGCTCTCGTCGACAGCGTGAAGGAGTACATACGCGCGGGCGACATCATCCAGGTGGTCCCCTCCCAGAGGTTCGCGAAGGCGTTCACGAAGACCCCGCTCGACCTCTACCGGGCGCTGCGCACCGTGAACCCCTCCCCCTACACCTTCATCCTGGACACGGGCGGCTTCGCCCTCGTCGGGGCGTCGCCGGAGGTCCACGTGCGACTCACGGACGGCCTGGTCGAGATCCGTCCGATCGCGGGCACCGCGCGGCGCGGCGCGACGCCGGAGGAGGACGCGGCGCTCGAGAAGGCCCTCCTCGCCGACGAGAAGGAGCGCGCCGAGCACCTGATGCTGGTCGACCTGGCGCGAAACGACATCGGGCGCGTCTGCGCCTTCGGCTCGATCCACGTGCCCGACTACATGTTCATCGAGCGGTACTCGCACGTCATGCACATCGTCTCCCAGGTCGAGGGCCGGATCTCGCCTGACAAGACGGCGTTCGACCTCATGCGCGCGACCTTCCCCGCCGGCACCGTGAGCGGCGCCCCCAAGGTGCGCGCCATGCAGATCATCGCGGAGAAGGAGCCGGTCCAGAGGGGGTTCTACGCGGGCGTCCTCGGGTACTTCGGGTACGACGGAAACCTGGACTCCTGCATCACGCTTCGCACCGCCCTTCTGAAGGACGGCAGGGTCTACATCCAGGCCGGCGGCGGCGTGGTCGCCGACTCGGACCCCGCCGCGGAGTACCAGGAGACGGTCAACAAGGCCGGGGCGCTCCTGAAGGCGGTCGAGATCGCCTCCCGGTTCTAGGCCGAAGGCCAGGGAAAACGGCCGGCGCCCCTTGCCGTCCCGGAATTTCGTAACAGGTTTGTCACGTTCGCCCCCGGACCCTCTAGCCGGAGGGGCGGAGGCCACAGGGTGGCCCGAGTGCCAATTTGCACCGTGCGCCGCCCCGGGTGTGCCATAATTTCCCTAGGAACCTGTCACGTTTGGGCAACCTTCATAGGGGGCCGCTCGTCTGTCTGTCGGGAACGGTTTACGCTCATACCGGGGAACAAGAGAGCGTTTCAATCCTCCAATACGTACACTTCGATGCGAATCAAATACAGGGCCGACAGCCCCACAGCAGAAGGTGATGCAGACGAGACGAACCGGATCACCCCGGCCCCCGAGCGCCCGGCGCAGTTCGACTCCCCCCCGTCCTTCCTCGAGAAACCCGAGCCCGCGGAGGCCCCCTCCGCCGCGCCCTCCGACCGCAGCAACCTGCAGATCTACCTCCAGGAGATCGGCAAGACCGCTCTCCTGACGATCGAGGAGGAGATCTCGCTCGCGAAGAGGATCCGCCGCGGCGACAAGGCCGCCCGCGACCACATGATCAAGGCGAACCTGCGCCTCGTCGTGAAGATCGCGATGGACTACAAGGACTTTGGGCTCCCCCTTCTGGACCTCATTAGCGAGGGCAATATAGGCCTCGTGAAGGCCGTGGAGCGCTTCGACCCCCGCAAGGGCGGCAAGCTCTCGACCTACGCCGCCTGGTGGATCAAGCAGTCCATCAAGAGGGCCCTGGCCAACCAGTCCAAGACCATCCGGCTCCCCGTCCACCTGGTCGACAAGATCTCCAAGATGAGGAAGATGGCCATGGTCCTCTCCGAGAAGCTGGGCCGCGAGCCCACCGACGAGGAGCTGGCGATGGAGCTGCAGATCCCGACCTCGAAGGTCGCGCACCTCAAGTCCGTCAGCGTGAGGCCCGCCTCGCTCGACGCCCCCGTCGGCGAGGACGGCGACTCGGCCACGTTCGGCGAGATCGTCGGCGACGAGAACGCCATCAGCCCCTACGAGAACCTCCGCGGCAAGAACCTCAACACCGACCTGCACGAGATGGTGGACTCGCTCGACAAGCGCGAGGCCGAGATCATCCGCATGCGCTTCGGCCTGGACGGCAGGAGCGAGCTCACCCTCGAGGAGGTCGGCCGCAAGTTCAACGTCACGCGCGAGCGCATCCGCCAGCTCGAGTACATCGCCCTCGGCAAGATGCGACGGGCGATGGCCAAGCACGAGGCCGTCCGCAACGCGGACGACGTCGAGGCCGAGGACCGCCAGCGCAAGCGCATGACGGTCATCAAGGAGTTCATCGAGTCCAAGTCGGGCAAGGTTGCCCGCGAGGGCTCGAACTGACGGGCCGAGGCGCCGCAGCAATCTTCAGGCCCCCGCGCGACGGACGCCGGGGGCCTTTATCGTGCCCGGTCCGGTCGGCCGAGGCTAGACGGCGGCCAGGGGCTTGCGCCCCACGGCGGCCACCATCTCGCTGGGGAGCTCGTAGATCCGAATGTCCTCGAACCCCGCCCTCATGAGGTAGGTGCGCATCTCCTCGCGCGTCGAGGACATGCTGATGTGCGCGGGCCTGTCCTCCAGCGGGAGCTTCGTGCCCGCCAGGAACAGCTCCCAGCCCGACGGCGAATCCAGGTCGAAGTTGTCGAAGTAGCAGCGCCCGCCCGGACGCAGCACGCGAAACGCCTCCTCGACGTACCGGTAGCGGTCCCACTCGAGCAGGTGCATGAAGACGATGGTGCAGTAGACGACGTCGAAGGCGCCGCTCGGGAACTCCTGCAGCCCGACGGTCGCAAGCTCCACGAGCGACGTGTTGGGGCGGCCGCCCAGCCGGCCGGCCGCGTGCCCCAGCATCCCGCTCGAGATGTCGGCCCCGATCCAATGCAGGCATCGCGTGCTCAGCAACTTGCCGACGCGGGCAATCCCGCAGCCGATCTCGAGCACCACGTCGTCCGGCCTGAGGCCGATCGTGAAGTCGAGCGCATCGACCGAGCAGCGCGCGGTGAGCTCCATCGAGGCCTCGTCGGCGAAGCCGCCGACCGCGAGCGAGGCGACGTCGAGGCTCTTCGTCTGCTTGTTCCAGACGCTCTTGTAGTCGGAGCGGTCGCCGAGCGGCGACATGCTCTGCCTCCATCGGCCCTGGCTCTCCTCGGTGTTCATGGGAAGGTCGTCTCGGGGACTCGTTTTTTCGCCGCTAGCGGCGCGGCGAGACATTGAGGCTCTCGGCCTCCCTCCTCATGGAATCCTTCCTCTCGATGGCGGCCTCGAGCTTCCTGACCAGGGACTCGAGCTGCGCCGACATCTCCTGGTCGCGCTTCCTCAGCTCGGCGATCTCCCGGCGCAGGGTGTGGGTGTACGTGTTGCCTTCGCCGCGGTCCCGGAACTCCCTGTCGATGCTCGCGCGAAACTCCCTCTCGCGCCTCTGCACCGCCTCGATCTCGGCACGGATCGAGGCGGCATCCCTGGCGTCGCCGCCCCCCGACGGGACGCCCGGTTCGAGCGGTCCCGCCTGCGCGACATCCCCAACGTCCGCATCGGCGAGGGCGACGGTGCCGTCGCCGAGGACGCATTGCAGCCTGAACCTGCGGCCGATCACATGGCTCGGCTTGCACAGGTGCTCGTCAAACCGGTTGCCCGTTGCGCCCGGTTTGACCGCGGCGGCGACGTCGGGGCTCGGCAGGCCGAAAGTCGCCAGCGGAACGACCGTCAGGGGCTCCAGGAACACGGCCTCGACCCTCCTTATGGGGAGGCTGCTGTGGACGCACCAGCCGCGCAGGTGGATGTCGCTCCCTTGGATGGAGCATTCATCGATCTTCCAGATGAGAGGCATGTGTTGTGGCGGGGGTGTCGGCCCGGCTATCCCGGGTGTTCCATTCAGGGATACCCATGAACGGGCGAAAATGAAAGCCCCGACGACGCGTCCCCCTACCCGGCGGCAACGGGAAAAGGAAAGGCCGCCGGGCTCTCGCGCCGGCGGCCTTCCAAGGGGAACAGGCGCCCGGAGGCGCCCGGCTATACGGGCTACTCGCCCTTCTTGGACGCCTCGTCCAGGATGTCGCCCAGGTTCATCATGTCGTTGCTGGCGCTGCGGTTCAGGGCCTCGTAGGAGGCCGTCTCCGCGGCGAGCTGGTCCGCGCTGTAGTTCGCGGCCTTGATGGAGAGCCCCAGCCTGCGGTCCTCGCGGTCGATCTTGATGACCCGCGCGGTGACCTTCTGCTCCGGCTTAAGGACGTCCTTAACCTTGTCGATCCGCTCCTCGCTGATCTGCGAGATGTGGACCAGGCCGTCGATGCCGTCCTTCAGCTCAACGAAGGCGCCGAACGAGGTCACCTTGGTGACCGTTCCCTCGACGACGTCGCCGATCTTGAAGAAGCTGTCGATGTCCGACCAGGGGTCGATGGCGAGCTGCTTCATGCCGAGGCTGATGCGCTGCTGCTGGGGATCGATGTCGAGGACGATGGCGTCGACCTCGTCGCCCTTCTTCAGGACCTCCGACGGGTGGTTGACCTTGCGGGTCCAGCTCATGTCCGAGACGTGCACCATGCCGTCGATGCCCTCCTCGAGCTCGATGAAGGCGCCGTAGGTGGTCATGTTGCGGACCTTGCCGCGGACGCGGGCGCCGATCGGGTAGTTGTGGCGGACCATGTCCCAGGGGTTGGGCTCCAGCTGGCGCAGGCCGAGGGAGATCTTCTGCTCCTCCTTCTGGATGCCGAGGACGACCGCATCGAGCTCCTGGCCGACCTTGAGCAGCTCGGAGGGCTTGGTGATGCGCTTGGTCCAGGACATCTCGGTGATGTGCACGAGGCCCTCGACGCCGGGCTCGATCTCGACGAACGCGCCGTAGGGCACGAGGTTGACGACCTTGCCGCGGACCTTGGCGCCGACCGGGAACTTCCTGTCGATCTCGTCCCAGGGGTTCTTGGTGGTCTGCTTGAGGCCGAGGGAGACCCTCTCCTTCTCGCGGTTGACCTCGATGATCATGACCTCGATCTCCTCGCCCTGCTTCAGCATCTCGCTCGGGTGCGAGATGCGCCCCCAGCTCATGTCGGTGATGTGCAGCAGGCCGTCCATGCCGTCCAGGTCGATGAACGCCCCGAAGTCGGTGATGTTCTTGACGA
>CAZDZL010000090.1:0-5910 GCA_964509885.1 uncultured Opitutaceae bacterium | reverse complement strand
TTCCAGCTTAACCCGAATCCCACGGGAGCCGGCTTCGATGCCGCGGAGGCCGAGAATCGCCGGGTTGCGGAGGCACTCAGGTCCGTGCCGGGCGCCGTCTCGGTGACGTACTCGAAGATGCCCCTTCTCGACGAAATGGGCTGGAACACCCGGATTTCGGTGCCGGGCAGGCCGCCGTCGGCGGAGGGCGGCGCGCGAACGGCGATGGTCAATGCCGTGGGTGCGGACTTCTTCCCGACCTATGGGATCCCGATCGTCAAGGGGAGGGGAATTGTGGGGAGCGACGAGACCTCGCCGCACACGGTCGCCGTGATCAACCAGGCGATGAGCAAGGCATTCTTTGGCGATGAGGATCCCGTCGGGAGGGTCATGGAGCAGATGAATTTCCAGGGGAAGCCGACCCTGATAGAGGTGGTCGGCATTGCCCGGGACGCCATGTACAGCGAGGTCCGCCAGTCGGCCCCGCCGACCGTCTATTTCCCGTTCCACGCCTCGAAGCAGCAGCGCTCGGCGGAGGCCACGTTCGCCGTGCGCAGCTCGGGCGACCCGGGAATGATGCTGTCGCTCGTGCGGTCGGCCGTCCGCTCGGTCGACCCCATGCTTCCCATGGACGACGTGAGGACGCAGGAGGCGCAGATCGCGGACCTGTCCGCGAACGAGAGGATGTTCGCATGGCTGTCCGGATTGTTCAGCATCCTGGCGGTCGGGCTCGTAGCCCTGGGCCTCTACGGGCTCATTTCCTATGCTGTGTTTCGCCGGACCGCGGAGATCGGCCTTCGGATGGCGCTCGGCGCCGAGGCTTCGGGGGTCCTCTGGATGGTCCTTCGCGAATCCCTGGCCGTGGTTGCCACCGGCGTGCTGCTGGGTCTCGCCGGAGCCCTCGTGGCGACCCGGATTGTCGCCAACATGCTCTTTGGACTCACGGCGACGGACCCGGCAACATTCCTAGCGAGCGCGCTCCTCCTTCTCGGGGTTGGATTCATCGCCGGGTGGATGCCCGCGAGAAGGGCGTCCAGGGTCGACCCGATGGTCGCCCTGCGCTGCGACTGAGCCGCAGCCGCCTCAGTCGCCCCTCAGGGCGATGATGGGATCGACCTGGGTCGCGCGGCGGGCGGGCAGCCAGCAGGCCAGGAGCGCCACGGCCACGATCAGAAGCGACAGCGCGAGGGTGAGCGTTGCGCTCTGGCCCGGGACCTGGGGCAGGGCCTTCCCAAGCGCAAAGGTCAGCGCGAAGGCGAGGGCGAGGCCCGCGGCCGTCCCGATCGCCGCGAGGCGCAGGCCGTTTTGCATGATGAGCCAGAGCACGTCGCCGCGCTGCGCGCCGAGGGCAGTCCTTATGCCGATCTCCTGGGTCCTTTGGGCCGCCAGGCTGGCTATGACGCCGTAGATGCCGACGCAGGAGAGAAGGAGGCCGAGCGCCGCCATCACGGTGAGGACCCCGCTCACGAGCGCGAAATTGGCCATCCACTCCTCGATCCGCTCCTGGGCGGACTCCATGCCGTACACGGCGAGGTCCGGGTTGATCCTGGAGACGATGCGCCGGACGGACTCCTCGAGCGGGCGCGGGTCCGTGGAGCTGCGGATAGTGAAGGTGGTCCACGGGCTCCCGTCCTGGTAGATCGGCGAGTACATCTGGAACGGCGTCTCCGGCGCCTGGTAGATGAACAGCGGGACCGTGACGTTGTTCACGACGCCGACGACCTCGACCGGCTCGCGCTTGTCGCGATCGCCGGTCCCGATGCGCTTTCCGATGGGATTTTCCCCGGGCCAGAACGCCTCGGCCATGGCAAGGTTGATGATGGCCACCTTCGGGGTGCCCACCTTGTCGTCCTCGGTGAACTCGCGGCCCCTCAGGAGGCGGATCCCCTCGACGCCGAAGTAGCCCGGGGAGGCCTCGCAGAAGAAGGACAGGGGCTCCTTGCCGACGGGCGGAACGGGGCGTCCCTCGATGGAGATGTCGCCGAGCCCCCAGAACCTGGCCGCGGGGTTGCCGGTGCTGATGGCGACCCCGGTCACCCCGGGCAGGGCGCCCAGTTCCGCGCGCAGCCGGTCGAAGGCGCGCAGCCGCGAGGGCACGTCGTCAAAGGCCTTGTTGGAGAAGTCGATGTTCCCGATGAGGCGGTTCTCCGGGTGGAAGCCGTAGTCGCGCTGCACCAGGCGCTGCGTGCCCCGCACGAAGTATCCCGCGCCCGCGAGGAGCGCGAGCGCGATGGCGATCTCGGCCACGATCAAGCCGTGGCGCAGCCGGTGCCGAGACCGGTCCCCGGTCGTGCCCCGCCCGCCCTGCTTCAGGGCCGCCGCGGCGTCCGCCCCGGAGGCGATCCACGCCGGCATGATCCCGAACACGGCGCCCGTGAGCGTCGCCGCCAGGACCGCGAATCCCGCCACGCGCAGGTCGACCGGGAGGTCGAGGCCGTTGCCCCCGTCGACGAGGATCCTGCTTCCCAGGGCGACATTGCCCCACCGCGCGACAAGGAGGCCCAGGGCGCCTCCCGCAAGCGAGATGATGAGCGACTCCGTCAGGAGCTGGCGGACGAGGCGCCCGCGCGACGAGCCGAGGGCGAGCCGTATGGCGTGCTCGCGGGCGTGGCCCGTTGTGCGGACGAGCTGCAGGTTTGCCAGGTTCACGCAGGCGATGAGCAGCACGAAGAGCGTCAGGTCCATCACGAGCCACGACATGCGGCGCGAGGTGGGGTCCACGCGGTGGGACTCCAGGGACTCGACGTGGATGCCCCTCTCCGCGCTGAACTGGGGGTAGTCGCGGGCATACCGCGCGGCGAGGGCATCCATCTCGGTCTGGGCCCGGGCGACGGAAACTCCAGGCTTGAGGCGGGCCGCCGCGCTGAGCCACGCCCCGTTGCGGATCGCCCAGCCCTTGGCGTCGTAGGCCATCGGCACCCAGAGGTCGACGCGTCCCCAGGTCATGGGGTCGTCGAGGGCCGGCGGCATCACGCCGACAATGGCGACGCTCTTGCCGTCGAGGCGCAGGACGCGGCCGAGGACGTGCGGATCGCCGCCGAGGCGCCTCATCCAGAACTGGTTTGAGACCACGGCGACATTGCCGACCCGGTCCTCCTCTGGCGAAAAGAGCCTGCCCATCGCCGGGGAGACCTCCAGCATGGGCATGAAGTCGTCGCCGACGGTCATCGCGGACAGCCGCACCGCCGGCTGCCCCGGCTCGGCCATGCTCGGGCTCCACCAGCCATAGGCTGCAAAGTTCTGGTAGACCGTGCTCTCCTCGCGGATGTCATGAGCCTCGGCGGGCGACCACATCCAGTACTGCGACTGTGCCGACGATGTGAAGACGTCGACCAGCCGGCCGGGTTCCCCAAAGGGTGCGCCCTTGAAGATGAGGGCGTTCAGCACCGAGAACATGGTCGCGTTGACGCCGATGCCGAGGGCGAGTGTCAGCACGGCGACGGCCGTGAATCCCGGGCTCTTCAGGAGCTGGCGGACCGCGAACCGGATGTCGGAGAGCATGGTCGGTTGCGCCGGGGGCGTCGGGCTATTCGGACCGGAGCGCGACGATGGGGTCGACCCTTGTCGCCCTTCGGGCCGGGATCCAGCAGGCTAGGGCGGCTGTGCCGCCCAGGAGCGCGACGACGCAGGCGAGAGCGAGGGGATCTCCGCCGTGCATCGCAGGCAGCATCGAGTTGAGGAAGTGCACGAGGCCCCACCCGCAGGCGAGCCCGATCGCGACGCCGAGTGCCGCCAGGCGCAGGCCCTGGCCGAGCACGAGCCAGAGCACGTCGCCCGCCTGTGCGCCGAGCGCCATCCGGATGCCGATCTCCGAGGTGCGCTGGGCCACGAGGTTCGCGATCACGCCGAAGATCCCCACGGCGGAGAGGACCAGGCCCACCAGGGCGAACGACCCGAGCAGCTTTCCCGTCATGCCGAAGTTCCTGATGATCTGCCCCATCCCGTCGCGGGCGGAGATGATGTCATAGACGGGCTGGTCGGGATCGATCTGCTGGACGGCGGAGCGGAGCGCCGCGGCCACGGTCGTCTCGGGGGCCGAGCTGCGGATCGCCACCGCGAACCAGTGGACGAACTGGCTCGGCGTCTGGGCGAGGGGAAGATGGACCTGGAAGGGCGTGTCGGGGGCGCGGACGAGCTCGAGCGTCGAGTGGATGTCCACCGTGACGCCCACGATCTCCAGCCAGCGGGGAGTCTTCGCGCTGGCGTCGGCGATGCGCTTTCCTATGGGGTCCTCACCCGGGAAGAGGTTGCGGGCCATGGCCTCGTTGATGATCGCCACGGGGGTGGTGTCGGCGCGGTCCCCGGACGTGAATTCCCTCCCGCGCACCAGTCGCAGCCCAAGGTTCGAGAAGAAATTCGGGGTCGCGGAGTTGTAGTACGCGAGCGGCTCCTTGCCGTGCGCCGGGGCGGGCCGTCCCTCGACGACGACCGGCGACGTGCGCCAGAAGCCCGTGATCGGCAGGTGGTCGGCGATCGTCGCCTTCTCTGTTCCCGGGATCTCCTCCATCTTCGCGGAGAGCTTGTCGAAGAACGCCTGGCACTGGGCGTCGGTCACGTAGCTCGCGTTGAAGGGGAGGGAGAGGGTGGCGACCGTGAGCCCGTCGGGCCGCCAGCCGGGGTCGGCGCTCGTGAGGCGCTGCATGCCCCGCACAAAGAAGCCGGCGCCTGTCAGCAGCACGAGCGCAAGCGCGAGCTCCGCGACGATGAGGCCCTTCCGAAGGCTATGGCGCGAGGGGTCGCCCGTGGAGCCCCGGGACCCCTGCTTCAGCGCCGTGTTCACGTCGGTGCGGGAGGCGATCCATGCGGGGACCGTCCCCACCACGAGGCCGGTCAGGGCCGAAGCCAGCAGCGTGAAGGCGAGGACCACGGTGTTGATCGGCATGTCGAACCCCGCCACCCCCGAGATGTAGATCTCGCGGCTGAGGAGCTTAACCCCCCATGACGCAATCAGCACGCCGAAGGCGCCCCCCACAACCGAGAGCAGGACGCTCTCGACCATGAGCTGGCGGATCAGCTGCAGGCGTGAGGCCCCGAGGGCGATCCGCACAGCGTTCTCGCGGACACGGTCGGTCATCCGGGCGAGCTGCAGGTTGGCCAGGTTGGCGCACGCTATCAGGAGCACGAACCCCGCCAGGCCCATGCACAGCCACGAGATGTTCCTCGAGAGGTCGCCGACCCTCGCCAGGTTCCACGAGGAGAGGCGCAGGCCGTTGCCGGAGTCGGTGAGCGGGAAGTCGTGGGCGAGCCTCCCCGAGACCGCGTTCGCCTCCGCGGAGGCCTGCGCGAGCCCGACCCCGGGCCTCAGGCGGCCGATTCCCCGGAAAAAGGCGTTGTCGCGGGTTTGCCGCGTCGCCCCGTCCAGGTTGAAGGATTCCCAGAGGTCGATGTGGCCCCAGTACAGGACGTTGTCGAATTCCGGCGGCATGACCCCGACGATCGCGACCTGGGCGCCGTTCATGCGCACCGTGCGCCCGACGACGCCGGGATCGGCGGCATAGTGGCTGCGCCAGAAGCCGTCGCTCAGGACCGCGACCTGGCTCGCCCCGGGCTTGTCGTCCTCGGGGCCGACCACCCTGCCCAGGACGGGGCGGATGCCGAAGACCGTGAAGAAGTCGCCCGAGACGGACATCCCGCCCAGCCGCTCGGCGGGCTGGCCCGGCTCCGCGAGGTTGAAGTTGTTCCAGTAGTAGGCCCCGACCTTCTCGAGCGAGGTGTTCTGGCGCTGGTAGTCGAAGAAGTCCCCGGGGGAGATGAAGCGCTCCTGCGCCTGCGCGGACGTGCCGACGAGGTTGACCAGGCGCCCGGAGTCGGGCGCGGCCGACTCCTGGAGCACGAGGGTGTTCAGCACGCTGAACATCGTCGTGTTGACCCCGATGCCGAGGGCGAGCGTCAGCACGGCGACGGCCGTGTAGCCGCGGTATTTCAGCAGCT
>CAZDZL010000089.1:0-5983 GCA_964509885.1 uncultured Opitutaceae bacterium | reverse complement strand
GGGGGCGCTTGCCCGCGTGGACGACAGCGGTCAGCATGTCTCCCCCACCCCATGAAAGAAGCCTCCCCCAGGCTGCCGAAGGCCGCGCGCCCCGGCGCCCCCCTTCCGAAGACGAGGATCCTGACGACCACCGTCGGCTCCTACCCGACCCCGAACTGGCTCGTGGCGCTCCCCTCGGAGCAGGCCGTGATCGACGCGACGCGGGTCGTCTTCGGCATCCAGCGCCAGGCGGGCATCGACCTTCCCACGGACGGCGAGCTGTACCGCTTCGACATCAACCATCCCGACACGAACGGGATGATCGAGTATTTCATCCGGCCCATGGGCGGCGTGTCCTCCATCGTGGGGCGCTCGACCGCCGAGGAGTTCTCAAGGCATTCGCCGATGGGCTTCCGGCGAAAGCCGGCGGGCGTCGTCACGGGAGCGCTCTCCGAGGGCTCCCTGAACCTGCTCGGAGACTGCGAGAGGGCCGCGTCCGTCTCCGGCGGCGCCTTCAAGTTCACCGTCACGAGCCCCTACATGCTCGCGCGCACCCTCCTCGACCACCACTACGGCAGCATGGAGAAGCTGACCCTGGCCGTCGCCAGGGTCCTGGGAGAACAGGTCAAGGGGCTGCCGGCCGCCTGCGTGCAGGTCGACGAGGCGAACATTCCCGGCAACCCGGGCGACGCGCCCCTGGCCGCGGCCGCGATGAACATCGTCCTGGACGCCATCGACCGCGGGACGGAGCGCGCCGTCCACTTCTGCTTCGGGAACTACGGCGGCCAGACCATCCAGAAGGGCAACTGGAAGGCCCTCACGAGCTTCCTCAATTCGCTCCACACGGACCACCTGGTGCTGGAGCTGGCGCACCGCCCGGCGAGCGACATCGAGGCTCTGAAGGATATTGAAAAGCGGATCGCGCTCGGCATCGGCGTCGTCGACATAAAGGTGAATCACATCGAGACACCCGACGAGATCGCGTCACGGATCGCGGCGGTCGAGAAGAAGGTGGGCGAGGGCCGGGTGCGGTGGGTGCATCCCGACTGCGGCTTCTGGATGCTCCAGCGGTCGGTCGCCGACAGGAAGATGGAGGCCCTGGTGAAGGGGCGGGACCTCTATCTGGCCCGCTAATGTCTCGCAGCCCGCGAGGCCCATCCGGGCGTCGACCCGAGACGGGCTCCGGGCAGGCAGCTCAGCTCCCCGGCAATCCCTTGCGCCCGATCCTCACCATGGCGCAGCCGCGGTGGACGGTCACGTTCAACCTGAGGACACCCTTTTCGAACACATAGGACACGGGCTCGGGCTGCCCGACGCCCGGAAGGAGGGCGTCCACCTTGAGGTCATCCGAGATTCCCGGGACATTGCGGATGAGGATCTCAACCACGCCCTCCTTCGGCCCGAAGACAACCGGCACCACCCAGCCATCCGGGACGCCGAAGAGGTTCACCTTGGCGAGGCCGTTGCCCGCCTCAACGCAGTGCGGTTCCAGCGCCCATCTTTTCCCCCTCATTGAGTCGAGAAGCGGGCCGTAATCCAGGTAGGATTGCTCGATCTTCGGGTTGGGCAGGACGGCGTGATCGTTTCCTGCGCGCGGCGCCGTCGGAAATGCGCCCATGTAGAGGTGCCGCTGAAAATAGCTGTCCGCATCGGGCTTCATCTCCCCGTCCGGCGGGGTCCACATGATCGCCGGCTTGTTCAGCGCCAAAAGGCTCGACCCGTTGAGGGAAAACCCCTCGAACCCAAACTCATCGTAGAACCCGTCGAGCTCGCGGACAAAGTTGAGCCGGTGCGAGGCCCTTGACGGGTTGCCGAAGATGACCTTCCCGTTTGCGTGCATCAGCCGGCCAAGCTCGGACATGAAGCCGTTCCATGACACGAGAAGCAGCCGCCCATGTCGGTCTCCCGGGTACCAGCCGATCCCGTCATCGGCATTGTAGTTGATGTGTATCAGCCAGTCCATGCGGTCCACGCAGATGCCGGCGGCGTCGGGCAGGTTATCGATCTGCCGCCGCGCCATGTTGAGCAGGTGGGCCCTGAACGCCGGATCCGCCGCGTCCACCACGACGGAATCTGACCAGGAGCCCACGGGGGCATCGCTGTCGATGTCCTTGAAGATGGCATTCGGAAAACCCCTGTACAGCAGGGTTGTCGCGTCCCGCCAGATGTCCGTCCCCGGCACGTCCCCCTTGACCGCGCCGGGCTTTCCGATCTCCGACCCGAACTCGGTGATGTTGAAATAGCTGATCTCGTAGAATCCCTTTTCCTTGAGGAAACGGCACTCATCGTTCGCCTCTCGGTAGGACATCTGCCGGACGAGCTTGGGATCGCGGCCTCCCTTTTCATCATAGCCGTAGGTTTGCCAGGTTGCATCGGCATCGGGCACCGGAGGCAGAAACATCCCAAAATAGGGCCAGTCGAATTTCGCGTCCCAGTTGAGGCGGAAGGCCATCTTCCTCAGCCGGCTGACCTCCTTGTCGTCCATCCTTCCCCGGTCGTGGGAATAGGAGCCCGTCCCGGCCATTTCGCCAACCCTTGGGTTGGGAGGATTGAAGAAGTCAGGGTAGCGGTTCGCCGTCCAGCGCAATCCGCCGCGCCAGTCGGCCTCATGGGAAACCACATCCGCCGCGAGCTTCACGGTTCGGTTCTCGCCCAACCTCAGCCACTCGTGCCGGAACTGCACGTTGCCGCCCGGCTCCGTCCTGAGGGTGACATGCAGGAGCGTCTGGTCCGGGGAGACGAGAAGGCTGACGCCGGTATCGGCCCTCGGCTCCAGGAGGGTTGCGATGGGAATGCAGGTCCCCCTCTTGCCAATGATGTGGCCCAATCCCCACTCACGGGTCGTCAAGGGCGCGACGACGAGAGGGTCGTGCCAGGTGACTATGTCCGGGCCGCCCGACGCCGGATCGTCCTCCTTGGGGTCGTTGCCAGGGGCGCCCTCGAGCCATGACGTCCAAAACCGGGTTTCCCTGGTGGCAGGGTATTTCAAATGGAATACAAGGGGCGCCGTCCAGGGATTGGCGTCATCGCAGGCCACCGCCACCTCCCAGCGGACATCATTCGTCAGCGGCGTGAACGTCTCGGTGACGATGCATGCCTGACCCTTTGGGCCGCGGACCCTGCGAATCACCTGGAGGCGATCACCCGTGGTCGAGCTGACTTGGGATTCTCCCTCCTGGATGCATCCCTCCAATGCGAATTCCGGGATGCACGCGCCCGCGGCAACGTCGGTTCCGACGCGTTCAAGCCTGAGCGCGTTGTCCCGGGTGGACTCGATGGCAATCGAGTCCGCCATTCCTTCCGCGCAAGAGCCCAGGACCCCGAGCAACACGGCAATGACAAATCTTCGCGAGGAAGTCGGCCGGTTGCACCGAAGGCGGTGCGCCCGCCCCCGAGGTGTTGCCTGGGAAATCGCCCTCTCCGCCAACAGGCCAATTTTCTTGGGGAACCCCCGCATGAGCACTTCCTATTTGGGCCGTCCTCCAAGGGCAACTTTCCCGGCCTTCAATTAGTTGGAATAGCGTGGCCGCTTGGCTTGCCCGGAAGGTCAAACGAGCCGGTCGCGCCGCTCCGCCCTTCGCGAGGGGTCCGCAGCCGCATCCATGAGCCGTCTAAGGCACAATCGGCACAATCAGCGCGGACGGGTGGTCCCGGTCGTGGAGTATTCGGTTCTCAGCCCTCATATAGTTCGCCGAGGTCTCGGGACTCTCGCCCGTGTTCAGGTTGCGGTCGAAGCGCGGGAAGTTGCTGCTCGAGATCTCGACTGCAAGCCGGTGGCCGGCCAGGAACACATTGGCGGTCGATCCGAGCTCGACCGTCACCCTATAGGTCGTGCCTGGCTTCATCATCTCCGGAGTCTCCATAGAGTTCCGGTATCGCGCGCGCAGGATGCCATCCGTCAGGTTCTGAATGAAGCCGCTCGGCCAGATATCAAGCAGCTTGCCCGTGAAGTCGGTGTCGACCGCGGTGGAGCCAATGTAGAGCTCGAGGCTCACGATGCCCGTGACCTCGGTGTTCTGCTTGAACGGGCCCGACGTGTAGACTAGCACGTCGCCGCGTTCCTCAATGGCACTTTGGTCGAGGGGTCCGGGCGGAAAGGAATCGGTGTCGCCGAGAACCGCTCCGCCGTGGGTTGGGACTGGGTTCTGCGGGTCGTAAGCGTAGCTGTCGCTGGGCTCGTCCCCGGGGGCGCCCCGCGCAAGCGCCCCGTCGCCGCGTCGCGAGTTGGCCTTGCCTCCGGAGTGCAGGAAGTACCGTGTGGGCTTGGCGCGAGCAAGCGGCCAGTCGTCCTCGTCGCGCCACACGTTGGTTCCCATGACGAAGATCCTCACGGGTTTTTCCCCCGAGATCCCGTCGTCAATCCCCTTGAGGCGCCAGTCAAACCAGCGCATCCCGTAATCCCAGTTGTTGAAAACGGAGTCGGCTCCGAAGTCCACGTCCCCTATCTTCCTTCCGGACCCGGCGTGACCCCCGGGGATGACGATGAGACGCTGGCCCTTGCGCGCGGCTTCGCTGCCTCCATGGGACTTGATCCCCATAAAGTTCCGGAGCGAGCCGTCCTGGAAGAGATCATACCACGCGGCGACATGCACCGCTGGCACCTGGATCTTGTCATAGCGCTCCTCGATCGACCACTGCTTCCAGTAGGCGTCATAGGCAGGGTGCGCTATCCAGTCGAAATAGAACGCACCCAAGCCCTCCGATGTCCCGGGATCGAGCATTGGGTAGCTTCCGGGCGGGCGCAGCTTGTCCCAGTGAAAGGGAGGGGGCGAGGCGCCGGCCCTGCGCGTGAGCTCGTTCACCGAGAGGCCGCTGGCCCAGGACTGCGACAGGAGCTGCATGAAGGCGCCGCCCTGGTAGGCCCAGTGGGAATGGTAGTTGGAGGCGGTGACACTCGGGTATATCGCCACGAGGTGGGGCGGCTCCTCGATCGCCCCCAGGAGCTGAGGCACCCCGATGTAGGAGCCTCCGGTCATGCCGACCTTCCCGTCGGAATACGGCAGCGAGGCGGCCCACTCAACGCTGTCGTAGGTGTCCCTCCCCTCGTGCTTGAACGGGTACCACTCGCCCTCCGACGCGTTGCGGCCCCTCACGTCCTGCACGACGAAGACATAGCCGCGGGCGGCGGCCTTCAGGCCATGATGGATTTCGCTGTATTTGTCATAGGGCGTGCGCTCGAGGATGACGGGGAATCTTCCCTCCGACTTGGGCCGGTAGATGTCCGCGCGCAAGGTGACGCCATCGCGCATCTTCACGGCCACATCGCCCTCAAACTCCACCGGATAGGGTTTCTGGGCGCGCCCAGGGGCCGCCAGGGAAAGTGCGGCAAGGAACGGGACCAGCAGGCTGGATGCTTTCATTGAGACTCGGGGGCCAAGGGCGTTGTGTCCTTGGGATGGCGATGTTTCCGGAATCCTGCAATCGGCGTCTATTGTGCGAGCCTCAGCGCTGAAATCTCGACCATCACCCTGGCGTTGCAGTCCTCGCAGATGCCGTGGGTGACCGCGGGAACTGTTGGACCAGACAACAGGTTGAGCACGACAACGGCCACCTCGACCGGCATCCATTGGCCGTCCGCCTGCACACGCTGGCACCAGCTGCACATCCGGATGAAATGCTCGTTCCTAGGCTGGCGGCAATCGAGGAGAGAGACCGCCTCGCGCGGCTCCTCGGACTCGAGCGTGGAGGCGAACTCGACCTCCTCCCCTCTCCCGGCACTTATCCGCATCTGGAAGAGGCGGCGAAAGCACGGCGCGTCGCACCGGAATCCGAAGGCGACGGGTCGGCCTTTTCGGGCAAGGAGCACCATCTTCACGTACAGCTCGCTTAGGGTCGGATCCTCGATGAATGACCAGAGCGTTCGGCCCAGGATGCCCGTGGCGGGCCCCACGGGCCCTCCATCGTTTTCCTCGGCGAACTTGGCCCACTCGTCGTTGACCCGGATGACCCGGTCCTGGGCGTCGATCCAGTAGCGGATGGTGGGGAATCCCGATTTCATGCGATC
>CAZDZL010000088.1:0-6006 GCA_964509885.1 uncultured Opitutaceae bacterium | reverse complement strand
CCCTTCGGCCCGTCGAACACCTTGAAGATATGGTCCGCACCACCGATCGTGACGGCCTCGGCGGGCTGGCCCCCTGCGGCCTTCATGAGCTCCTGGCTCGGGTCCGGCAGGAAATCGAGCGAGCCGTGGATCGACAGGAAGGCGCCGGGATACTTGGAAAGCGACCGGTCGAGGTCTATGCCCTTGAAGCTCTCGTAGAACGCGCGGTAGGTCGTGATCTTCTTCCACCCGGCGTCCTGGGTCGTGACGCCCTCCTTCACCGCCTGCTGCGCCCCCGGCATCGTCATCGCGAACTTCTCCATGTCGCCGGCGAGGCTCGACCACACGATCCCCGTCCGGAACCACGAGGGGTGCCGGCCCATGGTCTCGATCTCGGTGGCCGATCCGAGGCTCCAGCCGACGACGCCGATGTGGGCCGCCTGGACCCCAGGCTGCCTGAGCGCAAAGGCGTAGGCCGCCTCCGTGTCCTCGATCCGGGTGAGGATCGTCGACTCGATCACGGTGCGCTTGCGGTCGCCCTCGCCCCGGAAGTTGATCCGAAGGCTGGCGATGCCGTGGCCCGCGAGGTCCTCGGCGAAGTGCTTCGTCAGGTCCCCCGCCCCGTCCATGTCGTCGGCGAAGCCGTGGAGGAGGAGCACGGTGCGCCCGTCCCAGGCGCCGTCGGGCGACATCCATGCGCCCTTCAGCTCGCTCGTGATGACAACGGGGGTGTCCGCGGCTGCCGCGCTTGCGGGAAGCATCCGGCAGGCAAGGCCCGCGACCGCAATCCATGCGAAGAGGTTTTGTATTTTCATGGTCAAAAATCCTACGGTCCGCCGAGGAAGTCGTCCATCGCGGTGAGGAACCCCTCGGGGTTCTCGATCCCGGGGGCGTGCCCGCTGCCGGGGATGATGACGAGCCGGGTCCTGGGTATCCTGGCCGCGAAGTCCCGGCCGTCGTCGAGCGGCACCAGCTGGTCGTGGGCCCCCCAGACAACGAGCGTCGGGACCGTGATCTGGCCCAGCTTGTCGTCGACGCACTCCGCGACGATGGAGCGGTTGGAGAGGAGCGAGTGGATCGTCCACCCGTCGCCCTTGGACAGGCTGAGCGCGAACTGGGCGCGCGCGGCGTCGTCCGAGCTGCGGGCCTCGTCGTGATAGATCGCGGACAGGAGGGCCTTCGAGCCCGCGAGCGAGAGGCCCGGGCCGCCGGCTCCCAGGCCCTCCGCAAGGTGCCTGTGACCGCCCGCGTCGACCAGGACGAGCCGCGCGGGCCTGGGAAGTGCGGTTGACGGGCTCGCATCGGGTTTCTGGCCCAGCGCCTGGACAGCGTACTGCGCGGCGATCCATCCCCCGAGCGATTCCCCCACGAGCGTGAAGTCCCCGGGCTTCTCCACCCTCAGGAACTCGCCGAGAAAATCGACCCAGGTCTGGATGCCGTAGTCGATGACGGGCTTTTCCGACGCGCCGAAGCCGAGTTGGTCCATGGCCAACACGCGGTGGTGGGCGGACAACTGCAGGATGCAGGCGCCCCAGTCCCCCTTTGCGCTGCTCCCGAGGCCGTGGAGCAGGACGACGGCGGGACCCTTGCCGACGTCGTAGTACTCAATCCTCTGCCCAAAAAGCGTCACGGACTGGCGCGGAGGAAGGCCCGCGACGTCGCTCCGCAGCGAGGGCACGAGGCCCAGAAACGACGCCAAGGCGAGGCCGCCGAGCCTCCTGATTTGTGTCATGCCCAAGCCTAACCGCCGGCCGCGGGCAATTTCAAGGCCCGGCGTCGCCGCCGCCGGCGGGTGGGTAAAGGCCGCTGGAACCGCCCACAAGCCGCCCATCTCACCGGGGTTGTCTTCGGCCGTGCGCTCCATTTCATGCCGAAATGAACTTCCAAGCATTCAGGCCCCGGAACGTCGGGCTGCGGTCCCTCCTTGTCGCCGCCGGGTTGGTCACCCTGCGCGCCGGCGCGGCCGACGCCCCCGCCTGGGTTGCCAAGAGCAACGATGACGCGAACATCCTTCTCAAGGCCACGGCCGAGTTCGCCCCCGAGTTCGGCACCCAGACGGGCAGCACCGAGTACGACACGAGGGTCGCCGACCTGAACCCGGGCGTCGTGGCACGCAGCCGCGCGGCGCTCGTCGCGGCCGAGCTCGAGATGTCGCGGCGCAGCGCCGCCGAGGAGGACCCCCAGGTCCAGCAGGACCTCTCCATCCTCATGAAGTCCGGCCAGGACCAGATCGAGACCCTCGACCTGAACGACAAGCTGATGCTCAACTACACGGACGTCGGCCAGCTGGTCTTCGTCGGCGAGTTCCTCCTCCTGGACGACCAGATCCCGGCGGCGCGCCGCCCCGCCGCCCTGGCCCGACTCAGGAAGTACGTCGGCATGGAGCCCGGCACCACCCCCGTGACCGAGCTGGCCAAGGCCCTGTACCTCGAGTCCGCCAAGAACCCGAAGCTCATCGCCCCGTACAAGGGGGACATCGAGCAGCAGCTCTCAAACATCGATCACTATGCGGCGGGCATCCGCAAGCTCTACGCCAAGTACGGCCTGGACAAGGCGGAGGGCGCCCCGGCCGCGCTGGACGCCATGGAGAAGCAGCTCGCGGACTACGCCGACTGGATGAGGTCGACGGTGCTTCCCAAGGCCCGCACCGACTTCCACCTGCCGCCGGAGATCTACGCCGACGACCTGAAGAACGTGGGGCTCGAGATCTCCCCTCAGGAGCTGATCGAGAAGGCGCAGATCGCCTTCGGGGAGATCCGCAACGAGATGAGGGCCATCGCGCCGCTCGTGGCCAAGGAGAACAATTTCCCGGACCCGGACTACCGCGCCGTCATCAAGGCGCTGAAGAAGAGCCAGCTGACGAAGGCCGACGTCGAGCCGTGGTATTCCGAGGTCCTCGGCCACCTCGAGGACGACATCCGGCGAGAGAAGATCGTCACCCTTCCCGACCGGGCCATGGTCATGCGGATGGCGAGCGACGCCGAGACCGCCCAGCAGCCGGCGCCGCACATGCTGCCCCCGCCGCTGATCGGCAACACGGGCGAGCGCGGGACATTCGTCCTGACGACGGGCAAGCTCCCCGAGGCGGGCTCCAAGGAGCTGCTTTACGACGACTTCACCTTCAAGGCGGCCGCGTGGACCCTGACGGCCCACGAGGGGCGCCCCGGCCACGAGCTTCAGTTCTCCGCCATGGTCGAGCGGGGCGTCTCCGTCGCCCGCAGCATCTTCGCCTTCAACAGCGTGAACGTCGAGGGATGGGCCCTCTACTGCGAGGCCCAGATGAAGCCGTATGAGCCCCTCGACGGGCAGCTGATCGCGCTGCAGCACCGCCTGATGCGGGCGACGCGGGCCTTCGTGGACCCGATGCTCAACCTGGGCCTCATGACCCGCGACCGCGCCCACGACATCATGACCCAGGACGTCTGCCTCTCGGAGGCGCTCGCCCAGGAGGAGCTGGACCGCTTCATGTTCCGCGCCCCGGGGCAGGCCACATCGTACTTCTACGGGTACCAGAAGCTCATGGAGCTGCGCACGTCCACCGAGATCGCGCTGGGGCCCAAGTTCAACCTGAGGGCCTTCAACGACTTCATCATCGGCCAGGGCCTCCTGCCGCCGACCCTTCTCGCGAAGGCCGTTCACGACCAGTTCATCCCGTCCCAGCTGAAGGGATGAACCGGGCCGGCCCGCCCGGCTACCGCACGAACCGTATCGTGATCGGGTACTGGTAGTACATCCCTTTGCCGGCCTTGACGGCGGCCACGATCGAGCAGACCAGGCCGGTCAGGCCTATGGCGACCAGGAGCGGGATGCCGACGACGATGAAGCAGAGCGGGATGCAGCAGACGATGTAGACCAGGAGCGAGAGGTGGAAGTTGAGGGCCTCGCGCGCGTGGTGCGTCACGTAGGGCGAGTCGTCCCGCATCACGAGGTACACGACCAGGGGGAAGATGAACGAGATCAGCGCGAAGCCGAAGAAGTACGACAGGTGGCAGAGCACGCTCCAGAGCCGGTCGTTGGAGGCCAGCACGGGGAACTGCGGCTCGGAGGGGGGCGGGACGGCGCCGAGGTCGGGGGCGGTGTCGGAGGTCATGGTGGAGTTGTGTTGGAGGGCCCGCGGGGCGCGCCAGGCGCCCCGGGGTTGAGCCAATAACACACGCCACCCCCCGTGAGTTGCAGCCGATTTTGGCCCGCCGGGCGCGCCGCCCCACGGGAGGCGCCGGGGGCGGATGGAAGGCCGGGCGACCCGGTCAGTACCGGTAGTGCTCGGGCTTGTAGGGGCCCTCGACCGGGACGCCAAGGTACTTGGCCTGCGCCTCCGTGAGCTTCGTCAGCTTGACGCCGATCCGCTCCAGGTGAAGGCGCGCGACCTCCTCGTCCAGGTGCTTGGGCAGCCGGTAGACGCCGGGCTTGTAGGTGTCCCGGTTCGCCCACAGGTCCAGCTGGGCGAGCGTCTGGTTCGTGAAGCTGTTCGACATGACGAACGACGGGTGGCCCGTCGCGCAGCCGAGGTTCACGAGGCGGCCCTCCGCCAGGAGGTAGATGCAGCGCCCGCTCGGGAAGATGAAGGAGTCGTACTGGGGCTTGATGTTCACGCGCTTGACCCCCGGGGCCTTGAAGAGGCGGTCCACCTGGATCTCGTTGTCGAAGTGCCCGATGTTGCAGACGATCGCCTGGTCCTTCATCGCCTGCATGTGCTCGAGCGTGAGCACGTCGCAGTTGCCGGTCGTCGTGACGTAGATGTCGGCCTCGGCGAGGGCGCTCTCGACCGTGTTGACCTCGAAGCCCTCCATGGCCGCCTGGAGCGCGTTGATCGGGTCGACCTCGGTGACGATGACCCGCGAGCCGAAGCCGCGCAGCGAGTGCGCGCAGCCCTTGCCGACGTCGCCGTAGCCGCAGACCACCGAGACCTTGCCGGCGATCATGACGTCCGTCGCCCGCTTCAGGCCGTCCGCGAGCGACTCGCGGCAGCCGTAGAGGTTGTCGAACTTCGACTTCGTCACCGAGTCGTTGACGTTGATCGAGGGGACGAGGAGCTTGCCCTTCTCATGGAGCTGGTAGAGGCGGTGGACGCCCGTCGTCGTCTCCTCGGAGACCCCGCGCCAGTCCTTGACCATCTCGTGGAACACGAAGGGGGACTCGGCGTGGATCCTCTTGAGCAGCGCCTTGATGACGCCCTCCTCGTGGGATCCCGACTTTGAGTTCACCCAGTCGCTCCCCTCCTCGAGCTCATAGCCCTTGTGCAGCAGGAGCGTTACGTCGCCGCCGTCGTCGACGACAAGCTGCGGGCCCTTGCCGCCCGGGTGGCTGAGCGCCCTCCAGGTGAGGTCCCAGTACTCCTCGAGCGTCTCGCCCTTCCAGGCGAAGACGGGGATGCCGGCCTTCGCGATCGCCGAGGCGGCGTGGTCCTGGGTCGAGAAGATGTTGCACGAGGCCCAGCGGACGGACGCCCCGAGCTCGACCAGCGTCTCGATGAGGACCGCCGTCTGGATCGTCATGTGCAGCGAGCCCGTGATGCGCACGCCCTTCAGCGGCTTCTTGGCGCCGAACTTCTTCCTCACGGAGATGAGACCCGGCATCTCGTGCTCGGCGACGGTGATCTCCTTGCGGCCCCATTCGGCGAGGGAGATGTCCTTGACGTTGTAGTCTGCGGTGCTGCGGGCGGCGGTGGTCGTGGGCATGGTGATAAGGGGGTCGTGGGCGGGTTTACTTGGCGGCGGCGATGAGCTCCTTGGTCCGGTTCGTCTGCTCCCAGGGGAGGTCCGGCTTGCCGAAGTGCCCGTAGTTGGTCGTCGAGCGGTAGATCGGGCGAAGGAGGTCGAGCTGCTTGATGATGTTCGCGGGCTTGAAGCTGAAGACCTTCTGGACGGCCTTGTTGATCTTCGCCTCGGGCACCTTCGCGGTGCCCATCGCGTCCACCCAGATGCTCACGGGCTCGGGATAGCCGATCGCGTAGGCGACCTGCAGCTCGCAGATGTCGGCCAGGCCCGAGGCCACGATGTTCTTCGCGACCCAGCGGCACATGTACGC
>CAZDZL010000087.1:0-6132 GCA_964509885.1 uncultured Opitutaceae bacterium | reverse complement strand
AGAAGTAGCCCCCAAGGGTTGCCTCGGGCCGACGGGGGCGCCTCCGTTGGCGGCTGGGAGGCCTGCCCATCCACCTGCCGCACCACCACAATGAGACTGGCATGAACATCCAGCCCGAGTTTAATTACCCTGGCGCGGGCGCCAGGCACTGTATCCGTGTTTTGATTAGAGGTCATAGCGCGGACAGCTTGGCGCCTCGCGCCTCGCTTGTCCGCCCCATGTCATCTAGCGCCAGCTGTAGCCCAGACCAATGAGGAATATGTCCGCATCGCGGTTGTAGGAGCTCGTCACGCGGTCCCAGATAAGGCGGCTGACCCAGCTGTCGGAGAGTTGCCTGGCCATCGTGAACGAGACGAGGGGCGCGATTGCTGCGGGGTTTGTGGCGCTGGTGTTTGTCGGATGCTTTCGGTCGAGGAAGAAATAAGGCCCGACGCCTATGCCGACGGAGGTCTTGTCGTCGAAGAACGTGTTGACCGGCCAGAGCTGAAAGGCGACGCCGCTGCGCCTCGTCGTCTTTGGATTGCCCTCGTAGATGAATGTGGCCGTGCCGTCGAGGTGGGGCAGCACGCCCTGGCGGTATTCGACGGCGCCCGCCCATGCCTTGTCGCTGAATATGGTGTTAACGATGTCCTGTCCCCCGAACACGGAGAGCTGCGGCGGTGTGACATAGTCGGGCTCGGGAGCCCCGGCGTTCGGCTTGTTTCCCTCGGGACGGCGGTTGGGTCCAAACCAATAGCCGACGCCCACCATGAACGTTGTGTCCCGAATGTCGTGCGCAGGCTCGATGCGGTTGATGCCGAAGCGGTAGAACCACCGGTCGGAAAAATAGCCGGTTGCCGTGAAGCTGTAGATCGGCGCCGTGCCGTGAATGTCAGCGGAACCCCCGGCCCCGAGGGGCTCCGTGTCATAGTAGTAATAGATTCCGGCCCCGATCGAGAGCGCAACCTTGTCGTTCCAGAAGGGGAGGTTCGTCCATCCTTCCCACGCCGTCCCGTCCCGCAGGTGGGAGGGGAAATGGCCCTCGTTGATATAGGAAACCGAGGCGTCGAAGTACTTGTAAAGGTCCTGCCTGTAGTCGACCTCCCAACCGGTCTCCGCCTTTCCGAATGTCCCGGAGCTGGCTGTTCCGCCAAGGACGGTGAGCTCCTGCGCCCTCAAAAGAGGACTGGCCAGGAAAAGGATGAGGGCGGCTGTCTTCCAGAGATAGGTGGGGGTTTTCACGTGGCTTGCTTGGGCTATTGGGTTGGTGTGAGGCGTGTTGACAGCCTGCGTGACTCCCGGTTCGCGGTTGGTCGGAGGATTGAGCACCCTCGCAGCGGTGGGAGGGATGCTTGGCGCAGCCTCCCCAAGCTATCAGGACCGGAACCCGCTCGGTATGGGGTAAATCCCTACAAGCCAATTGCCATTGAAGGGAGGGCGGTGATAGGCACGGGTCTGCCGCGGCCGTGATCCCTCCACCTTCGGGTTGACAGTGCAGATGCGACGACCGCTGATTGCCCCATGAGTCGTCTCCCCGGGGTTCTTCGCGCGCTTCCTCTCCTCTTGCTCGTCGGTTCCCTTGCGCGCGCTTCCGGCGGGGACGTGGCGAGGCCCGTCACGCCCAACGCCTCCCCGGAGGCGACGGCGCTCCTGCAGTTCCTGTATGACATTTCCGGAAAATACACGCTCACCGGCCAGCACAACTACCCGAACACGAGGAGCCGGAACTCGCAGTTCGCGGCCAGGTACATCGGGAAGACGCCCGTCATTTTCGGGTCGGACTGGGGCCACGCCAAGGCGGGCGACTCCGACTCCTACCTGGCCCGACCGGACATCGTGCGGGAGGCGATCCGCCAGCACCAGATGGGCGCGATTGTGGCCCTTTGCTGGCACGCCGTGCCTCCCACTGCGGACGAGCCGATCACCTTCAGGCAGCTCCCCGGCAGCGACCCAAAGAAGCTCACGAGCGTCCAGGGGAAGCTCCTCGACGAGCAGTTCAGGGACGTGCTCACGCCCGGCACGGCGCTCTACGAGCGCTGGTGCGCGCAGGTCGACGAGATCGCGGTCTTCCTGAAGCAGCTCCAGGACGCCCACGTCCCGGTTCTTTGGAGGCCCTACCACGAGATGAACGGAGACTGGTTCTGGTGGGGCGGGCGCACGGGCCAGTACAGCACGATCGCGCTCTACAGGCAGATTTTCGACCGGCTTGTGAACCACCACCACCTCAACAACCTGGTCTGGGTGTGGAGCATGGACCGGCCGTCGACGCCCGCGAGGGCGCACGCCCTGTTCTTCCCCGGCGCCGAGTTCGTCGACGTGCTGGCCCTCGATGTCTATGGGAACGACTTCGCGCAGTCCTACTACGACAGCATCGCGGCGCTCTCGCAGGGAAAGCCGATGGCTCTCGCCGAGGTCGGCAACCCCCCGAGCCCGGAGATCCTGAAACAGCAGCCGCGGTGGGCCTACTACATGACGTGGGCATCCATGGTCCGGAACACTCCGAGGAAGGATTACGCCGCCCTGATGCAGGATCCCCAGGTGCTGAGCCTCGAGGACCCCGCGTACTGGGCCGCCACGGCCTCGTACCGCAGGGCCTGCGGGCTTGCGCCGCTGCACTTTGAGCCGGCGCCCGCGGATTTCTCGGGGGTATGGGTCCTCAACGAGGAGAAGAGCGACCTGGGGAAGATGGGGGCGGGCATGGCGCCGGCCCGCCTCGAGGTCGTGCAGCAAGGAAGCGCCCTCTCGGTCAAGACGACTCGGGTCGTCGAGTACGCCGACGACCAGGTCACCGAGGAAAAGATGGTTCTGGACGGCAGTGAGTCCAAGTCGGAGTTCATGAATTCTCCGCGCGTCGCGACGGCGCGACTGGTGGAAGGCGGAAGCAAGGTTGTCGTCGAGTCGGTCGTCACCTTCACGTGGGGCGCCCCGGGCTCGAAGATGACGTCAAGGGACACGTGGACCCTGGTCGACGGGGGCAGGGAGCTTTCTATTCAGCGGCACGTCAGTTCGCCGAGGGGCGAGCAGGACATGACGATGATCTTTGGGAGGCTCTGACCGCGCCGGAGGGACGCCGGTTTCCTCGGGTGATCGAGCTGCTAGAGTAGCGGCCGCGATCCCTCTAGAAATCAGGCAGGCACGACGAAGGCGTCCGGAATGCCCATATCCAGGGTTACAAGCTTAGCGTCATGTGCGCTTGCAAGTGCGAGCAAGTGGGCATCGCTGGTTCGGGCAGCCACCTTGCACCAGATCGTGCGGTCAAAAAGTCCAGGTTTCCCTAACGCACCAATTAACTCCCTTTTTTTTCAACTTCGGTGACCTGTACCGCGATTTAAAACGCCAGTTCATAGATGCGTCGATCGTGTGTAACGGCGTCCAATGTGATGTAGGTATAGCCGCCCTGATGCTTCATTCGGAAATGATGGGCGGTGTTTACCTACTAAAGGATTCAACCCTGAAATTGGCTGTCCCAAAAGCGACCAGAAGGCCCTTTTCGGAATGGGCAATTTCCGGCGGTTGCTTCTAACGACCCGGAGAGTTTGGCTTAACACCGATGACCAGCCATTCACGGTTCACGGCGAGGGTTTTGCTGGTGCCCGATCCTCAAAATACCCAGCATTTCCGAGGAATGCCACCTGCGGCTAACGGTGGAGTCGAATCTCGCACGCCTCTGGAGACTCCGGTTCTGTTGGTTATTGAGGTGAAACCTGACGGTGTGTTTCTTTCTAGATTTTCGGCAGAAAGCAGATGTGTCGGTGATACGTGGCACAAGTCGGTCGACGAGGCCAAGAGTCAGGCTGAATTCGAGTTCAACGGGCTAACCTCCATTTGGAAGGTTGTACCTGAGAAAACTAATGACGTATTTCTCTTCGGTTTCGAAGATTAGGCGCGGGGAGATCCCTAAGATTCTTGCCAGTCCTCAACCGAGAGTCCCGGAACTCGTGTAAATTCCCTCGTGTTGTGAGTTATAAGGACGGCTCCCATGGCAAGGGCATGGCCGGCAAGTAGCACGTCGTACGGGCCGATTGGCTGGGCATTCGGCCGCATCGTTTCCAGGGAGGCACGGACTTCGGCTGCTCGAAGTGCAGCCTGCTCGTCGAAATCTTCAATTGCTGGAATTGCACGCCTTATAAACTTCAAGCGTGGCACCGCTTTGCTTGGATCGGAAGACCGTGCTGCTCCATATCGTAGCTCAAACCAAGCTATAGAGGAAATACGGCAGTCGAGCGCATTTTCGCCGACCTTTCGAGCGATTCCAAGGTCGATGCCTCTTGCAAAGCGAGTGAGCGCGTTTGTATCGAGGAGGTAAATCATTAGGGTCTAGGCCAATCGTCCAGGAGAGGGGGTAGGCTCATGAGTTTACGGATTGCTCGGCGGCGTTTGGCCAGAGCTGCCTTATCGATTACCAGGAAGCCATCGGGTGTCCGCGTGATCTCATAGCTTCCGGACTTGATTCCCAGGGAGCGCGGAAGCCGGAGAGCATTCGAATTGCCAGCCTTGAATACTTTGGCAGTCAATGTGTTCATGTGAGTACAATGTAGGTACATTTTGTGGGGTCAAGAAAGGGTCAAAGTAACCCTGCCTCCCGGAAGCTGTAGTATCCCCGCCCGAGGGGGTCGGCCCCTCGGCGTCCTATGATAACATGATCCAGCAGAGGTATATCCACCGCAGCGGCAGCTTCTCGGAGCTGTCGTGTAAGCTGGATATCTGCCGCGCTGGGGGATGGATCGCCGCTGGGATGGTTGTGTGGGTCATTACCTACAGCACAATCGCTGCTGGAAAATCCGAGGTCTGACGGAAGAGCGGGGTCCCATGTGGCTGGAGACTCAACTTCGTCGCCGTTAGGAACGCTTCGAAAGAAGGCGGGGGAAAAAGGTGCCTAGGCGCACTCGCTACGGGAGTTTATCCTTCGTTTTAACGGAGCATGGGCCCCATACTTATCGATGTCTTTCGCCTGAAGCAGAGGCGCTTCTTCCGAACGTCAGGAAAGCATGCCGGAATTGAGAGCTTCTCTGAATGCGGAATATATGAGCACGAGCCATAATAGGACATAGAGACCAACGATGATATAAAATCTAACCGGGTCATCCGCCCTTTTGGTCATGCCCGCTTTGGTAACAATGCGGCCGACCAAGATCCCGCGAAGAATGAAGATTCCCAAAAGGATTGATGCCCCGATAGAAAACCATGCGCCAAAAGTTGGAGGTAACATTCCGTCGATCAGCTTTGGTGGAGGCTTAATTTTCGGAGGCCTACCAGGCAACGTGGCGAATTTCAGGTATATAGCTGAAATGCCTGTCCCTGCTCAGCACAGGCAGGCGGTATTGCAGGGCCAGAGCCGCGATCCAAATGTCGTTTTCGGGAATGGGCGTTCCCCGGGACTTCAGCCCAAAACGGATCCTGGCGTAGGGGACGGCGGTTGCGCCGTCTACAGAGATGACCGCGAATGCCTTAAGGCTATTTTGGAGCCAGCCCTCATATCGACCGTGAAACCTGGAGCCAAGGATTCCATACCGAAACTCTCCCAGCACAATGGACGGGAGCGACGGTATTGATACCGACTCCATCTTTTCTGCGAGGCCTTCGTCCCCATCTGCGAGCGCCGACAGTGCGTTTGTATCGAGGATCATTTCCAGTCTTCTGGATTCACTCGGGAAAATTCGGCAGCGACCTCTTGATTGATCTTGGCTGTCTCATCACGCAGTCGACGCAGGCCCCCGAAGGCAATCCTCCAGGCGGGAACGTCCTCAACTCCATGCTGTGAGCGACTGAGTTTCTCAGTGAGTGCCTCGTTAACGACAGCACGGATCGTCTTACCTTGTTTGGCGGCGGAGATCTTTAACTGCCTGAAGAGCGATTCAGGAATTTCGAGTGTTGTTTTCACAGGAGCCATAAAAGCATATTTATGTAACAACTCAACTCAAAGGCGTTATAGGAGACCCGCTTCCCTAAAACTGTAATACCCTCGTCCAAGTGGGTCAGCTCCTCTCCGACCAATGATAACATGATCCAGCAGAGGAATATCCACCGCAGCGGCCGCCTCCCGAAGCTGCCGCGTGAGCTGGATATCCGCCGCGCTCGGTGATGGATCTCCGCTGGGGTGGTTGTGAACGCATACGACTGCCGAGGCGGATTCCCGGATGGCCGAACGAAAGA
>CAZDZL010000086.1:0-6187 GCA_964509885.1 uncultured Opitutaceae bacterium | reverse complement strand
CGATCTGGATCGGCTTGAACATGACCGACACCCAGAAATAGCTGAAGAAGAGGATGAGGAGCGCGTTGCCCGTGTAGTAGGTCCAGTGCCCGCGCAGCAGGTTGACGGAGAACTCGCTCAGGAAGCGCAGGTTGAAGGCGGCGCCGAGCTGGGACATGATCTGCTGCGGGAAGAGCAGGATCGCCTGGGCGAAGATGACCGGCATGACGCCCGAGTAGTTTACCTTGAGCGGCAGGAAGGAGCTCTGGCCGCCCATGACCTTGTTGCCCACCACGCGCTTGGCGTACTGGACCGGTATCTTCCTCTGCCCCTGGACGACCATGATGATGCCCATGGTGACCGCGAAGAAGAGGAGCACCATGATGACCGCGAGCGGCATGCCGTGGCCGGCATTCGTCCCGATCGGGCCGAAGAAGAACTGGTAGGTCTGGGCCGCGGCGCCCGGCATGGTCGCAAGGATGCCGACCGTGATGAGGAGCGAGACGCCGTTGCCGATGCCGCGCTGGGTGATCTGCTCGCCGAGCCACATCATCAGCATCGTTCCCGCGGTCAGGTAGACCACGGACGTGATCAGGAACCCGGCGTGGCCCACGGTGACTATCCGCCCGTACGTGCCCACGTCGTAGCCTGGGAAGAGCTTGGCGGGGTTCTCCAGGGCGAGGATCGTGAGCGTGCCCTGGACGATGCAGATAACGACCGTCGCGTAGCGCGTGTACTGCGTGATCTTCTGGCGGCCCACGTCGCCCTCCTGCTGGAGGCGCACAAGCGAGGGCACGATCGCCGTCATCAGCTGGAAGATGATGGAGGCGCTGATGTAGGGCATGATGCCCAGCGAGCAGACGGCGCCCTTCAGGAGCGCCCCGCCCGTGAACATGCTGTAGAGGCCGATCATCGCCCCGCTGGTCCCGCCCGACTGCTGCTTGAAGAAGACCTGCAGGGGGAGCGGGTCGATGCCGGGCAGCGGGATGGCGCAGCCCACACGGGCGACGAACAGGAGCGCAAGCGTGTAGAATATCCGGGAGCGCAGCTCCGGGATCTTCAGCGAGTTGGTGAAAGCGGAAAACATGCTTCTGGCGCGTTACCCGACGATCGCCTGGCCCCCGGCCTTCTCGATCTTCGCCTTGGCCGACCCTGAGAACTTCGCCGCGGTGACGTTGAGGGCGCGGGTGATCTCACCGTCGCCGAGGACCTTCACGACGCTCTCGCCGGAACGGATGATCCCCGCCTTGGCGAGGCCGGCCGCGTCGATGTCCTTCACCGAAGCGTCGAGGCCGCCCAGGTCGCGCAGGTTGACGACGGCGATCTCGGTGCGGAACTCGTAGTTGTTGAACCCGCGCTTCGGCAGCTTGCGGTAGAGGGGCATCTGGCCTCCCTCGAAGCCCGGGCGGATGCTCGAGCCGGAACGGGCCGTCTGGCCCTTCCCTCCCCGCCCGCTGGTCTTGCCGTGGCCGCCGCCCTCGCCGCAGCCGACGCGCTTCTTGCGGTGGATGGCACCGGGTACGTTCTTAAGTTCGTGGAGTTTCATGGGTATTTTCCTCGGAGGCGCCCCACCCCGCGCTGGGCGGGGCGGAACTCGGATATGGTGAAAGGGATGCCTTAGGCCTGGCGCAGCTTTGCGAAGTCCTCGGCCATGCGCAGCTGAAGCAGCGCGTTGACCGTGGCGTTGACGACGGCGATGTGGTTCTTGGAGCCCATCGACTTCGTCAGGACGTTCTTGATGCCCGCGGCCTCCAGCACGGCGCGCACGCCGCCGCCGGCGATAAGCCCCGTACCCGGCGAGGCCGGCTTCAGGAGGACGACGCCCCCGTCAAAGTGGCCCGTGACGTCGTGCGGGATCGTGTCGCCCTTCAGCTTCACGTGCATGAGCTTCTTCTTCGCGTGCTCGGTGCTCTTCTTGATGGCGTCGGGAACCTCGTTCGCCTTGCCGTAGCCGACGCCGATGTTGCCCTTCTGGTCGCCGACGACCGTGAGCGCGGCAAAGCTGAACCTGCGGCCGCCCTTGACCACCTTGGCGCAGCGGTTGATGAAGACGACCTTCTCGATCATCTGCGGGCCGTCGCCCGTGTTCTGGGGCTGGTCGCGGCGGTTGTCGCGGCGCGGGCCGCGCATGCCGCCGCCAAAGCCGTCACGGCGCTGGGGGCGGTTGGAACGGGGCTCGGGAGAAGGTGCTGCCGCGGGGGCGGCGGCGGGGGCGGTTGCCACGGCTGCCGGGGCCGGGTCTGCAATGGGTGCGTTTTCGTTGCTCATGTGCTTTGGGTCAGAATACAAGGCCGGCCTCGCGGGCTGAGTCCGCGAAGACCTTGACCTTGCCGTGGTACCGGGCGCCGTTGCGGTCGAAGACGACCGAGGTCACGCCCGCCGCCTTCGCCTTCTCGGCGAAAGCGGTGCCGAGCACCTTCGCGCCGGCGAGATTGGCCTTGAGGGTCTGCTTGCGCAGCTCCGGGTCGAGGCTCGAGAGGAACACGAGCGTCGTGCCCGCGTCGTCGTTGATCGCCTGGGCGTAGATGTTCTTCGCGCTGAACTTGACGCTCAGGCGCGGGCGGATGGCCGTGCCGGCGACCTTCTTGCGGATCCTCCAGCGCCGCTTCTGCAGCAGCATGGCTTTGTGTACGGTGTTCATGGGTGTTAGGCGACGGTTTTGCCTTCCTTGCGGCGGACGCGCTCGCCGACGATGCGCACGCCCTTGCCCTTGTAGGGCTCGGGCGGGTAGTAGCTGCGGATCTCCGCGGTGACGGCGCCGACGAGCTGCTTGTCGCAGCCCTCGACCTTGAGCTTGGTCCCCTCGACGACGGTCACCTTGATGCCGTCCGGGATGTCCATGACGATCGGGTGCGAGTAGCCAAGCGCGAGGTCGAGCTGCTTGCCCTTCAGGTTGGCCTTGAAGCCGACGCCCTGGATCTCGAGGTCCTTGGAGAAGCCAACGGTGACGCCCTTCACCATGCTGGCGATGATGGAGCGGGCCGTGCCGTACATCGCGTTCGCGAAGCGGGTGTCCCCGATGGGGGCCACGATCACCTTCTTGTCGGTGATCGTGATGGTGACCACGGGTGCGAAGGTCTTGTGGACCTTGCCCTTGGGGCCCTCGACGTGGACGGTCGTGTCCTTGATGTCGACCTTGACCTTGTCGGGGATGGGAACGGGTTGTTTGCCGATGCGGCTCATGGTGGGTGGGTCCTTACCAAACGTTGCAGATGAGCTCCCCGCCGGCCTTGTTGCGGCGGCAGTCGGCGTCCTTCATCAGGCCCTTGGAGGTCGAGATGATGCTGATTCCGAGGCCGTTCAGGACGCGCGGGATGTCGGAGTAGCTGAAATAGAGGCGGCGGCCCGGGGTCGACGCGCGGTGCAGGCCGCTGATGGCGGGCGTGCCGTCGACGTACTTCATCTTCACGATGAGGGTCTTGTGGCCCTGCTCGTCGGCGCCGTCGTTGTAGCCTGCGATGTAGCCCTCGGCCTTGAGGATCGTGGCGATGCCGAGCTTCAGGTTGGAGTGCGGGCAGTGGCACTCCTCCAGCCTGGCCTTGCTGGCGTTGCGCAGCCGCGTGAGAAAGTCGCTGATCGGGTCGGTCATGTTGGATGTGTGATTGGGAAGGCAGCGCGGGTCATATCCGACCCCCGTGTGCCATGGTGTTTACCAGGATGATTTGATGACGCCGGGGATCTTGCCCGCGAGCGCGAGCTCGCGGAACTGGATGCGGGAGACGCCGTACTTGCGCTTGTAGCCGCGCGGCCGGCCGCTCATCGAGCAGCGGTTGCGGATGCGGGCCCTCGAGGAGTTCTTGGGGAGCTTCTGGAGCTTCGTCTGCGCGGCGAAGAACTGCTCGTCGGTCGTTGTCGGGTTCGCGAGCACGGCCTTCAGCTCGGCGCGCACCTTGGCGTACTTCTCGACGAGGCGCTTGCGCTTCTCGTTCTTCTGGATGGCGGAGGTCTTCGGCATGGAGGGGGGATCAGGCGGCGGAGGCCGTCTTGGTTTCTGTGCGGCGGAAGGGCATTCCCATGAGGCGCAGGAGCTCGCGGCCCTCGTCGTCGGTCTCGGCCGTCGTGACGATCGTGATGTCGAGGCCCATGCTCTTCTTCACGTTCTCTACCGTGATCTCGGGGAAGATCGTGAAGTCGGAGATGCCGAGGTTGTAGTTGCCCTGGCCGTCGAGCTTCGGGGAGACCCCGCGGAAGTCGCGGATTGTCGGCAGCGCGACCGCGAGGAGCCTGTAGAGGAACTCCCACATCGAGTCGCCGCGGAGCGTGACGTGGCAGCCCACGACCTGGTTCTCCTTCAACTTGAAGTTCGAGATGGCCTTGCGGGTCTTGCTGAGGACCGGCTTCTGGCCGGCGATCAGGCTCAGGTCGCGCTGGACGTCGGCGATCTGGTTCTTGTCGGCCTCCGCGTCGATGCCCGAGTTCAGGTTGATCTTCACGATCTTCGGGACCTGGTGCTTGTTCGTGTAGCCGCGCAGCTTCATCAGCTCCGGGTACACCTTCTCGGTGTAATGCTTCTTCAGTGTGGGTGCGGTGCTCATTTTATTCCGCCTTTTTCTTGCGCTTGCCCGAGTCGTAGACCGACTTGAGCATCAGGTTGGAAATGTGGACGGAGCCCTCGCGCTCGATGATGGCGCCCTGGGGGTGCTCCGGGGACTTCTTCGTGTGGCGCTTGACCAGCGCGACGGCCTCGACCCGGGCGCGGTCCTTGGCGGGAAGGACCTCGAGGATCTTCCCCTCCTTGCCGCGGTGGGAGCCGGAGATGACGACGACAAGGTCGCCGCGTTTTACGTGGTAGCGTTGCATGGCTTAGAGAACCTCCGGCGCGAGCGAGATGATCTTCATGAAGTTCTTCGCCCGGAGCTCGCGCGCCACGGGGCCGAAGATGCGGGTGCCCTTGGGGTTGCCGTCCGTCCCCAGGATCACGATCGCGTTGCTGTCAAAGCGCAGGTAGCTGCCGTCGGGGCGGCGGACCGCGGCCTTCGTGCGGATGACGACGGCCTTCGCGACCTCGCCCTTCTTCACGGTGGCGTCGGTCGCGCTCTCCTTGATGTGGACGGTGACGATGTCGCCCACGCCCGCGGTGTCGGTGTTCTGCCCCATCTTGCTGATCATGGCAGCGCGCCGGGCGCCTGTGTTGTCGGCGACCTCAAGTATTGAACGGAGTTGGATCATGGCGGGCCTTGTCTTTTGGATTCGTGGGCTGGCTTGGGCTTCAGGCCTTGGCGGCGGGGGCCGCGGGCGCGGCGCCGGCGCGGGTGGTCTTCGTGGGGACCGTCGCGGCGACGTCCGTCTCGGTGATGGCCTGGGCCGTCGCGATGACGGCGCTGTGCACGACCGAGACGATGCGCCAGCGCTTCAGGCGGCTCATCGGGCGCGTCTCCATGATCTCGACCTTGTCGCCGACCTTGGTCTCGTTCTTCTCGTCGTGGACGTGAACGACCGTCTTGCGGTTGATGACCTTGTGGTAGAGCGGGTGCGGCGTCTTGTAGGGGATCGTGACCTTCACGGACTTGTTGCCCGAGCGGCTCGTGACGAAGCCGATGATGGTCTTGCGCTTGTTGCGGGTATCGGAAGTGGCTGTGGACATGGCGTGTGGTGCTTCGGGCTCAGGCGGCCGCGGGCGCGGCCTTGTTCTTCTGGCGTAGGATGGTCTCCAGGCGGGCGATGTCCTTGCGCTGGGTGCGCAGCTCGTGGGTCTTCTCGACCTGACCGGTCATCTTGCGGATGCGGGTCTGCAGGAGCGACTCGCGGGTCTCGCGGATCTTGGTCGCGATCTCGACCGCTGAAAGTTCTCTGATTTCCTTGGGTGTCATGGTGTGGCTCCGGTTTGCGCGTTAAATGACGGTGCCCTCGCGGACGATGAACCGGCAGTGGAACGGAAGCTTGGCGTCGGCGAGGCGGAAGGCCTCCTTGGCGACCCTGGCGGGCACGCCGGCGAGCTCGAAGAGGACGGCGCCCGGCTTGATCACGGCGACATAGAACTCGACCGGGCCCTTGCCCTGGCCCATGCGCACCTCGGCCGGCTTCTTCGTGACCGGCTTGTGCGGGAACACGCGGATCCAGAGCTTGCCCTTGCGCTTCAGGTGGCGGGAGATCGTGACGCGGGCCGCCTCGATCTGCTGGCCCGTCATCGGTCCGCGCGTGAGCGACTGGAGCCCGAATTCGCCGAACGCGAGCGTGTTGCCGCGCTTGGCGTTGCCGGCGCGGGAGC
>CAZDZL010000085.1:0-6345 GCA_964509885.1 uncultured Opitutaceae bacterium | reverse complement strand
CGCGTCCAGCAGATCATGAAGATGGCCCAGCAGCCGATCTCGCTGCAGTCGCCGGTCGGCGACGGCGACGACACCTCCTTCGGCGACTTCATCGAGGACAAGTCGGCGGAGAACCCGTACGACATGACGGCGTACTCGCTGCTGAGGGAGAAGATCATCGACGTCCTCGACACGCTCACCGAGCGCGAGAGGCGCGTCCTCTCCCTTCGCTTCGGGCTCGTCGACGGCTACAGCCGGACGCTCGAGGAGGTGGGCAAGCAGTTCAAGGTCACCCGCGAGCGCATCCGCCAGATCGAGGCGAAGGCGCTCCGCAAGATGCGCCACCCGACGCGCATCCGCCAGCTGCACGGCTTCTTCGACGCCGAGCAGATCGACAACGCCCAGAACCTGCTGAAGGTGGCCGCCTCGCTGCGGCCGCCGCCCCGCTCGTAGGGCGCGGAACGCACTTGCCTAGCCACCGGCGCCGGATAGCCTCCAGACATGTATCTGCACGACGCGGCCACGCTCGCAGTGATGGGACTCAGCGGCGGTGAGCTGCTGATCATCCTCGCGATCATCCTGCTCCTGTTCGGCGGGTCCAAGCTGCCCTCGCTCGCGAGGGGCCTCGGCCAGTCGATGAAGGAGTTCAAGAAGGCGGCCAAGGACGACGACCCGGTCGCCCCCGCCAAGGAAGAGCTGAAGAAGCCCGACACGCACGGGACCAACTAGGCCCCGGGGGCGCTCAGGCGTCCCGGGCCGGGGTCTCGGCGAGCCACGCGCGGAACTCGCGCACCTGCACGGGCGTCCCCAGGACGAGGAGCTCGTCGCCCGGGTGCAGCACCTCGTGGCCGCCGGGGTTCAGGATGCGGGCCCCTCCCCGCTGGATCCCCGCGACCTGGACCTGGTGCTCCTTCGCGGGGTTGATCTCGGCCAGGCTGCGGCCGCCGGCGCGGCTCCACTCGGGGACGCTCACGGCGTCCATGCGCACCTCCTCGAAGAGCGAGTCGGTGTCCAGGGTGCCCGAGACGCCCCCCAGGAAGGCCCGCCCCCCCTGCACCTGCTCCATGGTCCCCATGAGGAGGACCTTGTCGCGCGGGTAGAGCACGGACTCCGGAGGCGGCAGCGGGATCATGAAGCCCTGCCGCTCGATCCCCACGACCGAGCACCCGAAGCGCGCGCGCAGCCCGAGCTCGGCGATCGACCTTCCCTGGCAGTCGGCCAGGTCCGGCAGCGTGCAGTCGATCATGTGAAGGTCCCAGTCCGGGTGGCGGCCGAGCCAGGGCGCCGTCGTCGACGTCATCTTGGTCTCCGAGGTGTGCAGCATGGCCTTGAGCTCCACCTCGAGCGCGCTGTGCCAGTAGATCAGCCTGCGGCGCAGCAGGAACACCGCCACGACGGCGACGAGCGCGCTCGCGAAGAGGAGCCAGCGCGCGGTGTCCTCCGCGGGCACGATCGCGATCAGCCAGACCGTGAGGCCCGCTGCGGCCGCGGTCTTGAGCCCCGCCTCGACGACCGGCGCCAGCTGCCGGCCGCGGGGATGGTGGGCGGTCGAAACCTGGGCGAAGAGGAGCGCGAGGGCGGAGCAGTTGCGCCAGATGGCCACGAGCGGCGCGACGACGGCGAAGGCGAGGAGGATCCAGAAGCCGACCTGGGCCCCGTTTGGGACCATCCAGTCGCGCCCGAGCCAGTCGAGGATCCCCGTGTAGATCTCCCGCGAGAAGACGAGGACGCCGCTGACGAACAGCATCTCGATGCCGATCTGGGCGAGGCGCTTGCGGCTGAGCTGCCAGAGCGGGCTCCTCTTGCGCTGGTGCATGAAGCGCTCGAGCCAGTCCTGGTAGGCGCGCAGCCAGTCCCCGAGCCAGCGGGGTTCCCGCGCCATGACCGCGGACGCGATCTCGCCCGAGCGCCGGGCGACGAACGGCGTGGCGAGCGTCGTCAGGAGGGAGACGCCGACGATGAGCGGGTAGAAGCGCGGGGGCACGACCGCGGCCCCCACCCCGAGCTGGGCGATCACGAACGAGAACTCGCCGACCGGGGATATCATGAGCCCGGCCCGCAGGCTGTCGCGGGCCGGGATGCCGATCATGCAGAGGCCGGTCGTGACGGCGAGGGGCCGGGCGGCGAGCGTGAAGGCGGCGACGCCCGCGATCAGGCCCGCGGCCTGGACCATCTGGTGGACGTCGATCTCCATGCCGATCGCCACGAAGAACACGGCGCTGAACACGTCGCGCATCCCCTCGAACGTGCGCTCGACCTGGTGGCGGTGCGGCGTCTCGGCGACGATGATCCCGAGGAGGAAGGCCCCGAGAGCCAGCGAATACCCCGCCTTCTGGGCGAGGATCGCCAGCCCGAAGAGCAGCGCCGCGAGCCCGAGCGTCTGAAGCTCCTCGTCCATGGAGATGCTCATGCGCTTCAGGAGCCAGGGGACGAGGATCAGGCCCGCGATGCAGACCACGGCGACGAAGGCCCCGAGGTGGAGCAGGCTGCCCCCCACCTCCGAGGCGCGGCTCGAGTTGGCCCCGCCCAGCTGGACCACCGACTCCAGGAGCGCCAGCATCACGACCGCCACGACGTCCTCCAGCACCGAGACGCCGAGCGCCAGCTGGCCGGCGCGCTCGTGGTTCATCCCGGTCTCGTGCAGGATCTTGCCGATGATGGACGAGGAGGAGATCATGAGCATCCCCGCGAGGAAGAGGCCCTCGGTCGAGCTCCAGCCGAGGGACGCGGCGAGGAGGCGGGAGAGGTAGTACATCGCCGTCGCGCCGCAGAAGACGGCGGCCAGGAGCGGCAGGCCGAGGCGGCGGAGCCTGCGCAGGCTCAGGCGCAGCCCGATCGAGAACATGAGGAAGACCAGGCCCACCTGCGCGAGTGTCTCGATCCCCCCGGTGTCGGAGACGAGCGAGAGGTACGGCATGCCGGGCCCGACCAGGATGCCCGCGGCGAGGAAGCCGACCACGACCGACAGCCCGATCCTCTGGCACAGCCAGCCCACGGCGCCGGCGACAAGCAGGATCACCGCCAGGTCTTGGATAAACAGGATTCCGTGCATGGCAGCCGCCTTCGCGCAAAATCGCTTCGGCGACCCGGGAGCGTCAACCATAACCGGCGTATTTCCCTCGTTGACAGCTGCCTGCGCAGCCCATTCGATTCCGTCGGCGGCAACGCCAGCGACCTCCAGCCCCCCGCAACACGAGATCATGGCCAACCTTTTCGGTTACTTCTCCAACGACATCGGAATCGATCTCGGCACGGCAAACACGCTCGTATACCTCAAGGACAAGGGGATAGTCCTGCGCGAGCCCTCGGTGGTCGCCCTGGACACGGTCACGCGCAAGGTGCGCGCCGTCGGCGACGAGGCGAAGCGCATGCTCGGGCGCACGCCCGGAAACATCACGGCCATCCGGCCGATGAAGGACGGCGTGATCGCCGACTTCGACGTCACGGAGGCGATGCTGCGCTACTTCATCCAGAAGGCCAGCCAGAGCTTCAGGGCCCCGCCCCGCGTCGTGATCGCGATCCCTTCGGGGATCACCGCCGTCGAGAAGCGCGCCGTCATGGACAGCGCGACCCACGCCGGCGCCCGCAAGGTGATCACGATCCCCGAGCCCATGGCCGCCGCGATCGGCGTCGGGCTCCCGATCGACGAGCCCGCGGCCAACATGATCGTCGACATCGGCGGCGGCACGACGGAGATCGCCATCATCTCGCTCAACGGGATCGTCTTCTCGAAGTCGATCCGCGTCGCGGGCGACGAGCTCGACGCCGCGATCATCAGCTACATGAAGCGGGCCTACAACCTGCTGATCGGCGAGCGCACGGCGGAGGAGATCAAGATGCGCATCGGCTCCGCCTACCCCCTCGACGAGGAGCTCACGATGGAGGTCAAGGGCCGCGACTCGGTCGCCGGACTGCCGAAGACGATCCACATCACCTCCCAGGAGGTGCGCGAGGCCCTGTCCGACACGATCGCGGCGATCGTGGACGCTGTCCGCACGACGCTTGAGCGCTGCCCGCCGGAGCTTTCCGCGGACCTCGTGGACCGCGGCTTCGTGATGGCCGGCGGCGGCTCGCTCATACGGGGCATCGACCGCCTGCTCAGCGACAAGACCGGCCTGCCCGTGACGGTGGCCGACGATCCCCTCTCTGCCGTGGCCAATGGGACCGGGGCCGTCCTGAACGACCTGTCCTGGCTCATGCAGAACGCGTGAGGATTGGCAGGTCCCAGCGATTCGACCAAGCCCGACCCTTCGCGGTGCTGGGGCTGGCGCTCGCGGCCTGGTTCGTCGCCCCGATCGCGGTGAAGAAGGTGGCGCGGGCGAGCTTCTTCGAGATGACGGCGCCCCTGGCCGTGACGGCCTCGTACGCGAGCAACCTCCAGCGCTTCTGGGCGCTTCGGATCCACTCCAAGGACGAGCTTATCGAGGCCGGGCGCGACATGGCCCGGCTCAACTCCTCCTACTCCCTCTCGGTGCAGCAGAACGGCGAGCTCCAGGCGGAGGTGGAGCGCCTGCAGGCGCTCCTGAAGATGCCCCCCCTGGAGAAGTTCAGGTTCGAGCACGCTCAGGTGGCCCAGCGCGACTTCTCGGGCTGGTGGCAGCGGATGGTGATCCGCAAGGGCGCCGACTACGACATCCCCGTCGGCGCGCCCGTCGTCTACAGCGGCGGCGTCGTCGGGCGCGTGTCGGAGGTCCACGCGTACACGTCGGTCGTCCAGCTGACGAGCGACCCGGGCCTCAGGATCGCGGCGGTCGTCGACGGCGACACGCGCCCGATCAGCTACCAGGGCGGAGAGAACCAGGTCTTCGGCGCGGCGCGGGGTGTCGTCGAGTTCCTGCCGCTCGACGTCTACGCGAGCGGCACGGCGCCCAAGCGCCTCGCCACCTCCGGCCTCGGCGGTGTGTACCCGCCGGGCCTCACCATCGGGCGGATCATCCACGTGGAGTCGAGCCAGGACGGCCTCTTCAAGACCGGCGAGGTCGAGCTCGACCCGCGGCTCTCGGAGCTGACCGAGGTGACAGTGCTCGTGCCCGAAAGCCCCGAGTAGGGGCCCGACCCATGCGCGGCGCCCTCGCCCTCTTCCTCACGACCTACCTCCTGCGCGCCCTGGTCGCGGAGGTGAACAGCGCCCTCTCCGGGACCCACGTCTGGATCTTCGCGGGAGGCCTCTTCGTGGCCTACTCGGCCCTCATGATGCCGTTCGGCGAGGGATTCAGCGCGTCTGTCCTCGGCGGGCTGCTCTGCGACGCGGTGACCCCGGTCGCCTTCGGCACCCACACGGCCCTCTTCGCGGTCGCCCACGCCGTCGTCTACAACGCCAGGGAGCGCCTGCAGCGCGACGAGACCTCCGTCCGGGTCTTCGTGGCCCTCCTCCTGAACCTCGCCCTGTTCCTCGCGCTCACGTTCGCGCGCATCCGGGCGGCCCACGAGGCCGCGGCGGCGTGGCCGCGGATGCTCTCCGACCTCGCGTGGTCGGAGGCCGCGCTCGCGCTCATAGCTCCCTGGTTCTTCGCGCTGCAGCTGCGCACCCTCGAATTGGCGCGTGCGCAGCCCCCGCGGGCGGCGTAGGCTGCCGTCCGCATACCCGATGGCCGCGCAAAAAGCACGCTCAGGCAGCCTTGTCGAGTCGAAGACAGGCTTCGACCCGAGGATCATCGCGTTCCACGGCGTCGTGGCGCTGCTGCTGCTCGTCCTCGTGTGCGGCCTGGCCTACGAGCAGATCATCCGCGGCGCGCTTCACCACGAGCAGGAGCGCCTCCAGAACGAGCGGCGCATCATCACGCCGGGCTCGAGGGGGGACATGATGGACAGGAACGGCAAGCTCCTCGTCGGCAACAGGCCGAGGAACGCCGTCGTCCTCTACCTCGATGAGCTGCGCCCCGAGTTCCGCGCGAGGTACAAGGAGATCCAGGCCAACTACAAGGGGACGGGAGACCCCCCGACCGGGCCCCAGCTCGAGCAGCTCGCCCACGTGAGCGTCGTGAAGGTCTACCTGGACCAGGTGAACGGGATCCTCGGCAGGACCGGCACCGTGGACGCCGGGGGCCTCAAGCGCCACCTCGCCCGCCAGCTCCTTTTGCCCTACGTGCTCGTCGACGACCTTAAGCCCGAGGAGTTCGCGCGGCTGATCGAGCAGCTGCCGGTCAACTCCCCCCTGCAGCTCTTCAAGTCGAGCACGCGGTTCTACCCGTACGGGGAGGCCGCGTCGCACGTGCTGGGCTACGTCGGCGCGAACGAGGAGGAGGACGACGACGACTTCCCCGGCGACGGCCTGACCACGCTCAAGATGAAGGGCACGGTGGGTCGCGACGGCCTCGAGAAGCAGTTCGACTCCACGCTCCAGGGCGAGGCCGGCTACACGATCCT
>CAZDZL010000084.1:0-7037 GCA_964509885.1 uncultured Opitutaceae bacterium | reverse complement strand
ACGAGGTTATTTCCTACATCCCCGACGAGGGCCACAACCTGCAGGAGCACTCGATTGTGCTCGTGCGCGGCGGCCGCGTTAAGGATCTCCCCGGCGTGCGCTACCACATTGTGCGCGGCACGCTGGATGCGACGGGCGTCGAGAAACGCCGCCGCAGCCGCTCCAAGTACGGCGTCAAGCGCCCGAAGGAAGCGAAGAAGGCCTCGTAAGGAACCCCCGACCATGTCACGCCGCCACAGAGCAGAGAAACGCCACGTCGTCCCCGACATCCGGTACAACAGCCCGCTTGTTGCCCATCTGGTCAACGTGATCATGAAGAGCGGCAAGAAGAACCTTGCGCAGCGCATCGTGTACGGGGCCTTCGAGAAGGTCTCCGAGAAGCTCGAGAAGGGCGACCCCGTGGACCTCCTCCTCGGCGCGCTCGAGAATGCCCGCCCCAGGCTCGAGGTGAAGAGCCGCCGCGTCGGCGGCGCGACCTACCAGGTCCCGATTGAGATCTCATTTGAGCGCCAGGAGAGCCTCGCGATCCGCTGGATCGTCGACGCCGCCGGATCGCGCAAGGGCATCACGATGCGTGACGCCCTGGCCGCCGAGATCATCGACGCCTACAACAACACGGGCTCGGTGGTGAAGAAGAAGGAAGACACACACAAGATGGCCCAGGCGAATCGCGCCTTCGCCCATCTTCGCTGGTAACCCCCTGGAGGTTTTCATGTCCGCCGTCGAAGCTCCTTCCATTACCGTCGTCACAGACAAGGCGAAGATCTCGCCCAAGAACGCGCCCAACCGCCCGTTCCCGCTCGAGTGGACGCGCAACATTGGCATCGCGGCGCACATCGACGCGGGCAAGACGACGACGACCGAGCGCATCCTCTTCTATTCGGGCGCCGTCCACAAGATGGGCGAGGTCCACGACGGCACGACCGTCACCGACTGGATGGAGCAGGAGCGCGAGCGCGGGATCACGATCACCGCAGCCGCCATCTCCTGCGCCTGGAACGCCTCCTGCGGCCCCTGGAAGGGGATCAAGCAGCGCATCAACATTATTGATACCCCCGGCCACGTGGACTTCACGGCCGAGGTGGAGCGCTCGCTGCGCGTCCTCGACGGCGCGGTCGCCGTGTTCGACGCCGTCGCCGGCGTGCAGCCCCAGTCCGAGACCGTCTGGCGCCAGGCCGACAAATACAATGTCCCGAGGCTCGTTTTCCTCAACAAGATGGACCGCGTCGGGGCGGGCTTCCACCGCTCGGTCGACGACGTCCGTGCGAAGCTGAAGGCCAACGCCCACGCCCTCTTCCTGCCGATCGGCGCCGAGGACACCTTCACGGGTATGATCGATCTCGTCCAGATGATCGCGTACGTCTTCGACGACACCAAGGACCCGCTGGGGCTCGATCCGACGACCAGCCCCATCCCGGAGGACATGCTGTCCGAGGCAAAGGAATACCGCGACAAGCTGATCGAGGCCGTCTCCGACTTCGATGACTCGCTGGCCGAGCTCTACCTCGAGGGCAAGGACATCCCGGTCGACATGCTGATGCTCGCGATCCGCAAGGCGACCGTCTCTCTGAAGTTCTTCGGCGTCATCCCCGGCTCGGCCCTGAAGAACAAGGGCGTTCAGCGGGTGCTCGACTGCGTCGTCAACTACCTGCCGAGCCCGATCGACGTCCCGCCGATGAGCGGCAAGAACAGCGACGACGAGACCGTCGAGGCCATCGTCGACGACAAGGCGAAGGTCGCGGGCCTGGTCTTCAAGCTCTGGACCGACCCGTTCGTCGGCAAGCTCGTGTTCTTCCGCATGTACACCGGAACCCTCAAGAAGGGCACGCCGATGTACAACCCGCGCACGCGCCGCACCGAGCGCGTTTCGCGCCTCGTCCTCATGCGCGCGATCGACCGCGAGGACATCGACGTCGCCTACTCCGGGGACATCTGCGCCGTCGTCGGGGTCAAGGACGTCATCACGGGCGACACGCTCTGCGACGAGGACTTCGACATACGCCTTGAGCCGCCGTCCTTCCCGGAGCCGGTCATCTCGATGTCGATCGAGCCCAACTCGAAGGCCGACCAGGAGAAGATGGGCATGGCGCTTCAGCGCCTCGTTGCCGAGGACCCGACGCTCAGGGTGAAGACGGACGTCGACACGGGCCAGGTCATCCTCTCCGGCATGGGCGAGCTCCACCTCGAGATCATCCTCGACCGCATGAAGCGCGAGTTCAAGGTCCAGGCCACATCGGGCAAGCCCCAGATCGCCTACCGCGAGACCGTCAAGGCCAAGGCCGACGGCGAGGGCAAGTTCATCCGCCAGTCGGGCGGCAAGGGCCAGTACGGCCACGTCGTGATCAAGCTCGAGCCGAACGAGAAGGGCAAGGGGATCGAGGTCATCAACGAGACCGTGGGCGGAAGCATCCCCAAGGAGTTCATCAAGCCGACGATCGACGGGATCATGGAGGGCACGAACAACGGGGTCGTGGCCGGCCACCCGGTCGTCGACATCATCGTGCGCATCGTCGACGGCTCGTTCCACGACGTCGACTCCTCGGAGCTCGCCTTCAAGATGGCCGGCATCTTCGCGTTCAAGGACGCGATGAAGGCCGCGACGCCGATCCTGCTCGAGCCGATCATGGGCGTCGAGGTGACGACCCCCGAGGAGTACCAGGGCGACCTGATCGGCGACATCAACCGCCGCCGCGGGACGATCCTCGGCCAGGAGAACAAGTCGGGCGCCTGCATCATCTCCTCGACCGTCCCCCTCGAGACCCTCTTCGGCTACGTGACGGACATCCGCTCCCTCTCCAAGGGCCGCGCCAGCGCCTCGGTCACCCCGTCGCACTTCGAGCAGGTTCCGAACTCGCTCCTCCAGAAAATCATCGAGACCACCGCCAAGGGTCCCTCCCGCACGTAACCCCCGTTCTTTTTTCGACATGAAAGGCCAACGCATCCGCATCAAACTCCAGGGCTTTGACTACAGGGTCATCGACCAGTCGGCCCAGGACATCGTCGAGACGGCAAAGCGCTCGGGCGCCCGCGTCTCCGGCCCGATCCCGCTGCCGACACGCATCGAGAAGCTTTCAGTGAACCGTTCGCCGCACGTCGACAAGAAGTCGATGGAGCAGTTCGAGACGCGCACGCACAAGCGCCTCATCGACATCATCGAGCCCACCGCCCAGACGGTGGACGAACTCAAGAAGCTCAACCTGCCCTCCGGCGTCGACATCACCATCAACGTCTAAAGTCCACAGTTAGCAGTTGCCCGTGTGCGCCGCTGGCGCACCTCCGGGTTCCTCTAATGTAGGTCCAAAACGGATCCCTTCCACCTACCGCTTAGCCCAATGATCTCCTCACTACTCGGCAAAAAAATCGGCATGACCCAGGTCTACGACGCTCAAAACGTCCTGGTCCCGGTCACGGTCGTTGAAGCCGGCCCCTGCGCCGTCGTGCAGGTAAAGACCGTCGAGTCCGACGGCTACCATGCCGTCCAGATCGGCTTCTCGTCCAAGAAGGACAAGAACTCGAGCAAGGCCGAGCTCGCCCACGCCAAGAAGGCCGGCGTCGACCATGCCCCCCGGGTCCTCTCCGAGGTCCGTCTCGACGGCTCGTCCGAGCTCAAGGTCGGCGACCTCGTCACCGTGGCGGCCTTCACCGAGGGCCAGCTGGTCGACGTGATCGGCATCACCAAGGGCAAGGGCTTCCAGGGCGTCGTGAAGCGCTTCCGGGTCGCCGGCGGCCCCGCGGCCCACGGCTCCATGTTCCACCGCCGCATCGGCTCGATCGGCATGCGCCAGACCCCCGGCCGCACGTGGAAGAACCAGGCGATGCCCGGGCACATGGGCAGCGAGCGCCGCACGGTGCAGAACCTGCGCGTCGTCAAGATCATCGCCGACAAGAACCTGATCCTCGTGAAGGGGGCCATCCCCGGCGCGAACGGCGACGACGTCCTCGTGCGCCTCGCGATCAAGGGCCAGCAGAAGAAAGCCTAAGCACCATGAAATTCACCGTTTTCAGCCCCGATGGCACCAAGAGCAGCGAGAAGGACTTCGATGGACTTCCCACGTTCGAGGGCGACAAGGGTCTCCAGGCCGTCAAGGAAGTGATCGTCGCGATCAACGCCAACAACCGCCTCGGCACGCACTCGACGAAGACCCGCGCCGAGGTCAGCGGCGGCGGCCGCAAGCCCTGGCGCCAGAAGGGCACCGGGCGCGCCCGCGCCGGCTCCAGCCGCTCCCCGCTCTGGTCGGGCGGCGGCGTCGTGTTCGGCCCGAAGCCGCGCGACTACAACAAGAAGATCAACGGGAAGGTGAGGGCGCTCGCCTTCAGCCGCGCCCTCTTCGACCGCGCCTCGGCCGGCGAGATCGCCGTGATCGAGAACTTCGGCTTCACGGTCAAGAAGACGAAGGTCGTCAACCAGGTCGTCGGGCTCATCGCCCCGAAGGGCAAGATCCTGCTGGTCGACGCGCCGTTCGCGGCCGACACCCGCCAGGCCGCCCGCAACCTCGAGCGCGTCTCGCTCCAGGAGGCAGCCAAGCTCAACACCCTCGATCTGTCCCAGTACAAGAAGATCATCGTCAGCACGAAGGCGCTCGAGACCATCATCGCGCGCGTAGCCGGAGAAAAGAACTGATGAACGCCGACAAGATACTCAAGGGCATGCTCCTGACGGAGAAGGCCAACAAGCAGTCCGCCGAGCTCGGCCAGTACACCTTCGAGGTCGCCAAGGGCTCCAACAAGCACGCGATCGCCGAGGCCGTCGAGGCGACCTTCAAGGTCACGGTGCGCCGCGTGAACACCCAGAATTACCGCGGAAAGAACAAGAAGAGCCGCCAGGGCACCCCGAGCACGACCTCCGACTACAAGAAGGCCATCGTTACGCTCAAGGCGGGCGACAAGATCGAGCTCGTCTGAGCCACCGGCCGCACAAAAAAGGACCTCCCGCCATGCCCATCAAACATTTCCGCCCGCTCACGCCGTCCCAGCGCTTCACCTCGCTGAACAAGCCCGTGGGCCTCTCCAAGAAGCGCCCGATCCGCGCCCTGACCGAGACCAAGAACAGGTCCGGCGGCCGCAACGTCTACGGACGCGTGACCTCGCGCCGCATCGGCGGCGGCCACAAGCAGCTCTACCGCATCATCGACTTCAAGCGCGACATCCTGGACATACCGGCCAGGGTCGACGCGATCGAGTACGACCCGAACCGCACCGCGCACCTGGCGCTGCTGCACTACACGAACGGCGTGAAGCGCTACATCCCGGCCCCCGAGGGCCTGAAGGTCGGCGACAAGATCGTCTCCTCGCTGACGGCGACCACGAACGACTTCACGGTCGGCAACAGCTTCCCCCTGAGCATCATCCCGCCCTCGACCAAGCTCCACTGCGTGGAGATGGTCCCCGGAAAGGGCGCCAAGCTCGGCCGCTCCGCGGGCACGAGCGTCGAGATCATCGGTCTCGAGGGCCCCAACGCGCAGCTGAAGATGCCCTCCGGCGAGATCCGCCTGGTCAACGCAAGGTGCCGCGCGACGATCGGCGTCGTCGGCAACGGCGACCAGGCCAACCGATCGCTCGGCAAGGCCGGCCGCAACCGCTGGCTGGGCCGTCGCCCGGTCACCCGCGGCGTCGCCATGAACCCCGTCGACCACCCGAACGGCGGCGGCCAGGGCAAGTCCAAGGGCGGCGGCGGACGCCAGCAGATCGTCTCCCCCTGGGGCCAGCTCGCCAAGGGCTTCCCGACCCGCAAGCGCACGCTCATCTCCAGCAGCTTCATCCTCGTCCGCAAGAATGGCCGCCCGCCGCGCGGCAAGAAGTAACCCTCCCAGACCCGCACCATGGCACGCTCCATCAAGAAAGGCTTTTTCGTAGACTACCACCTGCTCGAGAAGATCGAGAAGGCGGTGAAGTCAGGCGGGCGCAAACCGATCCAGACGTGGTCGCGCCGCTCGACGATCACCCCCGACTTCATCGGGCACACCTTCAACGTGCACAACGGCAAGAACTTCATAGCCGTGCACGTCACGGAGAACATGGTCGGCCACAAGCTCGGCGAGTTCGCGCTCACCCGCATCTTCAAGGCCCACGGCGGAATGACCCGCAAGGAAATCTAAGGAAACCCGCACCATGGAAGTTCAAGCACTCACACGCAACGCCCGCATGTCGCCCAAGAAGGTGCGCGAGGTGGCCCGCACGATCCAGGGCCGCATGGCCAACGACGCCGTCGAGTACCTCACGCTCATCCCGCGCAAGTCGGCGCGCCTGATCGTGAAGACGCTCAAGAGCGCGATCGCGAACGCCGAGAACAACAACAACCTGGCCTCGGACACCCTGACCGTGAAGAGCGCCGTCGTCGAGAACGGCCCCGTCCTCAAGCGGTTCAAGGCCGGCGCCAAGGGCACGGCGATGCCGCGCCGCAAGAAGATGTCGCACATTCGCATCGTCCTCTCGGACGGAAACCCAAACCAAGCTTAACCCATGGGCCAAAAGACAAATCCGATCGGTTTCCGCCTCGCCGTCCGCCGCGACTGGCAGTCCCGCTGGTTCGCGAGCAAGAAGGAATTCCCGAAGCTCCTCCTCGAGGACCAGCTCATCCGCACGACGCTGATGGAGAAGCTCAAGCAGGCGTCCGTGCCGCGCATCTTCATCGAGCGCGCGTCCAACCGCGTCCGCGTCAAGATCTACACCGCCCGCCCCGGCATCGTCATCGGCCGCAAGGGCCAGGAGGTCGAGAACATCAAGGCCCAGCTGATGAAGCTGACGGGCAAGGAGATCCTCCTCGACATCCAGGAGGTCAAGAAGCCCGAGATCGAGGCCCAGCTCGTATCCGAGAACGTCGCGCTCCAGCTCGAGCGCCGCATCACCTTCCGCCGCGCCATGAAGAAGGCCGTCGAGATGGCCATGGCGCTCGGCGCCGAGGGCATCAAGATCCAGTGCTCGGGCCGCCTCGGCGGCGCCGACATCGCCCGCCGCGAGTGGCAGCGCAAGGGCCGCGTCCCGCTGCACACCCTGCGCGAGAACATCGACTACGGCTTCTCCGAGGCCCTCACCGTCTA
>CAZDZL010000083.1:0-7353 GCA_964509885.1 uncultured Opitutaceae bacterium | reverse complement strand
GGATCAGGTCGGCCGGGTGCAGGCAGTCGCGCACCTGGTGGCCCTTGCCGCCAAACCCGATGTAGCGAAGCGGCCTCTTGCGCAGGTGGCTATTGATCCAGTAGCTGAAGATCCCCTGGTCGGGCCTGCCGAACTGGCCCGCGCCCGCGAGGATGCCGCAGCGGTTGATGTAGACGGGCAGGTCAAAGGCGTGGCCGTATTCCAGGGCGAGAGCCTCGCTCGCGAGCTTGGTCGCGCCGTAGAGGGAGACGGGGGCTGCCGTCGGGAAGGCCTCGGAGACGCCGAGGGGCCCCGTCCCCGCGGGAAGGCCGGAGGCCTCCAGCTCGAAGGCGCCGTTGACCACCTTCACGGGGAGGCCGGCAAGGGGGGGGATGCTGTAGACCCGGCTCGTGCTCAGCAGGATGAACCCGGCGCGGTTCCTCTTGCAGAGCTCGAGGAGGTTCACGGTCCCGCCCAGGTTGTGCTCCACGAGCTGGCGGGAGCTGGAGAGGCCGTCGACTCCGGCCATCACGCTCGGGTTCGCCGCGGCGTCGATCACCCAGTCGCACGGGGGCAGGGCGTCGATGTCGCTCGCAGCCCGGACGTCGGCGTGCACGAGCCGGATGCCCAGGCGCTTCAACTCCGCGCGGTTCGCCTCGCTGCCGGGCCGTATGAAGTTGTCGAGGCCGGACACCTCATGGCCCCGGCCCAGGGCCACGAGTCCCCGCGCGATCGCGCTCCCCGCAAAGCCGCAGATTCCGGAGATGAGGATGCGCACGCCCGATTTCGCTCCTAGTTTTGGGGCGGGGGCGGCGCTTCGGATGCGGCCTTCAGCTTCGCGTCCTGGTAGGCCTTTCGCTGCTGGACGCCGATCTCAAGAAGGTCGCTGACGAGCATCCGGGCCTCGCGCTGGTCGCGGGCGGCGGACGAGGGCGCCGGCGAGGCCTCTGGCGGCGAGGAGACGACAGGGGCCGAGTGCGGCGGCGCCCGCAGCGCCGCTGGCCTGGCGGGCGCGGGCGCGTTCGACGAGGCGACGAGCGCCTTCTGCATGGACAGCTGCTTGGGCGCGCCCTGGATCGTGACTTGGGCCGTGTCGTGGGCGCGGTCGAAGCTGATAACATGGATTCCGTCCGCGTCCCCGCCGACCGGGATCCATGCGCTGTGCTTCTTCTCCCGCTCGAGGATGCACACCGTGACCTGGGAGCCCTGGACGGACGAGCCGGCGAGCTCGAAGGCCTCCGCCGGAGCCTTCTCCGCCGCGCCGGCAGGGGCACCCACAGCGGCGAACGGCGAGGTGGCGCTGAGCGCGGTCTGGCCGGACGCGTTCGCGGCGAGGCCGAGCGCGGCGATCGCGGGCGCGCAGCGCAACAGGACGCGGAAAAGGGATGGGCGTGGGGGCATCAACTCCTTGAGACGCTAGGGCCTCCGAAAGGATACGTCAAACATGGGGTCGGCTCTTCCAGGACTCCACGATCTGACGGACGGTCTCCCGTAGTGATTGCGTAACCTCCCACGAGGGGAAATGCTTATGAATCTTTCCAAGGTCGGAATAATAGCACATGTGGTCGCCGATCCGGTGCTGGTCCGCGTAGGAGTGGACCTGTGCCCGGCCGGTGAAGGACTCCACCAGCGTGAAGGCCTCCAGGATCGAGGTGCTGTTCGCCTTGCCGCCCCCGAGGTTGTACACCTCGCCGGGCCGGGGGGCCGCGACGAAGGCGGCCATGAACCGGGCGACGTCGAGCGAGTGGATGTTGTCGCGCACCTGCTTGCCCTTGTAGCCGAAGATCCTGTATTCGCGGCCCTCCAGGTTGCACTTGATGAGGTAGCTCAGGAACCCGTGGAGCTCGACGCCCGAGTGGCTCGGGCCTGTCAGGCAGCCCCCGCGCAGCGCGCAGGTCGGCATGCCGAAGTAGCGGCCGTACTCCTGGACCATCGCGTCGCCCGCGAGCTTCGAGGCGCCGAAGAGCGAGTGCGTCGACTGGTCGACCGAGAAGGTCTCCGGGATGCCGGCGGCATAGGCCGGGTCGGCGAAGTCCCAGCGGGTCGGGAGCTCCCTCATCGCGATCCGGTTGGGCGCGTCGCCGTAGACCTTGTTCGTGCTGAGGTGGATGAAGGGCGACTCGGGGCAGGCCTGCCGCGCCGCCTCGAGCATGTTCATCGTCCCGACGGCGTTGGTGTCGAAGTCGTCGAACGGCACCGCGGCGGCCCGGTCGTGGCTCGGCTGCGCCGCGGCATGCACGATGACCGAGGGCCTGAGCGACTTGAGGAGCGCCGCGACCCCCGGGCGGTCGCGGATGTCCAGCTCGTGGTGCACGAACCCCGGGAGCTCCTTGGCCAGGCGCTCCTGGTTCCAGCGCGTGTCGCCCTGGGGCCCGAAGAAGACGGCCCTCTGGTTGTTGTCGATTCCGTGCGCGGTGTAGCCTAGCTCGTTCGTGAAAAACCGGCATACCTCGGAGCCAATGAGGCCGGAGGAGCCGGTGACCAGGAGGACGTTTTTCATCGTGGGGTTGGACTTGCTCAGACCTCGTAGGGGATCCTGACTCCGGGCTCAGACAGGGGAAAATCCTTGGAATTGCGGGTCACTAGAAGGCATCCCTCGCTTCGGGCCGTTGCCCAGACAATCGCGTCTGGAAGCCGGGTGCGAAAGTTCTTTCTTACCTTCACGGCCTCACTGGCGATCTCGACGGAAAGCTGGTGAACAGTGAAGCCGGACAGGAACTCGAGGCAGGCCTTCTCCTCCTCTGCGGTGTCCGCCCCGGCGAGGATCTCCATCCATGACACCACGCTGATCTCCCGCCGCGAATACCGCTCCAGCTCCCTCTTGGCTTTGTCGAGACCCTGAAGGTAGTCGATGAGCACGTCGCTGTCGATGATGGCCCTCACCGGTCGCGCCACTCCGAGCGCAGCTTTGCGACGTATTTGCGGCCGTCGAGGCGCTTGTGCCGCCAGATTCCAAACCCAACATCCTTTCGCCTCGCCGCATTTTCCTTGATCAGATGGCTCACGGCGCGCCGCACGGCCTCCGCCCTGGAGATCTTCTGCTCCTCACACAGTCGCGCAAGCGCCCCAAGCTGCTCGTCCGGCAAATCGACGATGGTTCTCATGGATGATAACGTCGCACGTCATCATGCTATCGTCAAGCGGGAACGACCTGGCGTCACAGCGGTTGGAAGCGGTACTTTGCCAGCGCCACCATCCAGGTCAGGGGGTCCCTGAACATCGAGACCTTCTTGCCCTCGCTGAAGGAGCGCGAGTGGTAGGAGACGGGTATCTCGACGGGAACGTAGCCCCTCCTCACGAGCTTGATCAGGAGTTCCCAGTCGAAATCGAACCTGTTGCACTCGAGCCTGAGGCCCGCGATGCAGTCCCGCCGGAACACCTTGTACATGGTGAAGGGGTCGGTGAGCCAGATGCCCAGCGAGGCGTTGATCATGAGGGCAAAGGTCCAGTGGGCCAGGTTGAGGACGGCGGCGCGCACCCTCTGGTCCGTGAACTTCCTTATGGCCCAGCCCTTCCTCGTGTGGCGCGATCCCAGCACGAACGCGTGCTCGCCGGCGGCGATCGGCGCAAGGAGCTTCTCGTAGTCCGCCAGGTCGTACTCGAGGTCCGCGTCCTGGATCATGATGATGTCTCCCTGGGCCGCCGCGAGCCCCGCGCGGACGGCGTGGCCCTTGCCCTTCGCCACCTCCTCAAGGATGACCGTCACCCCCGGCAGCCCCCGGTAGGAGAGGACGACCTCGCGGGAGCCGTCGGTCGAGTTGCTCTCCACGATGATCAGCTGCAGCTCATAGCCCTCGATCCGCTTGGCGACGAGGGCGTCCAGCGCCACGCGCGCCGTCGGGATCTCGTTGTAGACCGGGATGACGACCGAGACCGTGACGGGCGCGCTCAGCGGCATCGTGAGCGGGGACTCCGCCTTCGGGCACGTTCAGCTGGTCTGTCGCGGGGGTTCATGATAAGTGCAATACATGGATGCTTTTGCGTCTCCGTCAATCCACCCCGGGCCCGCGGGCCGGCGTGGGTGGAGCGCGCCCGAGGCGGTCCTGGCCACGCTTGTCCTCGCGGCCTCCCTCTTCGCCGCGCCGGTGCCCGCGAGCACGAACCTGGACCTGTCCTGGCAGGCCATGCTGGTCCATGCCCACGCGGAGGGCCTCCAGTTCGGGCGCGACGTCATCTTCAGCTGGGGCCCCTGGGGCTTCCTGTGCAGCCGCGCCCACCTCGGGAGTGTTGAGGCTGTGCCCCTCCTCGCCTGGCAGGTCGTTGGCCAGCTCCTGATCGCGGTCGCCCTCGTGGCCCTCACGAGCTCCCTGCCGGCCTGGAGGAGGAGGGTATTCGTCGCCGCGCTCGTCGCGGTCCACTGGCTCTTCCAGGACACGGTGTACTTCGTGCTGATCGCGCTGATCCTGCTCGGGGCCCTCATGCGGCCGGATGCGGGCGTCGCGCGGCTCTTCGCGTGGACGCTCGTCCTCGGGTTCCTGGCGCAGATCAAGTTCACCTACCTCGTCCTGGCCTCCGCCGCGGCGCTGGCGGCCACCGCGTGCTGGGCCGCGCGCGGCTCGAAGGGGAGGGCGTGCGCCGTCGCCGGCGGCTACGCCTTCGGGTTCCTCGCGGCGTGGGTGGCGGCGGGCCAGGAGCTGGACAACATCTATCCCTATCTGAGGCGGAGCCTCGAGATCTCCTCCGGCTATGCCGACGCGATGGGGGTCGACGAGCCGTGGGGCGTGTTTCTGTGGGGCTGCGTCCTTGCGGCGGCCTGCGCCCTCTTCGTCCGGAGCGTGTGGCGCACGGTGGGCGAGCGGCCCCTCGCCGTATGCTCGGCCGGCTACCTCGCGCTCTCCTTCTTCATCATGTGGAAGGAGAGCTTCATCAGGGCGGACATGATTCCCCTGGGGGGCCACGTGTTCGGCCTCATCACTTACGTATTGATCCTCGCCCCCGCGGCGACGGGCCTGCTCTTCCCGGCCAGGCGCTGGCACGGGTTCGACGCCTCGGTCGCGCTGTGCCTCCTCGGCATCGCGTTCCTTGACCCCGCGTTCTACAGGCTCGCGCCGCGGGTGTGCTGGGAGCGGGTCTACGGGGCCGTCGACTCGCTGCTTCACCTGCGGGGACTTCCCGCGGCGTGGCAGGGCCAGTTTGAGGAGGCCTCGCGCCGCGCCTCCCTCCCCAGGATCCGCGCGGCAGTCGGGACCGGGTCTGTGGACGTCTACAACGACAGCATGGGGACTGCGCTCCTCAACGGAATGAGGATTTCCTCGCGGCCCGTCTTCCAGAGCTACTGCGCGTACACGCCGGGCTTGGAGGACTGGAACCTGCGGTTCTACCAGTCGGCCAGCGCCCCGGACTTCCTGCTCTGGGACGGCGGCAACGTCGACGGGCGCTATCCTGGCCAGGACGACGCGCGCCTGGTCGCCGGGCTTCCGGGACACTACGAGCCGGTGCTCACCGAGGGCGGGTACTGGCTCTTCAGGAGGCTGGCGCCCCTCTCCAACCCTCCGGACGGGCGGGACGTGCTCCTGAGGCGCAGGGTGGGGCTTTCGCAGGAGGTCGAGCTCCCTCTGCTCGCGCTGCAGGCCATCTGGCTGAAGGCGAGCGCGTCCCCGAACGCGATGGGCCGGCTGAGGGCGCTCCTCTACAAGCCCGCCCAGCTCAACATTGCCACGACGGGCTTCGACGGCCGACGGAGCGTGTGGAGGCTGCTGCCCCGGGTGGCGAGGGACGGGTTCATCCTTGCGCCCACGCTCGCCACGGGCGGCGACCTGGCGGCGCTCATGCGCGGCGACGCGCTCACCTGGGTGAGGTCGTTTCACTTCGAGGCCCCGGAGGGCCAGGGTGAGTTCTGGGGGCCGATCGACGTCGAGCTCTCGGGGATGCCGAACATCCCGTTTCACTCGCCCTCGCCGGTGGGATGGTTGATCGGCCTCGGCATCTTCGACCGGCCGCCCCTCTCCATCACGTCGCAGCTGCCGCTCGAGGCGATCAAGGTTCCCGGGGACGCCATGCTCCTCCATGCGGAAGGCGAGGTCGTCTTCGCCGTCCCGCGCGGCGCCGCCCGGTTCTCAGGGAGCTTCGGCATACGCGAAGGCGCCTACTCCGGTGGGGGACAAACCCGGGGCGTCGACTTCAGCGTCGAGGCGGAGTGGCCCTCGGGCCGCAGGCAGCGCCTGTGGGACCGGTTCCTGGACCCCGTCGCGCGGCCTTCGGACAGGGGATCGCAGGCGTTGGACGTCGCTCTCCCCTCGGAGACTCCGTCTCGCCTCGTCCTTCACACCGGCGCGGGGCCGGACCATGACAACCGCTGGGACTGGTCGTATGTCTCCGCTCTCCGGTTTGACGTCCCCCCTCAGGAATGAGCGCGGCCAACAAGGTTGATTCCGCCGGGGTACGCATGCCGGGGGAGTGGGGGACCCTCCTTGCAGGGGGGGTCCTGTCGCTGGCCCCTTTCCTTCTCTATCACGGGATGTTCGGGCGCCTCTTCTGGTTCGCCGACGAGTTCGACATGATCGACCAGATCGACACGGTCGGCTTCTGGCGGTGGCTGTACGCCGCCTACGGCGAAAATTTCGTGCCCGTCTTCAAGCTCGTCTGGGGCGGCGGCCTCTTCGTCTTCGGCGGCTCGTACGCCGCGATGATGACCGTCGTCTGGCTGGTCCACGCCCTGAACACGGTCCTACTCGGCCGCGCGATGCGCGCCTGCGGCCTATCCTGGACGGCCGTGTTCTTCGCGCAGGTCGTCTTCGGGCTCGCGCCCACGACGATAGAGACCCTCGCGTGGTCGGTGCAGCTCTCGTCGATGCTCTCGGTGACCTTCCTTCTCCTGGCGCTCGACTGTTTCTACCGGGCGCCTTTCCCGCGGGCCCCGATCGCCTGGGCGGCGGCGAGCGCCCTGTCCTTCGCGCGCGGCCTGCTGACAGGCCCGGTCCTGGCATGGGCCAGCCTTTGGGCTGCGGCGACCGGCCCGACGGTGCGTCCGTCGCGGTGGCTGGGATTCGCCTTCGCCTACGCGGCCCCGTCGCTCGCGGTCGCGCTCGTGATGGCGTCCGGGGCCCCCGGGGGAAACCAGGGGCACATGGCGGGCCACTGGGGCCAGGCGGCGATGTTTGGCACCTGGTACTACTGCCTCAATCCCGCGTACCTTCTGCTGGGATTCGAGTCCTGGGGGCCGCGGACGGCGCTGGTTCTGGGTGTGCTGAAGGTCGCCCTCGTGGCGTGGGCCCTGACGCGGAGCCGGGGCCGCACGCGTGCGCTTTTCTTGATGCTCCTCGCGTTCGACCTCGGAAGCGCGGTGCTCCTAGGGATCGGGCGCTACCAGACGGGGCTCCTGGCGGCCGTCTCCTCGCGGTACCAGTACGCGTCGCTGGTGGCCGTGCTGCCGGC
>CAZDZL010000082.1:0-7730 GCA_964509885.1 uncultured Opitutaceae bacterium | reverse complement strand
AGTTCCAGAGCATCGACGGCGTCGTCGAGGACGTCACGGAGATCGTGCTCAACCTCAAGAAGGTCCTCATCGTCTCGCACAAGCGCGAGACCATCTCGCTCACCGTCAAGGCCACGAAGGCCGGCGCCATCACGGCCGGAGACATCCAGGCCGACGCGAACATCCAGATCGTCAACCCCGACCAGGTCATCTGCACGCTCGACAGCAAGCGCACGTTCGAGGCCGAGATCGAGATCAAGACCGGCCGCGGGTACTGCCCCGGCGAGCAGAACAAGAAGGAGGAGCAGCCGATCGGGGTCATCCCCATCGACTCCCTCTTCTCGCCCGTCAGGCTCGTCAAGTACGCCGTCGAGAACACCCGCGTCGGGCAGATCACGGACTACGACAAGCTGATCCTCGAGATCTGGACGGACGGGCGCATCACGCCCGACGACGCCCTCAAGCAGGCCGCGTCGATCCTGAACCACCACTTGGACGTGTTCGACCGCGTCAGCGAGGAGGCCTACGAGTTCGAGAGCCAGCAGAGCGAGGTCAGCGAGGAGCAGAACAAGCTCCGCAAGCTCCTCAACATGTCGGTGAACGAGATCGAGCTGTCGGTGCGCGCCGCGAACTGCCTTAACAACGCGAACATCACCACGGTCGGCGAGCTGGCCATGAAGACCGAGCAGGAGATGCTCAAGTACCGCAACTTCGGAAAGAAGTCGTTGAACGAGATCAAGGAGAAGCTGGAGGCGCTGGGCCTCTCCCTTGGCATGAAGTTCGACGAGCGCCTTCTCGACGCGAAGAAGGAAGCCTGATCCATGCGCCATCAAAAACACCACGCCTCCCTGGGCGTCACGCGCGAGCACCGCGCGGCCATGCTGTCCAACCTCGCCGCGTCGCTCATCACGCACGGCAGGATCAAGACGACCCTCACCAAGGCGAGGGTCCTTCGCCCGTTCATCGAGAAGGCGATCACGAAGGCCAAGCACGCCGCCGGCAAGTCCGAGAAGAAGGACGCCGTGCACCTGCGCCGCCTGGTCCTGAGCAACATCCGCGACGAGGACGCTGTGACGCTCCTCTTCAACGAGAAGTACAAGGAGTTCGCGAACCGGGCCGGCGGCTACACGCGCATCTACAAGCTCGGCCCTCAGCGCCTCGGCGACGCCGCCGAGATGGCGCTGATCGAGTTCGTGAAGGCCGACGACACCGGCTACACGAAGTCCAAGGGCAAGAGGTCCTCGGCAAAGAAGGGCCGCAAGGCGAAGGCCGCGGCCCCCGCCGCCCCCGCCGAGACGCCCGCGGCTCCCGAGGGTGAAGCAAAGGGCTAGCGCCGCTGCCATCACCCCCAGACACTCAGACGCGTCGAAGTTTACCTTCGGCGCGTTTTTTGTTTAGATTCAGGCTCAATGCTCGAGTTCAACGCCGCCGCCGTCGTCTACTGCGTGCTTGTCGCCGCGGTCTTCATCGGGCTCTGGCTGTTCTACGACCGCAGGGACCACCTTCGCTTTGACCGGGAACGGCGCCGCACGACGTTCCACTGCATCAAGTGCGACAGGCTCTACACGGCGCCCGAGGGGACCGAGCTCTGCGTGTGCCCGAGGTGCGGACATGAAAACGCGAGGCTGAGGTTTTGACGAGCCGCCCATGATGAACGCGCGAGCCCTCGCCCTCTGCCTGGCGGTTGCCCTCTCTGCGGGCGCCGCTGAGGTCGCCCCGGCCCCGGGCATCGGCGACAGCTACGAGGCGCTCGTTGCCAAGCGGGGGCACCCCGCGAGCGAGATGACCGTGGGATCCGTCCGCATGGTCTACTACCCGGACGTGACGGTCCGGCTCAGGGACGGCGTCGTGGTCGAGGTGAAGCCGGTCGCCGGATACCGGGCCCCGCAGGCCGCCCCCACCGGGGCGCCGACGGCGGCTGCGGGGCCTCCCGAGGGATGGGTGTACGGGAAGGACCCGGTCGAGCAGGAGATCGAGGCCTTCGAGAAGATTGTCCTCGGACGCTTCAATGCGGAGAAGTTCTCGGAACTGGAGGTGCTGTCCGCCCACATCATCAAGGAGAAGTCCCTTTTCGGCGACGGCTCGTGGAAGATTTTCAGGTTTCACGAGGCGCTGGACCTTCACGGAGCCGCCTCGGAGGCGGAGTGGACGGGCCGGGAGGCCGAGGTTTCCAAGTGGGAGAGCCGGTTCCCGGGCTCGGTGACGGCGCGCACCGTGCACATGGCGCTCCTGGCCTCGTATGCCAGGCACTCGAGGGTCCCGGGCTCGGCCCCGGGCGCGAAGGGGGTCGCCGGGTCGCTTCCCGTCGCCCGCCTGGCGCAGGCCTTGGACCTGTTCCAGTCGGCCCAGAGGTTTGAGGAGAAGTCCCCCATGCTCTGGTACGAGGGACTCACGGTGGCCCTTTTCCAGGGATGGCCGGCGAAGGACGTCCTCGCGGACTACCAGGAGGCCAAGGGCTCCGAGCCCGGATTCTGGCACTGCGACGGGCGGGTCGCGGAGTTCCTCCTGCCGAGGTGGCACGGCAAGGACGGCGACTGGGAGAAGCTGGCGGAGTCCGAGATTCAGCGCAGCGACGGCCTCGGCGTCGAGGGGTACGCCCGGACCGCCTGGGAGATGTCGTTCTTCTACAGGGACATCTTCACGGAGTCCCAGGCGCAGTGGGCCATCGTCAAGGAGGGCTATGCCGCCATGGTCCTGAAATACGGCGGCTCCCGGACGATTCTCAACCAATATGCCGTCCTTGCGGTCCTCGCCGGCGACAGGGAAGCGGCCCGCGGCGCGTTCGAGGCGATGAAGGGCGAGGCGGACGCCTCCGTCTGGGAGGGCCGGAACCTCGCCAGGTCCCTGGCCTGGGCGAACGCCCGCCCCTGAACCCCAACAATCGCTCTTGCGGTCGGCCGCCGGGGCGCGTTCTTCTTTCCGTTTTCACATCCCGCACATGCCGCAGACCATCGCCGTACTCGATTTCGGATCGCAATACACCCAGATCATCGCGCGCCGGATCAGGGAGTTCCAGGTGTTCTCCAAGATCTACCACTTCTCCACGCCGCCGGAGACGCTGCGGGCCGACGGCGTGATCGGGATCATCCTCTCGGGGGGGCCGAACTCGGTGTTCGCGGCGAAGGCGCCGATGCCGGATCAGGGGATCTTCGAGCTCGGCGTGCCGATCCTCGGGATCTGCTACGGCCTGCACCTGATGGGGCACATGCTCGGCGGCAAGGTCGTCAAGGGCGCCCGCCGCGAGTACGGCCATGGGAACCTGGTCGTGGGAAAGCGCGGCCGGCTCTTCGCGGGCCTGCCGAAGAAGCTTCGCGTCTGGAACTCGCACGGCGACAAGCTGCTGAGGGTCCCCCCGGGCTTCATCCCGATCGCGAGGACCGAGAACTCCCCCTTTGCGGTCCTCGAGGACCTGAAGCGGGACTTCTACGCTATCCAGTTCCACCCCGAGGTCTTCCACACCGAGCGCGGGGTGGACATCATCCGCAATTTCCTGATCGGCGTCTGTGGCGCGCGCCAGGACTGGACGACCAAGGACTTCATCAAGCATTCCGTGGGGGAGATCCGGGCGGCCGTGGGCAAGTCCCGCGTCATCCTCGGCCTCTCAGGGGGCGTGGACTCGTCGGTCGCGGCCGCGCTCATCCACAAGGCGATCGGCCGCCAGTTGACGTGCGTTTTCGTTGACAACGGCCTGCTTCGAAAGGGCGAGCGAAAGGCCGTCGAGTCGCTCTACAAGCGAAACTTCAAGATCGACCTGAGGGTGGTCGATGCCTCCGCGATGTTCCTGAGGCGCCTGAAGGGCGTCGATGAGCCCGAGAGGAAGCGCAAGATCATCGGAAACACATTCGTGCAGGTCTTCGAGGAGTCGCTCAAGAAGATCGGCCATGCCGACTTTCTCGCCCAGGGCACGCTCTATCCGGACGTGATCGAGAGCGTCGCGATCGGAGACAACCCGGCCGCGCTCATCAAGAGCCACCACAATGTCGGCGGCCTTCCCGCCCGGATGAAGCTCAAGCTCCTCGAGCCGCTCCGGGAGCTCTTCAAGGACGAGGTCCGCCGCGTCGGCGGCGCGCTCGGCCTCCCCCGCGAGGTCGTATGGCGCCAGCCCTTCCCGGGGCCGGGCCTCGGCGTGAGGGTCATCGGCCCGGTTTCGCCCGCGAGCCTCGAGATCCTGCGCGAGGCGGACGCGATCCTCCAGGAGGAGATGATGGCGAGCGGGTGGTACTGGAAGGTGTGGCAGTCGTTCTGCGTCTTCCTGCCCGTGAAGTCGGTCGGGGTGGTCGGCGACGAGCGCAACTACGCCTATGTGATCTGCATCCGGATCGTGGAGAGCATCGACGCGATGACGGCCGACTGGACGCGTCTTCCCTACGACCTGGTCCAGAAGATTTCCGGGAGGATAACCAACGAGGTCCGGGGGGTCTCGCGGGTCGTTTATGACGTAAGTTCCAAGCCCCCGGCCACGATAGAGTGGGAGTGAATTTTCTTCGACCTTGCGCCGGAATTGGCTGTCATGGGGGCATGCCAAAAGCGCCCGCCCTCATCGCCGCCTGCACCCTAGCCCTCCTGGCCCCCGCGGCGGGCCGGGCGGAGCCCGCCGTGCTCGGGCTGGCGCGGGCCTACCTCGGGCCCCAGTCGACCCTGGACGCGATCAAGTCGATCCACTTTGTCGGCACGCTCAAGCGCATGGACCCGGATCACGCCGACAAGGCGTCCTCCGTCGAGTCGCTTGAGATGACCTTTGCGCGGCCGCTGAAGCAGAAGCTGGTCGACCGGCAGTCCCTCGTCACCCGGACGACGGTGCTGGACGGCTATGATGCCTGGGACTGGGACCAGTCCAACTCGGACCCCTCCAAATACCGCCTCAAGTGGCTGAACGCCGACGACGTCAGGACGCTCCGGGCGAACACATGGGAGAACCTCTACTACTACAGCAAGCCCGAGGGCGGCTCGGTCGAGGACAAGGGGCCGGCGACCGTCGACGGGGTCGCGTGCGAGCGCGTGGACTTCACCCACCAGACGGGCATCGTCTACGAGCGCTATTTCGACCGGGACACGGGGCGCCTCGTGATGACGGTGAGGGGGCCGGAGGTGATCCGCGAGAGCGGCGAACTCCGGGCCGACGGCATACGCTTTGCCAAGACGATCGTGAGCTCCGTCAAGGGGCCCCAGGGGAAGGACGAGGTCACTGTGGTCGATTTCGACAGCGTGGCGCTGAACGAGCCGCTGGCCCCGGGGGTGTTCGAAATCCCGAGCCCGGCCGCTCCGAAGGCCGCTGCCGCGCCAGCGGGAAAGTAGGCCGTGCGCACGATCTCCTTCGCGTCGAAGCAATTCGACTCCGACCTTGACGTGTTCTGCCGCGGCGCGGCGGCCGACTCCGAGATCTCGGGCTCCGTGGACGCGATCCTCTCGGACGTGCGGGCACGCGGCGACGCCGCCGTGGCCCACTACGCCCTGAAGTTTGACGGCGCCACTCTCAGGCCCGTCGACTTCAGGGTGGGGGCCCGGGAGATAAAGGCGGCTGCCAGGGCCCTTCCCGCCGCCCGCCGCAGGGCCCTTAGGGCCGTGCATGCCGCCGTCACGGAATTCAACGAGAAGACGCTGCCCCCGGACTGGTCGTCCAGGAACCTTCACGGCGCCTGGGTGGGCGAGAAGTTCGACCCCATTGGCCGCGTGGGAATCTACGTGCCCGGGGGGAAGGTTCCCCTGGTCTCCACCGTCCTCATGACGGCGACGCTCGCGCGGATAGCCGGCTGCCCGCAGATCGCCGTCTTCACGCCGAGCGGCGCCGACGGCGCTGTCGCGCCCGAGCTGCTCGCGGCGATCGACCTCGTGGGCGTGCGCGAGGTCTACCGGATCGGCGGCGTCCAGGCGATCGGGGCGATGGCCTTCGGAACCCAGAGCATACCCGCGGTGGACAAGGTTTTCGGACCGGGAAACGCCTATGTCTGCGAGGCCAAGCGCAAGGTCTTCGGGCTCGTCGGCGTGGACCTTCTTCCAGGGCCGAGCGAGGTCATGGTCATCGCCGACGACAGCGCGCGGGCGGACTTCGCCGCCGCCGACCTCCTCGCGCAGGCCGAGCACGGCTCGGGCCGTGAGAAGATCTACCTCGTCTCGACGTCCGCGAGGGTCATCTCGGCGGTGTCCGCGGAGATCGAGAAGCAGCTCGCGGGGCTATCCCGGTCCGCGCAGGTCCGCAGGGTCCTCGACAGCGGATTCCTGGCGATCATCGTGCCCGGCCTCGCCGAGGCCGCGGCCGTGGCGAACCGCGTCGCCCCCGAGCACCTCGAGCTCCTCGTGCGGGACGGCGCGGTCGCGAAGCTCGTCAAGGGCGTGACAACGGCCGGTGCGATCATGATCGGGAACGCGACGCCGACGGCGCTGGGCGACTTCGCGGCGGGTCCGAGCCATGTCCTGCCGACAGGCGGGGCGGGGCGGTTCTCCAGCGGCCTGCGCGTTGCGGATTTCCTGCGGCGAACGAGCGTTCTTCGCTACGACCCGAAGAGCATGCGCCGCGCGGAGCCCACCGTCGCGGCGCTCTCGGCCATGGAGGGGCTCGGCGCGCACGGCCGCTCCGCCGCGTTGCGCGTGACGCGCGCGGCTGACCGATGACGGGGCGCCAGCCCGCGGCGCCGCTCGACCACGTCGCCGGGCTCCATGCCTACACACCGGGCGTCCAGCCCGCGGAGCCGGGATGGGTGAAGCTGAACACAAACGAGTGCCCGTACCCGCCGAGCCCCCGGGTCGCCGAGGCCGTGCTTCGGGAGCTGGGCGCCGACGGCGCGTCGCTCAGGCTCTACCCGAACCCCACGAGCGCCCCGCTGCGGGCGGCGGTCGCGCGCCTGCACGGGCTCGATCCCGCGAATGTCTGCATCGGCAACGGATCGGACGACATCCTGAACCTGCTCGTGCGCTGCTACTGTGGGCCCGAGGCCGCGGCGGCCTTCACGCTCCCGAGCTATTCGCTCTACCCGGTGCTGGTCGCCATCCAGGCCGGATCCGTCTCCACGGTCCGCCTCGACCGCTCCATGCGCCTTCCCGTGGATACGATTGCCGCGTCCGGGGCGCGGATCTTCTTCCTCACGTCGCCGAACGCGCCCACGGGCGTCGGTTACCCGGCCTCGGAAATACGTGCCGTACTCGACGCGTTCCCGGGCCTGCTCGTGGTCGACGAGGCCTATGCGCCGTTTGCGCGCGAGAACGCCGTCGGCCTGCTCGCCGGCAACCCGAATCTCGTGGTCGTGCGCACACTCTCAAAGGCCTACGCGCTCGCGGGAATCCGCGTGGGCTACGCTCTGGCCGACGCCGGGGTGATCCGGAACATCGACACGGTGCGCGACAGCTACAACGTCAGCCGGCTCTCGCAGGCGGCAGCCCTCGCCGCCCTGGGTGATCCCGCCTACTACGAGGGCGTCATCGCCAGGATAAGGCATACAAGGGACTCCTATGCAGAGAGTTGGAGAACCAATAGGGGGTGGTTCACGTACCCCTCCGAGGCGAACTTCATCTTCACCGAGCCCCGCGACAGGGAGGGCCGCTCCGGGCCGCCGGTCGCGAGGGCGGCCTATGACTTCCTGTTCTCCCGCAAGGTGTTGGTGCGCCACTTCCCGAGCGACGCCTTGACCGCTCCGTTCCTGAGGATCAGCGTCGGCACCGATGGCGAGATGCTCGCCCTCGACCAAACCCTCGACGCATGGCAAAAGGCACCTCCAAACGCGTAGCGACCGTCTCCCGCAAGACGGCCGAGACGGACA
>CAZDZL010000081.1:2123-7825 GCA_964509885.1 uncultured Opitutaceae bacterium | reverse complement strand
GGCCGCCGGCGATGGCCGCGACCGCATGCGACTCTTCCTCGGTGTCGCGCGCGGACTCGATGAGGGTGATCCGCGAGGCGCTGACGCCCAGCGACTCGGCGGCCGCGGCGAGGATCGACGCGTGGGTGGGGTGGCCCGGCTCACCCGGGCCGCTCACGACCAGCCGGGCTCCGGGAAGGACCCTCAGGATCCGGACGGCCTCGACGATTCGGGCGAGGGCGGATGTCGAGAGCTGGCTCGTGGCGGACAGGCCCGCCATGTCGCTGTTGCCGCCGCCGAGCACGGCCACCACCTGGCAGCCGGCGAGCTCCGCGGGCACCGGGCGGTCGGCGCTGAGCTCGGGGACCGCGGGGTACCTCGACTCGAGCGGCTGCAGCAGGCGTGTGCTGACGAGCCGGTTTGAAAACAGGAGGAGAAGCACCACGGCCGCGACTGCCAGTCCCCTGCCCAGCGCGGCCCTTCGGGTCGAGCGTGCGAGCAGCAGCCCCGCCGCCAGCAGCGCCAGGCACAGCGGCAGCGGCATCAGGACGAACGCGAGGAGCTTCTTCAGCCAGAACACGGTCCGGTTCAGCTCTGCGGCTTGAGTTGTTCGACGATGGCGCCAAACTCGGGGCTTCGCTTCAGCCCCTGGAGGTCTGGGTCGTGGGACATCCACTCGAAGTCCCGGTACCCGAGGCCGACGGCGTGCCTGAGGGCGCGCAGCGCGTCGGCGTTTCGCTTGCTGAGCGCCAGGCTGCACGCGAGGTTGTAGTGCGCCGTGGGGTTTGAGGGCTGCAGGCGCACGAGCCTCCTGTCCATCCTGAGGCCGTCGGCGATCCTGCCGAGCTTTGTGTAGATCCCGCCGAGTATCTCGATCGCCTCCACGCACTGCGCGTCGTGGCGCAGCACGGACTCAAAGAATCCCACGTCAAAGGCGGTGTCGCGCGGTGAGTCTTCGGCCATGGGTGACCTGCCTCAGGACCGCCTCGGGCACGTGCCCGTGTCGCGAAGCGTGTTGCAGCGCGCGCTCACCTGCAGGCGCTGCGAGACCGGCGAGAGCCCGAGCTTGGAGGAGACCGTGCTGCCGTACCACTCCATGAAGGGGGCGCTGATCTCAAAGATGCGGTCGCAGTCGATGCAGACCACCTGGGCTATCTGCGTGTTCTGGGCCAGGTTAGGCATGTAGAACTTCTCGCCGCTGCCGATGTCGATCTCCCGCAGGAGCGCGCTGCCGATCATGATGGGCAAGGTGCGGTAGACCGTGGCGCGCGACACCGAGTCGTCGATCGCCCGCGCATAGTCGAGGAGCTGCTCGGCCGTGAAGTGCTCCTTGCGGGCGAAAGCGGCGTCGAAGATGGCCAGCCTCTGGCTCGTTACCCGAAGGCCCTTTTGGGCGAGGAACTTCCGAAATGTTTCCCGGGCCGAGGGGATGCTCACGGAGCCAATGTCGCCTGCGCGGGGCTGGCGTGTCAATGCGATCCCTTCGACGAGCAAAGGGGTTGCGCGAGCGGCCGGGTGGCAGCTCAATCGCTCCCCGCGATGATCGTTGGCGTGCACCCCCTGGCTGGCTTTGACAAGGTCCTTCACTACAAGGTGCCAGAGGCCCTGCGCGCGTCGACCGGGGTGGGGTCGCTCGTCAGGGTGCCCGTCGGCCGTGCCCTGCGCCTCGGGGTCGTGGGCGTCCTCGGGCCGCCGGCCGACTTCCCGGTCGACCGCCTGAAGGCGGTCGCCGAGGTGATCCACCCGTTTCCCGCGCTCACGGCCGACCTCCTCGAGCTGGCCCGGTGGATGGCCGGATACTACGCGGCCCCGATGGACACGGTGATCGAGGCCATGATCCCGGCCGCGGTGCGCCGCGGCGCGCGGGTCAAGGAGCAGCGCTTCCTGAGCGTGGCCGTGAAGCTGTCCCGGGAGGACGCCGCCCTCCTGGAGCGCAAGGCGCCGGCGCAGGCGCGGCTCTACGCCTTCCTCGCGGGGCAGATCCGGCCCCAGCCGAAGGCGCTCATCCTTGAGCGCACCGGTGCCTCCGCGGCGTCGGTGCGCGCGCTCGTCGAGCGCGGGGTCGTGCGCGAGGACGCCAGGCGCCTCGAGCGTACCTCGTACACGGACGACCTGGCGCACGGCGAGCTCGTCGCCGCCCAGCCCCACGCCCTGAACGCGGAGCAGCAGGCCGCGGTCTCGGCGATAGCGGGCTCCCTCGGGAAGGGCGCGTTCGGGGTGACGCTCCTGCACGGCATCACCGGGTCGGGCAAGACGGAGGTCTACCTGAGGGCGATCCAGGCCGCCCTCGAGTCGGGGGGAGGGGTCATCATGCTCGTCCCCGAGGTGGCCCTGACGCCCCAGACGGTCGCCCGGCTGCGGTCGCGCCTCGAGGCGATCGCCCCCGGCCACCGGTGCGTCGTCTGGCACAGCCACCTCGGCGAGGGCGAGCGCCTGGACGGCTGGCTCGCGCTCGCCTCGGGGGAGGTGCGCGTCGCCGTCGGCGCCCGCTCCGCGGTCTTCGCGCCCGTGCGCAACCTGCGCCTCATCGTCGTCGACGAGGAGCACGAGCCGGCCTACAAGCAGGACGAGAGCCCCCGCTACCACGGGCGCGACGTCGCGGTGATGCGCTCGAGGCTCTGCGCCGCCCATTGCCTCCTCGGCTCGGCCACGCCGTCCCTCGAGAGCCACGCCAACGCGCTCGCCGGCCGCTACGGCCTCGTCCGGCTCACCGAGCGCGTCGACAACCGCAGCCTGCCGTCCTTCACGCTCGTCGACATGCGCATCGAGGTGGCGCGTCAGCGGGGGGCCACGGCGCTCTCGCGCCCGCTTGCCGACGCGATGCAGGCGAGGTTCGAGCGCAGGGAGCAGACCATCCTGTTCATCAACAGGAGGGGGTATTCGTCGGCGATGCAGTGCCGCAAGTGCGGGGCCGTGGAGGAGTGCCCCCACTGCAGCGTCTCCATGACCTACCACCGCACGGACGAGACGCTGCGCTGCCACCTGTGCGGCGAGGAGCGGGCGGCGCCGGTGCGGTGCGCCCAGTGCGGGGCGCCCGACATCCGGTGGCGGGGCCTCGGCACCCAGCGGGTCGAGGAGGCTGTCCGGCGCGTGCTCCCGAGGGCGAAGGTCGAGCGCATGGACTCGGACACGATGGGGCGAAAGAACCGCTTCCGGGAGATACTCGGCGAATTCCGAAGGGGCGGGATCGACGTCCTGGTGGGGACGCAGATGATCGGCAAGGGTCTGGACTTCCCCAACGTGACCCTCGTCGGCCTCGTGGACGCGGACCTCTCGATGCACATCCCGGACTTCCGGGCGAACGAGCGGACCTTCCAGCTCCTGGTCCAGGTCGCGGGCCGGGCGGGTCGGGGGGACCTCGCCGGGGAGGTCGTCGTCCAGAGCTTCAACCCCCAGGCGGAGGCGATCCAGTTCGCCCGCCACGCGGACTTCGACGGCTTCGCCGCGGGCGAGCTGGAGGTGCGCCGGCGCTTCGGCTACCCGCCGCAGCGCCACCTGATCCGCCACCTGCTGCGCGGCAGGAACCCCGACAAGCTCAGGTTCGCCGCCGAGCAGTTCGCGAGGCAGGTGCGGGACGCGCTCGGGGCCCGCGCGGAGCTGCGGGGGCCCGCGCCGGCTCCCATCGAGAAGATCCGCGACGAATACCGCTGGCAGATCTGGTATTTCGTCGGGAGCGTGACCCGGGTGATCGGGGAACTCGCGGGGCTCAGGGACCGATTTGAGTGGCCGGACGGCGTCACCCAGATGCTTGATGTCGACCCCATGAACCTGCTGTGATGGGCGCACTCCCATGCTGATCCATTCCGTCTTCTTCTGGCTCAAGCCCGGCCTCTCCCCCGCGGAGCGCGCCCACTTCCGCGCCGAGGTGGGCAAGCTCGCCGCCATCCGCTCGGTGGGGAGCCTCTACGTGGGCGCCCCGGCGAAGATCGCCCAGCGCGACGTCACCGAGCGCGGCTTCGACTTTGCGCTCACCATCCTCTTCAAGGACGGCCCGGCGCACGACGCCTACCAGGTGGATCCCGTGCACCTCGCCTTCGTCGAGGGCAACAAGGCCTCCTGGACCCGGGTTCAGGTCTTTGACTCCGAGGAGTGACCCCGGGCCTCGGCCTTGCCGAACAGGTAGTGGCTCACGATCCACTCCTCGCCGCCGCGGTAGCCCCAGAGCTCGGCGCAGCTCATGAAGAACGTGCGCCAGTAGGCCCACCACTTTCTCGCGTTCCGGGGGCCGTAGGTCTCCCTGAATATCGGCAGGATCTCGTCCCTGTGGGCGTCCATGTTGGAGAGCCACGCCTCCGCCGTCCTCTGGTAGTGGGTCCCGCTCACCCTCCAGTCCGAGACGAGGGTCAGGCGCTCCTGGAACTGGATGAGGAGGTCGTGTGAGGGCATCTGGCCCCCCGTGAAGAAATGGCGCGCCATCCAGTCGGTGTCGTCGCGCGCGACGAAGTGGTACGCCAGGCTCCTGTGGGTGAAGATGTGGACGAAGAGGAGGCCGCCCGGCTTCAGCCAGCGGGATATGCCCGCCATGAGCGCCTGGTAGTTCTTCATGTGCTCGAACATCTCGATGGAGACGACCCGGTCGAAGCGGTCGGAGTCGATGTCGAAGGCGTTCATGTCGCGGGTCATGATCGTCAGGTTCGAGAGCCCGCGCTTCCTCGCCTCCGCGTCGATGAACGCCTTCTGGGTCCTGGAATTCGACACCCCGGTGATCCTCGCGTTCGGGAACCGCTCGGCGAGGTAGAGAGAGAACGACCCCCAGCCGCACCCGAGCTCCAGGATCTGCTGGCCGTCGGCGATCCGGGCCCTCTCCACGTAGAGGGCGAGCATCGCCTCCTCGGCCTCGTCGAGGCTCTCCGTCCCCTCGGGAAAGTAGCATCCGGAGTACTTGAGCCTTCGCCCGAGGCAGCGCAGGAAGAAGGCGGTCGGCACCTCGTAGTGCTCCGCGTTGGCCGCCTTCGTGTCCTCCGCGACGGGCCGGTGCTTCAGGTCGTGGACGTAGGCCTCGAGGCGCTCGCGGCCCTCCCCGGCGGCCGACTCCTCGCGAAGGCGCTCGGCCAGGAGCCGGCGGATGCCGATCCGCACCAGCCAGTCGGGCAGCAGGTCCCTCTCGAGGAGCGCGTCGATCATGTTTTTTGTTTTCTCGTGGGAAGGGGAACGAAGGCGCTCGTGCGCGCCTGGTAGCTGCGGTACAGGTCGCCCTTGGAGCGGACGGACTGCTCCTCGGTCATGGGTATCCCTGTTACGCGCAGGAGCAGGAAAAGGATGCACGCCGGGCTCAGGATCCCGAGCCAGCCCCACGGCGACGCGCACGCGAAGAGGAAATAGGAGACCCAGATCAGCCACTCGAAGAAGTAGTTGGGGTGCCTGCTGTACCTCCAGAGGCCCGCCTCGCACACGGCGCCCCGGTTGCGCGGGTCCGCCTTGAACGCCGACAGCTGGGCGTCCGCGAGCGCCTCGCCGCTGATGGCGGCGAGCCAGAGGCAGGCGCCGGCCCATTCGAGCGCCCCGAGCTCCGGGCGGGGATTGGAGCACGCCGCGAGGAAGGGGATCCCGAGGAGCACGACCGAGGCGGCCTGCATCTGGAAGAATCCCGCCATCCTCGTTCGGAACGCGGCGCCCCAGTCCTTCCTCAGCTGGCGGTAGCGGCCGTCCTCCTCGGGGTGCTTGCGGGCGATGCGCACCAGGAGGTGCGTGCCGAGCCTCAGGCTCCAGACGGTCACGAGGGC
>CAZDZL010000081.1:0-2023 GCA_964509885.1 uncultured Opitutaceae bacterium | reverse complement strand
TTCCCGAGGGCCATGATCGCGATGAACCAGGCGACCCGGGCCGTCCAGGTCGTCTGCCGGTAGCAGACCCAGACGAAGAAGGTCGTGAAGCCCCAGTAGGCGTCGAACATCGTCGCGATGAACCAGGGGTGCGTGGCCACGGCCCGGGGCACGTCGAACAGGGGGCACTGGAGCCCCGCCCAGGTCGTGACCCAGATCATCGAGGCCAGAACGGCGACGAAGAGGACCCGAAGGAGCGTGATCATGCCGGGGCGCCCCGCAGGGAGAGGTTGTTCGGCCGGCTGTGCAGGGTCTGCACGACCGAGATGTTGCGCAGCGCGAACGCGGCCTCGCAGTAGGCGAGGTAGTAGCCCCATTTCCTCACGAAGCGCTCGTCGAAGCCGAGGGCGTGCACGTCGCCCGTCCGCGCGGCGAACGACTCGGCCCAGCTGCGCAGCGTGAGGGCGTAGTCCGGCCCCATGTCGTCGGCCCCGTGCAGGACCAGGCCCGCCCTGCGCGAGAGGAGATCGTTGACACGGTTGATCGAGAGCAGCAGCGAGCCCGGGAAGATGTGCTTCTGGATGAAGTCGACGCCGCGGCGGAACTGGCCGTAGCGCGCGTCGGGGCAGGTGATGAACTGCATCGCGAGGAGGCCGTCCGGCTTGAGCGCCCGGTTGACGACGCGGCAGAAGTCCGGGAGGTAGCGGTGGCCCAGGGCCTCGATCATCTCGATCGAGACCACCTTGTCGTAGCGCCCCTCGATCTCGCGGAAGTCATGGAGCCGGACCTCGATACGTCCGGCGAGGCCCGCCTGGGCCACGCGCTGGGTGGCGTGGTCGAACTGCTGGCGCGAGAGCGTGACCGTGGTCACGCGGCAGCCGTGGGTCCCGGCCGCGTGCACCGCCCATCCGCCCCATCCCGTGCCTATCTCCAGCACGTGGTCGGACGCGGTCAGGCGCAGGAGCCGGCAGAGGCGCTCGTTCTTGGCCGCCTGCGCCTCCCCGAGCGTGAGCCCGGGCCGCTCCCACCTCGCCGCCGAGTACATCATCGAGGGGTCGAGGAACAGGGAGAAGAACTCGTTGGAGAGGTCGTAGTGCTCGCTGATGTTGCGCCGCGCGACCCTGCGCGTGCTCGGGCGCAGGGCGTGCCCGAGGCGGTTGGTGAACCGCAGCAGGTTGAGCGCGACGCCCCGGGCGCGCCCGGAACCCGACATGGTCGGCGCCTCCTCGACGTTGAGGATGAACCAGCTGACGACCGCGACCAGGTCCGGGGAGGTCCAGTCGCCGTCCATGTACGACTCGGCGAACCCGATGTCCCCCGAGAGGACGCATTTCCTGAAGAACGCCTCGCGCCTGACCCGGATCCTCGCCGCACCCGCGATGCCGAGGGGGAGCGCCTCCTCGCCCGCGCCGAACACCGCGGCCCCGCCGTCCGGCAGCTCGACATGCAGGCGGCCGCGGCCCATGCGCGCCAGGGATCCGAGCACGGCGGCTCGGAACAGGGAGGGCCGCCCCTCGTCAGGGACGGCCTCGGAGGCCGTGTAGTATCCGGGTTTGGAGTCCATGTCTGGTTAGGCGGCGGGATGGGTGGCGATCGACGCGTGCGGCCTGTACAGGCCGCGCTGGTCCGCCGGGCGGGCGGCCTTGGCGAACCACGGCACGCGCTTTATCCTCAGGGCAAGGGCGTGGACGTGGATGAGCGCGATCACCTTGAGCGTGATGAGGGGGTACTTGAAGAAATACCACGCGAGCCTCGGCCCCGTGAACGCCCGGCGCCGCCCGGTCAGGGCGCTCGCCAGCGTGCGCTGGTCGCCCTGGTAGTCGTCGATCCGAATCGACAGCCCCTCGCCCGGCGCCCGCAGCTGGAAGTCGAACGCGACGTCGACGTCGGAGAACGGGGAGACGTAGAAGAACTTGGGCACCCTGGACTGGAAGGCCTCCGCTCCCGGCGGACCGCTCAGTGCACCCGGGCCAAGGAAATAGGGCTTCATCTCGCGGAACGTGTTGGTCACCTCGGCGATCGCGGCCGCGGGCCGGCCCGCGGC
>CAZDZL010000080.1:0-8107 GCA_964509885.1 uncultured Opitutaceae bacterium | reverse complement strand
CGCTCGTGTTGTTGTAGAGCGCCTGGACGCCGTCGGCCGTGAGCTCGCTGCCGCTAATGTTGGTATAGAGGGCCGCGTAGCCTTGGGCCGTGTTCAGGCTTCCGGTCGTGTTGTTGACGAGGCTCGCGTAGCCCGTGGCCGTGAGCTCGGTGCCGCTCGTGTTGGCATAGAGCGCCGAGATGCCCGTCGCCGTGTTGTAGGTGCCGGTCGTGTTGGAGAAGAGCGCCGTGACGCCGGTGGCGGTGTTGAAGCTTCCGGTCGTGTTGCTGTTCAGGGCCGCGTCGCCGGTGGCCGTGTTCTGCGTGCCGGACGTGTTGAAATACAGAGACAGGTAGCCTGTGGCCGTGTTGTTCGTGCCGGTGTTGGAGCCGCTGCCCAACGCCAGGTTGCCGGTGGCGGTGTCGGACACGTCGGCGTGCGCGAGGCTGCAGGCGAGCATTGCGGCCAATGCGCCGAGTATCCTTACCGATACATTCCTTATAGTATTCATTTTGAGTCCCCTTCTGACTGTCGATTCACGTTGATGCTGAAACTTGACGGGAAAATGAGATGCGCCCCCAGGGCATTCTGGGTTGGCGACGCTGGAGCACCCCCAGAAAGAATCGCTACTCAAGGACTGTTGCAAAACATTTACGCTTTGGGGGACGGCCCTATACATCACTATCGATCCCATCCCGCCCGGACTATACTATCATCCCCGGCTCGCCCGCGGAGGCGCCTCCCGGCCGCTCAGCCAACCGGTGCGCGCCGAAGGGAATTGACCAGCCCGGCCGTGCCCTCGCGCATGCCGACCTTCGGGACGTAGCCCAGGTCGCGCCTCGCTGCGGAAATGTCAAACCAGTGGTCCTTAGCGAGTTCGGCCGCGATGAAGCGCGTCATCGGCGGCTCGGCCGCGACCGGCAGCAGGCTCCAGGCGATCTCGCAGGCTCGGCCTAGGGCGGACGCGGCAGTGAGCGAGATTTTCCTCGTGACCGGCGGCTCGCCGAGCGCCGCGAGGAGCCCGTTGACCCACTCCCAGAGCACGACCGGTTCGCCGTTGGTGATGAAATACGCCCGGCCGCCCGCAGGTGAGCCTTGGCGGGATATGGCCCTCTCGGCGGCGACATGGGCGTCCGCCGCGTTCTCGACGTGGACCATGTCGACGCGGTTCTTGCCCTCCCCCACTATCCTCAGCCGGCCGCTGCGAGCGCGCTCCAGGATGCGCGGCACAAGGTGGGGATCGCCCGGCCCCCAGATGAGATGGGGCCGGAGGGCGACCGTGGACAGCCCGGGGCCGTGGGCCGCGAGCACCTCAGCCTCGGCGGCGGCCTTTGTGAGGGGATAAGGGCTCGGGCAGCTCGTCGTCAGCGGGAGCGATTCGTCTACCCCGGCGAGGTCGCGGCCATTGTAGACGACGCTGGGCGTGCTCGTGTGGATCAGCCGGCGCACGCCATGCGTCCGGCACCCCTCGATCACCGCGCGTGTCCCGAGCACGTTCGCCCTGTAGAAATCTCCGTGCCTTCCCCAGACGCCGACCTTGGCGGCGACATGGTACACCGCCTCCATCCCCCGGCATGCCGCCGCCATGCCCGCGGCATCCTCGAGCGCGGCCCGGATGAACCGGACGCCGCGCGCCTCCAGGTCCGGGGCGGGCGTACGTCCCGCGACGGCGACCGACCGGCCCTGGGAGAGAAGGCGCTCAACGATCCTCCGGCCCAGGAAACCGGTTCCCCCGGTGACGAGCACCGGCCCTCGTGGGGAGTCGTTCGGTTGGGAGCCGTTCACGTGGGCAGGCAGGGGGCCGGAATCAGTCGGCCCTGTGCGCCTTTGCAGTGACGGCCCACCGCGCAAGCGCGAGCCTGTGAATCTTCGCGTTGTGGCGCACGTCGACCGGGAGATGCTCCCGGAAATAGAAGGTTTTCAGCGCAGAGGTGTGATCGTGTCCAAGCGCGAGCTTCCGGAGCTCCGCCGCGAGCCCCCGCGCGTCCGCCGCCCCGCGCGTGGTCGTCTCAACGACGAGCGCGGGTTCCGAGCGGACTCCGACGAGGGCGCAGCGCCTCGCTCGGGGGTGGACGCGGAACACCTGCTCGCAGGGCTCGGTGAACATCGTTCCCGACGGGGTCTCGACGCGCTCCACCTTCCTGCCGAGGAACCAGAGCCTGCCGGCGTCATCCAGCCTTCCGCAGTCCCCCATCCGGTGCCAGACGATGCCGGTGGAATCTGGGTCCATGATCTTGGCGGCAGCGGTCGCCTCGGGCAGCGCGTCGTATTCCTTGGTGACCACGGGGCCGCGCACGATGATCTCCCCGACGGACCCGCTCGGAAGCCCGCTGCCGCGCTCCAGGATCGCGATCGGCTGGTCCGAGATCGGGATGATCCGCACGTCGATGCCGCGGACGGGACGACCGACGCACGCTCCCCGTGTCGAGCTGGCGTCGATCTCGTCCGCCGACACCGTGCTCACGGGCAGGGCCTCCGTCGCGCCGTACGGGCTGTGGAGCCGCCCAGACTTGAGGAAGGTCCGCGACGCCTCCCAAAGGTCCGCGGGCACCGGCGCCCCGGCGCACAGCACGCGCCTCAGGCCGGGAAGCTCGATGTTCCTCTCGCCGCAGTAGGCGGCGACCTTCCCCCATATCGTGGGCGAGCCGAAGGAGTTCGTGACGCCCTCCTGGAGGATGGCCTGGACAATCCTCGCGGGATCGGCCCTCGCGGGGTGGCGCGGGTCCATCTCCGGGATGATGCTCGTCATCCCGAGCGCCGGGTTGAAGAGCGCAAAGATGGGCAGGAGCGGCAGGTCGACCTCGCCCGGCTCTATGCCGTAGGTGTCGCGGATGAGCGCGACCTGGGCGTCGAACATCCCGTGCTCATAGCACACCCCCTTCGGCGCGCCGGTGGAGCCGGACGTGAAGAGGATCGCGGCCAGCTCGCCCGATTCGGCTGTCGCCGCCTCGGCTGGCGCCCCTCCAGCCGTCGCGATCCGGGCCGTGTGCGAGCCGCTCACGGGCACGCGCACCCTGACGCTTCGAAAGGAGCCCACAAAGACGCGCGAGACGACCTGGGCCAGGGGGATGCCCACGAGGGTCGTCGGCCTCGAGCGCTCCACGCAGGAGAGGAAGTGGCGCAACCCCATCCCGGGATCGATGATGACGGGAACGGCCCCGATCTTGAACAGCGCGAACGCCGACGCGATCAGGGGAAGGCCGGGCTTGACCATGACCAGCGCCCGGTCGCCGCGCGCCACGCCCCTCGCCTTCAGCCTGGCGCACCAGGCGTCGGTCTCGGCCAGGAGCTCTGCGAAGCTGAGCGACAGGTAGTCTATCCCGCCCGACGCCGTCCGGCCCCGCGGGACCTTCAGCGCCGTCGCCGCGGGCTGCGCGGCGGCCATCCGGTCCAGATGGCGGGCGATGTTTGCATTCACCTTTTGAGCGACGGCGCCTCGGAGAGGAGGGAGGCCTGCCATGGAAGCAGGATCTCCCCCAGCTTGCGGGGCTCGCGCGCGATCATCGAAAGCTGCGACCGGTTGGCGATCAGGGTCGGCTCGATCGCAATCTTCGCGGCGATCTTGTCCCTCTCCTCCTTGATCCGGTCGAGGAGGGCGATCTCCGCCTGGGTGAGGGGCATGTGGTTCGGATCGCGCCCGGGGCGGCGCGGGAGCGTCCTCGGATCGCGCTCGAGCCCGGCGCGCACCGCGGCGGCGAGCGAGCCGATCAGCCTGGCGTGCCTCTTGCCGAGGTTGACGCCGGAAAGGATGGCCTCCTCGGAGCCGCCCTCGTCCGCGGCGACGGCGAGGCGCGTCAGGAATTCGTTCGAGCACACCTTGAAGGGCGGCGTGTCGAGGCGCTGCGCCTGTTCCTGGCGCCAGTGCCAGATGGCGTGCAGGACAGACTGCCCGCGGGCGCGCAGGCGCTCCGACCGGCCTATCCTCCAGTCGTTCTCGTCGGCCGGGGCGAAGCCCGTGACCCCTGCCTCTATCTGGGCCCGGCACTGCTGCTCCATCCAGTCGAGCCGCCCCAGTCGCTTGAGCTCCCTCGTGAGGATGTCCCGGAGCGCGGGAAGGTACCACACGTCGAGGGCGGCGTAGTCGAGGAGCTTCTGCGTGATCGGGCGCCGCGACCAGTTGGCCTTCTGGCCGTCCTTGTCGAGCTTCACGCCGAAGTTGTCCTCGATAAGCGAGGCGAGCCCGATCCGGCCGCGGCCGAGGAGCTGCGCCGCCAGCATCGTGTCGAAGAGGCTCTGTGCCCGGAACTGGCAGAAGTCGTACAGGAGCCGCAGGTCAAAGTCGCTCCCATGCATCACGAGGTGCTTCTTCTCGAGGCGGGACCAGAGGGGCCCGAGCTCCAGCGGGGCGAGGGCGTCCACCAGGAAGACCTCCCCGCTCACGTAGAACTGCAGCAGGCAGACGCGGACGCGGAACCGGTACATGTTGTCCGCCTCCGTATCCATCACGACCTCGCTCTCGCTGTCGATGGCCGCCAGCAGCGGCGCAAGCTGCCCCGCCTTGTCGACCATGCTGAAACCCGAGATGTGAGGATGCTGTGTCTTGACGCCAAACAGGCGGCGGACGGGATGCGGCAGAAAACGGGAAATCATGTCAATCTAGCGGAGCGTGCATAGGCCGGCCATCGAGGGCGATTCCTAAAAAGAAGGCCCCTCCCACGACTCCAGAAACCCGTCCACGAGCCCGGGCAGATCGGGGCTGTATCCGCCCTCGAGCACCGCGGCCGCTGGGAGGCCGGTTTCCCGGAGCCACGTGCCCAGGGACGCAAAGTCCTCCGCCTCGAGTGTCATCTCGGTGATCGGGTCCCGGGCATAGGCGTCGAATCCCGCCGAGACCAGCACAAGGTCCGGCTTGAAGGCCGTCACCGCGTCGAGGGAGGCGCGCAGGGCCCCCATGTGGCGCTCGCGGGACGCCAGCGGGGGAATCGGCCAGTTGCGGATGTTTCCGAGATCGTGAAGCCCCGTCCCGGGATAGCCGGGCGACTGGTGCACGGAGCAGACGAGGAATCCCTCGCGCCCATGGAGTATCGCCTCCGTGCCGTTGCCATGGTGCGCGTCGAAGTCCCAGACGGCGACGCGCCGCGCGCCCAGGTCGCGGCGCGCCGCCAGGGCGGCGATCGCGATGTTGTTCAGGTAGCAGAACCCCATCGCCTGATCCGCAGTGGCATGGTGGCCGGGGGGGCGCATCAGGGAAAACGCGGGTTTCCCCGTGGAGGAGGCATGCCCCGCCGCCGCCAGCGCGGAGGCGACGGCGCGGCGGGCGTGGAGCTCAATGTCCGGAAAGTGCGCGGTGTCCGCGTCGAAATCCCCCGGCCGGCCCAGGCGCGCGAGATGCGCCTGCGTGTGCGCAAGCAGGAGGACATCATCGGGCACGTCCTCGTCAGCTGTCTTCCACGTCCACGAGGGATGGGCCTGCCGCAGGTACTCCGCAGTCTTGACGACGCGCGCGGGCTGCTCGGGATGGCGGGGCGAACCGTAGTCGGCGCAGCGGGGATCGTGGAGCAGGAGCATGGCGTGGGAGGACGTGTTGGGGCAGCGTGGATTTCAGCGGGGTCGCTGGCTACGCGGATCGCATGTCCCCTGGAGGAAAGGAGGGTGGCATTTTTTCGCGGCGGGCGACGCAGACGCCCGATCTAGGGAAATCAGCCCTCTCCGCCATTTCCTGGGATTCCAAAATGTTCATGCAAACGATTGCCTTGGAGATGATTGAAAATTGTTAATGGATTTATTTTGCGTCTTAATGAGACGGAGTCTCCATGTCATTAACGTGAGCGTGAAAAGCATCTCATCGGCCCCCGCGGGAATGCTCCCGCCCCCGGTTCAGTCCGGGAGCAAGCCGTGGCGCGCGCTCCCGGTCTTCCTGGGACTTTCGGCGTTGGCTGTTGCGGCTGTGCTTGTCTGGCAGGGGATCACCGCCGCCGGGAGCCCGGACCCGATGGCCGCAAGCTCGAGCCGCGTCTCGGCGACGCTCGACATCGCGGTGCTCGTGTTCCGCGAGGGCCTCGAGTGCATCCTCGTCCTCTCCGCGCTCACCGCCAGCATGATTGGCTCCACCCAGTCCTACCGCCGCCCGGTCGCCGCCGGCGTCGGCGTGGGCATCGTCGCGACGCTGGCCACCTGGTTCATCGCGGCGCGCATTGTCAGCGACCTCTCGGAGAGTGTCTCCGCCCTCAATCTCCAGGCGGCCACGGGGCTCCTCGCCGTGATCGTCCTCCTGGTGGTGATGAACTGGTTCTTCCACAAGGTGTACTGGTGCGGCTGGATCACGATGCACACGAAGAGGAAGAGGGACCTGATGCAGACCGCCTCGGACCCGGATTCCTCGAGGGCGCGCGTCCTCGGCGGGCTGGCGCTCCTGGGCTTCGCATCGCTGTACCGCGAGGGATTCGAGGTCGTCCTCTTCCTGCAGAGCTACTACCTGAAGCTTGGCGGGCGCATCGTCGCAGCCGGTGCGCTCCTCGGCCTCATCCTCACCGGCATGGTCGCCATCCTCACGTTCGTCGCTAACCGCCGCCTTCCCTACAGGAAGATGCTCATCGTCACCGGCGTGCTGCTCGGCGGCGTACTCCTGGTCATGGTGGGAGAGCAAGCCCAGGAGATGCAGCTCGCCCATTGGATTCCCACGACGCAGATCGCGAGCCTTAAGGCCGTGGTGCCGGCGTGGGCGGGGCTCTGGTTCAGCATCTTCCCCACGGTCGAGACCCTGGCCGCGCAGGCGCTCGCGGGTGCGATCGTGATCGGCTCCTATTACTATGCTCGCCGCGAGAGCGGCTGCGTCACCTGTCCGGCGGGCGGGAGCTCGGCGACGGGCTGCTGATCGGGACCGAGGAACCTCCGGTTCCCAAGTAACCAAGATTTGGGCCCCAAAACGGGCCAAAATGGCCTAAAAACAGGAGCAAAACGTGCCCAAACTGGCTAAAACTCCTGTAACCTGAATATGCCAAAAATGGCCTGTTTTTGCCGAAAACGACCCGTTTTTGACCCAAAAACGGCCAAAAATACCCCAAAACAGGGGTTTTTCGGGTAGGGCGATTTCCTGAACCTAACCGGTCCCCCACCCCTAGCGCCGCCGGCGCTTTACGCCCAGCTGGGCCACGGAGAAGCGCACGACGCCCTCGAGGCGCTCGACCTCGGCCGGGGCCAAGGTCTCCTTCGCCTTGAGCGCATCCTCGGCCCTCTTCATCGCGTCCGACACCGCATGCTCGTCGATCTTCTCCTCCTGGATCGCGCTGTCGGCCAGGATCGAGACCTTCTCGCCGGTGACCTGTGCAAAGCCGCCGCCCACGACGAGGAGCGTCGTGGCGCTGCCCTTGGTCACCCTGAGCTCGCCTGCGCCCACCTGGGTGACGAGCGGGACGTGCCCCGGAAGGATGCCGACCTCCCCCTCCACGGTCGGGATGACGACCGTGTCGACCGTCTCGGAGTACACCCGGGCCTCGGGTGTCACGATCTCAAGGGTGAGCGGCATGGGGTTATTTCTTCGACGCGCCGATGACCTCGTCGATCCCGCCCTTCATGTAGAAGTCGCCCTCGGGGATGTCGTCGAGCTGGCCGTCGAGGATCATCTTGAAGCCGCGCACGGTCTCCTTGACCGGGACGTACTTGCCGGGAGCCCCGGTGAAGACCTCGGCGACCGAGAAGGGCTGCGAGAGGAACCTCTGGATCTTGCGCGCCCGGTAGACGGTGAGCTTGTCCTCCGGGGAAAGCTCGTCGAGGCCGAGGATCGCGATGATGTCCTGGAGGTCCTTGTAGCGCTGGAGGACGCGCTGGAGCTCGCGGGTGACCCGGTAGTGCTCCTCGCCGACGATGGAAATTTCCAGGGCCTTCGAGACCGACGCGAGCGGGTCGACGGCCGGGTAGATGCCGAGCTCGGCGATGGAGCGCTCGAGCACGATCGTCGAGTCAAGGTGGGCGAATGTGTTCGCCGGGGCGGGATCGGTGAGGTCGTCCGCGGGCACGTACACGGCCTGGACGGAGGTGATCGACCCCTTGTTCGTCGAGGTGATCCGCTCCTGCAGTACGCCCATCTCGTTCGCGAGCGTCGGCTGGTAGCCGACGGCCGAGGGCGAGCGGCCGAGGAGCGCGGACACCTCGGAGCCGGCCTGCGAGAACCGGAAGATGTTGTCGATGA
>CAZDZL010000079.1:0-8813 GCA_964509885.1 uncultured Opitutaceae bacterium | reverse complement strand
CCTTCAGCTTGCTGCGCTTCTGGCCGGACGTCTTGTCCTCCCACTGGTCGAACTTGAGCCGGCCCTCGACGAAGAGCGGGCGGCCCTTCACGCAGTACTTCGAGATGATCTCGCCCTGCTTGCCCCAGGCCTCGATGTCGACGAACGCCGTCTCCTCGCGGGTCTGGCCGCTCTCATCCTTCCACGAGCGGCTGATCGCCAGGCCGAACTGGCAGATGGCCGTCCCCTTCGGCGTGACCCGCATCTCGGGGTCGCGCGTAAGGTTGCCCATCAGGTAGACCTTGTTGAAGTTTGCCATGGGAGTCAGACGTCCTGGATGAACGTGCGGTAGACGCTCCCATTGAGCCGCAGGCGCTCGCGCAGCTGCGCGGGGCCCTGGGGGGGCGCGCTGAAGTTGACGTGGACGTACGCGGCCCCGGTGAGCTTGCGGTCGGTGACGCGGGCGAAGTCCCTCTTGCCGATGTTCTCCACGGCGGTCACGTCGCCCTGGATCGCGGCGATCTCCTTCTTCACGCCGTCGACGATCTGGTCGACGGTTTCCTGCTTGCCGCGGTTGTCCAGGATGAAGGTGGCGCGGTAGTTGCGTTTGGTCGGTTTCATTGGGTGTCTCTTCGGTTGAGCTGGTTCATGGCCATGTCGGGTCCGCTCGCGATAAGCAGTTCGAGGCCGTGGACGTAGCTGTCTGTCTTTTGTTGGATTAGAGTGAGTTGTTCTTGTGTGAAGGGGGCGAGCACGAAGTCCTTGAGGTCCATCTCCGGGGGGAATCTCGGGCCGATGCCGAGCCTGAGCCGGGCGAATCCGGCCCCCAGGTGCTCGAGGAGGCTGGCGACGCCGTTGTGCCCGGCGTCGCTGCCCGAGACGGACACCTTGACGAGGCCGAGGTCGATCGTGAGGTCGTCATAGACCGCGGCGACCGACTCCGGGGCGATCCGGTGGTATCGGGCAAAGGCGGCGACAGCCCGGCCGCTCTCGTTCATGAAGGTCAGGGGCTTCACGAGCCAGAGTGCCCGGCCGGGGCCGAGGTCCCGCCTGGCGACCACCGACTCGAAGTCGGGCGCGCCCTTCCAGGAGAGGCCGTGCCTCGACGCATAGGCGTCGACGGCGACCCAGCCGAGGTTGTGGCGCGAGCGCTCGTACTCGCGGCCCGGGTTACCCAGGCCGGCGACGAGCGAGATGGACATGACTCAAAGAACGGCCGGCGAGCGGGTCGCCGGTGGGAAAGGCTACTTCTTCGCGGGCGCGGCGGGCTTGGCCGCGGCGGCCGCCTTGGCGGCGCCAGCGGGCGCGGCCGGCTTGCCGCCGGCGGCGGGCGCTGCGCCCTTCTTGTCGCCCCCGGGGGCGGCGGCCTTCGCATCCCCGGCGGGGGCGGCCTTGCCGTCCGCCGCGGTCGCGGCAGCGTCCCCGGCGGCCGGCGCCGCTGCGGCGCCCTCCGCGGGGGCCGCGGTGGCGGCCACTTCCTGCACGATCTCGGCGACAGGCTCGACACACGCGACGACGGGCTGGCCCTTGTCGTCCATGAAGGTGACGCCCTCGACGGGCTTCAGCTCGCCGACCTTGATCGTCTGGCCGACGTTGAGGGCGGTGACATCGATCTCGATGGCCTCGGGAAGGTCGCCGGGAAGGCAGCGGACGCGCAGCATGTGCGACGCGATCTCGAGCACCCCGCTCTGGTTCTTCACGCCGAAGGATTCGCCGGTGACCCGCACGGGGACGCGGATCTCGAACTTCTCGTCGGCCTTCACCTCGTGGAGGTCGACGTGGAGGTAGCGGTCCGTGATCGGGTCGCGCTGGATCTCCTGCAGGAAGGAAAGCGCCTTCTCGGCCTTGTCCTCGCGGTTGAGCTCGATCAGGAGCGTGCGGCCCGCCACCGACTTGAGGAGCTTCGTGAACTCGGGGACCTCGATGGAGAGCTTCTCCGGGTCCGAGTGCTTCCCGTAAAGGATGGCGGGAATGCGGTTGGCCTTGCGCAGGCGGCGTGACGAGCTGCGGCCGGTCTGGGCGCGCGTCGCGACTTTGAGTGTGAGCGGAGTTTTCATGGATTCGTTCCCCCTGGACTCCCGATTATCGAGGCCAGGCGTAGTTGAAAGGGGAGATTAGAAAGGCCGCCCCCCCCGAAATCAACCAAAACTTCACCGCGACCACTGCACAAGGGCGACATCCATGTCCTCGTTGGAGAAGGAGACGATGTCCACCAGCTGGCCGCGGGCGGGAACGACGTCGCGGCGCTTGACGCTGGGCGGGAAGGTGTTGGCAAAGAGGTTCCTGCCCACGTGCCGGGTCCCGTCGGCGGACACGCACACGAAGTCGGCGGCCCGGATCGGGGCGGGCGCATCCGAGTCATTCTGGAGGGTGACCTCGGCGCACCCGAGGACGTTTTCGAAGGCCTTTCTCTTCTGGAAGCCGGTTATCGCGCAGCCCATGTGGACCGCGCTCGCCTCCGGCGGCGGCCCGGGCGACGGCTTGGGCTTGGGCTTCGGCTTGCCGCCGGGCTCCGGGGGCGGCGCCTCCGGGGCCTGGTTCGGGTCGAAGCGCTGCATCACGTACTCGGTCGACGCGCCGGGGGGCGCCCTGTCCGGGTAGGCCTCGGCGACCGCCTGGGGGAGATCCGACTTGGCGAGCTTCAGCAGGCCCTCGTCGGCGCGCACCACGACGCTGCCGGCGTCGTCGGACATGACCCGGACATTGTGCAGGACGCGGCCGTCCCTGAGCGCCACGCTCGCGTAGGTCGCGGGCGCGTCGGCCGCGCGAAGCGCGCCGGCCATGGCCAGGCAGAGGGCCGCGAGACATCCGATTCGAGCGCGCGGCCTCATGGCGGCCTAGGGTCGCCGCCGGGACGGGGGGTGGCAAGTCGATTGGATTTGGGCTCGCCACGTCCCGGGGCGAGCCCAACCGTCGGAGGGCCATGCACCCCACCCTTGCGGCCGTAGGACTGAGCGCCCTCATGGGAATGGCGGCCGCGGCCAAGGCCGAGGCGCCGTCCTGCTGGGTGTACTTCGGCACGCAGGCGACCGGGACCGACCGCGGGATCTACCGCTCGAGGCTGGACCAGGACACCGGTTCGCTCTCCCCCGCGGTCCGCGCGGCGGACAAGTCCGATTCGGTCTTCATGGCGTTCTCGCCCGACAGGCGCCACCTCTACGGCCTCGCCGAGGTGCCCCGCGGCCCGGGCGGCCCGAGGGAGGCCATCGAGACCTACGAGGTCGACGCCGCGACGGGCGCCCTGAGGGGCGTCGGCGAGCGGGTCGCCGACGGGTCCGAGGCCTGCCACATCAGCGTCGACCCGTCGGGGCGCTGCGTCCTCACGGCCAACTACGGTGACCACTACGTCGAGGCCTTCCCGATCCTGGGCGACGCCACGGTCGGGCCGCGCTCGTGCCTCGTCCGCCATTCGGGATCGGGGCCGAATCCCGACCGCCAGGAATCCGCCCATCCCCACTCGATCAACACCGACCCTTCGGACCGCTTCGCCGTCGTCGCGGACCTCGGCCTCGACCGCCTGTACGTCTACAGGCTCGACGCGGCGAAGGGGACGCTCACGCCCAATTCCCCCGCCTTCGCCCAGATGGCCCCGGGCGTCGGGCCGCGGCACTTCGCGTTCCACCCGGACGGCAGGCACGCCTTCCTGATCAACGAGCTGCAGGGATCGATCACGGCCCTCAACTGGGACGGCGAGCGGGGCGTGCTCACGCCCTACCAGACCCTGCCGATCCTGCCCGCGGGCTACAGAGGCAAGAACACCTCGGCGGAGGTGGTCGTCGCGGGGTCGGGCCGGTTTGTCTACGGCTCCAACAGGGGCGACGACAGCATCGTCGTCCTCTCCTTTGACGCCGCCTCGGGAAGGCTGTCCTTCGTCCAGCGCATGGGGGACGGCATCAAGGTCCCGCGCAACTATGCCATCGACCCCTCGGGCAAATGGCTCGTGTGCGCCAACCTGGAGGGCGGCACGGCGACGGTGTACCGGGTCGACCCGGAGTCCGGCCGGCTCGCGCTCAGGGGCTCGGTCGCGGTGCCGCAGGCGCTCTGCGTGCGGTTCCTGCAGCGCTGACCCCGCGGGGAGCGCCCCGCCCGGGCCCGGTCAGGGCGCCTTCGCGGCGCCCACGCCCGCGATGAAGGCCTCGAGGTCGGCCATGTCCTGTGTCGTGACCGCGCCCTCGAGCCCGTCCGGCATCGGGGAGCGCCCCGTGCTCGCCAGGGACCGCAGCTGGCCGCGCAGGATCGCGCGGCGGCTGCCGTCCAGCCCGAGGATGGCCACGCTGTCCCCCGACTCCTCCGCCAGGATCCCGGACACGGCCTGGCCGTCCGTCGTGACCGCGGTGTAGAGGACGTAGCTCGGCTCCACGACCCGGTTCGGGTCGAGGATGTGCGTCGTCAGGTAGGGCGGGCTGCGGTCGGCGAGGCTGGCCAGGTCGGGCCCGAAGGAGGCCCCCACGCCGTCGAGCTTGTGGCAGACCGCGCACACCCGGCCGAACACGGCCCGGCCGCGGTCGGCGGAGCCCGTGAGCGAGCTCATGGCCGCCAGGTACGCCTCGATCACCCTCTGGCGGTCGGGATCGACGCCGGAAGCCAGCACGTGGGCGGCCTTCAGCGCCACCTTGCCGCTCGTGTGGTGCAGGAGGCTCGACTGGCGCGCGCCGTCCAGCTGCGCCATCGTGGCCTTGTCCGCGGCGACGCGGTCGAGGAGCGCCAGGGCCCAGGTCTCGCGGCTGATCAGGAGATCGAGGACGGCCGTGCGCACCTTCGGGCTGTAGCCCTCCCAGCCGGCGAGGACCCGCTCGGGCACCGCGTCGTCCGTCACGTGCTGCAGCCCCCGCACGCCGGCGAGCTGCAGCTCGACGGGGGAATGGGGCGAGAGGAGGGAGACCATGATCCCGAGGTCCTCGCCCCGGTGCGCGGACTCGTGGCCGAGGACGCCGACGGCTGAGATGCGCGCCTCTGGCGGCGCGTCGCCCGAGGCGGCCACGACCCGCGCCCCGGCGATCGCCGAGGTGGCGGCCGCGATGTCCTCGCCCGCGAGGTCGTCCAGCGCGCCGCCGTGGCGTGCCAGGGTGTCGAGGACGCCCGCCAGCGCGCCGAAGCGGTCCGGGGCGGGCGGGGTCCCGGGCGAGGGGGCCACGGCGTCCAGGAGGCGCGCCAGGGCCGCCTTGTCCGGCGAGGTGACGACGATCTCCACCAGGGTCGGGTCCGGCTTCCTGTAGTCGATGTCCGCGATCAGCGCCGCGGTGTGGGGCACGGCCGAGCTCATCGCGGCGGCCAGGATGAAGGGATCGGTGTTCTGGCGGACGAGGAGGGCCAGGGCGTGGCCCGCCTCGGGCTGCGTCCACTCCCCGAGCGCGTAGGCCACCTGCTGGCGGACGAAGGGATCGGGGTCCCCCACCAGGCGCGCCAAAGCGGGAAGGAGCGAGGCCTCCTTGGGGGCGAAGGCGTCCGAGAGGCGCACCGCCTCGCGCCGGACCCAGGGGCTCGGGTCGCCGAGGGATTTTCCGAGGGTCGCGGGCGTGAGCTGGCCGAGGACGCCGAGCGTCGCCAGCGCCTGGATGCGGGTCTGGGCCCGCGGGGAGTCGGCGGCGAGAGTGGCCAGGTCGCCGGCCACGGACATCTCGGACCTCCAGACCAGCTGCTGCTCGGCGAGGTCGCGCACCGTTCCGTTGGGGCTCTTGAGGGCCTCGACAAGCCCGTGCGCGTCGGCCCGGTCCAGGCGCGGCACGGTCCGCAGCGCGGCGCCGTCCGGGCGTATCCGGTAGATCCTCCCCTGGAATTCCCCGGCACGCAGGTTGCCGATCACCTTCTGCCACTCGTCGGGGATCCACTCCGGGTGCTCGATCACGAGGCGGTACATGTCGACGACGTAGACGGCCCCGTCGGGGCCCGTCCGCGCCGCCGTGAAGCGCGACCAGTTGTCCCGCGACGCGAAGAACTCGCTGTGCTCCTCGCCCGGCGCGCGCTCGCCCGTGAACGAGGTGCCCCGGGGCGTCAGGACGAAGCGGCTCACCAGGTTGTGCACGGGCTCGCAGACGAAGGCGTTGCCCTCGAACTGCGCCCCGAGGAGGTCGTCGCGGTAGATCATCACGCTGCACGCCGACGTGAAGTGGTCGGTTCCCTCGGGGTCGTTGAAGCGGTCGACCCTCGGGCTTATGCCGTAGACCTCCGGCAGCTCCGGTCCCTTGGGGACGACGACGGAGGCGTCCGGCGGGATCAGCTGGGGATTGCGCCGCAGGTAGTGCTCGTCGAGCGCGTAGTGCCAGATCGGGTGGGTGTTCTGGGAGCCGAACCAGTTGCCCCAGTCGTCGCGGTTGCGCCCGAACTGCGACTCGCCGGTCTGCAGCTCCATGCGACCGTCGTCGGGGTTGATGCGGTAGTCGCGGTAGCCGATGTCGAGCACCTGGCCGGTGCGCGCGGACCTCAGCTTGCCGCCGCTGTTGCCGTTGGCCATGTACAGCCAGCCGTCGAGGCCCCAGCGAAGCCCGTTCGAGCGGTGCTGGGGGTTGCCCTCGGCGAGGCCGGTGAACAGCGTCTCCACGTGGTCGGCGTGGCCGTCGCCCTTGGTGTCCTCCATATAGAGGATGTCGGGCACGGCGACCACGAGGACCCCCTTGCGCCAGGGCATGACCGAGTTCGGGAACTTGAGCCCCGTCGCGAACAGGGTCGACTTGTCGTAGTGGCCGTCCCCGCGGGTCGACTCGAAGACGCGGACCCGGCTGCCCGCCTTCCCGTGCCCGTCGATGCCGAGGGGATAGTCGGCCATCTCGACGACCCACATCCGGCCGTCCGCGCCCCAGGCGACGTCGACGGGGTCCATGGTGTCGGGCTCGGAGGCGACCAGCTCGACCGCCAGGCCGGCCGGCACCGTGATGGCCGCGAGGGACGCGGCCGGCGACATCGGCTGGGGAAGGACGACGTGCGGGGGCGGCATCACCTTGTCGTAGGCGAGGGCCGGGAGGCAGAGGCTTGCTGCGGCGACCGCGACGGCGGCCGCCCGGGCGGATCGGGGTATCATGTTCACGGGAGGATTCGGTTCTTTTCCCAGCCTGCGGGAAGCGCGTTATGGACTTCGGCGACAATCAGGTCCTCGACATGCGGCGTCAGGTTCGTCGGCCAGCCGTAGTAGGTCATCGAGTAGTCGACCTCGTACCCGCCTTCCGGGAACATGCGCGCCGAGGCGACATAGCACGGCACGTCGTTCGAGTAGGCGTTGATCCAGGTCCTCTCGACGCCGAGCTCCCGCCGCAGCCGCAGGGAGTAGTCGGAGACCACCTCCCCGGTGAGGAAGACCATCGCGAGCCGCGGGCCGAAGGCCCACGTCTGTATCGCGAAGGGCACGCCGGTAGGGGCCGGCGCACCCGCATCCATCCTGTCCATCCACATGTGCGCCGTGAGCTGCGCCGTCTTGCCGCGGGCCTCGGTGACGGCGGCGAGGTCCCCCCGCGTGACGGGATGCTCGAAGGGCAGCTCGATCCTGCGGTAGTGGGCCGCCGTCACCGGTCCCAGCGGCGCAAGCGGCATCGCGAGGAGGCGGTCCACCTCGGTGGCCACCTCGAGCCCGTGCATCGCCACGCACCCGGGCCTGCCGCGGGGCGCGGGGTCCGTGTCCCCGGCGCAGCCGAGGCCCACGAGCGCGGTCGCCCCGCCGTGCCCGGCCTCGATCCGCCGCGCCGCGTCCCCGCCCCAGTCCGGGTCTATGAAGTTGTCGTCCGTCTCGAGCGTCGTGTTGTGGCAGGCGTAGGAGACGAACACCCCGCGCAGGGCCCCGTCCGGTTCCGTCACGCGCAGCAGGGGAAACGTCCGGTCCGCGATCCCGTTCAGGTTGAGCGTGAACCCGGCCCACTTGCCGCCCTCGATCTGGCGCCGCGCCGTGGAGAAGGCCACCGTCCCCTGCCCCCACCCGAGGCGGCCCGGGCGCCGGTCGGCGAGCGCCCTCCCGGCGACGGCCTTGAGCTTGGTTTTGAGCGTCTCGGTGTAGCGGTGGATCCTCTCCACCTGGTCGGCCGGGAGCGGGTCGCCGAACATGTTCGACAGGAGCCCCTCCAGCATCGGCCCGGTGTGCACGTGGGTCGCGCAGACGGCGACGTGGGCCCGGTCGATCCCGTGCGTGCGCCACAGGTCGTCGGCGACCGCGTCGCTGATCGCGGCGGTCACGCCGATGAGCTCGATCGTGACGATCACGACGGGCTGCTGCGCCGCCCCCCCGCCCTCGGCCGGGTCGGCGCCGATCGCCATCGCGCGCGCCCACAGGCGGTTCTCGACCCTCGCGGCCTCGACCGTGCGGTCGGGATACCCGCAGAGGCGGATCGGGAGATCGGGCGTTATGTCCTCGCGGGCGAAGCCGACGGGGACGAGAGGGCCCGGCACCTCCTTCGGCGCGCCCGCGAACGAGGCCAAGACCGCGGACATGCCTGAGACGAGCCCCAGCCACGCTCGCATGCGGCGATTCATGGATAACCAGACAGTTACAATGCCCCGAGGTGGCAAGGCCAATCATCGGCGCGGGATGGGCGCGGCGGAAGGGGTGCCTCGCCGGCAGGCGCCTGAGGAATCCATCACCCGGAGCCCTCCGGCGCCACCCTGCTGGCGACCGGGTCCCGCGCGGGCCCCGAGCCCGGCCACCCTGTGCCGCCCGAGACCGGGGCCGTGCCATGGCCGGCGCGCCCGGAACATGCGGAACCCCGCCCCAAGGTGGCCTCCAATTTATTCTTGCCGGGATTCCCCGCCTGTCCGTATTAAGACCGTTCCGGTGCCCGGAAGGGCGCGATGGAAATTGCCTGGTAGCTCAGTGGTAGAGCAGGTGACTGTTAATCACTTGGTCGCTGGTTCGATCC
>CAZDZL010000078.1:0-9027 GCA_964509885.1 uncultured Opitutaceae bacterium | reverse complement strand
AACTTCGCATGCCGCGAAGAGTGGCGTCGGGGAGCATACGGCCCGCGAAAGCGAGAGCGCCCAACGTATGTGACGGGAAAGAGCGCGTGGCGAGCGCCCACCCCCAAATTTGGCCCCGGAACCGCAAGGTTCCGGGGCCTTATTTTTTGTATTTTTCGCCAGGCACCGGGAGGCGCACATCACTGGCATCCCGTTCACCCTTGCGTTCGGCGCGGGCAAATGGCAGATTGGCGCTCTTTTTCAAAAATCAGACCTGCCCGCGCAATGAACCAGAACATCCGCAATATCGCCATCATAGCCCACGTTGACCACGGCAAGACGACCCTGGTCGACAAGCTGCTCAAGGAGGGCGGCGTCTACCGCGCCAACCAGCGGGTCGAGGAGCGGGCCATGGACTCCATGGACCTCGAGAAGGAGAAGGGCATCACGATCAAGGCGAAGAACACCTCCGTCCACTGGCAGGACAAGACCATCAACATCGTCGACACCCCCGGCCACGCGGACTTCGGCGGCGAGGTCGAGCGGGCGCTTCGGATGGTGGACGGCGTCCTCCTCCTGGTCGACGCGTACGACGGCCCCCAGGCCCAGACCCGCTTCGTGCTGCGCAAGGCCCTGGCCCACGGGCTCAAGGTCGTCATCGTGATCAACAAGATCGACCGCGAGAACGCCGAGCCGGCCAAGATGTACGACAAGGTGCTTGAGCTCCTGATGGAGCTCAACGCGACCGAGGAGCAGTTCGACGCGCCGGTCGTCTACGGCTCGGGCCGCGACGGCTACATGATGTACCACCTGGGCGAGGAGAAGAAGGACATGTCCCCCCTCTTCCAGACCGTCCTCGACCACGTCCCGCCTCCGTTCGCCAAGCCGAACGAGCCGTTCCACATGCTGGTCTCCAACATCGACTGGAGCGACTACGTGGGCCGCATCGCCGTAGGCAAGATCCTCGGCGGGACCGCGACGCTCGGCGACACGGTCTGGGTCATCCGCCACGCGGACGGCAAGCGCGCCCGCGGCAAGATCACACGGATCTTCGAGTTCACGGGCCTGGGCACGGCCGAGGCGCCGACCGGCGGCGCCGGCAACATCGTCGGCATCTCCGGCTTCGAGGACGTCGACATCGGCGACACGCTCACGGCCGACGAGAACGGCCACCAGCTCCCCTTCACCCAGATCGACCCCCCCACCCTCGAGATGCAGTTCTGCGTCAACGACGGACCGCTGGTCGGCCGCGAGGGCAAGCTCGTCACGTCGCGCCAGCTGAAGGAGCGCCTCTTCCGGGAGCTGAAGACCAACGTCTCCATCCAGATCGAGGACACGGACAAGGCCGGCGTCTTCAACGTGAAGGCCCGCGGCGCCATGCAGATCGCGGTTCTGGTCGAGACCATGCGCCGGGAGGGCTTCGAGCTCCTCGTCTCGCGGCCGACGGTCATCGAGAAGGTCGTCGACGGCCAGCGCCAGGAGCCCTACGAGACCGTCTGGATCGAGGTGCCCGACGAGTGCGTCGGGGCCATCATGACCAACATGGCCAACCGCAAGGGCATCCTCTCCAACATGGAGAAGCTCTCGCACACGACGATGCTCGAGGCGACCATAACGACCCGGGGCCTGATCGGCATGGAGATCGACGTCGTCAACGCGACCTCCGGGCGCGGCGTCCTCAGCCACCTCTTCAAGGAATACGGCCCGTACGCGGGCGAGGTCCTGACCCGCATCACGGGCACCATCATCGCGACCGAGGCCGGCACCACGACCGGCTACGCGCTCGAGATGGTCCAGGAGCGCGGCAAGCTCTTCGTCAGCCCGGGCGAGGAGGTCTACGAGGGGATGATCGTCGGGGAGAACCCCCGCAACGAGGACATCTCCTGCAACGCGGTCCGCGCCAAGGCGCTCACGAACTTCCGCTCGCAGGGCTCGGGCGTGGCCACGGGCCTCACCCCGGCCACCAAGCTCTCGCTCGAGAGGGCGATCGAGTACATCGCCTCGGACGAGTTCGTCGAGGTGACGCCGAAGAGCCTTCGCTTGAGGAAGCGCATCCTCAAGCAGACCGAGCGCCGCAAGGTCGAGCGCAAGGGTTGAACAGTTCGTAGGTTCGGCATCGTCTCGGATGGCGGGAGCGGGGACGCTTGGTCCCAACTCCGGAACCTTATTGCGCCCGGGCTTTCTCATGGGGGATGATATCGAACAGCGCTCTCGCGCGCTTCCGTTGGAAATCGCTCGGCCTTTGGCTCCTCCTTGCCCTCGCGCTGCCTGCGGCAACGCCCGCCCGCGGCGAGCCGGCCGACGCCGAGGCTCTCAGGCAGCAGGCGGTGTCGCAGTACATCGACGGCGCGACCAGGGAGCTCGAGGCATTTGGCCAGAAGATCAGCGCGGCGTCCCGTCCCGACAACCAGCAGGAATGCGGCGAGGCCAGGGCCAAGCTCGACGCATGCACGGCGCTCGTCGCCGAGTTGAAGACCGCCGATCCCGGGCAATTCGACCAGGTCAAGGCCAGGTACGAGCGCACCCGTGACGAACTTGTGAGGGCGCTCCAGGCCGCACAGAAGAAGTAGGATCCCCCCTGGGCGCGGCGGCGCCTACGCCGTCAGCGCGGCGTAGGCGGCCGCGTCCAGGAGCGCACTGGCCTCCTTGGGGTCGGCGACCTTGAGCGTCATGACCCACCCGGCCCCGTAGGGATCCGCGTTCAGGGTCTCGGGCTTGCCGTCCAGGGCCGTGTTCACGGCGAGGACGGTGCCGCTCACCGGGGCGTAGACGTCCGAGGCTGCCTTCACCGACTCGACGACGCCGAACGGCGCGCCCGCCTTCAGCACCGCGCCGACCTTGGGGAGCTGGACGTAGGTGATGTCCCCGAGGGACGCCTGGGCGTAGTCGGTGATGCCGACCGTGGCCGTGTCGCCCTCGAGCTTGAGCCACTCGTGGGATTTTGCGTAGCGAAGCGCGGCGGGGACGTTGCTCATGTGGATTTCTTTAGCGGGACGAAGGGGGGCTTGACGAGGTGCAATTCAACCAGGCTGCCGCGGACGTCGACGTGGAGCGGCGCCGCCGCGGCCGGGGCCTCGACGAGCACCGAGCCGATCGCCTCGGCGAGCATGGGCGACAGCGTGCCCGAGAGCACCCGGCCGGCGATGGTCCCGTCGGCCGCCGCGACCGGGGTCTCCGGGCGGATGATCCTGCGGTCCCCGGTCTTGAAGAAGGCCACCTTGCGCGGCGAGCCGTCCCTCTTCTCCGCGGCGAGCGCGGCCCGCCCCGAGAAGTCCCCCGCCTTGTCGAACTTGACCGTCCAGCCGAGGCCGGCCGTGAGCGGCGAGATCTCGCGGGTGATCTCGTGGCCGTAGAGCGGGAAGCCGGCCTCGAGCCTCAGGCTGTCGCGCGCGCCGAGGCCGCAGAGCTCGAGGCCCAGGGGCGTGCCGGCCGCCAGCAGCGCCTCGGCGAGGGCGACGGCGTCGCCCGCGGGGTGGTAGAGCTCGAAGCCGTCCTCGCCCGTGTAGCCGGTGCGGCTGATGACGCAGCGCACGCCGGCGACCTCCCCCTCCGTGAAGTGGTAGTACTTGACGGGGTCGAGCTTCACCGGGGTGAGCGCCTGCACGATTTGGAGGGCCATGGGGCCCTGGACCGCGAGGAGCGCCGTGGAGTCCGAGCGGTCGGTCACCGTCACGTCGCGGCCCGCGGCCCGGGCGCGGATCCACTGGAGGTCGGTCGCGATGTTGCCCGCGTTGATGCACAGGAAGAAGTCCTCCGGGCCGCGCATGTAGACCAGCAGGTCGTCGATCACGCCGCCGTCGGGGTGGCACATGGGCGAGTACAGGACCCGCCCCGGGTACATCTTGCCGACATTGTTCGTGACGAGGGAGTCGAGGAAGGCCGAGGCGCCCGGCCCCTCGACGTCGACCTCTCCCATGTGGCTCACGTCGAAGAGCCCCGCGGCCCGCCTCACGGCCTTGTGCTCCTCGAGGATGCTGCGGTACTGCACGGGCATCTCCCAGCCCGCGAAGTCGACGAGCTTCGCGCCGTGCGCCGCGTGAAAGGCATGGAGGGGGGTGCGCTTCAGTTCGCCCATGCACCTACAGGGGCCCCTAAAAGGGCCCCGCTGCAAGGCTCTTTTGTGTTCGGAAAAAAGGCCGCGCGCCCTACGCTCGCCCCATGCACGGATATGTCCTGATCTTTATCATCATCCTCACCGTGGGGACGTCGTTCCTGTGCTCGCTCTTCGAGTCGATCATCCTCTCGACGACGATCGCGGAGATCGAGGCCCTGAAGAAGACGCGGCCGAGGCGCGGGGCGGTCCTCGAGCACCTGAAGCGCGAGATCGACGCGACGATCTCGGCGGTCCTGACGCTGAACACCGCCGCGAACAGCCTGGGCTCGGTGGCGATCGGCGCCCTCGCCGTCCACTTCTACAGCACCTCGACCGTCGTCTGGATTTCGGTGGGGTTCGGCGCCATCCTTCTCATCTTCTCGGAGGTCCTCCCGAAGAACATCGGCGTCTCGCACCGCCGGGCGCTCCAGCCCTACGTGGTCTACCCGATCGCGTGGATGCGCCGGGTGCTCCTTCCGGTGACGTGGCTGTGCGCGCTCGTCGTTCGCCCCTTCGTCGGGCCGCCGGCCCCCCTCCACGGCTCGAGCGAGGAGATCAAGCTCCTCGCCGAGCGCGGGGCCCAGGAGGGGACGCTCTCCAGGAGCGAGTCGAACATCATCGCGAACGCGCTCTCCCTGGACGACGTGCGGGTGAGCGAGATCATGACCCCCCGCACGGTCGTGACGGCCCTCAACCGCTCGCTGTCCGTGTCCGAGGTGTTCCGGGACCATCCCACCCTCCCCTTCGGCCGGATGCCCGTCTTTGGCAAGAACCTGGACGACATCCTCGGGATCGTGCGCAGCCGCGACCTCCTGAAGGCCAAGGCGCACGACCAGGACGCGGCGCTGGTCGAGCAGTTCATGCAGGAGGCCCAGTTCATACCGGAGACGGCCACCGTGAACAACGCCCTGCAGCTCTCGCTCAAGACCCACAACAAGCTGCTCGTGGCGGTCGACGAGTTCGGGGCGACCGCCGGCGTCGTCACGATGGAGGACGTGATCGAGCACCTCCTGGGGCGCGAGATCTTCGACAAGGACGACGTGGCGGTCGACATGCGCGAGCTGGCGCGGACCCGGCTCCAGAAGCAGGACAGGGGCAGGAGGCTATGACGCCTGCCCTCGCGTACTGGGTCGACGACCTCGACCCGTTCCTCATCCATTTCAGGGGCAGCTTCGGGATCCGCTACTACGGGCTGGCCTACGTGGCCGGGATCCTCGGCGGCGCGTGGCTCTTCAGCGCCTACGCCCGCGCCCGCCGCTCGCTCCTTCCCGCGTCGAGGATCGGCGACTTCATCGTCGCCCTCGCCATCGGCGTCTTCGCCGGCGGCAGGCTGGGCTCGTTCCTTCTCTACGACGGCTGGAGGACGTTCCGGTCCGATCCCTTCTGGCTCCTGCGGGTCTGGGACGGCGGCATGGCGTTCCACGGGGGCCTGATCGGCGTCATCCTGGCCGTCTTCTGGTTCGCCCGGCGCGAGCGCATCCCCGCCGCCCACCTGTTCGACCTCGCCGCCTCGGCAGCCCCCCTCGGGCTGTTCCTCGGGCGCGTGGCCAACTTCATCAACGGCGAGCTCTGGGGCCGCCCGGCCGAGGTGCCCTGGGCCGTCCTCTTCCCCCGGAGCGTGACGCCCGAGCACCCGCTCCTCGTCCCCCGGCACCCGTCCCAGCTCTACGAGGCCGGCATGGAGGGCCTCGTGCTCCTCGCCTACGTGCAGGCGCGCTTCTGGCGGAGCGACCTCGTGCGCGAGCGCCCCGGGGCGCTCTCGGGGGAATTCCTGATCGTGTACGCCTGCGCCCGCATCGCGGGCGAGGCGTTCCGCGAGCCCGACGCCTCCCTGATCCTCGGCCTCAGCCGGGGCACCTTCTACTCGTTGCTGATGATAGCGTTGGGGATTTTCATGAGGCTTCGCCGCTCGGCCCCCCTGGCGATGCCCGCCCCGCGGCCGGCCTAGACGACCGTCCCCGGCGGGATGAGCGCCCCCTTGGGCACCACGAGCACGCCGTCGCGGATCACGACCGCCCCGTCCACGTAGGTCCCGTCCGGCTTTCCCGCCGCGGAGAGCTGGGCCCCGTCGCCGATGCGGGTGTTCTTGTCGATGATGGCCCTGCGGATCACGCAGTTCTTCCCGACCCCGAGGTTCGGCTTCCCGCGCGAGACGTTCGAGGCGATCTGCTCGGGCGTCTCGTAGTAGTCGGCGCCCATCATGACGACGTCCTCCATGTCGGAGCCCTCGCCCACGTAGGAGCGGATCCCGAAGAGGCTGTGCTTGAGCGACGAGTCCGTGAGGATGCAGCCGTCGGCGACGACGACGTTGTCGATCCTGCACTTGTTGAGCTTCGAGGCCGGCAGGTACTCGTAGTGCGAGTACACGGGCGTCGTCGCGTCGAAGAAGTTGAAGGGCGGCAGCGGCTGCGCCAGGGCGAGGTTCGCCTCGAAGAACGCCTTCACCGTGCCGATGTCCTCCCAGTAGCCCTCGAAGACGTGGGCGTACATCTTCTTGTTCCCGAGGAGGCTCGGGATCACCTCGCGCCCGAAGTCGGTCATCGAGTTCTCGAGGGCCTCGGCGAGGACCGCCCTGTTGAAGACGTAGATGCCCATCGAGGCGAGGCAGCGCTTCTCGCCCGACTTCTCGGCGAGCATCGCCTCGATCGCGGGGCTTAGCGCCAGGCTCGCGATGACCGCGGGGTCCTTGGGCTTCTCGGCGAACTGCTGGATGGACAGGTCGTCGGCGACCCGCATGAGGCCAAGGCCCTCGACCTTGGAGAGCGTGAACGGCTTCGCGCAGATCGTGACGTCCGCCCCCGTCGCCAGGTGCTGCTCCACGATGTCCCTGAAGTCCATGCGGTAGAGCTGGTCCCCGGAGAGTATCAGGATCAGGTCGTGGGGGTACTTCCTGAAGTGGATGATGTTGCGGCGCACCGCGTCCGCGGTCCCCTGGTACCAGTCCAGGCTCTTCTCGGTCTGCTCGGCGGAGAGGATGTCGACGAAGCCCCCGCCGAACGGGTCGAACTGGTAGGCGCCCTGCACGTGACGGTGGAGCGACGCCGTGTTGAACTGCGAGAGCAGGAATATCCGGTTGATCTCCGAGTTGATGCAGTTGCTGATCGGGATGTCCACGAGCCGGTACTTGCCGGCGAGGGGCACCGCCGGCTTGCAGCGCTCGAGCGTCAGCGGGGCGAGCCGAGTTCCCCGGCCGCCGCCCATAATGACGGCAAGCACGCGTTTTTGGGTGGTCATGGGAAACTCCCATTCTATCGTGTCCGGTTACTTCGCGAGCCAAATTCGTCACGGATACCCAAAACCCACCACTAACAACCCATGTGCGGCATCGTCGGCTACGTTGGAAACCGCAAGGCGGCGACCATCATCCTGGAGGGCCTGAAGCGCCTCGAATACCGCGGATATGACTCCGCGGGGCTTGCCATCGTCCAGGACGGGGGGATCGAGGTGGTCAAGAGGGTCGGCCGGGTCGAGAACCTGTCCAAGGAGGCCTCCAAGCTGCGCCTGAACGGGACCGTGGGCCTGGGGCACACCCGGTGGGCCACGCACGGCGGCGTGACCGAGGCCAACGCCCACCCCCACGTCAGCAGCGACGGCAAGTTCGCCCTCATCCACAACGGCGTCATCGAGAACTACAGCCAGATCAAGGCCTTCCTCCTCACGAAGGGGTACACCTTCAAGTCCGAGACGGACACGGAGGTGCTCTGCAACCTGATCGCGTACCACTTCGCCAAGGAGCCCCCGGCGGCCGACGGCCAGAGCCCGTTCCTCGAGAGCGTGCGCAAGGCGCTGCGCCACGTCGAGGGCACCTACGGGATCGCGGTCCTCTGCGTCGACTTCCCCGACGAGCTCGTGGCCGCGCGCAAGGCGTCCCCGCTCATCCTCGGGGTCGGCGACAACGAGTACATCGTCGCGAGCGACGCGTCGGCCCTCGTCAGCAGGACGCAGAACGTCGTCTACCTGAAGGACGGCGAGCTCGTCCACGTGACGAAGAGGGAGTTCGCGATCAGCACGCAGGACCAGGCCGACGTGGCCCCCGTGGTCGACCGCATCGACTGGAAGATCGAGGACGCCGACATGGGCGGCCACGCCCACTTCATGGAGAAGGAGATCTTCGAGCAGCCCCAGTCGCTCGAGAACACCATGCGCGGCCGCTTCTCCGAGGACGGCAGCACGGCCCTCTTCGGCGGACTGAACCTGACGCCCGCGGAGTTCCGCCAGGTGGACCGCTTCATGTTCTGCGCCTGCGGCACGGCCTGGCACGCGTGCCTGGTCGCCGAGCACCTGATCGAGCGCTACGCCCGCGTGCCGGTCGAGGTCGACTACGCCTCGGAGTTCCGCTACCGCAACGCCCCGCTCGACCCGCGCACCCTCTTCTTCGTGATCAGCCAGTCCGGCGAGACGATCGACACGCTCGCGGCCCTGCGCGAGGCGAAGCGCAAGGGCTTCCGCGTCCTCGCCATCAACAACGGCGTGGGCTCGTCCATCGCGAGGGAGGCCGACGGCGGCATCTTCCAGCACGTCGGCCCCGAGGTCGGCGTCGCCTCGACGAAGACCTTCACCTCCCAGCTCCTGCTGGGGGCGATGGTCGCGCTCTACGTCTCGCGGATGCGCGACATGAGCTTCAACGACGGGGTGGACTACGTGAAGGCGCTCAAGGGGGCTCCGGACCTCGTCCGAAAGACGCTGGCCCTGGCCCCGCAGATAAAGGAGATCGCCAAGCGCTACGCCCATTACACGGACTTCCTCTTCCTCGGGCGGCTGTCCCTCTTCCCGATCGCGCTGGAGGGGGCCCTCAAGCTGAAGGAGATCTCCTACATCCACTCCGAGGGCTACCCCGCGGCCGAGATGAAGCACGGGCCGATCGCCCTCATCTCCGAGCAGTGCCCAAGCGTCTTCCTGGCGCCCAAGGGCGAGATCTTCAACAAGATCGTCTCCAGCATGCAGGAGATCAAGGC
>CAZDZL010000077.1:0-9088 GCA_964509885.1 uncultured Opitutaceae bacterium | reverse complement strand
CGCGCGTTCGGCCCCTGGTCGATCATGATGTCGATCCGGAAGTCCTCCATGGCGGAGTAGAGGTACTCCTCGACGGTCTTCGGGATGCGGTGAATCTCGTCGATGAAGAGGATGTCCCCCTCCTCGAGGTTTGTCAGGAGGCCCGCGAGGTCGCCCGCCTTCTCGACGACGGGGCCCGAGGTCACGCGCACGCTCTTGCCGAGCTCGGCGCCGAGGATGAAGGCGAGGGTCGTCTTCCCGAGGCCGGGCGGCCCCGAGAGCAGGATGTGGTTCAGCGGGTCGCCCCTCTTCCTCGCGGCCCCGACCATCACCTGCAGCCGCTCGATGGTCTTCGCCTGGCCCGCGAAATCCGAGAAGGAGAGCGGCCTGAGCGCGGCCTCGGCCGCCGTCACGGGGGCGGCGAGTGTCGACGTGACGAACCCCAGGCCCTTGCCCCCGGGGTTCTTTGGGGCGTTCATTTCCAAGCGAGGTCGGCTCCCAGCGACCTGAGGTTCTCGACGAAGCGGGGGTGGGCCCGCTTGATGATCTCCGCGTTGCGCACGACGCTGCGGCCGGGGATGGACGCCGCGACCATCGTGAGCGCCACGGCGGCGCGTATGACGTAGGGCGAGTCGACGACCGCGGGGCGCAGCGGCCTGTTGCCGAAGACGACGATGCGGTGAGGGTCGCTCACGAGCACATGGGCGCCGAACTTCGCCAGCTCCGGCATCCAGGAAAATCCGTTCTCGTAGACCTTGTTCCAGAAATGGATTGTGCCCTCGCAGCGCGTGGAGAGGGCGATCAGGAGCGGCAGGAGGTCCACCGAGAAGTACGGCCAGGGGGCGGCCTCGATCTTGGGCAGGAGGTTCGCGGTGAACGGCGCCTGGATGACCCTCGGCTGGTTGGCGGCCACGTGCGCGGTGTCGCCGTCGTGGGTGATGGCGACCCCCAGCTTCGCGAAGGAGCGCGTGATGAGGTCGAAGTGCTCCGGGACCGAATGGGTCACCGTGACGTCCCCGCCCGTGATCGCGCCCAGCGCGAGGAAGGTCGTCACCTCGTGGTAGTCGGTCCCGATGGCGATCGTGGCCCCGTGGAGGGCGCCGACGCCCTCGATGCTCAGCATGCTGGTGCCGATCCCCGTGATCTGCGCGCCCATGGCGACGAGGGCCTTGCAGAGGTCCTGAACGTGGGGCTCGCTCGCCGCGTTGACGAGGGTCGACGCGCCCTTGGCGACCGAGGCCGCCATCGCGAAGTTCTCGGTCACGGTGACGGACATGTAGTCGAGCCAGTGCCGGGCGCCGCGGAAGCCCCCCGGCGCCGAGATCGTGAGCGGGTCGCCGGGGTCGACCGCGGCGCCGAGCGCGGCCAGGACGTCCAGGTGCGGGTCGATCTCGCGGACCCCGAGCGAGCAGCCCTTCGCGTTCGAGCGGATCGTGATCTTGCCCATCCTGCGCAGGAGCGCGGGGTAGAGGAGCACGGTCGAGCGCATGTCCTGCGGCAGCTCGGCGTTGGCGAGCGCGCTCCTGAAGGACCGGTGGTCGGCCTTCAGTATGCCCTTCGGACGGTCCCACGCGATCTTGGAGCCCTGGGACTCGAAGAAGGCCACGAGCTTGTCCAGGTCCGTGATGTCCGGGACGTTCGTGAGCGTCACCGGCTCGTCCGAGAGAAGCGTGGCGCAGAGGATGGGCAGCACGGAGTTCTTGTTGCCCGACGGGATGATGGTGCCCGAGAGGGGCTTGCCACCGTTGACTACGAGATCAGCCATGGGAAAATAAAAAGGCGCCCGCACGAAGCGGACGCCTTGGAATGCGCTCGTTGCCGAGCGCCTTGGCAAGATTTAAACGGGGAGGCTGCGGTCCTTGGAAATCAGATGGCCCCGCCGCCCTTTTGCCCCTCGGAGCGGAATTCGCCCCCCCGGTCGCGTCCGGGGCCGCCGCGGTGGCGCCTGCGCCGGTTGCCGCCGGAGCGCTCGCCGCCGAAGCCCTCACCGCCGCCGTGCGGGCCGTCCTGGCGGGGACCCTCATGGCGGGGACCGTCCTGGCGCGGGCCGTCCTGACGCGGACCGCCCTGGAAGGAGCGCTCCCCTCGGAAACCCTGGGGATTGCCGCCGTGGCCGCGTCCGCCGCGGTGGCGCCTGCGGTGGCGCTGGCCCTCGCCGGCAAAGGCGGTTCCGAATTCCTTCGGGGCCGCAGGGGCCGGGGTCGGGGCGGGGGCGGGCGTGCCGCCCCCGAAGAGGGACTTGAGCCATCCCATGAAGCCCTTGGACGCCGGGGCGGCCTGGACGACGGGGCTGCCCTGCTCGCGCTGCGGGCGCGCATCGCGGCGCGGCAGTTCGTCGCGGGGGTCGCGGGGCTGCCGGGCGAAGCGCGGGTCGCGCGGCTGGCGCTCGTCGCGGGGATCGCGGGGCTGGCGGGCCTCGCGGGGATCACGCGGCTGGCGCGCCTCGCGGGGATCGCGGGGCTGGCGCTGGAATGAGTCGCTGCGCGGGCCGCGAGCCTCGAAGCGGGCCTCGGGTGCCTGTGCCTCCGCCGGGGGGGCGCCTGCGGCGTCCTCCCTGCGGTCGGCGCGGAACGTGGGCCGCTCGTCGCGGTGGGGCCTGTCCTCCACGTGGGGGGACTCGGCTTCGCCGCGGGAAACGGACGGTGACTCCCAGCTGACCGCGGGACGGTGGGACTCGGCCGGCGGGAGGATCTCGATCTCGCTCCTCTCGGCCACGGGCTCGGGGACGGACTCCGCCTCGGGGGCGGCGGCCGGCTCGGGCTCGTGGACGATGGCGGCGGGTGCCGCGGGGGCCTCTATCTTGGCCGGCTCCGCAGCCGGCGCGTTCACGGGCTCTGGGCTCGCGAACGGGTTCCTGTATTCGCTCGCGGGCGTGATGACCTCGAGTGCGATGGGCTTGTAGTCGCTCTTCGCCGTGCTGTCTGTGGGGGCCGCAGCGCTCGTTTGGCGCTTGCCGCGGGCGAGGCCCGATCCGCGGGTGCTGCCGAAGCTAACGGCAGGGGTCTGGGCGCTGGCCGCGGGTGCCTGTGAGTCGGCAGCCGGGGCGAATGAAGCGCCGGACGTGTTCTGATCTGTCATTTTGTTTTTTCTTTCGTGTGATGGCGCTCACCGGAAACCGGGAGCGGCCGTGGGTTGTCCAGCGGTGCGGAGCGCATGAGATACGCGCTCTAACGCAAACGCCGAAGTCGGACATAATCGCCCATTTACGCTCCGAGGGCAACCCCAAAAGGGCCCTTTTGGGCGGGGCCAATTGCATCTTGCGCCCGCCCGGCCCGGGCGCACTTTTGGGCCCCATGGACAAATTCGAGGAGATCTTCCGGATGCAGGATGCGCTCAACAGGAGGATAGGCGTGAGCCTTCCCCCGCAGACCGAGGAGGAGAAGGCAAAGTGGATCCTGAACTACACCCGGGCGATGCAGCAGGAAATCGCGGAACTCGTTGATTCCGTGCCATGGAAGTGGTGGGCGAAGTACCAGAAGTTCGACGAGCAGAACGCCCGGGTAGAGATCGTCGACCTCTTCCATTTCCTGATCTCCATGGCCCAGACCCTGGGCATGAGCGCCGAGGACGTCTTCCAGGCCTACGTGAAGAAGAACCAGGTCAACCTCCAGCGCCAGGACTCCGGATACGTCAAGAAGGACGAATCCGACTCGCGGCACATCTGAGCGGACGGCCCACCGGGCGTGCGATGAGGCTTAGCTATCCGCCCGGCCGTCTCACCGTGGGGCCGCGCGGCCGACCACGAGCGTGCCAGTGACGGCAAAGCCCGACGTGCCTAGGTGGGTGTCGGTGTTGGCTTTGGGGTCGGGGTCGGCCTCGGGGTCGGCGTAGGCACCCGCGTGGGCGTAGGCGTCGGGGTGATTCCGGGAGTCGGACTTGGCGCGGTGGTCGGGGTCGGCCTCGAGGTCGGCGTAGGCACCCGCGTGGGCGTGGGCGTCGGGGTGATTCCAGGAGTCGGACTCGGTGCGATCGGGGAGGGTCTCGGAGTCGGCGTTGGCACTCGCGTCGGGGTCGGAGACGGCGTCGGGGTTGGCGTGGGCGAGGGCGTAGGAGACGGCGTCGGGGTTGGCGTCGGCGACGGGGTTGGCGTCGGCGACGGGGTTGGCGTCGGCGTCGGGCTTGGAGTCGGTGACGGCGTGGGTGTCGGCGTCGGGGTGGGGCTTGGTGTCGGAGACGGCGTGGGTGTCGGCGAAGGCGTTGGCGTGGGCGAGGGCGTCGGAGACGGCGTGGGCGTAGGTGTCGGCGATGGGGTCGGCGTCGGCGTTGGCGTTGGAGCCGGACTCACTGCGATCGAGGATGAAGTCCCCGCAATGGAGAGCGCCACGGTGTCTGTGGCCGTCACAGTCTGGGATCCCGGCGCATTGAATGTGATCGAGAAGGTCCCTACGCCATTGGTGAGCGATGCATTCGCTGGCAGCGTCGCGGCGCCGTCCGTGCTCGTGATATGCACGGTTCCCGCATAGCCGGTCGCCGTGTTTCCATTGGAGTCAATCGCGGTCACCACCGCGCTTACCGGCGAGCCCGCGGTCGCCGATGAAGGCACGGCGACCAGGAACTGATCCGCGCTTCCTGGGAGGAAATTGAAAAGGACGAACAATCCACCGACGCCGTTTGCGCCGGCCGTCGAGGTCGCTCCATAGAGCCTGCCGTCGTGCCCCTGGACGAGTCCCGCCAGCGGGGCATCGCCGTCGGTTTCCGGAACAAATGAGCGCAGCACGGTGAAGCCGGTGCCGTCCGTGTTGAGCGCGTAGACCGTGCCCGCCCCTGTGGCGCCGGCGGTGAAGGCCGTGCCGTAAAGCCTGCCGTCGCTTCCCTGGATCAATCCCGCCATGGGATTGGCGCCGGCCGTGCCCCCGAATGGCTCCAGCACGGTGAAGCCGGTGCCGTCCGTGGCAATCGCGAAGGCCGTGCCGTACAGGGTGTAGCCCATGGAGGTCGTTCCGTAGAGCCTGCTGTCGGTTCCCTGGATCAATCCGGCCATCGGCGCGGCGCCGTCGGACGGGGAGTTGAACGAGTGCAGCACGGTGAAGCCGGTGCCGTCCGTGTTGACGGCGTAGATTACGCCGCCCGATCCGTTGAAGCCGTAGCGGGAGGCGGTGCCGTAGAGCCTGCCGTCGCCTCCCTGGATGACTCCCCCAACGGGATTGCCTCCCCCTCCGCCCCCGACGAAGGAGCTGAGCACGGTAAAGCCCGTGCCGTCGGTGTTGATCGCGTAGACCGTGCCAAATGTGTTTGCGCCCCCAAGGGTGGTCGTGCCGTAAAGCCTGCCGTCATTTCCCTGGATCACGCCGGAGGGTTCGGTGGACCCGAACGAATGAAGCACGGTGTACCCGGAGCCGTCCGTGGCGATGGCGAATATCGAGCCTGCGGTGGCGCCGTAGAGCCTCTGGTCTGTCCCCTGGATCAGCGCCGCCGCGGGATTGGCGCCGTCGCTTCCCGTCAGCGAACGCAGAACGGTGTAGCCCGTCCCGTCCGTGGCGATCGCGTAGATCGTGCCGTTGTCGGCGTCGCCCCCGTCCGCTGTCGTGCCGTAGAGCCTGCCGTCGCTTCCCTCGACAAGCGCCGCCTGGGGACTGGCGCCGTCGGTCTGGTAGGTAAACGGGCGCAGCACCGAAAAGCCCGTGCCGTCCGTCGCGACCGCGTAGATCGTGCCGACTGCGTTGGCGCCCCCCAGTGCGGCCGTTCCGTAGAGCCTGCCGTCAATCCCCTGGATAAGCCCCGCCTGCGGATTTTCGCCGTCCGCTCCCCCTAGCTGAGCGAGCGCGGTGAAACCGGAACCGTCCGCGGCGATCGCGAATATCGTCCCGAGGCTGTTGGCCCCGCCCTGGTTGGCCGTACCGTAGAGCCTGCCGTCCGTGCCCTGAACCAGCGTGGCCTCGGACGTGGCGCCATCGGTTGCCGCGGTGAACGAGTGCAGCTCGCTGAAGCCAGAGCCGTCTGTGGCGACCGCAAAGATCGTGCCGTTCCCGTTGGCTCCCCCCTGCGTGGTGGTGCCATAGAGCCTGTGGTCGCTTCCCTGGACCAGGCCCCCGATGGGATTAAAGCCTCCGCTTGAATAGCTGAACGGATATATCACCGTGTAGCCGGTGCCGTCCGTGTTGATCGCGTAGATCGTACCGGCCGCGATGTTGCCGCCGTTGTAGGTCGTGCCGTAGAGCCGGTTGTCGCTGCCCTGGATCAGCCCCGAGCCGCCGGCCGAACCCAGGGGGCCCAGCACGGTGAATCCCGTGCCATCCGTGGCCATCGCGAAGATGGTGCCCGCGAATTCGGCGCCGCCGTCGTAGGTCGTGCCGTAGAGCCTGTGGTCGCTGCCCTGGATCAGCCCCGCCTGGGGATTGCCACCGTCGCTCGCGAATGCGAGCGAGCGAAGCACGGTGAAGCCCGAGCCGTCCGTGGCTATCGCGTAGATCGTTCCGTACCCAAGACTGCCGCCTTGGCTGGTCGTTCCGTAGAGCCTGCCGTCGTCGCCTTGTATCAACCCCGCATAGGGGGTGGCGCCGTCCGCCGAGGACGCGAAGGAATGCAGCACGGCGAATCCCGTGCCGTCCGCGTTAATCCGGTAAATCGTGCCGCCGGCGCTGGCCCCGCCGTACCGGGTTGTGCCGTAAAGCTTGCCGTCACTTCCCTGAACGAGTCCGGCTTCGGGCTGCTGGGCGCTGTCCTGTCGCCCTCCGAACGGAGAAAAGACCGCAAAGTCGTGGTTGTTGACGACATCAAGCGCCGCCGTGGCCGCCGTGCTCGTCAGGCCAAATGAATCAGTCGCCTCGAGTGAAATCGTGTAGGAACCGGGCGCAAACGGGAATGCCGACCATGCTAGCGTTGGGTTCGGGCCGGTCAGATCCGTGAACGTCCCGTTGCCCAGAATATCCCAGGCGTATGACGACACGCTGCCGCCAATATTGGAATCGTTTGAGGGCGCGCCGTCCAGGATGATGCTGCCCCCCGCCGTCAACATGTAGGGCCCGCCCGCGTTTGCGGACGGGGGTTGGCTCGGCGTGGGGGTCTGGGCGCGCGCTGCAGGGGAAATGAGGCCCAGGGAAAGTACCGCGCATGCGGCCAATCCCCATCCCGCAAATCGAAGGGCGCCAAACCTCAACTTCGTCGTAGGCCTCGGGGCGCCGGATTCAGCGCCCGGCGCACCCGTTCGCGGAAACGGCGCGGCGGATATCCCGGGCATTCTTGCCTCGTCGCCGTCAACAACCTGCCCAAACGGAAATGGGAATTTCATAGGAAACTGGAAAAGGAAGCCCGACCGCCCGTGTAAACGACATTAACGGCCCTATTCGGTCAAGCCGTGATCGACGACGAACCAACCTGAATCGCCCTGCGGGGCGTCGCCCCGCTCGGTGCGGACGCAAGGAATCGAACCCCGGGGTCAGCGCGAGACGACGAACGCCGCCTGCACGTCGACCGCGACGTTTCCATTCTCGATGATCGAGGCGCGCAGCTTGAGCTTCGCCTTGCCGTAGCGGGCGAGCGCCTCCTTGAACTCCGCGATCGCCGCCTGGGCGGGGCGCTCGCAGATCGCGCGAAGGTCGCCAATCACGGGGCGCCTGTAGGCGGCGCGGCTCTCCTTCACGACAATGTGCCACACTGGCTTGTCCGACTTCTTCTCATCCTTCATCAGCTCCCAAACGACGCCGTAGCCGGCGAGCGTCGCGAGGGCGACCAGGCTTCCGCCGAAAGCGGTGTTGAGGGAATTCTTGTTCTGCTCCTTCGGGGCTGTCAGCACCAGCGCACGGTCGTCACTCACCTCGACGCCGACGCCCATCGCCTTCGCGAGTGGAATCATCTCGTGGAGGAAGATCTCGAGCGCTGGAACTTTGACGGATCGCATCCCGCGGCCAATAAGGCGGGAAACGCCCCCGGCGTCAAAAGCGGCCTGAGGCTGATGTGCAGGTTCGTTTTAAGCGCCTCATGTGCAAATGAATATCAACATATTAATCGGGGCCTCGGGCGGCTTGCGAACGCTCCGGGGCGCCGCTTTCGTGGTGTGAGCCATGGCGAAGCCCGAAGAACCCAAGATCATCTTCTCGATGATCGGCGTGTCGAAGAAGATCGAGCGCAAGGAGATCCTGCGCGATATTTCGCTCTCGTTCTACTACGGCGCCAAGATCGGCGTGCTTGGTTTCAACGGCTCGGGCAAGTCGTCGCTCATGCGCATCCTCGCGCTGCGCGACACGGACATCGACGGCCGCGTCCACATAGAGCCGGGCTACGAGGTCGGGCTTCTTGAGCAGGAGCCGCAGCTCGCGGCGGGGCGCACCGTCCGCGAATGCGTCGAGGAGGGCGTGAAGCACCTGACGGACCTCGTCGGCGCCTACGACGCGACCTGGGACGAGATTGCTGCGGCCGCGGACGAGGGGGCGAAGGACGCCATCATGGCCCGCCAGGGCGAGCTCCAGGAGAGGATCGAGGCTCTGGGCGCGTGGGACGTGGGCCCCCAGGTGGAAATGGCGATGGACGCCCTGCGCTGCCCGCCCGGCGACCAGGTCGTCGACAAGCTCTCGGGCGGCGAGCGCAGGCGCGTGGCCCTGGCGCGCCTGCTCCTTCGAAAGCCGCCGATCCTGCTCCTGGACGAGCCCACGAACCATCTCGATGCCGAGAGCGTGCAGTGGCTGGAGCAGCACCTTGCCCGCTACGAGGGAACCGTGATTGCGGTCACGCACGACCGCTACTTCCTCGACAACGTCGCCCAGTGGATCCTCGAGCTGGACCACGGCCACGGGATCCCGTGGAGGGGCAACTACTCCTCGTGGCTCGAGCAGAAGCAGATGCGCCAGGCGGTGGGTCAGCGCACCGAGGACCGCCGCCAGAAGGCGATGGCCCGCGAGCTAGAGTGGATCCGCAAGTCGGCCACCGCGAGGCGCGTGAAGTCGCAGGCGCGCATCACTGCCTACGAGTCGATGCTGAAGGAGAACACCACCGAGAAGGAGAAGGAGTTTGAGATCCTGATCCCGCCGGGACCGCGCCTCGGGACCCTGGTCGTCGAGGCCAAGGGCCTCTCGAAGGTCTACGGCGAGAACCTCATCTTCGAGAACCTGACCTTCTCGCTGCCGCCCGGCGGCATCGTGGGCGTCATCGGCCCGAACGGCGCGGGCAAGACGAC
>CAZDZL010000076.1:0-9150 GCA_964509885.1 uncultured Opitutaceae bacterium | reverse complement strand
AGCTTCGGGTAGTCGAGCGCCGTGAGCACCACGAAGTACCTGTCCTCCTCGAGCTCGGAGCGCATGTCCGCCTTGCCGATCTCGAGCGGGGATCCGCCCCAGGCGCCGTTGACCTTCGTCCACCAGGAATCATAGCCGAGGAGCGTTGCGGTCCTCATGTCCTGGTTCTCGCGGCGCTGGTTCTCGGCCTGGATCCCGATGTTGGCCGACAGCACGACGCCATCGGCCGCCGCCAGTGACTGCTTCTGGCCGATGGTGTCCACGGTTGTCGGCCTGGTGCCGATCTCGGGGCTATCGACCCGCTGTTTTAGGTCCTGGACGGCCCGCGCCTGGGACACGCTTGCCAGCTGCGAGAGCTGGTGGGAGCTGGATTCGGTGGCGAACTCGGGCGCCCGCGTCGTCCCCCAGGTGACCATGATTAGCTCGTCCGCGGCCTTCGGATCCCTCGTTGGAAAGTATCCCTTTTCCGCGAGGGGTACCGCCAGGACGCGGGCGACATCCATGAAGTCCATCTTGTCGATCGTGGCGTCCACGCGCGCGCCGCCCCAGTTGTCGCCCTTGCCGAAGACGTAGCTCTCGGGCTTGAAGCTTCCGTCGGGGAGTTTGCGGCGGACGTAGTCCTTGCCCACCTTGGACGACACCGCGACCACCTCGTCGGAGGCGACGGCGGGGGACGCAGAAAGGAGGGCGCAGAATAGAACCTTGAGGACGCGCGCGTTCGGGCTTGGCATCGGGCGGTGTGGGGTGGGAGGAACCGGACCCGGGCATAACCCCGTGGGCCCGGGCGCCCCTTCAGCCTTGCGGACCGGTGCCATGGATCAATGCCCGGCCTTCGCGTCCGGCACGACCCCGAGCGACTTGACTGGGCCGATCTCGACCTTCCCCTCGGGCAGGGGGTCGTGGTGGAGGCCGGCGCTGTCCCTCCCGAAGTAATTCGAGGCCAGCTCGGCCATACCCTTGATCCTGTCGTCGAACGCTGTGCCGTGCTCGCGGATGCTGAAGCGCACCTCCCAGAGGAACTTCTGCTTCTTCTCCTTCACGAGCTTCGGGTAGTCGAACGCCGTCAGGACGACGAAATACCTGTCCTCCTCGAGCTCATCCTCCATTTCCATCCGCCGCCTTCCCAGTGGCGAGCCGCCCATCGCCGAGTTGACCGCAACCCACCAGGAGTCGTAGCCGAGGAGGGTGGCCGTCCGCATGTCCGTGTTCTCTCGCATCTGGTTCTCGGCCTGGACCGCGGACAGGTCCATCGCGATCTGGTTGTTTGCTTCCGAGAGCATCTGCTGCGCGGCGACATACTCTGCGCGGCTATGGGCGTCCTTCAGCATGATGTAGGCCCGGTCATGCATCTGGTTCGCCGCCTGGAGCAGCTGGTGGGGCTGCGACTCGGTCGCGTGTTCGGGGGCCCGGGTCGTTCCCCAGGTCATCATGATCAGCTCGTCCGTGGTCTTGGGATCAGATGTCGGAAGATACTGCTTCTTCGCGAGGGGCACCGCGAGGATCCGGGCGACGTCCATGAAATCCATCTTGTCGATCGTGGGGTCGACCCGCGCCCCCCTCCAGTCGTCCCCCTTGCCGAAGACGTAGGTCTCGGGCTGGAACGTCCCGTCGGGAAGCTTCTTCCGGACATAGTCCTTCGCGGCCTTCGAGGCGATTGCCTCGACCTCCACGGCATGAAGCGAGAGGTTGCCCGAAAGGGCCGCGAGGCAGCCGAGAACAAGGACCCGGGGTAGGGGAAATATCATGGTGAGGCGCCGCTGGAAAGGGCCGCTCTGGCTCCCGTTGCACAGCGTGTACCAGATGAGTGTGCAGTGATATAAGCTGCTGATATTAAGCGTAAAGCAGAACAACCCGCGCCCGCCGTGGCCCGAGTCGCGCAAGCGGTTGGTTGGCCACGCCCAACGCTCGGCCCGCGGGCACGGGCCCGTTGGTTCGGGGCAACCACCGCGAACGGGATTGCCTCGCCCCCCAGGCGCCTGTGTATCGGGGTCATCCCGACGCCATGATGAAGACTTTCCTCGCCGGACGCCGCCTGTTCCCCCTGTGGCTTGCCTCCTTTGCTGTCCTACCTGCGCTCGCGGGTCCCCAGGATCCGCCTCCCTCGGATCCGCAGGCCCGCAAATGGATCGCCGATCTCGGCATGCATGTCCTGCCGAAAGAGTCCGGCTACCTGAGCCTCATCGCGACGTCGGCCCAGAAGGTGGATGTCCGCGGACGAGCGCTGGCGGTCCAGAGCCAGGTCTACTACATGCTGACGCGCGAGCTGCCGGTGAACTTCCTGCACTGGCTGGAGCCCGACGACACCCACATCCTCCTGGACGGCGGGCCGGTGGACTACTTCGTCTTCCACCCCGACGGGCGCGTCGAGAAGTTCACGCTCGGCCGCGACGTCGCCGCGGGCCAGCAGCTGGTCGTGCCTGTCCCCGGGGGATGCTGGAAGGCGCTCAAATTGCATCCCGGGGCGGGGTTCGCGCTCATGGCGAATGCGCTGTCGCCCGAGTTCACGCCTGACCGCGTCAAGATCGGCGCGGGGCCGGGATGGATCGCGAAGTACAAGGGGGCCGCCCCCTGGGCCACGGAGGCCTTCCTGAGGGAGCTGATCGGCCCGAATTTCCAGCCCTAGCGGCCGGGGCGGGATAATCCGGTTGCCTCGGCGTTTTGTGGCCGCTCAAGTCGCGGCTCGCTCGCGAGCCCATGAAGAAAAACGCCACCGTCCGGAACTACTTCGTCCTGCCCTGCTGCCTGCTGCTCCTGAACCTCTGCGTCGGCCTCGTCGGCTACAAGGCCAAGATGATCGAGGACCCGCTCCTGCAGACGGCGGCCGTGATCGCGATGGTCCTCTTCGGCAGCTCGCTCGTGGGGTTCGTCTTGGCGCCCGCGATCGAGGTCCTGGTCGGGACCCTGCGCCGCGGCAGCCGCAGCATGGGCCAGCTGGGCGAGGTCATCTTCATCCTGGCGCTCGGGATCGGCGTCTTCTGGCTCTACTACCGGATGTACATCATGGGTCCGGAATACCTCGTGCCCGCGGCCTGGCGCAACTCGCGGCACTTCTAGGCCGGCGGGACGAACCTGAAGTCCACCGACGCCGGCCGGCCGGGGAGAGCGAGCTCGCAGCGCGACGACGAGGCGCGGCTGACGACCCTGCCGCGGCGAACGACCGCAATGCGGGCGGCGCGCAGCCGTATCGCCTCCGCCGGGCTCGTCGCGTCGAGGAGGACCAGGTCCCCGTGGCACCCCGGCGCGAGCCCGTAGCCCTCGAGGCCCATGATCCTCGCGGGGGTCTCCGTCACGGCGATGAAGGCCTGGAGGATGCCCTCGGGGCTCGTCATGTGCGCGACGTGCAGGCCCATGTGGGCCACGTCCAGCATGTCGCCCGAGCCCAGGCTGTACCAGGGATCGAGCACGCAGTCCTGGCCGAAGGCGACCGGGATGCCCGCCTCGAGGAGCTCGGGTACGCGCGTCATCCCCCGCCGCTTGGGGTAGGTGTCGTACCGCCCCTGGATCGTGATGTTGATGAGCGGGTTCGCGATCGCCGCGACGCCCGCGTCGCGGATCATCGGGATCAGCCTCTCGACGTAGAGGTTGTCCATTGAGTGCATCGAGGTGAGGTGCGAGCCGGCGACACGGCCGCCGAGGCCGAGGCGGTGCGTCTCTATGGCGAGGGTCTCGATGTGGCGGGAAAGCGGGTCGTCGGTCTCGTCGCAGTGCATGTCGACACGCAGGCCCTTGGCCGCCGCGATCTCGCAGAGCTCGCGCACGGAGCGCGTGCCCTCCGCCATCGTCCTCTCGAAGTGGGGGATGCCGCCCACCACCTCGACGCCGAGCGCCAGGGCGCGCAGGAGGTTCTCCTTGGCGGTCGGGCTCCGGTAGAAGCCGTCCTGGGGGAAGGCGACCAGCTGCAGGTCCAAGTAGGGCGCGACCTGGCGCCTCACCTCGAGGAGCGCCTCGACCCCGACAAGGCGGTCGTCGCACACGTCCACGTGCGCGCGGATGGCGAGAATGCCCCGCGCCACGGCCCAGTCGCAGTAGGCCAGGGCCCGGGAGGCCACCGCCTCGTGGGTCAGGAGGGGCTTCAGCTCCGACCAGAGGGCGATGCCCTCAATGAGGGTGCCCGACCTGTTGAGCCGTGGAAGCCCCAGGGAGAGCGTGGCGTCCAGGTGGAAGTGCGCGTCGACGAAGGGGGGCGTCGCGAGCCGGCCCGCGGCGTCGATCTCCTCGCGGCCCTTTGCGGCGATCCGGGGGGCGACCTCGGCGATCCGGCCGGCGTCGATCGCGATGTCGACGCCCCTTCGTCCGTCGGGCAGGGTGGCGTTTCGCAGGATGAGGTCCATTCGTGGTCTGGTCCTTGAGGTTGGGGAAAAGCCGGATGGCGCGCCACAACGATTCGGGCCCTCACACGGGGGCCATCTCGTCCGAGCCGTCGGTCACGTGGGCCCGGCTGCGCTCGGCGTACTTGATCCATCGGCGCTTCTTCCACCGCCAGTACATGAGGAGGCCCCGCAGCCACTCGTCCGTCATCATCGCGATCCAGACGCCCACGAGCCCGAGGCCGAGCTTCAGGCCGAGCAGCCAGGCGAGGGGCACCCAGACGCACCACATCGACAGCACCGCCATCTGGATGGGGAAGCCGACGTCGCCCGTGGCCCGGAGCGAGCTGATCACGATCACGTTGAAGACGCGGCCCGGCTCGAGGATGATCGAGAGGCGAAGGAGCACGGTGCCGGTGGCGATGATGGCGGCGTCATGGGTGAAGGCCCCGAGGAGCCGGGGCGCGGCCAGGGCGACGCCGGCGATGACGATCGTCACGAGGATGAGGCCCGTCCTCACGCTCCGGAGCAGCCTCATGTACGCCTCCTCGAACTGGCCCGCGCCGACGAGGTGCCCGATCAGGATCTCGGTCCCGAGGCCTATCGAGAAGCTGAACAGCATCGCGAAGCGCTGTATCGTCAGCGTGTAGGACTGCACAGCGAGCTTCTCGGGGCCCATCCGGGCGATGAAGGTCGTGACGACGATGAACGCGGACCAGTAGCACATCTGCTCGCCCGCCGCCGGCAGGCCGATGTGCAGGATGCGCCGCACGCGGCTCCACTGGATGGAGACGAAGTCCGCGAGCCGAAGCCTAAGGTGGGTGTGGTAGTCGAGCAGGATCCAGAGCGCCACGCAGGCGACGGCGCGGCTGAAGATGCCCGAAAGCGCGACGCCGAGGACGCCCATCTTGGGGCAGCCGAAGAGGCCGAAGAGCGTGATCCAGTTGCCGGCGACGTTGAGGATGTTCTGGCCGAGCGTGACCAGCATGGCGTCGCGCGTGTGGCGGTGGGCCCTAAGGACAGCCGAGATCGATATGTTCATCGACTCCATGAAGAGCGTGCCGCCCATGAGGCCGAGGAAGGGCAGGGCGTACTCCATGAGGCTGCCGGGCAGCTGCATCAGGCGCAGCATGGGCAGCGCGAGGAAGTACACGGCCGCGCTGAACGCGGCCCCAAGCCAGGTGTTGACCGCGATGGCGTTCGTGGCGATCCGGTCCGCTCCCGCCTTGTCGCGGGCGCCCAGGTGGTGGGTGATGACCACGCTCGTGCCGATCCCTATGAAGTTGAAGGCGATGAGGAAGAACACGATGACCTGGTTCGCGACGCCGAGCGCCGCAACGGCCCCGTCGGACACATGGCTCACCATGAAGGTGTCCACCGTGCCGATCATCATGCGCAGCGTCTGCTCCACGAAGATCGGCCAGGCGATCCCGATCAGTCCCATCTTTGCGGCGGAAGTCTTCGTCATCGGCAAGGGTCAGGGGATCATACGCGATCGGCGCGGCAGGGAGTCAACCGGTCTTGGGGTTGTGCTCCGCTAAATTCCTGCCTATGTTGCCGCTATGACACGCCCCACCCAAAACCCCCTGGGCTCGCGAGGCCCCCTGTGCTTGTTTGTCCGCCTCTGCGGCCTGGTCGCCTGCGCGGCAATCGCGGGAGCCCAGACTCCGCCCGCGGCCAAACCCGCTGCGGCCCCGAATGCGCCCGCGGCGAAGCCTGCGGCGGCCCCGGGCGCGCCCGCAGCCGCCCCCGCGCCACCGCCAAGGAGGCCCGACGTTGTCTCCCCGGAGGTGAACGCCGACGGCCGCGTGACCTTCCGCCTCTTTGCACCCAACGCGCGCGCCGTCACCGTGAACGGCATCCGCCACCTCCCCGACCAGGAGATGACGAGGGATGACAAGGGCGTCTGGAGCGCGACCGTCGGCCCGCTAGGGGCCGACGTCTACAGCTACACCTTCTCGATCGACGGGGCGATCGTGACCGACCCGCACGACCGCGACATCAAGAAGTACTTCCAGTCGGAGAGCCTCTTCGAGGTCCCGGGCAAACCGCCGATACTCGCCGCGATGCAGGCTGTACCCCACGGGGTCGTCCACCATGAGTTCTATGCGTCCAAGGTCCGCGGGGGCGAGGCGGGCGTCGAGGTCTACACGCCTCCCGGCTACGACCCGCGCGGCGCCACGCTCTATCCGGTGGTCTACCTGCTGCACGGGTTCGGGGACCGCGAGGAGGCCTGGGTCGACTCGGGCCACGCCAACTGGATCGCCGACAACCTAATCGCCCAGGCCCGGATCGAACCCGCGATCATCGTCATGCCCTACGGGCACCCGGTCGAGGTCATGGACAGGGACAAGATCAAGGACTACGGCGAGAAGAACGACGCCGCGATGGAGAAGGACCTGATCGGAAACATCATCCCGCTGGTCGAGCGCGACTACCGCGCGGACCCGCGCGCGAAGAGGCGCGCGATCGTCGGGCTCTCCATGGGCGGCGGCCAGTCGCTCAGGATCGGCCTCGTCCACCCCGAGCTGTTCGGCTGGGTGGGGGCGTTCAGCGCCGGCGGCCCGGAGAAGGATTTTGACAAGACCTTCGCCGCGATCGCTAAGGACCCGTCCCTGCGCCCGAGCCTGCTCTGGATAGGCGTCGGCAAGGAGGACCACCTCCTCAAGCGCAACGCGGCCCTCCACGACTGGCTCGTTCAGAAGGGCATCGTGCACACGTGGGTCGTGAGCGAGGGCGGCCACGAGTGGCCCGTCTGGCGCGCCTACCTCCCCCAGTTCCTCGAGCTGATCTTCAGGTGACGGGGAAACTCCCCGAATCCAGGCCGGCCGCGCACCCGCCCGACCGCAGGACCCCCCTTACCATCCCATGAAAATACCCAAGATGCTTGTCATTGCAGCCCTCATCGCGCCCGTCTGCCGGGCCGACGACAGCCTGGAACTGGCCGGGAGGTTCCTGGACCTGTCCGGGACCCAGGCGTTCATCCAGGAGACCTTCGAGTCGGGGCTGAAGCCCTCCCTCGACCAGATGAGGTCCAAGGGTGCCCCGAGCGACCTGGTCGAGAGCATCCACGACGAGGCGAAGAACTTCTTCCTCGAGAACTTCAAGTGGGAGGACGTGAGGCCGCAGCTCGCCAAGCTCTACACCGCAGCCTTCACGGAGTCCGAGCTGAAGGAGATCATCGCTTTCTACCAGACGCCGACGGGGCAGAAGACGCTGGCCAAGCTCCCGACGCTCACGCAGCAGAGCATGGTGATGGCGATGTCGGGCGTTCAGGCGAACATGCCCGAGTTCCAGCGGCGCGTGGGCGTCCTGATCCAGGACTACCAGAAGAAGGCGGCACGCGAGGCCGCGCAGGCGGCCCCCGCCGCCGCCCCGGCCACCGTCACGGTCCCCGCCCCGGCGCCCTCGAAGTAGGGCGGGCCCCTACTTCAGCAGCATGTCCTTCACGGTCTTGCCGGCCGGGATCATGGGAAGGACGTGCTCGGTGTACGGGACGATGACGTCCAGGACGAACGGCCCGTCGCAGTCCAGCATCTCCTGGATGGCCTCGCGCAGCTCGCTCTTGCGGATGACGCGCCGGCCCTTGACCCCGAAGCCCGCGGCGATCTTGACGAAGTCGGGATAGAGGGCGTCCGGGTTGTCCGGGCTGCCCACGTTGCTCTCGTCGCCGAGGATCGTGTTGCCGCGGACGCTGCCGTAGAACCGGTCCTCCCACTGCACGACCATGCCGAGGTGCTGGTTGTTGAGGATCATCGCCTTCGCGCCGATCTTCTCGATGTGCGCGGTGGCGAGCTCCTGGATGTTCATCGCGAAGGAGCCGTCGCCGTCGATGTCGATCACCTGCTTGTCCGGGCGGGCGACCTTCGCGCCGAGCGCCGCGGGGTACCCGAATCCCATGGCCCCGAGGCCGAGCGAGCTGATGTAGCGGCGCGGCTCGTCGAAGCGGTAGAACTGGGCCGCCCACATCTGGTGCTGGCCGACCCCGGTCGTGATGATGGCGTCGCCCTTCGTGAGCTCATAGAGGACCCTCACGGCCTCCTGCGGCTGGATGTGCTTGCTGGGCTCGAAGCTGAAGGGGTGGTCCCTCTTCCAGGTCGCGATCTGCGCGTGCCATGGCGACGTGTCGGGCGGCGAGAACTTTGCCGCCGCGATGAGCTCGTTCAGCCGGCCGAGGGCGTACTTGATGTCGGAGACGACCGCCAGGGCGACGCGCTTGTTCTTGTTGTGCTCGGACGCGTCGACGTCGACGTGGACGATCGTGGCCGCGGACGCGAACTTGCGGGTGTCGCCGGTGATCCGGTCGTCAAACCGGGCCCCCAGGACGAGCAGGAGGTCGGCCTGGTCCACGGCCCAGTTGCCGTAGGCGGCGCCGTGCATGCCGAACCACTGCATCGAGAGGTCGCTCGTCTCCGGGAACGCGCCGACGCCCATCAGCGTCGTCGCGACCGGGATGTTCGTCTTCTCGGCGAAGGCCCGGAGCTCGGTGTGGGCCTCGGCCGAGACGATGCCGCCGCCGGCGTAGATGACCGGCCTCTTCGCGCCGGCCACGAGCGCGAGCACCTTCCTCAGGCTTTCGTCGTCCGCCCGGTGCTCCTCGGAGAGGAGCGGGTTGCGGAACTCGAGGGCCGCGGGGAACACCGGCTGGAACTTCGCCTGCTGGACGTCCTTGGGGATGTCGATGACGATGGGTCCCGGCCTGCCGCTGCGGGCGAGGTGGAACGCCTCCTTCATGATCCGGGGCAGCTCGTTCACGTCCATGACGAGGTACGAGTGCTTCACGATCGGCAGCGTCATCCCGAAGAAGTCGGTCTCCTGGAACGCCATCTTGCCGATGAACTCC
>CAZDZL010000075.1:0-9180 GCA_964509885.1 uncultured Opitutaceae bacterium | reverse complement strand
GCCATCGGCGCCCCGTAGAGCGCCTGTTCCTGGAAGGTGAGCCAGAGGAAGGCGCCCGGGGCGATCAGGGCCATGGCGTTAACGGTCAAACCCGTGAGGCCCAGGGTGGGCTTCATGGTGGGAGTCGGAGCAGGCGTGGTTGTGGCAGGCATATGTCTTGGGTGGTTCGGGTACTTTGGGGCGGCTGTTTGGCTGGATCGTGCTAGGTTTAATGCAGATTTAATGTCTGCGAGGGGCGATATAGCCGCTTGCATGCCAACGATGTGACTAAAATCCCGCCGGAACAATGATTGATATAGCGCTCATCATAAACGCTATATATAACTTATGGATTCCCCGGGTCGAATCGATGGCGCCGCAGGCTCGACCCGCCATTAATTGGTTTTGCGTTAAAACGCAGGCCCGCGGCGTAACCTGCCGTGCGCCGCTTCAGCCCCGGCGGCCTAGAGAATTTTGCCCAGCCCTAGGTCGGGCGCGGCGCCCCGGAATTCCACCTTCGTGAGCTCGAGCGCCGCGTCGCCCGTCGCGACGACCAGCGGCGCGACGGAGAGAATTTCCCCGGGACGGCCTCTCTTGCCTCGGGCCGCTGGCGAATCCTCCTCGGCCCACCAGACCATCATGCGGGCGGGACCCACGTCTGTGAACGCCCCCGGATACGGGTCGGTGACCGCGCGCACCAGGTTGAAGATCTGCCGCGAGGACTGGGTCCAGTCGATGCGGCCGTCCTCGGGCTTTCGTCCCCCGAAATACGTGGCCTTCGACGCGTCCTGCGGCGTCTCGGGGGCGTTCCCCGCGAGCAGGGCGTCGATCTGGCGGCCGAGCACGCGCCTCGCGCACGGGAGAACCTTGCGGAAGGCCTGCTCCGCCGTGTCCCTGGGGCCGATGTCCACGCCGTCCTGGTCCACGATGTTCCCGGCGTCGGGCTCCCTCACCATCCGGTGGAGCGTCATCCCGATCCGGCTCTCACCGTGCAGGACCGCCCAGTTTATCGGCGCCCGGCCGCGGTACCTGGGCAGGAGCGAGCCGTGCATGTTGAAGGCCCCGAGCGGGGCCAGGCCCAGGATCTTCCCCCCGATCATGTTCCTGTAGTACACGGAGAGGATCAGGTCCGGGCGCATCGCGGCGATCCGCTCCACCCATTCCGGGGTGCCCGCCTTCTCGGGGGCATGGACGGGGATCCCCCTCTCCCTCGCCGCGGCGGCGGGCGTCTTGAACCAGATCTTCTCCCCGGGGCTGTCCTCGTGGGTGATGAGGGCCACGACGTTGTCCCCGCGCTCGAGGAGCAGCGACAGGCAGTCGTGGCCGACCTCGCTGTAGCCGAAGAAGAGGATCCGGGGGGCGGCCATTCGGGGGGGCCTACTCCGCCCGCTCGATCATCTCCCTGACGAAGTAGCGCTGTCGCACGCGCACGACCTGGTAGGTCCGTCCGACGTACTCGCCGATGAGCCCGATGCCGACCATCGTCACGCTGATCAGGAAGAAGAGGATGCCGATCAGGGTGAACGTCCCGCCCTCCTCCGGGCCCAGGATGAGCCGGCGCAGCGCGAGAATGACCGTGAGCAGGAAGCTTCCCGCCGCGCACGCCATCGCCACCATCGTGAAGATCTGCAGCGGCGCCAGGGAGAACCCCGTGATCAGGTCGAAGTTGAGCCGGATGAGCATGTAGAGGGAGTAGTTGGACACGCCCGCGTGGCGCTCCTCATGCCTGACGCCCACCTCCGTCGGGTTGCCCGCGAAGCTGTAGGCGAGCGCGGGGATGAAGGTGTTGTTGGCGCCGCTGCGCACGATGGCGTCGATGATCGGGCGGCTGTAGGCCCGCAGCATGCAGCCCTGGTCCGTCATCTCGATGGAGGTCGTGCTCCGTCGGACCGCGTTGATGACCCGCGAGGCGACGGTCCTGAAGAGGCTGTCCTTCCGGTTGACCCGGAAGCCGCCCACGTAGTCGTGGCCCACCTCCATGAGAAGGAGGAGCTTCGGGATCTCCTCGGGCGGGTTCTGGAGGTCCGCGTCCAGGGTCACGATGACCTTGCCGCGCACGCGCTCGAACGCCGCCATGATGGCCATGTGCTGGCCGTAGTTCGCGTTGAAGTCGATGATGCGGGTGACGTCGGGCCGCGCGGCGTACTGCTTTCTCAGCAGGTCCAGCGAGGTGTCGGCGCTGCCGTCGTTCGTGAAGATCACCTCGTAGCTCTTGCCGAGGGCGTCCAGCACGGGGTAGAGGCGCGAGAAGAGCAGCGGGAGGTTGAGCTCCTCGTTGTAGACCGGGATGACGACGGAGAGGTCGGGCGTGGCGCTCATGGTTTTTGGTGCTTCCGGAGGATTGAGGCGAGCGCCCCGACGACCCGGGCCACGTCGGCGCGGGCCATCGCCGGGAAGAGGGGAAGCGTGAGGATGTTGCGCCCGGCGTATTCCGCGTTCGGGAAGTCTCCGTCCTTCCAGCCCATCCGCCTGTAGAGGGCGAACAGGTGGAGCGCGGGGTAGTGGACGCCGGTCCCGATACCCGCCGCCTTCATCTCCTCCATGACCTCGGCGCGCCGCACCTTCAGCCGGGCCTCGGGCAGCACGACCTGGAACATGTGCCAGTTGCTGTCGGTGAAGTTGGCGACCGGCAGCCCGAGCCCCAGCGCGCGGACCGCGGGATCGGCGAACTCCTCAAAGTAGGCCTTGGCGAGCTCGCGGCGCCTCGCCGTGAACTCCTCCAGGTGCGGGAGCTGGCCGAGGCCGATCCGGGCGGCGATGTCGGTCATGTTGAACTTGCCGCCCACCAGCTCGACCTCCATCCCGTCGTGCCCGGTGCGGACGACGCCCTGGAGCCGGTACTGCTCCGCCAGCGCGGCCTCGCGCTCGTCGTTCAGGACGAGGCACCCGCCCTCGGAGGTCGTGATGTTCTTGTTCGCGTGAAAGCTGAAGGAGACCAGGTCCCCGAAGGAACCGATCCGCCTGCCCTTCCAGGCGCTCCCCATGGACTGCGCCGCGTCCTCGACGACCCGCAGGCCGTGCCTCTTCGCGAGGGCGCCCAGCCGGTCGCGGTCGACGGGAAGCCCCGCCAGGTCGACCGGGATGACCGCGCGGGTCCTGGGGGTGACCGCCTTCTCGACGAGGCCGAGGTCGATCGTCCGCGTCACGGGGTCGATGTCGACGAAGACGGGCGTGGCCCCCACCTCGAGGATCACGTTGCTCGTGGCGACCCACGTGAGGGGCGTCGTGATCACCTCGTCCCCCGCCTTCACCCCGGCAATCCGGAGCGCGATCTCCATCGTGCACGTGCCCGAGTTGAAGGCGCGCACCGGCCGGCCCCCGAAATGCTCCGAGAGCCTCGCCTCGAACGCCCTCACCTGGGGGCCCGACGAAAGCCACCCGGAGCGCAGCACCTCGGCGACGCCCGCGATCGTGGCGTCGTCGATCGCCGGCCGCGTGAACGGCAGGAACGGCTCAGCCGGCTTCGGCGGGGCGGAGGCGGCGGGGGATGGCATTGCGGGGGGCATTCTGCGGGGAGACAGCCAATCCTCAAGGCTGGTTGCTGAAAAGATAGTGGTGCTGCCCCCTCATGAGCATGAAGTAATGGAAGCCCGGGTCCGCGAAAAGCTCCCCTACGTCGCGGGTCCGGGCCACCGCGAAGACCCGGCCCGCGCCGGCCCATTCCTTTCGGAACTCCGCGTCGTCGATGAACCGCGCCGCCTTTTCCGCGGGGTCGAGGAACTGGAGCTCGAGCTCGTCCGTGTACTTGGCGAGCCCCACGGTGGCGCCCGTGTAGTAGGTGAAGTCGTGGAAGAACCCGTGGTAGTGGTAGACGCGGTCGCCGGGCTTCACGAGGGCCCTGGCCGCAAGGGCGACGTCCTTGGTGCTGCGCGTGTCGATGATGGGCATCGCCAGCAGGAGGACCCCCAGGAGGAAGACGAGCGTGGCCGACATCGCGATCAGCGCGCCCCGGGCCGAACCGGGCCCGCCCCGCGGGATGAGCGCACGGATGCCGCCGACGCAGAGCACGGCGGCGATGATGAGCGCATACGGCCGCAGCGCGACCGCGGAGGCCGTGTCCCGGATGAGTCCCGGCCTGAGCACCGCCACGCACGCGCCCGCCGCGAGGAGCCCGCAGATGAAGCCGAAGGTCCTCAGCCCCGGCTTCATCCGCTCAAACGCGTCCGGGAGCGGGAGGGTCGCCGCGAGCCACCGGCCGAGGATCACCGCGATCGGGGGGAACACGGGCAGGATGTACGGGATGAGCTTCGACTGCGACCCGCTGAAGAAGACGAAGATGAAGCCGGCCCAGATCGCGAAGAACCACGCGTCGGCGTTCTCCGCGCGGCGCCTCCAGCCCCCGGAGAGCGCGTCGCGGAACGCGCTCCAGGCAAACCCCGTCCACGGGAAGAGGCCCAGGACCAGGATCGGGACGAAGAACCAGGCCGGATAGTAGCGTCCGTGGCCCGTCTTGTCGGAGAAGCGCTGGAACTGCTCGTAGATGAAGTAGAAATGCGCCCATCCCGGATTGCGCTGGGCCATGACGACGTGCCACGGGGCGGCGATCGCCATGAAGATGACCAGGCCGCTCGGCAGGTAGAAGGGCCTCAGGCGCCTCCATTGGCCGAGGAGGAGGAGCCAGAGGAACATGACGGCGCCCGGGATCAGGAAGCCTATCAGCCCCTTGGTGAGCGTGGTCAGCGCGGCGGCGGCGTAGAGCCCCCAGAAGAGGAGCCTTCGGCCGCGCCCGGGTCGCTCGCGCACGCCGAGGATGAAACAGAAGAGCGCGGCGCTCATCAGGACCGACACGGCCAGGTCCAGGCCCAGCAGGTGGACGAAGGCTATATAGAGAAGCGAGGTCCCGAGGGCTATCGCCGTCCAGAAGCCTGCGTTCCGCCCGTAGATCTTCCGGGCCGCCGCGTAGGCCAGAAGTATCCCCCCGATCGCGAGGAGGGCGGGCGCGAGGCGCGCGGACCACTCGCTGGGCCCCAGGTATTTCTCGCAGGCGGCCACGGCCCAGTACATGAGCGGCGGCTTCTCGAAATAGGGGACGCCGTTGAGCCGCGGCGTCACCCAGTCCCCGCTGGCGACCATCTCGCGGGGGACCTCGGCGTAGCGGCCCTCGTCCGGGTTGATGAGCGGCGAACTCCCCAGCCTCCAGGCGAACAGCGCCGCGAAGAGGACGAAGAGGAGGACCAGGTCGCGCCGCCACGACGGCTCCGTGGCGGAAGGGGTCGGGGCCAGGGGACTCACGCGCAGAACCTTGGCCGCTTTTGGCCGCACCACGCAAGTCTGCGCCGGACCAGGGGGCGCCGGAGCCTTTTAAATTGAGCCCGGGCCGGCCTTGCGGCCAAATCGGCCCGATGCCCGCCGCCACCACGAGGAACTTCTCCTTCATCTGCGGCCAGGACGATTTCCTGGTGGGCCGGATGGGGAAGAAGCGCTTCGACGATCTCGCGGGGGAAACGACGGACGAGTTCTCGCGCGAGATCGTGAACGGGTTCGCGCTCAACGTGGACGAGGTCGAGTCCGCCGTTAACCGCTTCCGCGAGTCCGTGCAGACCGTCCCGATGTTCGGGGGGCGCAGGGTCATTTGGCTGAAGGACGTCAATTTCCTGGCGGACACCGTCACGGGGAAGGCGGAGACCACGCTGAAGGCCGTCGAGGACCTGCAGCAGGTCCTCGAGTCGGTGGACCCCGGAGAGACGGCCGTCCTCATCACCGCGGCGCCCGTCGACCGCAGGCGCTCCTTCCCCAAGTGGTGCGAGAAGAACGCGGACTTCGCGCTTGCGGACGGCGGGGGGGACGCAAACGGCCTCGCGGCCGTGGTCCAGGCCGAGGCGCGCTCGGCCGGCGTCTCGTTCGGCCCGGGGGCCCTGGAACTCCTGCTGGCGAAGGTCGGAGCCAACACGAGGCTCCTCGTCGAGGAGGTCCACAAGCTGGCGGCGCACGCCGAGGGCACCGTGATCGACGAGGCGGGCGTGGCCGAGCTGACGCCCAACGCGGCGCAGGGCGAGTTCTTCGAGACGGCCGAGGCCTTCTTCAGCGGCGACCTGAAGTGGACCCTTGAGGCGCTCAGGCGGCACTTCTTCGCGGGAGGGGATGCCCGGCCGGTCCTGGCCTCGCTCCAGAACAGGAACAGGATCCTCATCCAGCTGCGCGCGCTCGCGGACGCCGGGGAGGCGAGGGTCGGGCCCAGGGGGGTGGACGGCCTGCCGCGCGCGGCCGAGGTGCACGGGGCCAGGTTCGGCGAGGCCCTCGCCGAGAAGAGCGCCTACAACATCTTCACCCAGAACCCCTGGTACCTCGGCAAGCTCGCCGGCCCGGGCCCACTGCCCTCCCTCAGGCGCCTGATCGACAACCAGCGCGCGTTCATCGACGCGTTCGAGGAGATCATCCGCAGGTCGAACGCCCAGGAGGAGGTCCTGCGGGACATGGCGGTGCGCTGCCTGGCCGCGTAGCGGCCGAGGGCGACCCGTCGTTTTCCGGTGGCGTTCACCCGCGCGGAGCGTTTACTGGGCGGCCTTCCGTGAACGAGCCGCCCGACCCCATCCCCAACGAGCCTGTCCTGAACGTCCTGGCGGAGCGCTACGCGTCGCAGGCGATCCGGGACATCTGGTCGCAGCGCGGGAAGGTCCTCCTGGAGCGCGACTTCTGGATAGCGGTCATGAAGGCCCAGCGGGACCTAGGCGTCCCGATCCCGGCGGAGGCCATCAAGGACTATGAGCGGGTCAAGTCCCGCATCGACCTCGAGTCCATAGCGAAGCGGGAGCGGGTGACGCTCCACGACGTGAAGGCGCGCATCGAGGAATTCTCGGAGCTCGCGAAGCGCCAGTTCATCCACCTCGGCCTCACGAGCCGCGACCTGACCGAGAACGTCGAGCAGCTCCAGATCTTCCAGTCGCTCAAGATCGTCCGCAAGAAGGCGGCCGCGGCGCTGATCGTCCTCGCGCGGCGCGCGGAGGAGTACCGCGACCTGATGATCACGGGGCGCACCCACAACGTCCCCGCCCAGCCGACGACGCTCGGCAAGAGGCTCTCGATGTTCGGGCAGGAGATGCTGATCGCGCTGGACCGCCTCGAGGGCCTCATCGAGCGCTACCCGGTCCGCGGGCTGAAGGGCGCCGTCGGCACCCAGCTCGACCAGCTGACGCTCCTCGGCGGCCGAGCCGACAAGGTCGCGAGCCTCGAGAGCCGCGTGCTCAAGCACCTCGGCATCCCCGCGTCGCTCGGCAACGTGGGCCAGGTCTATCCGCGCGGCCTGGACTTCGAGGTCGTGTCCGCGCTTCACCAGGTGGGCGCCGCGGCGGCGAGCTTCGCGACCACCATGCGGCTCATGGCCGGGGCGGGCCTCCTGACGGAGGGGTTCCAGGACGGGCAGGTCGGCTCGTCCTCGATGCCCCACAAGGCCAACGCCCGCAACTGCGAGCGGATCTGCGGGTTCTCCACCATCCTCGGCGGCTACGTCACGATGACCGGCACGCTTGCCGGCGACCAGTGGAACGAGGGCGACGTCTCCTGCTCGGTCGTGCGCCGGGTGGCGCTGCCCGACGCGTTCTTCGCGATCGACGGGAGCCTGGAGACGCTGCTGATCGTGCTGGAGCAGATGGAGGCGTTCCCCTCCGCCATCGCCCAGGAGAACGAGCGCAACCTCCCCTTCCTCGCGACCACCACCATCCTCATGGAGTCGGTGAAGCGCGGCGCCGGGCGCGAGACCGCCCACGAGGCGATCAAGGAGCACTCCCTGGCGGCGGTGAAGGCGATGCGAAACGGCACCCCCGGCGCCGACCTCCTGGACCGGCTGGCCGGCGACAAGCGCATAGGCCTGGGCAAGAAGGCGCTCCTCGCGATCCTCGCCGAGAGCGCGCGCTATGTCGGGGCGGCGCCGAACCAGGTCGACGTTTTCGTCGCGGAGGTCAGGCCGCTCGCAAAGAGGGTCAAGGGCGCCGCCGAATACCGCCCCGCGAGGCTCCTCTGACGCGCTTTCCGGCGTCCAGAACTTTTCAATTGCGCACGCCCGCGGGATGCGCTTTCTTGGACCCTCACTGTCGTCTCTAATCCCTTATCACTTTCTCAAATGGCTGAACTCGTAGGAAATGTCCTGGTGGGTCAATCTGGCGGCCCTACCTCCGTCATCAACGCGAGCCTGGCCGGAATCGTGGCCGAGGCGCTGAACCATGAGTCCATCGAGGAGATCTACGGCGGCCTCAACGGGGTTCTCGGCATCCTCCAGGAGGACATCGTGGACCTGGCCTCGGAGTCGCAGCAGCAGATACGCGCGCTCCGCCACACGCCGGGCGCCGCCCTGGGCACCTGCCGCTACAAGCTCAAGAAGCAGCAGGACTTTGAGCGGGTGATCGAGGTCTTCAAGGCCCACAACATACGCTATTTCTTCTACATCGGCGGCAACGACTCCCAGGACACGGCCGACAAGATCTCGAAGCTCGCCCAGCAGCAGGGCTACGAGCTGCGCGTGATCGGCGTCCCGAAGACGATCGACAACGACCTGACGGGGACGGACCACTGCCCGGGATACGGCAGCGTCATCAAGTACCTCGCCATGACCGTTCGCGAGATCGCCTGCGACAACGAGGCGATGGGCCAGGGCGACCTGGTCTCGATCGTCGAGGTCATGGGCCGCAGCGCCGGCTGGATCGCCGCGGGCACCGCGCTCGCCAAGCGCCGCGACCACCCCCACGACGCCCCGCACCTGATCCTCCTTCCCGAGGTCCCCTTCAACCAGGAGAAGGTCCTGGAGGACGTTAAGCGCGTCCTGAAGCGCGAGCGCTACTGCCTGATCGTCGTCGCCGAGGGCCTCGTCGACGCGGACGGCAACTACCTTGCGGCGGATTCCGCCACGGACGCCTTCGGCCACGCCAAGCTTGGCGGCGCCGGCGAGGCCCTCTCCGAGATCATCGAGGCCGGGATACCCAACGCGAAGGTCCGCGTGGCCCGCCCCGGGCTCATCCAGCGCGCCGCGGCCCACGCCGCGTCCAAGACGGACGCCGACGAGGCGTTCCTCGCCGGCCAGGCGGCCGTGCGCGCGGCGATCGCAGGCGAGACCGACAAGATGGTCACGCTGGTCCGCGGCGAGACCGAGCACTACACGGTCGAGACCGGCCTCGCCCCCCTGAGCGAGATCGCGAACGGCACGAAGAAGCTTCCCCGCGAGTGGATCAACGAGGACCTGGTCAGCATGAACTTCCAGTTCCTGCGCTACGC
>CAZDZL010000074.1:0-9208 GCA_964509885.1 uncultured Opitutaceae bacterium | reverse complement strand
CCACAACAACTACTTCACGCTGCCGGTCGTGTTCATCATGATCAGCAACCACTACTCGGCGACCTACGGGCACCCGCGGGCCTGGGCGGTGCTCGCGCTGATCGCGGCGGCGGGAGTGCTGATCCGGCATTTCTTCAACAAGAGGCACAAGGGCCTGAACGCGTGGCCATACCTGGCCGTTTCGGCGGCGCTGCTCGCGGTCGTGGCGGTCTGGACGGCGCCGCACATCCAGGCGCTTCCCCCCGTCAAGGGGGAGGTCACGCTCGACAGGGTGAGGGGGATCGTCGGCCAGCGCTGCGTCGCCTGCCATTCGCAGGCGCCCACCTTCGCCGGGATCAGCCAGCCGCCCGCCGGCGTCATCCTGACGAGCGCGGACGGCATCGTCCAGAACGCCCAGAGGATCTACCAGCAGGTCGTCGTGACGCGCATCATGCCGCTCGGCAACGCGACGCAGATCACGGACGAGGAGCGCGCGGTGATCGCCGCCTGGGTCACGGCCGGGGCGAGCGCGAAGTAGGCCCCGTGCGGCCTCACCCGTTCAGGGCCTGGATGACCCGGGCGTGCAGGGCGGGGCTCGAGGCCGAGACGGTCGAGGTGGCCGGGTAGGCGGGGCCGCCCCTCGCGTCCGTGATGACGCCGCCGGCGCCGCGGACGATGGGGACGAGCGCCGCGATGTCCCACGGGTTCATGATCGGGTCGAACATCGCGTCCGCGCTGCCCGTCGCGACCAGCATGTGCCCGTAGCAGTCGCCCCACGTCCGTGCGATCCTGCAGCTCCCCATGAGCGCCCGGTATCCGCTTGTCCCGTGCCGGGTGTCCGGGGCCGCATCGCTTGTCAGAAGGGTGGCCTCCTCGATCCGCCGCGCGGCGCGCGTCCTCGCGGGCTTCCCGTTCAGGGTCGCGGCGGTGTTGTCGCCCAACACCAGCTGGTGCAGGATGGGCTGGTGGATGCAGCCGAGCACGGGCTGCCCCTCCTGAAGGAGGGCGATCAAGGTGCCGAAGAGCGGGACGGCCGAGGCGAAGGACTTGGTGCCGTCGATCGGATCCAGGACCCACACAAACTCGGCGCCGGGGTTCTCGCTGCCCAGCTCCTCGCCGATGACCCCGTGACCCGGAAACCTCCTCTGGATCAGGCCGCGCATCAGCTCCTCGGCGCCCGTGTCGGCCGCCGTCACCGGGGACCTGTCCGACTTCAGGTCGACCTTCAGGTCGGCCCGCCCGAAGTAGGGGCGTATGAAGTCGCCGCTCAGCGCGGCGAGCTCGATCATGAAGGCGCGGTGGGGATCGAGGTTCACCCCATGTTTCAATCCGCGAATCGCGCCAAAGACACGAAAAATTGAGCTCGGAGCCGCGCGCATTTGCGGGAATATCCCCGGATGGTTTGGACCGAGCAGCCGGTGTTCTTCATCGATTTCGAGGGCGGCGCCGCGTCCGGGGTGCTCGAGTACGGGGTCGCGACGCTCGTCGGGGGCCGCGTGACGGAGACCGTGACCCGCCTGTGCGCGCCCGCCGGGCGCATCCGGGCCGAGGACACGGAGGTCCACGGCATCAGGGCGGAGGACCTCGGGGGCCTTGAGCCCTTCACGTCGGACTGGGGGCTCTTCGCGGGCCTGCGGGAGCGGGGCCCCCTCGCCGCGCACTATGCCGGCGCCGAGAATTCGCTCCTTAAGGCCGCGTGGCCCTATCCCCGGGTCTCCCCGGACTTCGCGAGGCCGGGGGGCAGCGTCGCCGACTGGGGCCCGTGGATCGACTCGGCGCGGATCTACTCCCAGCTCTACCCGGGCATCGAGTCCGGTCGCCTCGAGTCGCTTGTGGCGGCCTGCGGGCTGCAGTCCGAGGTCGACGCCCTGGCCTCGGCCCACTGCCCTCCTGGCCGCAGGCGCTACCACGCGGCGCTCTACGACGCCCTCGCCGGCGCCCTCCTGCTCGGCTCCCTCGCCCGCAACGCGCAGCTGGCGTCGCTCACGCTGACGCAGCTCCTTGCGCTCAGCACCCTGGACCCGCGCAAGCGGGACGCGATCGTGCAGCGCGAGCTTTTCTAGTCCAGGGGGTAGCGGCGCATCCCGAGCTTCTGGGCCGCGAGCCGCAGCAGGAACATCGTGTTCGTCCTCACGTACCTGGGCCCCAGGCGGGCGGGCTCGGTGCAGAGCCTGAAGAGCCACTCGAACCCGCTCCTCTGGATCCAGCGCGGCGCCTGGCGCACCCGGCCGGAGTGGAAGTCGAAGGCCGCGCCGACGCCGACGAGGAGGCCGGCGTCGAGCGCGCTGCCCGGCCCCGCCATGAACCGCTCCTGCTTGGGCGTCCCCAGTCCGACCCAGATGATGTCGGGCCGGGCGCGCGCGACGTCGGCCTCCAGCTGGCGCATCTCTGCGTCGTCCAGGTCCCGGAACGGGGGCGTGAAGGTGCCCGCCACCTCAAGGCCCGGGAACCGGGCCCGAAGGCTCTCCGCGAGCTCCCCGGCGACCCCGGGCTTGCCGCCGTAGAGGAAATGCCTGAGGCCGCAGGCCCGGCCCGCGTCGCACACGGCGAGCATCAGGTCGGGCCCGTAGACGCGCTCGACGCCCGCTGGGCCCATCCACACGAGCGGCATCCCGTCCGGGGTCGTGAGCCAAGACTTGTTGAAGATGCGCCTGAGGGCGGGGTCGGCGCGGGCCTCGCCGATCCCGTGGACCGTGCAGAGGCAGACATAGCCGAGGCCCTTGCGCCCGCGGGCCCCCACCACGAGGTCGCGCGCCTGGGAAAGCGTCAGCGCGGAGACTCCGACGCCGAGCACGTTGTAGCGCGGCACGGGGGGAGGGCTCATGTGGCGAATCGTGCCAGGAGCCCCTGCAGGCGGCAATCCGCGAGCGAGGCGACGCGAAGGTCGGCGTTGCCGAAGTCGTGGTGGCCCGTGGAGGCGTTCGGGACGGCCACGACCCGCAGGCCCGCCCGCCTCGCGGCGAGCGTTCCGGTGTGCGAGTCCTCGAAGGCGATGGCCTCGTGGCCGCGGATCCCGAAATGGCTGAGCACAAGCTGGTACAGGTCGGGCTCGGGCTTCGGGGACGCCACGTCCTCCCGGCAGGCGATGAAGGCGAACCTCCCGAGGAGGCCGAGGCGGACGAGGTGTCCCTCGACGTGGGCATGCGACGAGTTCGAGGCGAGCCCGATGCCGAGGCCCGCGCGCGAGCCCTCGTCGATCAGCAGGGCGACCCCCGGCAGGATGTCCTGCGCGTGGTTGCGGGCCCTGTTGAAGGCCAGCCTCTCGGCCTCCAGCCCGGAGCGGTCGGCGCCCGGGGCGAATCCCCTCCACGGGTCGAAGGCGTAGTCCGCGTGGCCGACGCTGCGGGCGAAGAGCGGCTTGTCAAAGGGGACGCCGTGCGCCCGGTGCACGTCGCCGTAGGCGTCGATGAGCGCGGTCTCCGTGTCCAGGATGAGCCCGTCGAAGTCGAATATGAGGGCGCGTATCATGCGGCGTGGGTGCCCGCGACTTTTTCGTTGCGCCGGGGCCGATGCAAGCGTTGACCGTCCCTGTCCCCCATGCGCTTCCCTCTCGCCTGCTCCCTCGCGCTCCTCCTCTGCGGGGCGGCGCGCGCCGACGATTCCTTCTCGAGGGACCTGTCCCCGGCGGATTTCCAGGCCGCGGGCCTCGGCAAGCTGACGCCCGACGAGCTCGCCCGGCTGGACCTCCTCGTGCGCAGCCGACAGGCGGGGGCCGTCACCCAGGCGAAGGAGGAGACCGCCAGGAGCGTGTCCACGACGGTGCGGGCGCAGGTCCAGGCGGAGGAGCAGAAGAAGCAGTCGGCGGGGATCCTCGAGAGGATGAAGGTCATGCTCAAGCCGGGGACCGAGATCGAGTACACCACCCTCGACTCCACGCTCGTCGCCGTCCACGAGATCGACTTCGGGAGGGGAGGGGCCGTGTTCACGCTCGCCAACGGCCAGCTCTGGAGGACCAGCGAGGACGATGAGTGGCCCTCCCTCAAGAAGGGCCCAGTCCGCGTCCGCATCATCCCCGGCTCGATGGGGAGCTTCTTCCTGGAGATTGAGCACGGCGGCCGGCCTCGGGTGAAGTTCGCGGGGACGGTGGCCCCGTCGGCGGCCGACCCGTCGGCCCCGCGCTAGGCTGGCGTCAAAAAAACGACACCCGGGAGATTTTTTTCAGAACCAAATCGGGAGAGCCGCGTCTGTGCACCTAACACTTTGGCAACGGGGCGTCACAGATTGAGCGGGTCGCTGGCAGGGGCCGGCCTATTCTCAGGGCCGTCCGCGGCCCTGCTGCTTCTTTCCCTTCTTGCCCGGGCTCCCACGGCCGGAGCGCAGACGATCGGGCCGCCGCCCGTGTCGGTTGTCCAGGACAGCGGCTCGCTGGCGTCGGGCTACGTCTTCATCGCGCCGCAGGACGTGTCCGCGGCGACCTATTCCCAGGGCCCCGAGATCATGGACGACCTCGGCCGCATCGTCTGGTTCATGCCGATGCCCGCGGGCCAGGGGGCCTCGGATTTCCGGGTGCAGACGTACATGGGCAATCCCGTGCTCACCTGGTCGCAGTCCTCCGTGTTTGGGGCCGTCAACCCGGTCACGACCGTCGACTACATCTACGACTCCACCTACTCGGTCCTCGCGACCGTCAAGGCGGGCAACGGCGCCAACGCCGACATGCACGAGTTCCAGCTGACGCCCCAGAACACCGCGCTGATCGCGATAAACGACTCGGTCCCGGGGGACCTCTCCTCGGTCGGGGGCCCTGCGAGCGGCAGCATCAACGAGGCGACCGTTCAGGAGATAGACGTGGCGACAGGGGCGGTCCTCCTCGAGTGGCACAGCCTTAAGGACGTGCCGCTCACCGACAGCTACATGGCCTACGTCCCCGGCCAGAAGGCCCCCTACGACTACTTCCACATCAACTCGGTGAAGCTGGATGCGGACGGGAACATCCTCGTCTCGTCCCGGCACACCTGGACGGTCTACAAGATCAACCGGACGACGGGCGCCCTCATCTGGAGGATGGGGGGGAAGAAGAGCGACTTCGCCCTCGGGGCGGGCCTCCCGTTCGCGTGGCAGCATGACGTCGAGGCCGTCGACGCGTCCACGCTTCGCATCTTCGACAACGAGTCCAACGGCGCCCCGGTCATGCCGAGCTCGCGCGTGATATGGGTCCACCACGACGACGCCGCCATGACGGCGAACGTCGTCGAGACCATCACCCATCCCGCGCTCCTGTCCACCTACGCGGAGGGCAACGCCCAGCAGCTCGACAACGGGGACGTCTTCGTGGGCTGGGGCATCATCGGGCGCTTCTCCGAGTTCAACGCCGAGGGGCAGCTGCTCTACGACGTCGTGCAGCAGCCTGGCTACGGCTCCTACCGCTCCTACCGCTTCCCGTGGGCCGGAGCGCCGGCGGGCCTCCCGACGGCCACCGCGCTCCAGGCGAGCGACGGCACGCTGACCGTGGACGCCGTGTGGAACGGCGCGACAAACGTGGCCTCATGGCAAGTGACGGGGTCCCAGGGCGTGCTGGCATCGGCTCCCTGGAACGGATTCGACACGGCCATCCATGTCGCCGGAGGCTCGGAGAGCGTCCAGGTGGTCGCCCTTGACGCCCTGGGGAACACCCTCGCCACGAGCCCGGCGGTGACCGGGCCGTTCGGGGCGGAATTCCCCACGCAGCCGTCGCCGCAGACGATCTCCGCGGGCGGCACGGTCGTGTTCACGGCTGAGGCCGCGGGACCCGGGAACTACCAGTGGTTCGTGAACGGCCGGGCGCTGGCAAACGGGACCTCGGGCGCCACCACGGTCTCCGGGGCGACGGGCCCGACGCTGGTGATCCGGGGCGCGACGGCGGCCGACGCCGGCTCCTACACCTGCGTGTCCACGAATTTCGGCAACTCGGCCACCAGCGACCCGGCGACGCTCACGGTCGGCGCGGTCTCCGGGTGGCTCGCCAACATCTCCTGCCGGTCCGCTGTGGGGACGGGTGACGCGGCGCTCATCGTCGGCTTTGCGCTGGGCGGCCAGGGCGCCTCGGGCTCCGACCCGGTGCTGATCCGGGCGGCGGGCCCGGCCCTCGCCGCGTTCGGCCTCTCCGGCGCCCTCCCGGATCCCGACCTCCAGCTCTACGGCGCAAGCGGGGTCATCGCCGAGAACGACGGCTGGGCAGGCGCCCCGCTCGTCGCCAACTCGGCGGCGGCGGTGGGCGCCTTTCCCTGGGACAGCGGCTCAAGCCTGGACGCGGCCCTCGACCAGTCCCTGGCGGCGGGAACGTACTCGGCCATCATCGCCGGCGACAGCGACGACACGGGGATCGTGCTCGGCGAGGTGTACGACGGCACGCCCGCAGGCCTGCGTCCCTCCGCGGCGCCCCGCCTCGTCAACCTTTCGGGCCGCGGCGAGGTCGGCACGGACGACAACGTGCTGATCGCCGGCTTCGTGGTCGCGGGGACGGCCTCGGAGACGCTCCTCATCCGGGCCTCGGGGCCCGCGCTCGGGGCGTTCGGGGTATCGGGCTTCCTTCCCGACCCCGTGCTGCAGCTCTTCCGCAGCAACGCCGACGGGACCTCCACGCCGATTGAATCCAACCAGGGCTGGAAGGCCGACCCGCTGGTGGCGGCGACGGCCGCCTCCGTGGGCGCCTTCACGTGGGGAGCCGCCGCGTCGGCCGACTCCGCCCTCCTGGTCACGCTCCCCCCCGGCGCCTACACGGCCGAGATCTCCGGGGCCGCCCGCGACGCCGGGATCTCGCTTGTCGAGATCTACGAGGTTCCCTGAGGCGCGGGGCGCCTACGCCTGAGGTTTGTCCGGGGCCGCCGGGGCGTCGAAGGGCACCGCGGTCTCCTCCTCGGTCTCCACGATGCGCGCGATGTTGAGGAGCTTGTCGCCGTCCGCGAGCGTCAGGAGCTTCACGCCCTTGGCGCCCCGGCCGGTCTCCCGGATCTCGCTCACGCGGGTGCGTATGCTCTGGCCCTTGGCCGTTATGAGCATGACCTCGCCGCCGTCCCGCACGCTGAGGGCGCCGGCCACGTTGACGGAGCCGTCCTCGGGAAGGTCGATCGCGATCACGCCCGTGCCGCCCCGGCTGATGAGCCGGTAGTCCTCGAACTTCGTGCGCTTGCCGATCCCGTCCTCGCGGGCGATCAGCAGGCGGCTGAGCGGGTCGCAGACCTCGACGGCCTTCACGTGGTCCCCGTCGATCTTGAAGCGCATGCCGGTGACGCCGACCGTGTCGCGGCCCTGGTCCCTGAGCTCGTTCTCGTTGAAGCGCACGGCCTGGCCCTTGTGGCTCACGAGGACGATCTCGTTCTCGCCGGTGGTGAGCACGCAGCCGACGAGGGTGTCGCCCTCCTCGAGCTTTATCCCGCGCAGGCCGCCCTCGCGGGTCGCGTTCGTGTAGTCGGAGAGGTTCGTCTTCTTGGTAACGCCCGCCTTCGTCGCCATGACGAGGTGGGAGGTGCCCTCGAAGTCCTTGACGCAGATCATGGCCGCGATCTTCTCGCCCTCCGCCAGGCGCAGGAAGCTGGAGACCGACTTGCCCTTGGACGCGCGGGTCCCCTCGGGCACGTCGTAGACCTTCTTCGCATGGCACTGGCCCGTGTTCGTGAGGAACAGGATGTAGTCGTGGGTGCTCGCGGTGAACAGGTGCTCCACGAAGTCCTCGTCGTAGGTCTCGGTCCCGATGATGCCCTTGCCGCCCCGCTTCTGGGAGCGGTAGTCGGAGACCCTCGTGCGCTTGATGAACCCGAGGTGGGAGACCGTGATCACGCAGCCCTCGTTCGGGATGACGTCCTCCATGCGGAACTCCCCGGCGGCCGCGATGATCTCCGTCCGGCGCGGCGACGCGTACTTGGCCTTCATCTCCAGGAGCTCGCTCTTGATGAGCGCCAGCAGCTTGGCCTCCGACTCCAGGATGCCGCGCAGCTCCTCGATCAGCTTCATGAGGCCGAGGTACTCGGCCTCGATCTTGCCGCGCTCGAGCCCGGTCAGCTGGTAGAGGCGCAGCTCCAGGATGGCGTCCGTCTGCCTCTCGGAGAGGGGGTACTTGGCCATCAGCTTCACCTTGGCCTCGTCGCGGTTCGACGAGGCGCGGATGATCCTCACGAAGTCGTCCAGGTTATCGAGGGCGATGATGTAGCCCTCGAGGATGTGGGCGCGGTCCTCCGCCTCGCGCAGGCGGAAGCGGGTGCGGCGCGTCACGACGTCCCTGCGGTGCTCGATGTAGCACTCGATCAGCTCCTTGATGTTCATCTGCTTCGGCCGCTTGCGGTCGAGCGCGAGGAGGGTGACGCCGAACGAGGACTCGAGCGCGGTCTTCTGGAAGAGCTGGTTGATGACGACCTTCGCCTGCTCGCCGCGCTTCAGCTCGACGACGATGCGGGTGTTCTCGTCCGACTCGTCGCGCAGGTCGCGGATGCCGTCCAGCTGCTTCTCGCCCACGAGCTCCGCTATGCGCGTGACCAGGTTCGCCCGGTTCACGTTGTAGGGGATCTCCGTGATGACGATCTGCTCCATCCCTCCCTTCATCTCCTCCGAGTGGGCCTTGCCGCGGATGCGCACGATCCCCTTGCCCGTCTTCAGGTAGCTCAGGATCGCCTCGCGCCCCGAGATCACGCCGCCCGTGGGGAAGTCCGGCCCCTGCACGATGCCGCAGAGCTCGTCCACCGAGACCGACGGCCTGTCGAGGATGGCGCAGGCCGCGTCGATGATCTCGCTCAGGTTGTGCGGCGGGATGTTGGTCGCCATGCCGACGGCGATGCCCGTCGAGCCGTTCATCAGCAGGTTAGGGAGCGCCGCCGGCAGCACGGTCGGCTCGGTCGTCGACTCCTTGTAGTTCGGCGCGAAGTCGACCGTGTCCTCCTCGATGTCCTTCAGGAGCTCCTCGGCCGCGGCGTTCAGGCGGCACTCGGTGTACCGGTAGGCGGCCGGCGGGTCGCCGTCCACCGAGCCGAAGTTGCCCTGCGGGTCGATGAGCGGGTAGCGCATGACCCAGGTCTGGGCGAGGCGCACCAGCGTGTCGTACACGGACGCGTCGCCGTGGGGGTGGTAGTTCTTCAGGACCTCGCCGACCACGCCCGCGCACTTGTCGAAGGGCCGGTTGTGGAGCAGGCCCTCCCTCAGCATCGCGTACAGGATCCTCCTCTGCACGGGCTTGAGGCCGTCGCGGGCGTCGGGCAGGGCGCGCGCGATGATGACCGACATCGAGTACTCGATGTAGGCCGTCTGCATGATGTCGGTGATG
>CAZDZL010000073.1:0-10112 GCA_964509885.1 uncultured Opitutaceae bacterium | reverse complement strand
TTGCATGGGGTGCAAGAGGTCGAGAGTTCGAATCTCTCCAGCCCGACCATTTTTCCCCTTATTGGGATGAATCCCGAGAGGTCTAAGTATGCCCAACCGAGGCAGGGACAGGTTCTTCCGTTAGTCGCAGGAGAGGAAGACCGATACGGCCCAAGACCCGGCAAGTCTGGAGAAGGCCGCCCCGTGTGCCAGCCGGTGTCCCGATCCCGTCAGGTTTGAATCCGCGGCCTGCTGTGCTAAGCTTTCACATCCGATCGAGCGCCCATGAAACGCCTTCTACCCATTGCGCTCGCCGTTGTTTCGTTTTCGGCCAGAGGCGCCGCCACGGATGCCACCAACGACGCGGAATCCCAGAAGCCAATTGATTTGGAAAGGGTGGTTGTCACGGCATCCAGGCTCGATTTGAGCCCAGATCCGCTGGTGGACTACATAGTGCCGAAGAAGCGGATGGTGGTTGAATACCTCGGCCATGACGTTCCCGGCGACGCGATCATGCAGGTAAAGGACCTCAGAGATCTGAAGGATAACTGGAGGCCGACCTATGGCTCCCTGGACGAATTCGTATCCGGCATTTCTCGCGAAGGATGGAAGGTCGCAGCGAAGCGTGATCTGAAGAACTTCTACGTGGTGGTATTCGCGACGCCGCACGGCAATGTCGCCGGCGAATATTATGCAAAGACTGGAGAGGGAAGGAACCTTCAGCGCTTGGGGAAGATACTTCTCTTCGTTTCAGACAGCGGCTTCAATCAGATCGTCCCCGACTCGGACGTGTTCACGCTCGAACAGCGGATGAAGTACTCGGTCTACTTTAGGAATGGCACCTATATTCCCGGCTTCATGCCGGGGATCTTGAACAACGAAGGCGGCCCCTCCAGCCCCAGTGGCGGCAGCACGGATTCTGGGTGGCTGCTCTTTCACGAGGGCGATTTGTTCATGATACCCTCGGGCGTGAAACACTTCCTTTTTGTATTCAAGGGGGGCGCAGCCGATGGCGACAGCGTCGTGCTTGCCTTCTCAAATTGGTCGCGGAGTTAGAATCGATTCGCTCAGTCGCCGGCTAACGGCAGGGATCGAGAATCCAGGCGCAACCTTTCACGGGGCATGAACACACGCGTGGCTAAGCCCCTTTCGAACAGCATCTGAGCGGCAAACAGCCCGCCGCCCCAAAGGGGGCCTCTACCCCTCCATCAGGAACTTCTCGAAGCGCCCTCGCAGGTTGCGGCTGAGCGGGATCCGTGTGCCGTTCCTGAGGAGTATGCTGTAGTCCCCCTGCGCCGAGGGCTGGAGCTCCTTGACCTGGTCGATCCGCACAAGCGCCGAGCGGTTGACCCGCGTGAACTGCTGCGGCCCGAGGCGGGCCTCGATCGCGGTCAGCGTGTCGCGGGGCATGAGGCGCTCGCCGGCCGACGTGTGGATGACGACGTAATTGTCGGCGGCCTCGACCCAGACGATCTCGTCAAACTTGAGGAAGACAAAGCGCCCGTCGGCCTTCACCGCGAGGCGCTCGGGCCTCGGGGTGCCCGTCGCGCCCGCCCCGGCCAGGGCCCCCTCGATCCTCGCGCCCAGGTCGCCGGCGCGCCGGGCGCTCACGTATTCCGCGGCACGCTCGAGGGCGGTCTCGAGGCGCTCGCGGTCATAGGGTTTCAGCACATAGTCGACCGCGCGAACGCCGAAGGCGTCCACCGCGAACTTGTCGTGGGCCGTCACGAAGACGACCGCGGGGCGCTCCGCGGGATCGAGCCCCGCGACAACCTGCAGCCCGTCGCAGCCCGGCATCTGCATGTCGAGGAAGGCGATGTCGGGCTTGTCCCGGCGGATGGCCTCCACGGCCTCGGTCCCGCTCCCGTATTCCCCGATGACCTCGAGGGAGACATCCTTGGGGAGGAGCGACAGCAGGCGCGCGCGCGCCAGGGGCTCGTCATCGGCGACTATGATGCGCAGCTTGGTCACGTCTTGGTGCTGTTGAAGGGGATCGTTATGCGCACACACAGGCCGCCTTCGGGCCCGTTGACCAGTTCGAATTTCTGCTGGGCCCCGTAGAGCTCCGCGAGCCGGGCGCGGGTGTTGGCGACGCCGATGCCCTCCCGCTTGGGGCCGCCGGCGGGGATGCCCGCGCCGTTGTCCGTCACGGTCAGGACCAGGTTCCCCCCGTCGCGGGCGCCCCGGAGCTCGATCCGGCCCATCCGCGAGTGGGGCTCAACGCCGTGGCGCATGGCGTTCTCGACCATGGGCTGGAGGATGAGGCTCGGCACCTGGGCGTCGATCGCGTCGTCGGCCACCGCGATCACGACCTCCAGGCGGTTGCGGAAGCGTATCTTCTCGATGTCGAGGTAGCGCTCGAGGAAGGCGACCTCCTCGCGCAGGGTCGTCTGGGGCGCCCCCGTGTGGGACATCGTTATCCGCAAGAGCTCGCTCAGGCGCACGAGCATGCGGTCGGCCGCGTCGACGTCCGTGTGCATGAGGGACGCTATCCCGTTGAGCGTGTTGAAGAGGAAGTGGGGCTTCAGCTGGTGGAGCAGCGCCTGGAGGCGCGCCTCGGTCAGGTGCTTCTCCAGCTCGAGCGTCTGGACGGTGCGCTCGTGGTACTTGCGGTAGTAGTCGAGCGCATGGCTGACGGACAGGATGACGCCGTACACCAGGAGGTTGAACGGGAACGTCCGCACGAGGAGCGGGTGGAAGATCTCGGAGAACGTGGCCGGCTCGCCGGTCAGCCAGCCGTCGACCTCGCCCACGAGCGTGCGGACAAGGATGAAGGCGGAGGAGAACACCAATGCGGCCAGCAGGTGGATCCCGGCCGCCGCCCAGCGCGAGCCGCGCTCGGGGGGGTAGCGCCGCGCGAGCCAGACGACGGGCAGGGACAGCGCGCCGTAGACGTACCAGTCCTCCAGCGAGTCGCTGATCGCCTCGCCCCAGGTGATGGAGCGCCCCAGGAAATTGCTGGAGAGGTAGATCTCGCTGGCGATCGCGAGGCCCACGAGCGACCAGAGCGCCACCCATCCGGAGCCCCGGAGGAGGGAGGGGGCCATGTTCCGCGCGCTCATAGGTGAAAAGGTTTTTACTTCGGCTGGCTTGGCGTCAATAGCAGTCAACGCCTGTTTTCGCGGCTTGGCCCGGCCGGGCGCCATGACTTCCTCCCCACATGCCCGATAACGGACGCGCCCCCACGCAGGGGCGCCGGGACGGCGCCATCTCCCCGCTCGTGCCGGTGCTCGTGCCCCTCGCGGTCGCGGCCATCCTGATCGGCGTCGTCTTCTCGAGGATATTCCCGTTCGCGTCGCGGGCCGCCTCGGCGCCCGCCGCCAAGTTCACAGACGTCACCGCCGAGTCGGGCCTGGACTACGTCCACGACAACGGCGTGCAGTTCGGCAGGGACACGCCGACGACGCTGCCCGGCGCCGTCGCGTTCCTCGACTACGACAGCGACGGGCACCCGGACCTGTTCTTCGTCAGCGGGACCTCCTGGCCCTGGAACACCTCCGCCGCCGGCGCCACGCCGACCTGCGCCCTCTTCCACAACGACGGCAAGGGGCATTTCACGGACGTCACGAGGGAGGCGGGGCTCGACGTCAACCTGATCGGCATGGGGGTCGCCGTCGGCGACTACGACGGGGACGGATGGCCCGACATCTTCGTGTCGGGGATCGGCGGCAACCGCCTGTTCCACAACCGGGGCAACGGCACGTTCGCCGACGTGACCGACGCGGCCGGCGTCAGGGGCGACGACCATGTCTGGAGCACGGGCGCCGTCTGGATCGACATCTTCGGGGACGGGAAACTCGACCTCGTGGTGTGCAACTACGCGCGCTGGGCGCAGGGGACGGGCCTGCAGGACGCGTTTGCCGCCGAGGTGGACGGCCCCTCGTACACGGCGCGTTCGGGCTTCGTCAGCGTGTTTCCCTCCGTCTACCGGAACCTCGGGAACGGGAAATTCAAGGAGATCTCGGCGAGGACGGGGCTCAACCTGATCGACCGCCAGACCGGCTACCCCAGGGCGAACCCCCTCGCCGTCGCCGCCGTTGATGCCAACGGCGACGGCAAGCTGGACCTCCTTTTCACGTACCAGTCGGGCGGCGACATACTGTTCCTGAACCAGGGCGACGGGACGTTCCGGCAGTGGACGCCGCCCGCAGGGGAGCGCCGCGAGGGGTCCTCGGCCGGGCTCGTGGGTGCCGGAACGATGACGTTCTCGACGCCCGGCCAGCCGTCGGACCGGCTCGGCATCCTGCGCGCGGCCGGGCTGGCCCTGGCCCCGGTGGCCGACGAGGGCGACTCGCTCTGCCACCTCTCCCAGAGGCTCGGCGTCGCCCTCCTCGACTACGACCTGGACGGCCGGATCGACATCGTCTCCGGTAACGGCCTCGCCGAGCCGGCGCTCCTTCGCTTTGACAACAGCCGCGCATTCGCGGCCGCGCCCGGCCTGCTGTGGAACAACGGAAAGGGCTGGGCCCGCGCGCCTGGGCCGGGAGGGGAGGGAGGACTCGGCGGGCGCATGGTCGCACGCGGCGTGGCCGTGGCCGACGTCGACGGGAACGGGAACCTCGACGTCGTGATCGCGCAGAACGGCGGTCCGCCGAGGCTCCTTCGAAACGACCAGCGCCTGCATAACGCGTGGCTGCGGATTGACCTCGTGGGCACGCACTGCCAGCGCGACGCCGGCGGCGCCCGGGTCGAGGTGCACACGCCCCGCGGCGTCCTTGTCCAGACCATGGAACCCGCGATGGGATTCATGGCCCAGTCCGAGAAGACGCTCACATTCGGCCTGGGCGCCGACGACCGCGTGCGAAAGGTAGTTGTTCGTTGGCCGAGCGGTGTCCTCCAGGAGGTCCGCCCTCCCGGCGTGAACCGCCGCCTGGTCATCACCGAGCCGCAGTAGGCCGGGGCCCGGCCCCCGATCGGCCCCCCGTTTCGCCCCACCGGTGGAGCGGTTCGCCCTTAATAAATGCATGTCGGCCACTAACGCCTTTAAGTCCCGCCCGCGCATGGCCCAATTCTCGGGCGCGGTCGCAGGTCCGTACCCCGTTTACAAACCCGGCCCGCAGCAAGCGCTTCCGAAACCATTACCCATGAAATCCACCCGCCTCGTCGCCCTCGCCCTGCTCCTCCTCATGGCCCCGCTCGGCCGCGCCCTCGCGGGCAACGCGGTCCTGGACTGGAACCTCGTGGCGCTGGATGCCACGCGCCTCGCCCGCAACCCGCCGCCGCACTCGGCCCTGTACCTGGCGACGTTCCACATCGCGATCTTCGACGCCGTGAACGGGATCACGCGCACCCACCAGGGCTGGCTCGTGAACGACCCGGCCCCGGCCGGCGCCGACATGGACGCGGCGATAGCGGGCGCGGCCAATACCGTCCTCAATTCGCTCTGGACCTGGACGAACCCGAAGCCGCTCGCGGACGCCTACAAGAAGGCCCTCGACGCAATACCGGACGGGCAGGCCAAGGTTGACGGCCTCGCCTGGGGCAAGAAGGTGGCCGAGGCCGTCCTGGCCAAGCGCGCCGACAGCGGCTACAACAAGCCGGTCCCAGGCAAGTACTCGAGCACGGAGCCCGGCAAGTGGCGCGAGACGCCCGCCGCCTTCCGGCCGCCCACGCTTCCCTTCTGGGGCAAGGTGACCCCCTTTGTCATCACCTCGCAGTCCCAGTTCCGGGCGCCTCCGCCGTACACGATCGGTTCGAAGGAGTACGCCGACGAGATCGCCTACGTGAACAAGGTCGGCGCCCGCGACGGGGCGGACCGCACCGAGTACCAGACCCTCACGACGCCGTTCTGGTCCGATGACCTGGGCACGGCGACGCCGCCGGGCCACTGGAACGTCATCGCCGAGAGGATTGCCAAGGCCAGGAACCTCTCCGTGCCGGACGCGGCGCGTCTCTTCGCGCTCCTCAACATCGCCGAGGCGGACGCCGCGATCACGGTCTGGGAGACGAAGTTCTACTACAGCACCTGGAGGCCCGAGACGGCCATCCGCGAGATGGACGCCAAGATCAACCCGAACGCCGCGCCTAACCCGGACTTCATCCCGAATTTGGCGTCGCCCTCCTTCCCTGCGTACATCTCGGGGCACAGCGCCTTCTCCGCGGCCGCCGCGACGACTCTGGCCCTCTTCTTCGGCACGGACGACATCTCGTTCAGCATCGGCTCCGACGGCCTGCCCGGGGTCGTGCACACCTTCGCCAAGCTCTCGGACGCCCAGCGCGAGGCCGGCATGAGCCGCGTCTTCGGCGGCATCCACACCATGTCGGACAACCTCGAGGGCCAGAAGGCGGGGACCGCTGTCGCCAACTGGGTCTTCTCGCACGCCCTCCAGCCCCTCGCCAAGTAATCCCACGTATCCCTAACTCCCATGAAGAAGATCCTCGCACTTACCGCGTTTGGCGCCCTGACGATGGCGGCGTGGGCCGACCCGGCCTACGTGGCGACTCCCCTGAGGCCCCGGCTTCCCGCGCCCGCGGGCCAGAAGCTCTTCCAGGTCATGGCGCCTGAGGACACGGGCGTCACGGTCAAGAACCTCTACAACGACCCGCGCATGTGGGGCGACCGCTTCCGCGAGCTGACGCTCGGCGCCGTCGAGACGGGCATCGCCGTCGCGGACTTCATGAAAGACGGACAGCTGGACATCTTCGTCGTGTCGCGCAACGGCCCCTGCGCGCTCTACCGCCAGACGGCGCCGTTCAAGTTCGTGGATATCGCCCCTGCCGCGGGCGTCGACTGCACGCAGAACGGCCCGGGCAGCGTCGTGAGCGCCACCGTGGTCGACATCAACCAGGACGGCTGGCCGGACCTCTATGTCTGCCGCTTCGACGCCCCGAACCTCCTCTTCATAAACAACGGCGACGGCACCTTCACGGAGAAGGCGAAGGATTACGGCCTGGACATCAAGGACGCCAGCGTGGAGGCCACGTTCGCCGACTACGACGGCGACGGCTACCTCGACTGCTTCCTGCTGACCAACGTCCTGGACTTCTCGAAGGCCCCCATGGGCCGCAGGAACTACCTCTTCCACAACGACGGCAAGGGGCATTTCACGGACGCTTCCAAGCAGGCCGGCATCTGGGGCACGACGCAGGGCCACACGGCACTCTGGTTTGACGCCAACCAGGACGGATGGCCCGACATGTACATCGCCAACGACTTTGAGACGCCCGACCGCTTCTACATGAACAACGGGGACGGCACCTTCACGGACGTGGTCGACGAGAGGCTGCCCCACGTCACGTACTTCTCGATGGGCGCCGACTCGGGCGACCTCAACAATGACGGGCTCATCGACTTCATGGTCAGCGACATGCGCGACCACACGCACGCGAAGTTCATGACGGGCCTCGAGGAGATGGGCCGCGGCCTCTGGGAGATGGAGCGCGTGCCCGAGCTGATCCCGCAGTACATGTGGAACGCCGTCTACCTGAACACCGGCACCGACCGCTACCAGGAGATCTCGCACATGATCGGCGTCGACGCCACGGGCTGGACCTGGGCGGCGCGCATGGGCGACCTCGACTGCTCGGGCCGCGAGGACCTCTTCTACACCGCGGGCATGATCCGCGACTTCACGAACCCCGACCTGGTCGACAAGGCCAACGTCGCCCCGAACCCGAACGCGCGCGGCGCGGTCTGGAAGAACACCCCGACCCGCAACGAGCACACGCTCGCGTACCGCAACCTGGGCAACCTGAAGTTCGAGGACGTGAGCGCCCAGTGGGGCCTCGACCAGAGCGGGGTCTCGTTCGGATGCGCGCTGGTCGACTTGGACGGCCGCGGCGTCCTCGACATCGTCTACAACAACTACGACGGCCCGCCGACGATCATCCGCAACAACACGACCGAGGGACACCGTGTCCTGATCAAGCTCGCGGGACGCGCGCCCAACGTGGACGCCATCGGCGCCGAGGTGCAGATCGTCACGGCCTCGGGCGTGCAGGTGCGCCAAGTCTACACCGAGCGCGGCGTCGTGGCGAGCGAGCCTGCGACGGTGCACTTCGGGCTGGGGGACGACTCGGTCATCTCAAAGATGACCATCCACTGGCCGAACGGCCAGGTGCAGGTCCTCGAGGACCTGCCGGTCGACAGGCTGCTGACGATCGCCCAGCCGGCCCTCGCCGCGGGCGAGGTTTCCCACCGCCCGCCCGCGAAGACCACGCACCCCGCGAACCCGGGCGCGCTGTTCACCGAGAACGCCCACGCGCGCGGCGTCGACTTCACGGACACGCCCCAGCTCGCGGATGAATTCAGCGCCCAGCGCCTCCTCCCGCGCCGCCAGGGCCTGAGCGGCCCCGCAATCGCGGTCGCCGACGTGAACGGCGACGGCATCGCCGACCTGTTCGTCAGCGGCACCGGCGGCCAGGCCGGCGTCCTGTACCTCGGCCAGAAGGACGGCACCTTCAAGCCCGCCCCGGTCCAGCCTTGGGCCGACGTGAAGGATTCCGACGACGTCGGGGCCCTCTTCTTCGATGTCAACGGGGACGGCCACGCCGACCTCTTCATCGCGAGCGGCGGCATCCGGCACGAGCGCGGCGACCCCGCCCTCACGAACCGCCTCTACATCAACGACGGCAAGGGCAACTTCACGCTCGCCCCGGCGGGGACGCTCCCGGGCAACGCCGAGTCGACCTGCGTCGCGGCCGCGGCGGACTTCGAGAAGTCCGGCAAGGTCGGGCTCTTCGTAGGGGGGCGGGTCGTCCCCGGCCGCTGGCCGGAGACGCCTCGCAGCTACCTCTACCGCAACCTCGGCGGGAAGCTCGTCGACGTCACGGACGAGTACGCCCCGGGCCTGCGCACCGTCGGCATGGTGACGGCTGCGGTCTGGGCCGACATCGACCACGACGGCCGGCCGGACCTGGTCCTCGCGACCGAGTGGGGCCCGATCGTGTACTTCCGCAACACCGGGCACAGCCTCGAGAACTGGACCGCGAAGGCGGGCCTCGACAAGCGCACCGGCTGGTGGAGCTCGCTGGCCGTGGCGGACCTGAACGGCGACGGCCGGCTGGACCTCATCGCCGGCAACGTCGGACTGAACACGAAGTACCACGCGAGCGCCGCCGAGCCCACCGTCATCTTCGCGGGCGACCTCGACGGCAGCGGCAGGCAGCAGCTGGTCGAGGCGCAGTACGAGGACGGCAAGCTCTATCCCGTGCGCGGCAGGAGCAAGCTGGCCTACGTCTTCCCCTGGATCACGAAGAAGTTCCCGACCTACGAGTCCTACGCGCATGCCACGATCGAGGAGATATTCCCCGCGGAGTACCTCGCGAAGGCGAAGCGCTACGCGGCCACCGAGCTTGCGAGCGGCGTGTACTACCAGAAGGCCGACAAGACCTTCGAGTTCAAGCCGCTTCCGAGCATGGCGCAGATCTCCCCGATAAACGGGATCGTGGTGAGGGACTTCTACGGCAAGGGCAGCCTCGACGTCTACTGCGTCGGCAACAACTTCGGCCCCGAGCCCTCCACCGGGCGCTTTGACGGCGGAGTCAGTGTGCTCCTTAAGGGCGACGGCAAGGGCGGCCTGACGCCGGTCCCGACGTGGCAGAGCGGGCTCCTCGCCCCCGGCGACACCCGCGCGGCCGTGGCGGTGGCGCTGCCGGGCCAGAAGGGGGCCGCGCCGATCGCGGTCTCCCAGAACAACGGCCCGGTGCTTCTTTTCACGCCCAATCCCCACGCCGGCGCAGGGGACCTGCCGATCGCGATGCGCTGATTCCGGCTTCGGACACAGCGACGCTATTCCTTCCAAGGCCCGGGGCGGCGGACGCCCCGGGCCTTTTTTGTCGGGTTTCAGCGAGCATTGTCAAATTTATGTAATCATAAGTGTGTGAATATAAAATATATATGTTAGTTCAAATAGGGTGTTGTTGACGAGATAGATAAATGATATCACATTAATATCTAGTTCAACCCAACGACCCTCCATGAACAACCCTCCATCATCCCTCTCACTCACCACCCACCACGAGCAGCCGGCATCGGCGGTCACCGGCTGGGCGTCGCTGTTCTTCGTCCTCATGCTCCTGGCTGGCGGCCTTGGCCTTGTCCTGACCGGGGCAGGCCTCCGATCCCCGCTGTTCGTGATCGCGGGCCTGGTCTCCGGATTCGCGGGAATCTTCCTGGTCGCCGGATTCTTCAC
>CAZDZL010000072.1:0-10746 GCA_964509885.1 uncultured Opitutaceae bacterium | reverse complement strand
CGGTCCCTGAAGGACAGGCACTCGAGGCTGCCGCCCCCGAGGTCAAAGGCATTGAAGTTCCTGAGGCCGATGAGGCCCGGGTCGGTCCTCAGGCCCCGGCCTATCAGGCCTGCCTCCTCATCACCCTGGAGTATCCGAAGCTTCAGGCCCGTCGCGGACTTGAGCTCGTAGGCGAACTCCGGGCCGTTTGACGCGCCGCGGACGGCGCTTGTCGCCACGGCGTCGATCCTGTCGGCGCCAGCGCCGGTCGCGGAAGCCGCGAGCTCGGCGACGGCGGCCAGGCCGCGGGCGATGCCCTCGGGGTTCAGGTAAGGCAGCTTGGAGCCGATGCCCATGCTGATCCGCGCCTCGATCGTCCGGGACAGCACCTCCTTCAGGCTTCCATCTCCCGCCTTTTCGGCGACCAGGAGCTTGATGGAGTTGCTCCCCACGTCGATGACGGCGGCTTTCATTGGGGAAGGCCCGCCCTAGAGCCGGTAGTCCGCGGGCGCGATGAGGAGCGTGAACTCACCCTTCAGGCTCGCATTGGAGAGGCGCTCCCGGACGTCGCCGGCCGCCCCGACCCAGAAGGTCTCATGGAGCTTCGAGACCTCCTTCGCGACGCAGACCACGCGCTCGGGCCCGAGGGTGGCCACGATGTCGTCCATGGCCTTCGCGATCCGGTGGCAGCTCTCATAGAGGGCGACCGTGTAGTCGAAGTCCCTGTACTTGGAATAGAAGGCGACGCGCGCCGAGGACTTCGGGGGGAGGAAGCCGGCGAAGAGGAACCCGTTGGTGGGAAGCCCGCTGGCGGAAAGGACGGCGGCGAAGGCGACCGGGCCGGGGACGGGAACGACGGGCAGGCCCTGGCGACGGCAGGCGCGCACCACGCGGAATCCGGGGTCGCTCAGGCCCGGCGTCCCGGCGTCGGTCGCCAGGGCCACGGATTTGCCCGAGGCGATGAGCGCCGCCAGGCGCTCCGCGGCCTCCGTCTCGTTGTGCTCGTGGTAGGCGACGAGCTCCTTTCGGATCCCCAGGCGGTCGAGGAGGGTGCCGGTCGTACGCGTGTCCTCGCAGGCGACCAGGTCGGCGGAGGCCACGATCGCGCGTGCGCGCTCGGTCAAATCGGAGAGGTTGCCGATCGGCGTCGCGACAACGTACAGGTGGCCCGGCTGGGCCGCGAGCGACGTGTTCGCCGGGGCGGGACTCAATGCACTTGGCTGCCGCTGCCGCTCATCCCGGGAATCTGTCCCTCCCAGTCGGCGGGCTGGTTCCAGGGTATCGACGAGGCCTCGGGGGCGTCGGAGGAGCATCCGGCGAGGAGGGCGCCCGCGGCGACCAGGAGAAGCAACGCTGCACGCTTGATGTCCGAATTCATTCTGCCGCAGAAAATAAGCCGGGTTCACCCGAATGCAAGTCGGCTCTGCTCAGGTGGCGTAGGTGGAGTCGAACCAAGGGGTTTTGGAGGTCTTCTGCACGGTCCCGTTGGCCGAGAGGTGCTCGAGGATCTTGAAGGCCATCTCGGCGTCGCCGCCCACCTGCGCCGCGAGCGCCTCCGCCGTGAAGGCCTTGCCCGGGGCGGCTCTGAGCGCCGCGACCAGCTTCTGCTGCAGCGCGATGACGCCCGTGGCCGCCTTCTTGCCGGCCTCGACGCCCGGCTGGTCGTAGGCGTTCACGTTCACGAGCGAGGCGTAGAGGCCGACGACCCTCTCGTAGAGGGCGACCATCATCCCGAGCGAGCGCGGCGACACCTCGGAGAGGGTCAGCGTCACCGACCAGCGGTCCTTCTCGCTCAGGGCGTCCCGCGTCCCGAGGTAGAAGCCGTGGAGGTAGTCGCCGCTCGTGATTCCCGGCTCGACCTCGAAGCGCGGGCCGGCCCGGTCCCTCATGACGTCGATGAAGGTGACGAAGAAGTTCTTCACGCCCTCCCTGAGCTGCTGGACGTAGGCGTGCTGGTCCGTCGAGCCCTTGTTGCCGTAGACGGCGATCCCCTGGTTGACGACCTTGCCCTGCAGGTCGAGCTCCTTGCCGAGCGACTCCATGACGAGCTGCTGGAGGTAGCGCGAGAAGAGGAGGAGCCGGTCCTTGTAGGGGAGGACGACCATGTCCCTCGAGCCGCGCCCGTCCGTCGCGAAGTACCACATGAGGGCGAGGAGCGCGGCGGGGTTCTCGCGCGTGGTGGGTTTCCGGGTCGCCACGTCGATCGCCGCGGCGCCGGCCAGCATCGCATCGACGTCGAGGCCCTGGAGCGCGGCGGGCAGGAGGCCGACCGCGCAGAGCTCGCTCGTCCGGCCCCCGACCCAGTCCCACATGGGGAACATGGCGAGCCATCCCTCCCTCTTCGCCTGCAGGTCGAGCTTCGATCCGGCGCCGGTCACGGCGACGTAGTGGCTCGGGAACGAGAGCCCGGCCGCCTTGAACGCCTGGGCCGCCTCGAGCTGGCCGTTTCGGGTCTCGAGCGTGCCGCCCGACTTGGAGATGACGACGACCAGCGTCTGGGCGAGGTGCGGCCCGAGCTTCGCCAGCACGTAGTCGAACCCGTCCGGGTCGCTGTTGTCGAAGAAGAGGACGTCCATCCTGTCCTTTCCGGGCTGCCCCAGGGCCTGGCTGACGAACTGGGGGCCGAGAGCGGAGCCGCCGATCCCGATCACGAGGAGGTGCGTGAACCGGCCCTTCGGCCCGGAGAGGGCCCCGGAGTGGACCTTGGCCGCGAAGGCCTTGATGGAGGCCAGGGTCGTCGTGATCTCGTCGGAGATCGCCTTGTCCGGCGCCAGCTGCGGGGCGCGAAGCCAGTAGTGGCCGACCATGCGCTTCTCGCTCGTGTTGGCGATGGCGCCCTTCTCCAGGGCCGCCATCTCGGCGAAGGCCTTCTGGATCCTGGGCTCCATGGAGCCCAGGTAGCCGTCGGGGAAGGGGATCCGGCTGATGTCGAGGGAGAGGCCGAGAGCCTCGTCCTGCCAGAGGTATTCCTTGAAGCGTGACCAGGTCATTTAGAAGAGGTTCTTGTCGGTGACGGCGCCCTCGGAGGCACTGGTGACCAGCCTCGCGTATTTCGCAAGCGCGCCGCGGGTTTCCTTGGGCTTCTTCGGGCGCCAGGCCTTGAGGCGGGCCTTCAAGTCCTTGGCGGGGATCCCGAGGGAGATCGTGTTGGCCACGGCGTCGATCGTGATTGGCTCGCCGTTCCTGATGACGGCGATGGGTCCGCCGACGGCGGCCTCGGGGGTGATGTGGCCGACGACGTAGCCGTGGCTGCCGCCGGAGAAGCGCCCGTCGGTGATGAGCCCCACGGAATTCCCCAGGCCCTTGCCCATGACGGCGCTCGTGGGGGAGAGCATCTCGCGCATCCCCGGGCCGCCGACGGGGCCCTCGTTGCGGATCACGATCACGTGGCCGGCCTTAACGCGGCCGTCCAGGATGCCCGCGAGCGCGGTCTCCTCCGACTCGAAGACGATGGCCTTGCCGGAGAACGTCAGCCCCTCCTTGCCGGTGATCTTGGCGACCGCGCCGCCCGGGGCCAGGTTGCCGTAGAGGATCCTCAGGTGGCTGTCCGCCTTCACGGGGTCCGAGAAGGGGCGCACGACGTCCTGGCCGGTCGGGTAGGGGCCGACGCCCCTCAGGTTCTCGGCGACGGTGAGGCCGGTGACGGTCCTGCAGTCCCCGTGGAGGAGTCCCCTGTCGAGCAGCATCTTCATCAGCGGCGGCAGGCCCCCGATCCGCACGAGGTGGGCCACGCCGTACTTCCCGGAGGGCTTCAGGTCCGCGAGCACGGGCACGCGCTTGCCGATCCGCGTGAAGTCGTCGATCGAGAGCTTCACCTGCGCCGTGTGCGCCATCGCGAGGAGGTGCAGCACCGCGTTCGTAGAGCCGCCGAGGGCAATCACGACCGCGATCGCGTTCTCGAACGCCTTCCTGGTCATGATGTCCCTCGGCCTGATCCCGGCCTTCAGGAGCGCGAGCGCGGCCTGGCCGGCGCGGCGGCAGTCGTCCCTCTTCTCCGCACCGACGGCGAGCTGGGTCGAGCTGTTGGGAAGGCTCATGCCCATGGCCTCGATGGCGCAGGCCATGGTGTTCGCGGTGTACATGCCCCCGCAGGAGCCGGGCCCCGGGATCGAGCACTTCTCGACCTCGAGGAGGCCCGCCTTGTCGAGCTTGCCGCCCGAGTACTGGCCGAAGGCCTCGAACACGGAGACGATGTCGCACTCCTTCTTCGTGCCGGGATGGATGCCGGGGAGGATCGTGCCGCCGTAGACGAAGACGGCCGGGCGGTTCAGCCGGGCGAGCGCCATGATGCAGCCCGGCATGTTCTTGTCGCAGCCGCCGACCGCGACGACCGCGTCGAAGCCCTCGGCGCCGGAGACGGTCTCGATCGAGTCGGCGATCACCTCGCGCGACACCATCGAGTAGCGCATGCCGGGCGTCCCCATGCTGATCCCGTCGGAGACCGTGATGGTGCCAAAGATGACGGCCTTGCCCCCGGCGGCGTCGGCCGCGGACGCGGCCTCACGGGCCAGCTCGTCAATGTGCATGTTGCACGGGGTCACCATGCTCCACGTGGAGGCGATGCCGACGATCGGCTTGCCGAAGTCGGCGTCTGTGAAGCCGACCGCCCGGAGCATGGAGCGGTTGGGGGAGCGGTCCTCGCCGTCGACGACGACCGAGGAATAGGTGCGTAGCGGGTTTTTGGTGGCGCTCATGGGCGGAGGTCCAGACCACCAGAGGGCCGAGGGCCGGGCAAGCGGTGTTTTCGTGGTTGCATGGCCCGTCGGGCCAGCCATTCACTCGTCGACGATCCTCCGCATGGCTTTCAACCTGAAAAAAGTGCTCAAGGCACTGCTCCACTCCTCCAGCCAGCCGCTCTCGACCAAGGACATACAGGCGGCCTTCGAGCGGTTCCACAGGCAGGCGGCGCCGGCGGCGGCCCCCGACGCGACCCCCCAGGCGGCCGAGGCCGCGGACGCCCCGGCCGAGCCGCCGGACTCCCCGGACCTCTACGAGGACGTGCCCTCCCTCGTCACGGCGACCCAGATCCGCGAGGCCATGGACGAGCTCGGCTCCGAGCTGGCGGCGGCCGACGACGGCCTGATCCTGGTCGACGGGGCCAACGGCTACCGGCTGGCGACCCACCCGCGCTTCGCCCGCTGGATCCGCATCCTCAGGGAGGAGCCCCCGCCGGTGAAGCTCAGCCAGTCCTCCGTCGAGACGCTCGCCGTCGTCGCCTACCGCCAGCCCGTCACGCGCTCCGAGATCGAGTCGGTGCGCGGGGTCAGCGCCGACGCCGGCATCTCCAAGCTCCTCGAGCGCGAGCTGATCGCGGTCGTCGGGCGCGCCGAGCTGCCCGGGCGCCCCATCCAGTACGGCACGACGGACCACTTCCTCGAGCTGGTCGGCATCAAGTCGATCGACGAGCTCCCGGCCTCCGACGTCCTCTCGTCCCGACAGATCGACGAGTGGCTTAAGGGCGGCGCTGCCGGCCACACGCCGAACGACGCCGACATGGGCCTCGACGACACGGAGCTCGCGCTCGAGGCGCCGCCCGCCCCCGTCCAGGAAACCGCCGCACCCTGATGGACCTCGGTCCCCTCCGGAAGAAGATCGACGGGCTGGACGCCAAGCTGGTCGAGCTCGTCAACAGGCGCCTGGCGCTCGCCGCCGAGATCGGCAAGATCAAGCGAAAGACGGGCGGGGAGATCTACGTTCCCGAGCGCGAGGACGCGGTCCTTAGGAAGGTCTGCGCCCAGAACGCGGGGCCGATCAAGAACGAGGCCCTGCGGGCCATCTACCGCGAGATCATGTCGGCCGCGATCGCGCTCGAGAAGCCGCTCCTCGTCGCCTACCTGGGGCCCGAGGCCAGCAACACCCACGCGGCGGCGATGAAGAAGTTCGGGGCGAGCGTCGACTACCACGCCATGGGGACGATCGAGGACATCTTCACCGCGGTGGAGAAGGGCGAGGCCGACAACGCCGTCATCCCGATCGAGAACTCCACGGAGGGGAGCGTGCGCGAGGCCCTCGACAGCTTCGTCGAGAGCGACCTGAAGATCGTCGGGCAGATCCACATGGAGATCGCCCACGCCCTGATATCGCTGTCGCCCCTGGACAAGATCACGAAGGTGTACTCCAAGGACCAGGCCCTCGCGCAGTGCCGCCACTGGCTGCAGAGGCACCTCCCCCACGCCCAGCTCGTGGAGGCCCCGAGCACGGCCCGCGCCGTCCAGATCGCGAAGGGGGACCCCACGGCGGCCGCCGTCGCCAGCGAGAGCGCCGCGGCCCACCACGGCGTCCCCGTCCTCGTGCGCAACATCCAGGACAAGGCCGACAACACGACCCGCTTCTTCGTCCTCGGGCGCAAGCCCGCGGGGCCCGTCGGGGGCGGCAAGGACATGACGAGCTTCCTGATCGCGCTCGGCGACGAGGCCGCGTCGCATTCCGGGTCGCTGCTGAAGATGCTGATGCCCTTCGGCAAGCGCGGGATCAACCTCTCGAAGATCGAGTCGCGCCCGAGCAAGAAGAGGCCCTGGGACTACTACTTCTTCATCGACGTCACGGGCCACTTCCAGGACGACGCCATGAAGGCCGCCGTCGGCGAGCTGACGAAGTTCTGCCCGGTCGTGAAGTGGCTCGGCAGCTACCCGGTGTCGACCTGACGCCCGGCCCTTGGCCCTACCGGCGCGCCCTGGCGTAGAGGAAGATGAGGCCGCCCGAGACGGCGAGGAACAGGAAGAGGGCGATGGCGAAGTAGAGGATGCAGCCGCGCTTGGTCTGGGATTCCACGGCCGGCGCGGGTGTCCGGTACTGGGCAAGGATCGCCTCGGCGTCGCGGTCCCTGTCGGCGGCGCTGACGCCGGGACGGGTGTGGGCAAGCCGGGGCGGGGCCGGAACCGGCGGAGTTTCCCGCGCGGGTACGCCCTCTTCCCTCTCTATCTCCTTCTCCAGCCAGGCGAGGTTCTCCCGCAGGAGGTCCCTCTGGCGCCGCAGTTCGTCGGAACGCTCGGACACGGGTGTCCGCCGCCCCGCTTAGACCGCCGTGACGACGGAGACCTTGCGGTGCAGCTTGTCGAACTTGACCACGCCGTCCGACAGGGCGAACAGCGTCCAGTCGCGGCCGACGCCGACATTCTTGCCGGGGTGGTGCTTCGTGCCGCGCTGGCGGACGATGATGCCTCCGGCTAGGACCTTCTCACCACCGAACTTCTTGATGCCAAGACGCTTGGAGTGGCTCTCGCGGCCGTTGACGGATGTTCCCTGACCCTTCTTGTGCGCCATGGCTTGGTTCTCCTCAGATGGTGATGGACTCGATCTTGATGACGGAAAGTTCCTGGCGGTGCCCCTGCTTGCGCTCGTAGCCCTTGCGCTTCTTCTTCTTGAACACGATCACCTTGTCGCCGCGCTTGTTCTCGAGGATCTTGGCCGAGACCGAGGCGCCCGCGAGGGTGGGCTTGCCCACCCGGAAATCCGCACCCTCGCCGGCGGTCAAAACGTCCTTAATCTCAACAACGGCGCCAGCTTGCGTATTTGGGAAGCGATTCACGATGAGGATATCCCCCTCGGTAACGGTGAACTGCTGACCTTGGGTTTTGATCGTGGCTTTCATCAAATAAAACGCTGACTAAGCCGTTTTGAAACGGCCAAAGCAAGGCTATTTTGGGGGCACATAATTGATCAGCGTGGCGGTCCCGGTGCCGAACTTGAAGCCCACCTCGAAGCGCACCGGCAGCCGGCGCGCGTCGTTCGTCTCGATCCAGACCCGGACGGTGGAGCCGTTCTTGAACATGCCCATGGGCGGCGTCTTTTCCATCCGCGGGACGAGGACGGTCGACTTGAAGAGGCCGAGCGACGAGAACACGTAGTCGGGCTCCGCCTCCCGCCGTATAGTGAGCTGGTAGAACTGGTCCTTGAAGATGACGAGGGCGTCGCGCTTGAGGCCCGGGTCCAGGTTCCAGTTGCGGGTCTGGATCAGGGCGAGGATCAGGTCGGACGGGTCGCCGCTCGGCATCAGGATCTCGTGGGATTTCTCGGGGTGGATGGAGTCCGTGAACGTCGCGGTCATCTTCCCGTAGTCGAACACGATGTCGTCCTTCACCTGCTTGTTCTGGTAGGAGCTCCACTCGCTGATCGAGAGGAGGAGCCCGCTCCTCGCGGAGTAGACCGACTCGCCCCGGGCGTCGAAGGGGAACAGCCCGCGCGCGAGCCCCCAGGTCGCCGTCGTCGTCGTCACGCGAACGACCGCGTCCGCGCCCTCGCCCAGGTAGTCCGCCGTAATCTTGATGCGTCCCACCGAGGGGATGAACCCCCAGCGCACGCTGTAGGTGAGCGTCTCGCCGTTGCCCAGCCCGACCAGCGGCGCGACGGGTGTCGTCGCGGCCGAAGGAGGCACCCCCTCGGAGAACGCCAGCGAGGCGAAGGCGAAAAAGAGGGCGATTCCGTTTGCGCCGGCATGCTTTTGAATACGTTTGAGGTTTGCGGACATGGAGGCGGCGACACACATACACGTAAAAGGTGCGAGGGAGCACAACCTAAAGAACTTGGATCTTCGGATACCGAGGGGGAAGCTCGTCGTCCTCACGGGCCCGAGCGGGTCCGGGAAGTCGTCCCTGGCCTTCGACACAATCTACGCCGAAGGGTATCGAAAATACATGGAGAGCCTGTCGACGCAGGCGCGCCAGGTGCTCGACCAGCTGAAGCGCCCCGACGTCGACTTCATCCACGGGCTCTCGCCCGTCCTGGCGATCGAGCAGCGCACCGGCGGCGTGTCGCCGCGCACGACGATCGCCACCGTCACCGAGGTGTCCGACTACTCCCGTCTCCTCTGGGCCGTCGCCGGCGAGCAGCGCTGCCCGAAGGACGGCGGGCGCGTCGTGCGGCGCTCGCTCGACGACAACGTCAACCGCATCCTCGCCGAGTGCGCGGGCCAGAGGATCATGCTGCTGGCGCCGGTGCTTCGGGCGAGGCCGAGCGTGCTTCGCGACGAGCTGCCGAGGCTGCGCCAGCGCGGATTCCAGAGGGTGCGCCTGAACGGGGCCGTGAAGGAGTTGGACGACCCCGGCCTCATCCCCTCCGGGGCGTCGGCCGTGGCCGTCGACGTCGTCATCGACCGGCTGGTCGCCTCCGCCGAGCACCGCAGCCGGATCGCGGACTCCCTCGAGCTCGCGTTCCGGGAGGGCGGCGACCGCGCGGTCGTCCTCTCGCAGAGGGACACCAACGCCCCGTGGGTGGAGCTGGGACTCAGCCAGCACCTCGCCTGCGACATCTGCGGAGACGTCTTCGAGAGGCTGACCCCCAGGCACTTCTCGTTCAACCATCCCGACGGCGCCTGCCCGGAGTGCGGCGGCCTCGGCCGCAAGCTGCGGCCCGTCGCCGAGCTCGTGATCCCCGATCCGGCGAAGTCCATCCGCGGCGGCGCGATCAAGCCCTGGCGGATCGGCGGCAAGAACCTCATCATTAAGCACAATGCGATCCTCAAGCAGCTGGCCGAGCAGCTCCCCTTCGACCCGGACGTGCCGTGGAAGGACCTGCCCCAGGCGACGCGCGACGCGCTCCTCGGGGGCACCGGGGAGCGCCTGTTCGCCTTCAAGCTGCGCCGCATGCGGGAGGCGAAGGCGATGCCCTTCGCGGGCATCCTCTGCGACATCGAGCAGAGCTACCGCGACACGGGGAGCGAGGGCTTCCAGGCAAGGCTGTCGACCTTCATGGTCGCCGGGCCCTGCCCGGAATGCTCCGGCTCGCGGCTCAACCGGCGCAGCGCCGCGGTCCGGATCGGGCCGCCCGACGCCCCCATGGGCTTCGCCGGGTTCATGGCCATGGACATCGCCGCGGCCCATGCTTTCGCCGGGGGCCTCGTGGCGGCGCTCGGCTCGAGCGAGGCGCTGCGCGAGGTCGTGGTCGGGATCGAGCAGCGCCTCAGGTTCCTCCTGGACACGGGGCTCGGCTACCTGAACCTCGACCGCGACTACGCGACCCTCTCCGGGGGCGAGGCCCAGCGCGTGCGCCTGGCGACGCAGCTCGGGATGGGCCTGATCGGCGTCATCTACGTCCTGGACGAGCCGAGCATAGGCCTTCACCCGAAGGACAATGAGAGGCTGCTCGGCCAGCTGAGGGGGCTGCGCGACCGCGGAAACACCGTCCTCGTCGTCGAGCACGACGAGGAGACGATGCGCGCGGCCGACGAGATCATCGAGCTTGGACCCGAGGCGGGCGTGGAGGGCGGCCGGCTCCTCTTCCAGGGGACGCCCGAGGCGTGCGCCGCGCAGCCGGCCCGGGTCTCCCAGACGGGGCCCTTCCTCGCCCACACGATGGCCGTGCACAAGGACGTGGCCACGAAGGCGCCGGACGGGGCCTGGCTCACGGTGCGGGGGGCGAAGGAGCACAACCTGCGCAACATCGACGTGCGGTTCCCGGCGGGGCTCCTCACCTGCGTCACGGGCGTCTCGGGCTCCGGCAAGAGCACGCTTGTGAACGACGTCCTCGCCGCGGCCGCCGCGCGCAAGCTCAACGGGGCCAAGGCCGTCCCGGGCAAGCACCGGAGCATCGAGAACCTCGATTTCTTCGACAAGCTGGTCCAGGTGGACCAGGACCCGATCGGGCGCAGCCCCCGCTCGAACCCCGCCACGTTCGTCGGGCTCCTCGACCTCCTGAGGGACCTCTACGCGCAGGTGCCGCTCGCGAAGGTGCGCGGCTACAAGGCGAGCCGGTTCTCGTTCAACGTGCGCGGCGGCCGCTGCGAGCGCTGCCAGGGCGACGGGGTGATCAAGCTCGACATGCAGTTCATGG
>CAZDZL010000071.1:0-10931 GCA_964509885.1 uncultured Opitutaceae bacterium | reverse complement strand
GGCGCTGCTTGTAGTCCTCGACCTGGTCGGGCTCGAGGATCTCGATCTCGAGGTTCTGCAGGATGGAGAGGACGTTATCGATCTCCTCCTGGTTCTCGATCGACTCGGGCAGCGCCTCGTTGATGTCGTCGAACGTCAGGTAGCCCTGCTCCTTGGAAAGGCGGATCAGCTGGCGGATCTTCTCGTTGATGCCCCCGATCGGCGCGGCCGCATCGGCACCCTCGGCCGGCGCCTGCGGGGCGTGGGCGAGGGCCGTTTCTACGGCTTCGGCATGGTGGTTGTCGGCGGGTTTGGCTTTGCGAGGCATGAGTGTTGTTTCAGGAACTGCGAATAGAACGCCTCAACCGGCCTCGGTCAGTGTGACCGGCTGCCGGAGCTGGCGTTGCAGATCGGACAATTCCCTCAGGAGCGACGATGAGTCATCGTTAAAGTCCGATGGGGTGCTGGCTAATGCAAGTTCTATTTGGCGCATCCGGGGCTCCAGGGCGCGGTCCCGCAGCCGGCGGATCCCCTCCCTCGCCACCTTGAACGGCTCGTCGATGACGGGAGCGTCGAAGAGGAGCGATGCCACAAGTGATTTTTCATCATCGCTTTCCACAAGCGGCTCGAGGTGGTCCCGGCCCGGCCAGTTGCCGCTCTCGAATTCCCCGAGGAATCGGTTGAGGAGCACCCCCTCGGTTTGGCGCTGGTCGATCCAGGGGTTCGGGATGGCCGAGCTCATGGGGTGGCCCAGGTTCTCGAAATGCAGGAGCAGGCGCAGGAGGTCGTGCTCGGGCGTGACGGAGCCCGGGGCGCGGGGGGGAAGCGCCGCCGGGGCGGGGGGGGCGGCGCGGACGCTGCGCGCCTGGAGCCGCCGAAGGTCTCCCTGGAGCGCGGAGGCGGGGAGACTCAGGAGGGACGCGGCCTCCGAGATGAACGCTGCGCGCGACACCTCGCTCTCCGCCGCGGAGATGATCGCGAGGACGCCCTGGGCGGCGCGGCTTCGCTGCTCGGACGACGCCGTGGCGGGGGAGGGCAGGAGCGCCCTGCAGGCGAACGCCATGGCCGAGAGCGCGGACTTCCTCACGTCGTCGTAGGCCGCAAGGCCCCGCTCGAGGAAGAGGAGGTCGGGGTCCACCTTCGCGTCGCCGGCGAGCGTCAGGAAGCGCACCTCGATGTTCGCCTTGAGCGCCATCGGCAGCATCCGAAGCGCCGCCTTCTGCCCGGCGTCGTCGCTGTCGAAGAAGCACTCCACCTCGGCGTGGTAGCGCCTGAGGAGCGCCAGCTGGCCGTCGGTGATCGAGGTCCCCTGCGGCGCGACCGCGGTCTTGAGCCCCACCGACCAGCAGCGCATCGCGTCCAGCTGGCCCTCGACCATCACGAAGGGCCGGCCCTCGCCGACGGCCGTTCGCGCGCGGTCCAGGTTGAAGAGCAGGTGGCTCTTCGTGAAGATGGGGGTCTCCGGCGAGTTGACGTACTTCGCCTCGCGGGACGGGTCGTCCTGCGGCGTGAGCGCGGTCTGCCTCGCGGTGAAGGCGACCACCCGGCCCTGGTGGTCCCGGATGGGAATCATGAGGCGGCCCCTGAAGCGGGGCCGCAGCCCGCCCACCGTGATCATCGCGTCGTCGCGGATGAAGAAGAGCCCGCACTGGCGCAGCGCCTCCTCGGAGTACTTCCTCTTGTGGAGGGCGGCCCCGAGGCCGCCGCCGTCGGGGCCCGCCGCGCCGATCTTGAACTCGTCGGCCAGCTCGGGCGTGAAGCGCCGGTCATTGACCCAGTACGCCCTCATGAAGTCGCCCGCCGGCCCTGCGGCGCGGAACAGCTCGTGGTAGTGCACCGCCGCCTGCTCGTGCAGGTCGTAGAGCTCCTGGCGAAGCGAGCGCTCCTCGCGGCTCGGGCCCGCGCCCTCCTCGTACTGGATGGCGACGCCGTAGCGCTGGCCAAGGGCCTCCACGGCCTCGGTGAAAGAGAGCTGCTCGGTCTCGCGCACGAACGTGATCGCGTCGCCGGCCTTGCCGCAGCCGAAGCACTTGAAGAAGCCCTTGTCCACGTCGACGTTGAAGGAGGGCGTCTTCTCGTTGTGGAACGGGCAGAGGCCCTTGAGGCGCGAGCCGCCCGCCTTCTTCAGGGCGACCACCCGCGAGATCACGTCGGCGATGCTGACGCGCTGCTTCAGGTCGAGGACGCTGCTGGGTTTGATGGCGGGCATGGACAGCGCAGCGTGAGAAGAATCCACTTTCAACCGCCCCCGGGGGCTGTCAAGTTCCCGGACCGCCGCGGGGCACAAAGTAGGCTCTTTTAGGAAACTTTCTTCGGCCGCAGGCGACTACACGGTTAACACATAACATGCGAATTCCCACCTATTGCGCCCTGGCGGTCGCCCTCGCCGCGGCGGTTGCGCCCCTTAGCCGCGCGGAATTCACGCCCGAGGTGCAGCGCCTCCCCAAGGAGCCGGTCTGGCAGGCCCACATGAAGTCGTTCTCGGACGCGGACTACGAGGTCGAGGTCGAGAAGCTGATCTCGTCCTTCGAGAAGGCCACGGGCCGGCGCGCCGCACCCGGGGCCAAGAAGAAGGTCGGCCTGAAGATCTACTCGGACTCGGGCCCGGGCATGGCGACCCCGACCGGCCTCGTCCACGCGGTCATCTCCTCCCTGGAGCGGCGCGGGTTCCAGAACAAGAACATCTTCCTGCTGGGGCTCAACCAGCTGCGCCTGCGGATGACCGGCTACCTCCCGTCGCTCGTGACCGGCGAGACCGAGTTCAAGGGCAACCCCGTCTTCGTGCTCGAGTCGAACCGGTACTACGACCCGGTCTGGTTCTACGACAGCCCGCTTCCCGAGGCGTTCACGCCGATCTTCGCCGCCCACCAGACCGAGGGCGTCCCGAACAACTCGACCAAGGACGAGGACCGCAAGAGCTTCCTCGCGACGCCGCTCTTCCTGGACGCCGACTTCTGGATCAACCTGCCCTCGTACACGGACCACCAGGTGCTCGGGGTCAACGGGGCCCTGGTCAACGCGACGCTCTGGAACGCCTCGAACACCGCCCGGTTCTTCCGCTCGCCGGCGACGGCGCCCGCGGCCGTCGCCGAGATGAGCGCGACGCCCGAGCTCCTGCAGACGTGGATGTTCACGATCACGAGCCTCGAGCACTACCAGTTCATCGGCGGCCCCTACTTCAACTCGCTCTACACCAAGTCGGAGCCCCTGGTCTGGCTCGGCACCGACCCCGTGATGCTGGACGCGCTCATGCGCGCGAAGATCAACCTCGCGCGCAGGCGGGAGGGGTTCGAGCCGATCTCCGACGAGATCCGCACCCTCGAGTTCGCCGAGACGCTCGGGGTCGGCTCGACGCTCATCGCCGAGGCCAAGATGATCGACGTCGACTGACGCGTTTCGGGGACACAAACGTCTTGTCTCGCCGGTTGCGCGCAAGCAGGCTGCGGCTCCTCCCATGGCATCGGCGGCATACCTTCCCTTCCTCATCCAGGCGGCCCTCGCCGCGGCGCTCACCGGCGTGATCGTCGGCGCGAGCCACCTGCTCGGCCAGCGCGCGAGGCACACAAAGATCAAGGACTCCGCCTACGAGTGCGGCGTCCCGGGGGAGGGCGTCGTCCACACCCGCTTCTCGGTCAAGTTCTACGTCACGGCCCTCCTCTTCATGCTGTTCGACCTTGAGATCGTGATCCTCGTCCCGTGGGTGTTCATCTACCGCGAGTTCCTCCACCAGCACATTTCCATCCTGGGGCCGATCCTCTTCTTCATGTTCGTGCTCGTCCTCGGGCTGTTCTACGAGATCAAGAAGGGCGCCCTCGAGTGGGAGCGCTAGGAGCCCGCGTCCCGCCATGCGGCTCGACAAGATCATCGCCAGGAATCGGATCATCGACCTGCGCAGCCAGACGCTTGAGGCGGCGCTCGGAGAGCTCGTGGACGTCTGCACGGCGAGGTTCCCCGACCTGAAGCGGGACGCCATCCTGAAGGGGCTACTCGCGCGCGAGAGCTCCATGACGACGTACCTCGGCCTCGGCGTCGCCCTGCCGCACGTGCGGGTGAAGACATCGCGCCGCTACATCCTCGCGATCGGCCGCAGCCGCGCGGGCATCCGCCACCACGGGGCCATGTCCGGGGAGCGGGTCCACCTGATCGTCATGCTGATCGCGGGCGATTCGGCCCGCGACACGCTCCAGGTGCTGGCGTCCATCGGCAGGATGGTGCGCGAGCAGGAGCTCGTCGACAGCTTCGTCCACGCCCCGGACCTGGACACGCTCTACGAGCGCCTCCTCGGCGGGTTCGGGGGGATGCGCCCGATCCAGGCCCAGCAGAACCGGGTCAACCGGCTCATGTTCCGCCAGGCCGAGCTCGTGGCCAAGGGGGCGGGCTGCAGCGCGACCATGATCTTCGGCGACACGTTCATCGGTGGGATAGAGCCCGGCTTCCTGCGACCGAAGATCAAGACGATCCTCGTCACGAGGAACCCGATCGAGGTCGACGAGGGCGACAGCAAGTTCACGGACACGATCCAGGTGCGCTCGTTCTCCAGCCAGAGGATGGCCCAGCTGCGCAGCGCGCTCCTCGTGGCGCTCACGCGCGGCCTCATCACCTTCAACGACAGGGTCTGCTGCGTCGGCGGGATCACCGGCAGCAACCAGTTCGACACGATCGTGGTCGCCGAGATCGAGCGCGAGTTCCAGACGCTCCTCTCCGGGTCGGCCACGGACCTGCTGCCCGAGGACGTGAAGCCCGAGGTCCTCGAGCGCGTCCTCGCCGTGGCGACCGAGCTCGCGGTCGAGGGCAGGGAGGGCCGGCCCGTGGGCTGCCTCTTCGTCGTCGGGGACACCGCGAAGGTCGAGGAGTTCACGAAGCCCCTCGTCCTGAATCCCTTCTACGGATACAAGGAGGAGGACCGGAACATCCTGAACCCCTTCATGGACGAGACCGTGAAGGAGTTCTCGTCGATCGACGGAGCGTTCGTGATCCGGGGCGACGGGGTCGTCGAGGCGGCGGGCAGCCTGGTCCAGGCGACGGGCAACAGCCTCGCGCTGCCGAGCGGCCTCGGCAGCCGCCACGCCGCCGCGGCGGCGATCAGCGTCGCGGCCAACTGCATCTCCATCGCCGTGTCGTCCAGCACGGGCCAGGTCACGCTCTTCCGCAGGGGGGTCCTCCTTCCGCTGACGGAGAAGCGCCGGTAGGCTCCATTTGTGAATTGAGGCGCGCGTGGGGCACCGCTTGACTGGGAGCGATGAACGTCTCCTCCGTCCACGAATATCGGGGCTACCTGCCCGGCCGGGCCCCCTCCGAGTTCGTCCAGAACGAGCTCACCGACGCGCTCGAGTCGGGCGACGCGGTCTCGCTGCCGGACGCGCAGTTCCCGATGTCGGAGGCCGAGCTGGCGCTGCTCGACCCCCGCATCCTCGCGAAGGCGAAGAACGTGAGCTACACCCCCTCAACCGGGAAGGTCGGGGGCACGAGCTGCACGGGCGAGGAGGCCGAGGTGCTGCGCCAGCTCATGGCCCGGTACTCGAGCATGGCCCGGGACCTGGTCGGTGCGCTTTTTCCCAGCTACAAGGAGAAGATGAGGGTGATGCGCACAAGCCTGCGCCCCGCCGAGATCGCCGGGCGCAAGAGCTCGTGGCGCAAGGACGACACGCGGCTCCACGTCGACGCATTCCCATCGCAGCCCACGGGGGGCAACCGGATCCTGCGGGTCTTCCGCAACGTGAACCCGGCGGGCAAGCCCCGGGTCTGGCGCATGGGGCAGCCCTTTGAGGACGTGGCCGCCCGGTTCCTACCCGGGATCGGCCGCCCGCTCCCCGGCAGCGCGCCCCTCCTGAAGCTCCTCGGCGTCACGAAGACGGTGCGCTCGGAGTACGACTATATCATGCTCAAGATGCACGACGCGATGAAGGCGGACGACGCCTACCAGGCCGCGGTGGGCGTGGAGCCCATCTCCTTCTTCCCGGGGACGACCTGGGCCTGCTACGCGGACTCCGTGTCCCACGCCGCGCTCTCGGGCCAGCACCAGTTCGAGCAGACGATCTACATCCCGCTGGAGGCGATGCGCGACGTCGGCAAGTCCCCGCTGCGCATCCTGGAGCGGATGCGCGGCCGCGCGCTGGCCTGAAGGGGGCCTCCATCGGGGAGTTTGGGGCCGGCCGTGCCCCAACTTTGGGGTTGCGCGGGAGGGTGGTCCCGTTTCTCCTGACCGTTCAACCGCTTAAACACCATGCAAGAAGTCGTAACACTGGAGTGCACCGAGGCCCGCAAAGAGGGCAAACCCGTTTCCCGCTACCTCACGAGGCGCAACAAGAAGACCGTCACGGAGCGCATCGAGAAGAAGAAATACAATCCCCACCTGAAGCGCCACACGCTTCACAAAGAGATCAAGTAGAGGGACTTCCGCGCTTTGCGCGGACCCTAGTTCGGCTTCCCTGCGGGCGAGAAGGGGGAGGCCGAGGCGGGCGATGACAGTGTCTGGCGGCGGGCGGCCCTCCAGCCCTCGCGGTGCTTGCGTATCCAGTCCAGGAGCGCGCGCTCGAAGCCGATGTCGTAGCCCAGGCGCTCGGACTCAAGCCACTTGTGCTTCAGGATCTCCTCCCGCTCGGCCAGGAACTCCTGGTACAGGCTCGACTGCTTGACGAATTCCCGAGACGACGAGGCTACGGGCTCTTTGGAGGGGGAAGTCATTCAATTCAGCCGGTAAATTCAAGGATGTGAGCAACGCCGACTGTCCTGTCAATGCCGGCAATGTCTCCCGAATGTTACATTGGCCTTGACGCGTCCTTGGCCAGCATTTCGAGGAGCGAGGCGGCGATCTCCCGGAACACGGCCGCGGCCGGGCTCCCCGGGTCGCCGACGACGACGGGCGTCCCCTTGTCGCCACCCTCGCGGATGGCGGGCAGGAGAGGGACCTGGCCGAGGAGCACGGTCCCGAGGCGCCCCGCGGTGGCGATCCCGCCGCCGGAGCCGAAGATCATCTGCCTCTCGCCCGCGGCGTCCACGAAGTAGCTCATGTTCTCGGCGACGCCGAGGATGGGGACGTTCACCTTCTTGAACATGAGGCCGCCCTTGAGCGCGACCTGGGTCGCGGCGGGCTGGGGCGTCGTGACGATGACGGCGCCGTCCAGCGGGAGCGTCTGCACGAGCGAGAGCTGGGCGTCGCCCGTCCCCGGGGGCAGGTCGACCAGCAGGACGTCCAGTTCGCCCCAAGCCACGTTCTGGACGAACTGCTGCACGGTCTTCATGACCATGGGGCCGCGCCAGACGACAGGCGTGTCGTCGTCCACGAGGAAGCCCATGCTCATCACCCGGACCCCGTGCCTCTCCATCGGGACGAGGCAGGACTCGGGGCCCTCGCCCTCGACCTCGGGCCGGCCCTTGAGCCCCATCATGAGGGGCACGCTGGGGCCGTAGACGTCGATGTCCATGAGCCCGACCCGTCCCGGGCGACCCCGCTCCGTGAGGATCTGGGCCAGCGCGCAGGCCAGGTTGACGGCGAACGTGCTCTTTCCCACGCCGCCCTTGCCGGAGGCGACGGCGACCGCGCGGCGGATCCCCTTCGAGGCGCCGGGCCGGGCGCCCGGCAGCCCCCCGGGGGCCGCGGGGGCCTTGGCCGCCTGGACGGCCAATTCGACCGTGGCGGCCGTGACCCCGGGGAGGGCAAGGAGGCTCCTCTCCACCTCGTCCCTAAGCTGCTTCGGCACCTTGGGGTCGCTGGTCGATATCGCGAGCGACACCCGCGCCACGCCCCCCTCGACGGAGGCCGACTTCACCAGGCCGAAGGAGACTATGTCCCTGCTGAACCCGGGATACTTCACCTTCCGCAGCTGGCCCATGATGTCTTCGGTCGTCACGTGCAGATAAGAGTTGTTATGAGCGCGCCGCGCGCAAATAGAAAGGGGCGCACGCGCTTCACCCATGCAGAGACTCCTCACGCTCCTCGCCCTCGCGTTTTCAATCGCCTCCCCGGCCCTCGCCCAGCGCGACATAGGCTACGTCGAGGTCGCGGCCAACGACCACACGCTGCCCGTGCGGGTCTCGGGCACAACGCAGGAGCTCAACTCGCTCGCGATCCAGGCGTTCAACTCGCACGGCCGCTACCATGTCGTCGCGAGCGGCTTCCTCTATGACATCCGATTTTCCCCGGCCGGCGCGAACCAGGTGAGCGTGGACATCCAGCGGGGCTTCGGGGGCGGGTCGGTGGCCAGCGAGACGGCCTCGGGGCCGACCGCGCGCGAGGCGCTCCTCGCCGCGGCCGACATCGCGGTCGCGAGGACGAACGGCCTGGGGCTAAGGGGCTACTTCACGTCGAAGCTCGTCTTCATCGGGGAGAGGACGGGCCACCAGGAGGTCTACACCTCCGACCTCTTCTTCGGCGACGTGCGCCAGATCACGAGGGACCGCGCCATCGCCATGACGCCGCGCTGGTCTCCGGACGGCGGGACGATCATCTACACGAGCTACTTCAGGGGCGGGTTCCCCGACATCTACAAGATCGACGTGAACGACTACATGAGGACGACCTTCGTCAGCTTCAAGGGGACGAACATAGGCGCGCACTTCAGCCCCGACGGCCGCCAGGTGGCGATGGTCCTCTCGGGCGAGGGCGAGCCCGAGATCTACGTCAGCAACGCCGAGGGCCGCGGCGTCTCGCGCCGGACCCATTCCGACCTCACCAAGGCCTCGCCGTGCTGGTCGCCCGACGGCTCGCGCCTCGTCTTCGCCATGGAGCCCGGCCCCCAGCTGTACGTCATGTCGGCCTCGGGCGGGGCCCCGCAGCGGGTCAGCTTCGACACGAGCCGGTACTGCGCGGAGCCCGACTGGAGCCGGGCCAACCCGGACAAGGTCGCCTTCACGATGAAGACGGGCGACGGCTACCAGATCGGGGTCCTCAGCGTCTCGCAGAGGAAGGGCGAGCAGGCCTCGCACGCGCCGTTCGACGGCATCGAGCCCTCGTGGCTGCCGGACGGGCGCCACGTGGTCTACACGGCGCGCGACCGCCAGACCAGCCGCGTGTGCATCCTGGACACCCTGACGGGCAAGAGCACGCCGGTCAGCCCCTCAAGCTTCGGCCCCGCCCTCCAGGCGAGCGTCTGGGCGCGGTAGCCTCAGGACGCCGCGGCGAAATTCTTCGAGGCCGCGTCCCAGTCGGCCACGTTCCACCATGCGGTGACGTAGTCCGGGCGCTTGTTCTGGTAATTGAGGTAGTAGGCGTGCTCCCAGACATCGAGGCCGATGACGGGCTTGCCCTCGATCCCGGCGACGGCCTTGCCCATGAGGGGGCTGTCCTGGTTTGCGGTCGAGCCGACGGCGAGCTTGCCGTCCTTGGTGACGTAGAGCCACGCCCATCCGGAGCCGAAGCGCGCCGCCGCGGTCTTGGCGAACTCCTCCTTGAACTTGTCGAAGGAGCCGAAGGCCGAGTCGATCGCGGCGCCGAGCGCGCCCTTGGGCGCGCCGCCCTTGCCCGGGCCGATGACGGTCCAGAAGAACGAGTGGTTGCTGTGGCCGCCCGCGTTGTTGCGCAGGCCGGCGCGGATGCCCTCGGGGACCTTGGAGAGGTCGCCGATCAGGTCGTTCACCGAGAGAGCGGCGAGGGCCGGGTGGTCCGCCAGAAGCTTGTTGGCGTTCGTGATGTACGCCTGGTGGTGCTTGGAGTAGTGGATCTCCATCGTCTTCGCGTCGATGTGGGGGACCAGCGCATCGTAGGCGTAGGGAAGTTTCGGAAGTTCGTAGGCCATGGTGGTATATTTACACGGGTGGGAGGGGGCGTCAACTGCGTTGGGCGCATATGAGCCAGTGGACCCACCACCGACTCCTCAGGGCGAGTCCGGTTCCGCCCGCTTTTGCCTGAAGAACGCCTGGAGCAGGTCCCGGCACTCGTCCTCCAGGACGCCCCCCGCGGTCAACTCCAGGCGGTGGTTAGAGCGCGGCAGGTCGTTCAGGTTGGCGGCGCCCCCGAGGCAGCCCATCTTGGGGTCGGCGACGGCGTAGCAGACCCGCTTCACGCGCGCCATCACGAGGGCGCCCGAGCACATGGGGCAGGGCTCCTTGGTCACGTAGACCGTCGCCCCCTCGAGGCGCCAGTCGCCGAGCCTGGAGGCCGCCTGGGTGAGGGCCAGCATCTCGGCGTGGGCGGTCGGGTCCCTCGAGCCCTCCACCTGGTTGTGGGCCGCGCCGATCACCTCGCCCGCGGCCACGATCACGGCCCCGATCGGCACCTCGTCCTCGCGCCAGGCGTCGACCGCCTGGTTGTAGGCCAGGCTCATGTAGAACGGGTCGTCGCGCACCAGCTGCGACGGGAACCGCTTGTCGAAGGGGCAGGGGGGGCTGTCGGGGTTGGCCACGGCCCACCGGTCAATCGGAAATGGGCGACGGGGGCAAACACTTGGGTGCTGAGAGCGAGGCCGGAAATTGGGAATTGAAACCGGGCGCACGGGGTGCATTCACGGGAGTGCGCGGCGCGTCCCCCGTCGGGGCCCCCGCCCCCCGCCCCCTCCCATGAAATTCACAGATGGCAACTGGCTCCTTCAGCCCGGCGTGGTCGCCCACTACCCGGCGGAGGCCCACGACGCCGCGGTGAGCGGCCGGGGCCTCGTGTTCCACGCGCCCGTCCGCCCGATCCGCCACCGCGGCGACACGCTCCAGGGCCCGCTTTTGACGGTGCGGATCGACTCGCCGATGACGGACGTCATCCGCGTGCGGATCGAGCACTTCACCGGGACGCCCGACGCGGGCCCCCACATCCCGCTCTTCCCCGAGAAGAAGCCGAAGATCTCGGTCAAGGTGACGGAGAAGGAGGCCATCCTGCGCTCGGGAGAGCTGTCGGCGCACGTCGCCCGGGGCCCCGGCGCCTGGGGCGTCTCGTTCCGCTCGGGCGGACGGCAGCTGACCTCCAGCGGGTCGCGCGCGATGGGCTACATCGAGTGGCCCGGCCACGGAAACTTCGTCCACGAGCA
>CAZDZL010000070.1:0-11202 GCA_964509885.1 uncultured Opitutaceae bacterium | reverse complement strand
GTGAAGAATCCGGCGACCAGGAAGATTCCCGCGAATCCGGAGACCAGGCCCGCGACCACGAGCAGCGGGGATCGGAGGCCGGCCCCGGTCAGGACGAGGCCAAGGCCGCCTGCGAGGAGCATGAGGACGAAGAACAGCGACACCCAGCCGGTGACCGCCGATGCCGGCTGCTCGTGGTGGGTGGTGAGTGAGGGGGACGATGGAGGGTTCATGAGGGGAAGGAAGGTTGAACTAGCTATTGAAGTGATATCATTTCGTTATCGTGTCAATGAATCGACCCGAAGTTTTCTTATACCATTAATCTCGAGCATTTTGCACATTTTTCATTTTGATCATATTCCCTTTCGAGAACGTCTTACGGTCGAATCCGAGTCGGAAATTCCCTTTGCCGACGATCAAGAGAACCGTCCGCGGATCCCACAGAAACTGACGATTTGATGCCAAAAAAAACATTCGCGGGATCGACACCCAAGCGCCGATGAACACGGGCAAGAGGCGGCATTTTATTCCGCCATCACCTAACGGCGTTTCACCATCGGCCGGCGGCCTCAGGTCACAGAATGGTTTTCTCGGCGTTGCGCCGGGTCAAGGTGGGGAAACACGGTCGCCCGTAACCCGCGGACTGACCCATTCCATGTCCAAAATGCGCGCCCTGATTGTCGACGATGAGCCCCTCGCCCGCTCGCGCGTGCGCGTCTTCCTGAGCACGAACCCGCAGGTGGAGATCGCGGGCGAATGCGCGGACGGGCTGGAGGCCCTCGCGGCCATTGAGCGCGACCACCCGGAGATCGTCTTCCTGGACGTGCAGATGCCCCGGTGCGACGGGCTGGAGCTCCTCGCAAAGCTTCCGGCGGGCGAGCGCCCGGCCATCATCCTCGCGACGGCCCACGACCGCTTCGCCGTCGAGGCGTTCACAAAGCAGGTCGTCGACTTTCTTCTCAAGCCGTTCGACAGGGAGCGCTTCAACCTGGCCCTGGACCGCGCGATTGGCTTCATCCGCGACCAGCGCGCGGGCGACCTCGGCAAGCGGGTCGAGGGGCTCCTGGCGACGGCGCCCGGCCGGCCGCCGGGGCGCATGGCGGTCAAGACCGACGGGCGGGTGGTCTTCCTGACACCCAGCGAGATCGTGTGGGCGGAGGCCGCCAACAACTACTCCACGCTCCACCTGGCGAGCTCCAAGCGCCTCCTGGTGCGCGAGACGCTGTCCTCGCTCGAGGAGCGCCTCGGCAGCTCGACGTTTGCGCGGGTCAACCGCTCCGCCCTGGTCCACATCGACCAGGTCCAGGAGCTGCAGCCGGAGAAGTACGGGGACTACACGGTGCTCCTGCGAAACGGCACCCGCCTGTCGCTCAGCAGGAAGCTGCGCGGCCGCCTGGACAAGTTCCTGCCCGAGGCGCTCTAGCCGCCACCGCGGCGCGCCGACGGGCATTCTTCGGGGCACTTCGCCGGGGCGCGCCGTCAACCCTCGCCCGACGGCGCTTCGTCAAGTCGCAACAGCACTCGAGCCCTTGGGGATTTCGGGACCCCGGCGGCCCGATTAGCTGCAGCCTGAATGCCCAAAGCCGCATGCGCGTGGACGTCCCGAGCCCCGAGATCGATCCCCGTGCGCCTTGGCGTCCCGCTGGCCGCCCTCTTCGCCTGCGCTGCGGCCTGGGCCGGCGCCCAGGGGGCGGGCCTGACCTCCAGCCCCCTTGCCCCGCACCCGTTCCCGCGGGGAAGGACGATGTTCACCGAGCTGCCGGCGCAGCAGACCGGCGTCCAGGTGGAGAACAGGTACGACGACCCGAGGATGTGGGGGGACCTCTACCAGGAATTCGAGACGTCCTCGATCGGCACCGGGGTGGCCATCGGGGACTATGACGGCGACGGACGCCCCGACATCTTCGTGGTCAGCAAGACGGAGGGCTGCCGGCTCTTCCGCAACCTGGGCGGCTACAAGTTCGAGGACGTCACCGAGAAGGCGGGGGTCGGGGCCACCCCGGGCGTCTGGAACCAGGGCGCCACGTTTGTCGACATAGACAACAGCGGCCGCCTCGACATCTACGTCTGCCGGTACAACGCCCCCAACCTGCTCTATATAAACCAGGGCGACGGGACGTTCAAGGAGATGGCCCATGCCTACGGGCTCGATGTCGCCGACTCGAGCGTGATGGCGGCGTTCGGCGACTATGACCGCGACGGGCACCTGGACCTCTACATCACGACCAACCTGCTCAACATCACGACGCACCCGGCGGGCCAGCGGGGATACCTCTTCCACAACAACAGGAACCACTCGTTCACGAACACCACCGAGAGCGGCGGGATCTTCGGCGAGTCGCAGAGCCATTCCGCGACGTGGTGGGACTACGACAACGACGGCTGGCCCGACCTCTACGTCGCCAACGACTACGGCTATCCCGACAGGCTGTACCACAACAACCGGGACGGGACGTTCAGCGAGCGGCTCATGCAGGTGCTGCCCCACACGTCGTTCTCGTCGATGGGCTCGGACCTGGGCGACGTGAGGAACGACGGGCACATCGACTTCTTCGTCGCCGACATGGCCGCGACGACCCACGCGAGGGACCAGCACCTCGTCGCCGACGCGCGCGGGCGGATCGAGGAGCTCGCCGGGACCGCGCCGAAATACAACCGCAACGCCCTCCTCCTGAACACGGGGACCGGGAGCTTCCAGGAGGCCTCGATCCTCGCGGGCGTCGCGGCCACGGACTGGACGTGGTCCGTGCGCCTCGAGGACCTGGACAACGACGGGCGCCTCGACCTCTTCGTGACGAACGGCTTCATCCGGGACGCGGGCTCCGACGTCGCCGAGCGCATGATGCGGGCGGAGAACCCGGCCGAGCGCGTGAAGGTCATGTTCATGAGCCCGACGCAGCCCGAGACCCACCTGGCGTTCCGCAACCGGGGCGACCTCGAGTTTGAGAACGCGAGCAGGGACTGGGGCGTCGACAAGAAGGGCATCAGCTTCGGCGCGGCCCTCGGGGACCTGAGCGGCGACGGCAACCTGGACATTGTCTACACCAACTACAAGGCGGGCGTCACCATCCTGCGCAACGACTGTGACAGCGGCCACGTGGTGAACGTCGACCTGCGCGGGACGGTCTCCAACCGCTACGGGGTGGGCGCGACGGTGAGGATAGAGAGCGCGCTGGGCGTCCAGGTGCGCCAGCTGACGCTCGCCCGCGGGTACATGTCGAGCAGCGAGCCCATGCTTCACTTCGGCACCGGCGCCGACACCCGGATCGCGCGCATGGTCGTGAACTGGCCGAGCGGGCACGTCCAGACCTTCGAGAACCTGGAGGTCGACCGGCGCTATGTCGTGACGGAGCCCCCCGAGTCCATCGCCCTGCCGCCGCCCCCGGCGCCGGTGCCGGGGCAGTTCGCGGAGTCGGGACGCGCCCTGGGCCTCTCGCTGGAGTCGCGCGAGGAGGACATCGACGAGGTCAACGGGCAGCGCCTCCTGCCCTTCCGCCAGAACCCGCACGGCCCCGGCCTCTCGGTCGGGGATCTCTTCGGAAACGGGCGCGACGACGTCGTCCTGGGGGGCACGACGCTCGACTCCCTGCGGATCCTCATCGCCGACACGTCGGGACACTACCTGCCGATCGACCCCAGCGCGGTCGCGACGGGCACCCTGGTCGACGACGGGCCCCTGCTCCTCTTCGACTCCGCGGCCACCGGAAGGCGGGACCTCCTGGTGACGAAGGGCGGCAACTCGCTGCCGGCCGGTTCCCAGGAATACCAGCCGAGGCTGTACCTGAACGACGGCCACGGGGCCCTGCAGGCGGCCCCGGACGGGGCGCTCCCGGCGCTGCCCCTCAGCGTGGGGGCCGTCGCGGCGGCCGACTTCGACCGCAGCGGGCGCCTGGGGCTGTTCCTGGGCGGGCGCGTCCTGCCCGGGAAATACCCGCTCCCCCCCCAGAGCGCGCTCCTGGCCAACCGCGGCGGCAGGTTCGAGGACGTGACCGACACCCTCGCGCCGGGGCTGCGCAACGTCGGGATGGTAACCTCGGCCCTCTGGACGGACGTCGACGGCGACGGCTGGCCCGACCTGCTGCTGGCGCTCGAGTGGGGCAACGTGCGGTATTTTCACAACGACCAGGGCAAGGGCTTCGAGGACTGGACCGAGAAGGCGGGCTTCGCCGCCGCGGGAACCGGGTTGTGGACGTCGATCGCGGCCGCGGATTTCAACGGGGACGGGAGGATCGACTACGTCGTCGGCAACGTGGGCCTCAACACGCGTTACCATGCCGATCCCGCGCACCCCGCCCTGCTCTTCTCGGGCCGGTTCAAGGCGGGCGAGTCGACCCAGCTCATCGAGGGGTACTACGAGGGCGACACCCTCTACCCGAGCCGGAGCCGGAGGGACCTGGGCGCCGTCCTCCCGTCGATATTGAAACGGTTTCCGACGAACGACATCTTCGGAAGGGCCACGCTCGCCGAGGTCGTCGGCGCGGAAAACCTGTCCAGGGCCCAGCGCTTTGAGGCGACGGAGCTCCGGAGCGGGGTCTTCCTGAGCCAGCCCGACGGCACCTACCGCTTCGAGCCCCTTCCGCGCATCGCGCAGGTCTCCCCCATCCAGGGCATGGTCGCGGGCGATTTCGGGGGCGACGGCCACCTGGGGATCTACGCGGTCCAGAACTCCTTCGCGCCCGTCAAGTCGACAGGGAGGTTCGACGGGGGGCTGAGCCAGTTGCTGCGCGGCGACGGCCACGGCGGCTTTTCCGCCGTCCCGCCCGCGGAGAGCGGCCTGGTGGTGACCGGGGACGCAAAGGCCGTCGCCCTCCTCGACACCGACGCCGACGGCTGGGCCGACTTCCTCGTGACGCGCAACAACGGAACCACGCTGGCGTTCCGGAACGCGGGCGTGCCCGGCCACAGACCCCTTCGGATCCGCCTGGCCGGACCCGCGGGAAATCCCACCGCCGTCGGCGCGCGCATCACCGTGGAATTGTCCGACGGGTCGACGGAGACAAGCGAGGTCTACGCGGGTTCCGGCTACTACAGCCAGTCGACGTCCGACTGCTTCTTCGGCTACCCGGAGCCGAATCCTCCCAGGAAAATCCATGTGCGCTGGCCGTCGGGCCTCTCAAGCGACCACGACTTCCGCGCGGGGCAGACGACGCTCGCGCTTTCGGAGCCCGCGCAGGGAAAGCCCTGACGCACGCGGGAGCCGGACCCGGGCCTTGTCCGTGCCTAGCGCACGTTGGCGGATCACCACCAAACGAGGGCGGTCCAGCCCAAAGTGATTCCGGAGGCGCACTGGGCGGCTAGAGTCATGTCCGGATGCCCAAGGCCACGCAAAAGAGGATCGCCCGAGACCGCCCCGCGGCAGTCCTGCCGCCGGGGTGCACCGATCGGCGCGCATTCCTGAGGTCCACCCTCGGGGGATCGCTTGCGATAGCCCTCGCCGCAACGTGGCCCGCCCGCCTCCTCGCGGGAATAGGGGAAGGTGCCGGGGTTGCCTCCGCGGGCGGGGCGGACGGCACGCGCCGCATGGCCGCGCTCCTGAAGAAGATCAACCGGGAGGGCGATCCCATGCGCAACGCGTTCCGCAACAGGGAGCGTATCGCGCTCCTGCGCGCCTCGCTGGCGCAGGCCGGCGACCCGTCGGCGCGGGCCAAGCTGATGGTGCAGATTTCCGACGAGCTGCTGCAGGCGGGCAGCCCGGACGAGGCGCTCGACCAGTTCGCGTCGATGGAGCGCATGATGCGGGAGAGCAATGTGCCGGTCGACGACCACCTGCAGTACCAGTTCCTGACGTTCAAGGCGATGTGCCACCTGCGCTCGGGGGAGCTTGAAAACTGCTGCGCCAACCACAACGCGGACTCATGCCTCTTTCCGATCCACGGGATGGGGGTTCACACGATCCCGCGGGGGTCGAGGGGCGCCGTCGAGGTCCTGACGGAGCTGCTCGGTCGGTACCCGACGGACCTCAAGGCGCGCTGGCTGCTGAACATCGCCTACATGACACTCGGCGAGTATCCCGCGAGTGTCCCCCCGAGGCACCTGCTGGACCCGCGCCTCTTCGCTTCGGAGCATGACATAGGGCGCTTCCCGGACGTCTCCGCCAGCGTGGGGCTCAACATCAGCGGCCTCGCGGGCGGGGTCGTGCTGGAGGATTTCGACAACGACGGGTTCCTCGACCTGATGGTCTCCTCCTGGGGCATCGACAAGCAGCTGCGGCTGTTCCGCAACAACGGCGACGGCACCTTCACGGAGCGCACCGAGGAGGCGGGGCTCAAGGGCGAGGTCGGCGGCCTCAATATGATCTCGTGCGACTACAACAACGACGGCCTGATGGACGTCCTTGTCCTGCGCGGCGCGTGGCTCGCATCCGAGGGCCACTACCCCGCCTCGCTGCTTCGAAACAACGGCGACGGCACCTTCACCGATGTCACCGAGGAGGCCGGGCTCCTCAGGATGCGCCCGACGGGATCCGCGGTGTGGTTTGACTACAACGGCGACGGATGGCTCGACCTGTTCATCGGCAACGAGACCCAGCGGGGCGACACGAACCCCTGCGAGCTCTTCCGCAACAACGGCGACGGCACCTTCACGGAGTGCGCGGCCGAGCACGGCCTGGATATCGTCGGGTTCGTGAAGGGCGTCGCGAGCGCCGATTTCAACAACGACGGGCGCCCGGACCTCCTGATCTCGCGCCTCAACGGGCACCCAATGCTGATGCGAAACGACGGCCCCGCGGGCCCAGACAAGTCGCCGCGCGCCCCCTGGAAGTTCACGGACATCGCCGAGGACGCCGGCATCACCCGGCCGACCCAGAGCTTCCCCTGCTGGTTCTTCGACTACAACAACGACGGTTGGCCGGACATTTTCGTCAGCGGCTACTCGACCAACGACGTGGGGGATGTCGCGGCGGACTACATGGGCCGACCCTGCGCGGCCGAGAAGGCCAGGCTCTACCGCAACAACGGCGACGGCACGTTCACCGACGTCAGCGTCGAGAGCGGAGTCAGCAAGCTGCTCCTCACGATGGGGTGCAATTTCGGCGACCTGGACAACGACGGCTGGCTCGACTTCTACGTGGGCACCGGGGCGCCGGACCTCTCCGTGCTGGTCCCCAACCGGATGTTTCACAACGACGGCGGCAAGCGCTTCCGCGACGTGACGACGTCCGGCGGCTTCGGGCAGCTGCAGAAGGGTCACGCCATCGCCTTCGGGGACGTCAACAACGACGGGACGCAGGACATCTACTCGGTCGTGGGCGGGGCCGTCGAGGGCGACGAGTTCCACCACCAGCTCTTTTCCAACCCGGGCCATGGGAACAACTGGCTCAAGGTGAAGCTGGAGGGTGTCAGGACGAACCGCGCCGCCATAGGCGCGCGCGTCAAGGTGGTGGTCCTGACCGCGGAGGGCGAGCGCGAGATCCACAGGATCGTGGGCAGCGGCGGCAGCTTCGGGGCGTCCCCCATGCGCATGGAGATCGGCCTCGGCACGGCACAGAAGATCGACCGCCTCGAGGTCTTCTGGCCGGTCACCGGGGAGACCCAGGTCGTGAGGAACCTGGACATAAACCGTTTCTACCATCTGCGCGAGGGCGCCGACCCGACGCCCGTGGAGCTCAGGAGCTTCAAGTGGCCGAAGCCGGAGACGGCCTAGCCCGGCGCCCTTCCAGAAAGACCTTCCAAAATGAGACGCAGCCCCACCTTCCTCCTCGCAGCGATTCTTTCCCTGCCGCTCGCCGCCGCAAACGCGCCCGCACAGCAGGCGGGCATCACGGCCCCGCCTCCGCTGTCGGAGGCACCCCCGGCCGCGGGGACGGAGGTCCCCCTGACGGCCTATTCCGCCGTCGGCTCCGACATGGCCCTCGCCAACCACCTTGACCAGATGGGATGGAGCGATGCGCAGATCTCGGCCTTCATCCTCGGAATACGCGCCGCGCTCCGCGGGAACCCGTTCCCGATCGACGATGCGGCGAAGCAGGTGAGCGAGAGGATATCGCAGCAGGTCGCGGAGATTGAGTCCCGGCAGCGGGAGCAGGAGTTCGCAAAGCCGGGGCGCCTCAAGCAGTACATGAAGGACATATGCAAGCGCCTCAACCTCGTCGAATCTGACAGCGGCCTGTGCTACGGGGTTCAGACCGGGTCAACCGGCGTGAGGGCGGGCCCCGATGACACGGTGGTGGTCAGCTGCGCGGCGTTTGCCGCGGACGCCGCCACGCCGATCCCGCAGCTGACCAACCCGAAGGCGCGCGTCAAGGTGTCCGAGATGCTTCCCGGATTCGTCGAGGGCATCCAGATGATGACCGCGGGCGGCCAGGCCATCTTCGTGCTGCCGCCGTCGCTGTCGTTCGGCGCCGGCAAGTGGCCGCCGGGCGTGGACCGCGGAACCCCGATCCTCTTCAGGATAGGGCTCATCGAGGTCATCAGCGGCGACTCGCCCCGCTGACGTCCGCGCGGGAGCGCTCCTACTTGTCCGTCTGGGCGATCGGCGACGCGTCCCCTCCCGGATGGGGATTCGGGGTGAAGAGGAGCACCGGCCCGTTGCTCTGCGAGACCGCGATCGGCGCGGGCCCCTTCTGGCCTGGGAGCGCCACCGCCACGGCGGCGCGGGTGTCGCCGGGGGCCAGGAGCCCGCTCTGCCACGTCGGGACGGGCGTCAGGCCGCCCTTCCCGTCGCCCTTCAGGAGCACGCTGACGCCGCCGTCGAAGCGGCCCGTGGAGGGTTCCGGGCCGAAGTTGTTGCCGACGCAGTAGACGTCGAGGCTGCCCTTGCCGTAGAAGTCCCGCACCACGATCCCGTTGATCGGCGAGATCTGGGCCATGCTCGGGAGCGGCCTGAACTCGAAGGTGTTGTCGGCCTTCTGGAAATACACGCCGCTCGCGAGCTCGGTGGCCGCGTAGCGCTTCGCCCTCGCGAGGCTTTCCGCGGGGAATATCTCGTCGAGGGTGGCGTGGGCGTACGACTCGTAGGTCGGGAACTTCTTCGTGATCCAGGGGAACACGTAGGCCAGCTTGCTGCGGCCGCGCACGGGGTAGAGCTTGCCGCCCTCGTACTGCGCCTCGACCAGCTGCTGCCTGCCGCTCCCGTCGAGGTCGCCCGCGAAGATCACGGTCGGCTCGGAGGCGCTCGCGTGGTACTTCGTGTTCAGGCCCACGTTGCCGGCAACCAGGTCCAGGCGGCCGTCCCCGTTGAGGTCCGCGACCGCGAGCGAGCTCCACCAGCCGATGCGCTCGCCGAGGCCCGCCTTCGCCGTCCAGTTCTCGAGGCCGTGCCCGGTGTTGTGGAAGTAGGCGATCGGGCCCCACTCGGTCGCGAGGACGAGGTCCGGCCAGCCGTCGTGGTCGATGTCGGCCCAGACGGCGGCCGTCACCATGCCTATGTTGCGCAGGCCCGGCGCGTATTCGTCCGTGATGTCGACCAGCTTCCCTCCCTGGTTGCGGTACAGGTAGCTGCGGGGCGCCTCAGGCCAGTGGCCCGGGACGACCCTCCCGCCGACGAAGAGCCCGACCCTGCCCGACTTCTCGAAGTCCGCCGCGGCCGCGACGCTGGTCGACTCGGCGTTGGCGGGGAGCGTGCCCGCCGCGGCCAGCGTGAAGCGGCCCTTGCCGTCGTTGAGATAGAGCCGGTTCGCTAGGGCGGGGTCGCCGCGCTCGTGCCGGACGCCGCCGCTCGCGATGAAGAGGTCGGCGTGGCCGTCCCCGTTGGCGTCGAAGAAGAGGGCCCCGACGTCGTCGCAGTCCCTCACGTCGGCCCAGGGCTGCTCCGGGGCCGGCTTGAAGCTGCCGTCCCTCTGGCCCAGGTACAGGACGCCGGCCTGGCCGCCGGTGCCGCTGACAAACATGTCGGCTATGCCGTCCCCGTTCACGTCGGCGACCGCGATCGCGGGGCCGCCCAGGCCCTGGCGGCGCGGCAGGAGGCGCTGGGCGCTGAACTCGTCCGAGAGCAGGGGCGTGTCCGTGAAATTGACGCCGCGCGCGCGCGCGTTCTCGGCGAACAGGGCACCCGGGTTCGCGGGGTGCTTGATCCGGGCGGCGGGCCGGTGGGCGACCTCGCCCGGCCCGAGAGGGGGCTGGGAGACCGTCAGCAGGTTGTCCGCCGGCAGGTCCTCGAGGACCTGCAGCTGGCCGTTCGGCCAGTGGACGGTGAGCCTCGAGATGACCGTGTCGCCGCCCAGGCCGAAGTGCACGGTCGCCGGCTCACTGGCCACGACCCCGCGCTCGGTGTACACCTGGCGCACCTGCACGCCGGAGGCCGTGACGATCTGCACCTCCGCGCCGATGGCGTCCAGGTTGGGCGCGCGCCCCGCGAGCTTGATGAGGACCCTGTGGCCCTCGGTCGTGTTGTTGCGGATGATCGTCGGCGGGCCGTCGTAGTTGTTGTAGACGATGTCGAGGACGCCGCGGCCGTCGAGGTCGACCAGCGCGCACCCGAACGAGACCCCACTCTGGTCGAGGCCCCACTCTGCGCTCACGTCCTCGAACTTCAGGTCGCCCAGGTTTCGGAAGGCGAGCGTGTGCTCGTTGCGGACCGGCGTGTTCTTCCAGACGGCCCCCCGGGCGGTCGGGTTCGGGGCGACATTGGCCTTGTCGACCAGGTCGGGGTTGGTGAAGTCGCGGATCATGCCCGCCGTGTAGAAGAGGTCCTCGCGCCCCGAGCAGTCCAGGTCCCCCATGCGCGCCGCCCAGGTCCAGCCGGTGGCGTCGACGCCGATCATGTGGGAGATCTCCTGGTAGCGGTCGGTGCCGGTGTTCAGGAAGACGGCATTCCACATGTACTGCGGGATCAGCTCGGGGACCCGCTCCATCTCCCAGAGGCCGCGGCCCATCTCCTCCAGCCCCGTCATGAACTTCGCATGTGTGTGGTCGCGCATGTCGCTGACCATGAAGTCGATGAGACCATCGTTGTTGAGGTCGCCGGAGTCGGCGCCCATCGAGAAATAGGTGACGTGGGGCAGCCTCTCGTCGACGACGTCCGTGAACGTCCCGTCCCCGTTGTTCATGTAGAAGCGGTCGGGCGTCTCAAAGTCGTTGGCGACGTACAGGTCCGGCCAGCCGTCCTGGTTGGCGTCAAACCAGAGGGCGGTGTGACCCTGCGTCGTGCCCCATATCCCGGCCTTCTTCGAGACGTCGGTGAACATGCCCCTGCCGTTGTTGTGGAAGAGATAATTCCTGCGGCCCATCGGGGCCTTCGAGAAGTCCAGGACGTTGGTCAGCAGGAAGCAGTCGAGGTAGCCGT
>CAZDZL010000069.1:0-11725 GCA_964509885.1 uncultured Opitutaceae bacterium | reverse complement strand
GTCGCCTCGTGGAGCTCCATCGAGTTCACCGGGAGGTGGCGGGCGCTCCACCACGCAGCCCGGCGCTTCTACGCCCCGGCGGTCGTGAGCGCGCACGTGCCCGGCGACGAGATCTTTGGCATAAACAACTACCGCAGATCCACCGTGCGCCTCGTCCACCTCCACACGAGCTGCGACCTCCCGAAGGGGGCCAAGGGGACCCTGCGGTGGGACCTGTTCCACCTCGACGGGCGCCGGATCCTCACCGGGCGCAAGCGCGTTGCCTTGAAACCGATGAGCAGCGTGAGGCAGAAGACCCTCGACCTCTCGGGCCCGATGGCGAGGCACGGGCGGGAGAACCTCTACCTGCGGATCGCGCTCGATGTCGCGGGAGCACGGGTCAGCGAGGACACCGTCCTCCTCACGATCCCGAGGTTCATGGACCTGCCGCGGCCGAGGACGGACGTGAAGGTCCGGATTGCGGCGCCCGGGCGGGCCCGGATCGCGTTCAGGTCCCCCGTGTTCCAGCACAGGTTCGCGTTCGACCTCGCGGGGCGCTCGTTCACGGCAAGCGACAATTTCTTCGAGCTCTACCCGGGGGAGGAGAAGACGATCGACGTGGGCTTCAGCGGAGAGGCGACGGCCGCGGGCCTGCGCCGCTTGGTCACCCACCGCTCCCTCGCCGACAGCTACTAGGGCGTGGCCACTCATCCTGCTGGTCGCCGGCGCCACAATGGTCTAGGAGGAGCGTGACCGCCCCCATGCCCCAAACACCCCTTTCAGGATCCAGGATCGGACTGGGCGCAGGACTCCTGGCCTACGGCGTGCTCCTGTTCGTCCTTATCGGGGCGGTCCCCGGCGGATCCGACAATTCCGGGTACTTCAACGAGGCGAAGCTGCTCGCCGCCGGCAGGATCCACGTCCCCATGCGCGCTCTCGCCGGGATTCCCCCGGGCGACGCCCCGTATCTCTATTCCCCGCTGGGCTTCAAGCCCGCGGCCGACGGCACCGAGCGGCTGGTGCCCACCTACCCTCCCGGACTTCCCCTCCTCCTCGTGCCCGCGTCGCTCGTCGCCGGCTGGGACCACGCCGGAGACCTTGTCCTCCTCGTGCATTCGCTGGCGGGGATCGCGCTCGTGTTCGCGCTCGGCCGGGTCTGCGGCCTGCCCGGGCCGTGGGCCCTCGCGGGGGCCGCGATCCTCGCCGCCAGCCCCCTCTACCTCTTCACGTCGCTCCAGGCCCTGAGCGACGTGCCGGCGACCGCCTGGGCGACGGCGGCCGTGGTCGCCTCGCTCAGGAGCCGCGAGCGCACCGGCTGGGCGCTGGCCGCCGGCGCCTGCATCTCGGTGGCCTTCCTGGTCAGGCCGAACAATTTCCTGATCGCCCTGCCCGTCGGGATCGCCGTCGGGATCTCGCCGCGCCGCCTGCTCCTCGTGGCCCTGGGCGCGCTGCCCGGCGTCGCCGCATGGATGGCCATCAACCGCGCGGCGTACGGGGCCGCGCTCCAGAGCGGCTACGGGGCGATCGGCAACGAGTTTCACGCCGCGCTGGTCCCCGGCACGCTGTCCTACTGCCTTCGGTGGCTGCCGCTGCTCCTGAGCCCGATCATCCTCTTCGCTCCTTCGCTCCTCGCATTCCTCAATCGCATTCCCCGGGTGACCGGCGTCCTCGTCTCATGGGCTATCGCCTACATCGCCTTCTTCTCGGCCTACCGCTGGACCCACGAGCAGTGGTGGTTCCTCAGGCTCCTCCTGCCCGCGGCGCCCGCCCTCATCGTGGCGGGGCTCATCGTGCCGCAGCTGTGGTTTGAGCGGGTGAGGCAGCTCCATCCCGCGCCGCTGCTGCGGCTGCTTCCCGTCCTCCTTGTCGTCGCGGCGATCGGCGTCGAGACGGGCCAGAGCGGCCCGCTCAGGGAGGCGCGCGCCATCGGCCACGGCGAGCGAAAGTACGGCCGGGTCGCGGCCTGGCTCAGGGCGCACGTCCCCGAAAACGCGGCGCTTGTCGTGTCCCAGACAAGCGGCGCCCTGTTTTATTTCACGGACTTCACGTTGCTGCGCTACGACGCCATGAACCCGGGCGTGGCCCGGCGCGCCGAGGACACCCTGCGCTCGGAGGGCCGCCCGCTCTACGCGGCGCTATTCCCGTTCGAGGAGGCGTCGCTGAACTCCCTGCCGGGCCGCTGGGACCGCGTCGTCTCGGTGGACGACGTCTCGATCTGGCGCTGCGACCTCGCGGCGCCCCCGAAGTAGGCCCTAGACCGCAGCCACGCGCCGGCGCAGCTGCCCGCAGGCCGCGTCGATGTCCCGCCCGCGCGGCCTTCGGAAATGCGCGACGACGCCCCGGCCCCTGAGCGCCCCCATGAACGAAAGCGACGCGTCGTCGGGCGAGGGCTCGTAGGCGACGCCGCGCAGGCTCAGGCCCGTCGGGTTGTAGCGCAGGAGGTTCACGTGCATGCGCCTGGAGCCGACCAGCTCCGCGAGCTGCCCCGCCTGCGCGAGCGAATCGTTCACGCCCTTCAGCAGGCAGTACTGGATCGACACCGGCCGGGCCGTCCTCGCCTGGTACCGATCCGCGGCGGCCAGGATGTCCCCGACACCGAAGCGCCGTCCCATCGGGAGCAGCGCGGCCCTCGTCTCGTCGTCGGGCGCATGGAGCGACACCGCGAGGTGGACCTTCAGCCCGGACTCCGCGAGCGCGTCGATCCCAGGGACAATGCCCACCGTCGAAACCGTGATCTGCCTCCAGCCCAGGGCGCCGAGCTCGCCTGCGCCGATCCTCCGGATCGCCGCGATGACCGCCTCGAGGTTCAGCATGGGCTCGCCCATCCCCATGAAGACGAGCGTCTGCAGGCGCCTGCCGCCCGACCGCGCCTCGCGCCTGAGCGCCAGGAACTGCTCCACGATCTCCCCCGCGCTCAGGTTGCGCTCATACCCGGTCTTCGTCGTGGCGCAGAAGTCGCAGCCCATCGCGCAGCCCACCTGGGTCGAGACGCATCCCGCGGCCCTGTCCGCGCGGTAATCGGGCATCATCACGGCCTCGACCGTCCTGCCGTCCCCCAGGCGGACGAGGAGCTTGCAAGTCCCGTCCGAGGCCTCCTGGCGGGCCGACAGACTTGAAGCAGCCCCCGGATCGGCGCCCCTGAGGCGCTCGGCGAGGGCTTTCGGGAGGAGGAGCCCCTCCAGGGGGTTGCCGGGGTCCTGCGCGTAGTGCGCCCTCAGGACCGCGGCGGCATGCCCCTCCTTGAAGCCCCAGACGGCAAACTCCCCCTGGAGTTCCTCAAGCGTGTATTCGGAGAGCGGCCGCATGCGGGGATTTGCGCAGCACTTCGGCCAAAGGCCAAGCCCCGTCGCGGGCGCCCGGGCACCCTTGGCGCTTGAGTCCCGGGCGCGGCGCGGGTTGGGTGGGCCCCGATGGCCAGGCACAAGGACATGATCGCCGCGCTCGCGACCCCGGCGGGAACCGCGGCGCTCGCCCTGATACGTATCAGCGGACCTGATACGCTTGGGCTGGCCGCGAGCCTGTTCGGCGCCGCTCCCCCACCCCGGGTCGCCACCCATGGCGACTACCTCGACCGAAGCGGCGCCGTCGTCGACGACGTGGTCGCCGTGCGCTACGAGGGGCCCCACTCCTACACGGGCGAGGACTCTCTCGAGATCTCCTGCCACGGCAGCCCCTACATCGCGCGCAAGATCCTCGCGGACCTCCTCGCCCGCGGCTGCCGGCCCGCGAACCCCGGGGAGTTCACGCAGAGGGCCTTCCTCAACGGGCGCATGGACCTGAGCCAGGCCGAGGCGGTGATGGAGGTGATCAGCGCGCGCAGCGACCGAGCGCTCGCGGCCGCCCAGCAGGTCCTGCGCGGCGCGCTCGGCCGCCACATGGCCGGGCTCGTGGACGGACTCGTCGGGGCCCTGTCGACGGTGGAGGCCCACATTGACTTCCCGGACGAGGACCTGCCCAGGGAGGACCGTGTCCGCCTGGCGGAGCGGGTTTCCGCCGTGCTGAGCGGAGCGGAGCAGCTTCTAGCGACGGAGCGCACGGGCTCCCTCCTGCGAGAGGGGATCGCCACCGTCATCCTCGGCGAGCCCAACGCCGGCAAGAGCTCCCTCCTGAACAGGATCGTCGGGAGCGACCGGGCGATCGTCAGCGCAGATCCCGGGACCACGCGCGACTTCATCGAGGAGCGGGTGAACGTCGGCCCCCATGGCCTGCGCCTGGTCGACACGGCTGGACTCAACCCGCGGGCGTCGGGGATCGAGAGCCTCGGGATCGAGAAGACGCTCGAGCGCGCCGCGGGCGCCGACCTCTACCTGCTCGTCCTCGACGCGACGCGCCCCGCCCCAGCCCTCTTGCCGGAGATCCAGTCTCGTATCACTCCATCGAATACACTTGTGGTCCTGAACAAGGCGGATCTGCTCGGGGGCCGGGTGCGCCCGGCGGCGGCACCCCCGCAGGGATTTTCCGCCGTGACGGTCTCGGCCCTCACGGGGGACGGCATGGAGGCGCTGCTCGCGGAGCTGGCCAGGCTTGCGGACGGGATGCAGACGACCGTCGGCGACGAGCGGATTGCGATCAACGTCCGCCACGCCCACTTCCTGTCGGAGGCGCGCAGCTGCCTCGGGGCCGCGCTCGAAAAGATCAAGGCCAACGGCCCCGCGGAACTCCTTGCGAGCGACCTTCGGGGCGCCCTGGGCGCGCTCGGAGAGATCTCCGGCAAGGTGGACAATGAGCGCATGCTCGATCAATTGTTCGCGTCCTTCTGCATCGGGAAGTGACGGGCGGGGACCGGTTCGACAGCTCCCCCGTCGGATCCCGATGCGCTGGATTTGATACAAGTCGTTGCATACAAATAGTATACAATATGACGTGATCGTCTGTGGCGCCGGGCATGCCGGCGTCGAGGCAGCGCTTGCCGCCTCGCGGACCGGGGCCTCCACCCTTCTCCTCACCGGCAACATCGATACGATCGCCCAGATGAGCTGTAACCCGGCCATAGGCGGCCAGGCGAAGGGCCAGATCGTCCGTGAGATCGACGCCCTCGGCGGCGAGATGGCGATCACGACCGATGTGACCGGGATCCAGTTCAGGCTGCTGAACGAGTCCAAGGGCCCGGCGGTCCAGTCTCCCCGTGCCCAATGTGACAAGAAGGCCTACCAGTTCCGGCTGAAGCACACCCTGGAGCTCCAGCCCAACCTCACCCTCTTCCAAGCCACGGTCACTGGACTCATCTTCGACAAGGAGTCGGTAGTCGGCTGTCACACGAATCTCGATATCGACTTCAAGGGCCGTTGCGTGGTGGTGACGACAGGCACATTCCTAAGGGGCCTCATGCACATCGGCCAGAACAAGAACGAGGGCGGCCGGATGGGGGATTTCAGCTCCAAGACACTCTCGGCGAGTCTGATGGAGATCGGCATCGAATTGCGTCGCCTGAAGACAGGTACCCCACCCCGGATATTGGGCCGCAGCATAGACTTCGGCAAGATGCAGGAACAGAGGGGCGACACCGACCCCACCCTGTTTGCGTTCCACGACACCCGTGATCCCGAGGATTTGTTCCACGTGGAACATTCCGGGGAAAGCCGTCTCGGATGGGCCCCAGGGTCAGCCCAGGTCTCGTGCTGGATGACCCACACCACTGAGGCCACGGCCCAGATCGTTCGAAGCAATCTCCACAAGTCCGCCATGTATAGCGGAGAGATCGAGGGCGTCGGTCCCCGATACTGCCCAAGCATTGAGGACAAGTTTGTACGTTTCGCCGACAAGCCCCGCCACCTGCTTTTCCTAGAGCCTGAGGGTCGCTCGACAAACGAATACTACGTCAACGGGCTTTCGACCTCATTGCCGTTCGATGTCCAGCTGGACATGGTCCACAGCATTCCCGGACTTGAAAACGCCGTACTGCTGAGGCCGGCTTACGCCGTCGAGTACGACTTTGCGCCGCCCACGCAGCTCTATCCGTCCCTCGAGTCCAAGCGCATTCAAAACCTGTTTTTGGCGGGCCAGATCAACGGGACCTCAGGATATGAGGAAGCCGCCGGCCAGGGGCTCGTCGCCGGGGTCAATGCCGCCAACAAGGCTAGGGGATTGGAGCCCCTCGTCCTAGGCCGACACGAATCCTACATCGGTGTCCTGATCGACGACCTCGTGACCAAGGGTACGGACGAGCCCTACAGGATGTTCACCAGCAGGGCAGAGTACCGGCTGCTCCTAAACCACGGCAGTGCCGAGCTCAGACTCGCACACCATGCCGAGGATCATAAGTTGATCACAACCAGCCGATTGGAGCGCATCCGCGACAAAGCGTCTCGAATCAATCGCTGGACGGCGTTTTTTGAAATAAATCGCTTTCAGGGAGCAACTTGGGGAGAACACGTGCGCAAGTCAGGAGAGGGGAGCCCTCTGCCTGAGGATTTTCTCAAGGAGACGCCCCAGGTGCGTCACGAGGTGTTGTACCGCATTGCCTATCAGGGATATCTGGAGCGGGAGCAACGGGAGGTCGAGCGCCTGAGGCACGTGGAAAAGATCCGCATTCCGCTCGGGATCGACTATTCGTCCATACCGGGGCTGCGCAGGGAGAGTGCCCTTAAGCTCGCTCATATTAAGCCACTTACACTTGGGCAAGCCAGCCGGATGAGCGGCGTCAATCCTACCGACGTCAGCCTGCTCATGGTTGCCATCGAGGCGGGCAGGGAAGGGGACTCGGCAGCTTGAGGCCGACCCACCCGGCGGAGCACGACTCCCATGTCGCGAAGCGTCGCGACGACCTGCGTCATTCGCTCGCGGAAGTCATCCCGCCCGCTGCACGGTTTGTCTGGGAGGTCGGCTGCGGCCACGGGCATTTTCTTGCCGCTTATGCGAAGGCCCATCCCGACCAGACCTGCATCGGGATCGACATCACCTCGGACCGGATTGCCCGGGCCGAGCGCAAGCGCGAGCGGGCTCGACTCGGGAACCTGCGCTTCATGCGGGCCGATGCCGACGACTTCCTCGCCGCCATGCCGGAGGGCGCGCGCTTCACGTCGGTCTTCATCCTGTTCCCCGATCCCTGGCCCAAGCGGCGCCATCACAAGAACCGCGTCGTCAGCCCGCGCTTCCTGACCGCGGCGGCCGCGAGATCCGAGAGGGGGGCCACGCTGCATTTCAGGACCGACCACGAGGACTATTTCCGCGAGGTCGCCGGCGCCCTCGACGCCCACGCCGACTGGAGGGCCGCCGATGCCGCCTCATGGGCGTTCGAGGAGGCGACCGTGTTCCAAAAGCGCGCCGCTCGTCACTTTTCCCTCGTTGCGACGCGGCGTTAGGCTAAGTAGGCGCCATGAGAAGGAATGTCGCCACAGTTGTGCTCGCAGTCACCGATGAGCTGCATTCCCACTCGGGGTTCAACGTCTTCACGGTGGCCCCGATGCTCGGCACCGCGCACGCCTCCACCCAGGCGAAGGCATGAGGGCTCCCTCCAAGGCCTCCCGATGGGCCCTCATCATGGCCTTTGCGGCCATCTACCTGATCTGGGGCAGCACCTACCTCGGGCTCCGGGTGGCCGTAGAGACCATGCCTCCCTTTCTGATGGCGGGGACGCGGTTCGCCCTGGCTGGGTTGCTCATCTTTGGATTCGTGATGGTCCGGGGCGGTTCGTGGCCCACGGCCAGGCAATGGAAGGATCAGGCGATAACAGGCACTTTCCTGCTCCTTGGTGGAAATGCAGTAGTATCCTGGTCCGAACAGCGGGTCCCGTCGGGGATCACATCGCTGATCCTCGGAGCGGCGCCGGTCATTGTCGTCCTGTTCGAGTGGCTGAGGCCCCGGGGCACCCGGCCGACGCCCGCCCTTGCGGGCGGGGTGGCTGTTGGGGTTGCCGGCATAGCGTTGCTGCTGGGTCCAAATTCCATACCGGCAGGGGACCGCCCACCCTCGATCTACATCATTGCCATTTTCCTTTCTAGCATAAGCTGGTGGACAGGATCCTTTTACAGCAAGCACGTCACAAGCGGAACACCGCTGCTCCAGGCATCCTCCATGCAGATGTTGTGCGGCAGCGTTTCCATGTTGCTGACTGGATTCATATTAGGGGAGGGGAGGGGTTTTCATTTTGCCGCTGTGAGCGCCCATTCCTGGGAGGCGTTCACGTACCTGGTAATAGTTGGATCGGTCGTGGTTTTTCCCGTCTACGTTTGGCTGCTCGAGCACAGCACCCCGGCCAAGGTCTCGACCTTCGCCTACGTTAATCCGGTCATCGCCCTATTTCTGGGCTGGCTGATCCTAGATGAGCCCCTGAATGCGCGCATCATCATTGCCGCCGCGATCATCATAGGTGCCGTGGCCGTCATCACGATAGGAAAGAGCAAGGCTCCGGCCAAGACCTGAAGTATCCAATTGGGGAGTTTTGCGTCCCGAATTTAGCGTTTCGGTTGTTGACCGAAAGGGGGGCCATTGCCTACGACTTATCGTTTCAGTACGTCCCAGCCGTCAGAACAAACCATGTCACGGGTTACTAAACTTGCGCTAGTCTTTGCGTCCCTTTTAGCGGGGATTCCGGCCCATGCCGCCGGCGTGGAGCCTTCGGCGCAGGCCCTCTTCACGGTCGGGCCGCTCCCCGTCACGAACAGCATGGTAACGAGCTGGGTCGTCGCCCTGGTCCTGATCGTGGCCATCCGCCTCGCGATCAAGCGCCCCAAGCTCATCCCGACCCGCGGCCAGGCCGTCGTGGAGTCTCTCGTCTCGAGCATCTACGACCTGACCTCCCCGATCGTCGGGCCGACGGTCGCCAAGCCGACCTTCCCGCTCCTGATCGGCCTGTTCACGTTCATCCTCATCCAGAACTGGAGCGGCCTTTTCCCGGGCGTCGGCACCATCTACATGATCGACCACAAGACGGGTGAGTGGATGGAGCTCATCCGCCCCGGAAACGCGGACCTGAACGGCACGATCGCCCTCTCCGTCGTCGCCATCGCCGGCTGGTTCTACTTCATCATGCGCTACGCGGGCCCGGCGATCGTCTTCAAGGACATCTTCGGCAACAAGGCGGACAAGTCCGAGGTGCCCGCCATCATCTACTACCCGCTCTTCCTGATCTTCTTCGCGGTCGGGATCATCGAGGTCATCTCCATTATCTTCCGCCCGATCTCCCTCTCGCTCCGGCTCTACGGCAACGTCTTCGGCGGAGAAAGCCTCATGCACGCCATGAGCGGCATGCAGAAGTGGGGCCTGCCGGCGCCGTTCTACCTCCTCGAGCTCCTGATCGGCTTCGTCCAGGCCTTCGTGTTCACGCTCCTCGTGAGCGTCTACATCGGGCTCCTCTGCAACCACGGCGACGACCACGGCGGGGAACACAAGGAAGCGGCGCACTAGGCACACTTTTCCGCCGGGACCGTGCCCAGAGCGCGGACGGCGGCGATCCACCAAAAAAAAGCACATAACATGACATCAGTAATCGCTGAAATGACAGGAAGCATCCAGGGCGGTCTCGGCTGCCTTGGCGCCGCCATTGGCGTGGGCCTCGTCGGCTTCAAGGCCGCGGAGGCCGTCGGCCGCAACCCGGGAGCTTCCACGAAGATCCTGGTCCAGGCCATCATCGGCATGGCCCTCGCCGAGGCAGTCGCGTTCTACGCGCTCTTCCTCAAGTAAGAACCCGCCAGTCCCCGCGCCGGCGCACGTCGTCGGCGCGGTCCCTTTCAAAACAAACGCCATGCTCTCCCACCTGCTCATCCTGGCACAGGCCGTCGAACCCGCGGGCTCGCCCGCCGCCGCCGGCGGCATCAGCAAGATCACCCAGGACTTCGGCATCAGCTGGCCGTTCATCCTCGCCCAGATCCTCAACTTCTCGATCGTCGCGTTCATCCTCTGGAGGTTCGCCTTCAAGCCCGTGCTCGCGACGCTCGACGAGCGCCAGAAGAAGATCGCCTCCGGCCTCCAGTTTGCCGACGAGATGAAGGCCAAGCTCGAGGCGGCCCAGCAGGAGTCCGTCGCGAGCGCCAAGCGCGCTCAGGTCGAGGCCGCGAAGATCATCGACGAGGCCCGCAAGTCCGCGAAGGAGTTCCTGGACAAGCAGACCCAGGAATCCGCGGCCAAGGCCAGCGAGATCCTCGTGAAGGCCCAGCAGGTCATCGAGCTTGAGAAGCGGAAGATGCTCGCCGAGGCCCGAACCGAGATCGCCCGGCTGGTCGTCGCCACGACGCAGAAGGTCCTCGCGAAGGAGCTCTCGGATTCCGACCGCAGCCGCTACAACGAGTCAGCCACGCGCGAGCTGAACAACGTCTGACCCAAGGCATGGCCTCGCACGCAAAAGTCGCACAGCAGCTCGCCCGGCAGCTCTTCAAGATGAGCGTGGTCGGCGGCGCCGTCTCGGCCGAGCGCGTCGGCGGCGTCCTCGCGTACCTGGAGAAAAACCGCCCCTCCAATCCCGTCATGGTCCTCAAGGCCTACCAGCGGCTGGTCTCGGCCGAGGTCGCAAAGGGCATCGCGCTCGTCGAGCACGCCGGGGCGATCAACGACGCCATGCTGGCCTCCATCGCCTCGGCCATGACCAAGAAATACGGCCGGCCCGTCACCGCACAGGCCAAGCCGAGCCCGGCGCTCCTCGCGGGCCTGCGCGTCCATGTCGGCGACGACATCTACGAGTCCTCCGTCGCCGGCCAGCTGGCCTCGCTCGCCTCCGCCGTCTGATCCCCCCTTTAACAAACCCGCCTCCCCAGTCCCAAGACCCGCACAATGAGCACAGCCCTCGAACAAATCGAACAGGAGATCGCCAAGCTTTCGAGCAAGGCGGTCAAGAAGAACACCGGCAACATCCGCACCGTCGCCGACGGCGTCGCAAAGATCGACGGGCTTTCCGACGTCATGTACAACGAGATGGTGCAGTTCCCGGGCGGCGCGATCGGCATCGCGCTCAACCTCGAGGAGGACGAGGTCGGCTGCGTCGTCCTCGGCGACGTCTCCCAGCTCAAGGAGGGCGACGAGGTCACGACGACCGGCAAGCTCCTCTCCGTCCCGGTCGGCAAGGCGCTCCTCGGCCGCGCTGTCGACGCCCTCGGCAAGCCCGTCGACGGAAAGGGCCCGATCGACTCGAAGGAGACCTACCCGGTCGAGCGCATCGCGCCGGGCATCATCGTCCGCAAGTCCGTCTCGCAGCCCCTCTTCACCGGCATCATGGCCATTGACTCCATGATCCCGATCGGCCGCGGGCAGCGCGAGCTGATCATCGGCGACCGCGGCACGGGCAAGACGACCATCACGATCGACACGATCATCAACCAGGCGAAGATCAACAAGGTCGGGATCGCCTCAGGGGACAAGGCCTTCAGGCCGGTCTACTCCATCTACGTCGCCGTCGGCCAGAAGCAGTCGAACATCGTGCGCACGATCTCGGCCCTCGAGGCCGCGGGCGCGCTCGAGTTCACGATCATTGTCGCGGCCCCCGCCGCCGACAACCCGGCCAACCAGTACCTGGCCCCGTACTCCGGCGCCGCCATGGGCGAATGGTTCATGGAGAACGGCATGGACGCCCTGATCGTGTACGACGACCTCTCCAAGCACGCGGTCGCCTACCGCCAGATCTCGCTGATCCTGAAGCGCCCCTCCGGACGCGAGGCGTACCCCGGCGACGTCTTCTATCTGCACAGCCGCCTCCTTGAGCGGGCCGCCCGCCTCGACGGCAAGGGCTCGCTCACGGCGCTGCCGATCATCGAGACCCTCGCGGGCGACGTGTCGGCCTACATCCCGACGAACGTGATCTCGATCACGGACGGCCAGA
>CAZDZL010000068.1:0-12143 GCA_964509885.1 uncultured Opitutaceae bacterium | reverse complement strand
ATGAAAAGCCCAAGAATCCTGGTTTTAGGCGCGTTGGCCCTCCTCGGCTCGCCCGCCATGCGCGCGATACCCGGGGCCCCGGACTATGTCCCGGTGAAGATCAAGCAGACCGAGGAGGCCGCGTACCCCTCGTCCCTGGTCAGCGTGGGCGTCAAGAGCGGCTCGGCGAGCATCGCCGTGGCCGTGGACGACGCCGGGCGGCTGACGGACTACCTCGTGACGGCCTACACGCACCCCGCATTCGCGGACAGCGCCGTAGCCGCGCTCAAGAAGTGGAAGTTTGAGCCGGCGGAGATCCACGGCTTCCCGCGCAACTCCAAGTCCGACCTCACCTTCAGGTTCCAGATGGAGGGCGTGGTCGTCGTGACGATGACGGCCCTTTCCTACAGCGAGATGCTCCACCTCAAGCTGGCCCCAGGCAGCACCGCCTACAGCGCCTGCACCCTTGGCGAACTGGACAAGATCCCGGTCCCCATAAAGATCGTCAACCCGGTGTACCCGAATGAGCTGGCCCGCAGCAGCCGGGGCGGCAACGTCCTGGTCTCCTTCTACATCGACGAGCAGGGCCGCGTGAGGATGCCCTCGGTCAGCCGCGAGACAAACGAGGCCAACGAGGAGCTCGCCGCGACCGCCGTCGCAGCCGTCGCCCAGTGGCAGTTCGACCCGCCGACCGCAAAGGGCCGGCCCGTCCTCGTGGCGGCGCAGCAGAACCTCCACTTCAAGCCCTCGGCGCCTTAGGGATCACCGAGGCGGGGCCTCCCTGAAGTGGCCGGCCAGCTGCGCGCGCAGGTGCTGGCGGGCGCGGTAGAGGCGCGTTTCCACCCCGCGCTCGGAGCAGCGTGTGATGACCGCGATCTCCCTGTAGGACAGGTGCTCGTAGTGGTGGAGAAGCACCGAGACCTTTAAGTCGTGGGGGAGCGAGTCGATCGCCGCCTTCAGGGCCTCCAGGGACTCGTCCCGGGCGAGCGCGTCATCAGGGCCCCGCTCGCTCGTAGCGAATTCCGAGCCGTCGCCGGCGCGGGCGCCGGGGCCCGCCCCGGGCGGGGGCGAGCCGAAGGCGACCGTCGGGTGGCGCCGCCTCCAGCGGTGGTGGTTGTGGCACAGGTTCGTGAGGGTGGTGAAGAGCCAGGCGGGGACGTTGGTGTCGGGCCGCAGGCTCTTGCGCCGCTGGTAGAGCCGAACAAAGGCCTCGGCCACCATGTCCTGAGAATCCGCCGCATTCTGCAGGTAGCGCTGGGCGAAGCCGATGAGCGGCCTCTGCCAGCGGGCGATAAGGCGGTTCAGCGCCGAGGCGTCGCCTTGCTGCAGCTCGAGCAGGTTCGCACGGTCTGTGGCAGGGTCGTTGGACACGGGGCGCGGGGCTGCGCTCAGTTTGTCATCGGACCGTTTTGCGTGGTGGTTGCGGCGACTATCCCGAAGTAATGCTCGCGCTGGCTCGGGGTCATCTCGCCGGCCGCGGCGAGGACCAGCTGGCGGGTCGAGTCCAGGCACGCGCGGTTCACGCTGCGCCTTGCCTCGACGAACTGCGCGAACTCGATGAAGTCCACTTGGTCCGTGGTGCGGCGCGTGTTCTCAAAGGCGGCGAACTCAGCCTGCATCTGGGCGACCTGCGACGCCAGGGCGAGCAGGCGGGGGCTCGAGGCCTGGTGCAGCTCCCGGATGCGCGCGTACTGCGCGTCGCTCAGCTGGAGCTCGGACCTCATCCAGGAGAGCTGGCCGTCGAGGGTGCCCGGGTCCGGGGGCCGGTGGAGCTGGAAATAGACGACGTGGGAGGCGACCCCGACGGCGGCGCCCAAGAGCAGGACGAGGAGGCCCGGCTTCATGGCTTCGGGGCTCCCGTCTGCGCCTTGAGGAGCGGGTCGATCAGCTGCAGGTAGCTGCGCGCGAGCTGCGAGCTGTGCTCGCGCTGCTGGCGGTTGACGCGCACCTCGGCGAGGAACAGCCCGAGGAGGGCGCAGCTGGCGACGAACATCGCCGCGAAGGGGGGCCGGGAGAGCCAGTCGGAGACCTCCGCCCAGAGGCCCTCGCGGCCGCCAGCCTCCGCCTGCATGATGCGGCGCCAGACCTCGGGCGCGAGGTTGGGCGTGCTCTCGCGGGAGTCGGTCCAGCGGTCTAGGAGCGGGTCGAGGGGATCAGGTGGCGTGTTCATGGTGGCGCGGATGGGCCGGCGGCACCACGCATAACACCACGGCCCTCCGAAGTCCTTCACAAATTTGCTTCTCGGCGCTAACACCAAGTTGCGCCACAATCCGCGCGTCCGGCGTGCCGGACGAGCCGTCCCGTGGCGGCCCGTCGAAACTGCACGCCCCGGGGATGAGCGCGCACCACAAATCATGAAGGCGAAAAAGAGGGCCCTATTCAGGCCGAGGAGCCTCGAGCTCCTGAAGGGCGGCTACGGCCGCCACGCGCTCGTGGGCGACGTCCTGGCCGGGATCACGGTGGGCCTGATAGCCCTGCCGCTCGCCCTGGCGCTCGGCGTCGCCAGCGTGCCCGTCGGGGCGCCGATGCCCTTTCCCGCGCCGGCGGTCGGGCTCTTCACGGCGATCATCGCTGGCTTCGTGGTGTCGGCCCTCGGGGGCAGCCGGGTGCAGATCGCCGGGCCCACCGCGGCGTTCATGCCGATCGTCCTCCTGATCATCGAGCGCTACGGCTACGACGGCCTGCTGCTGGCGACGATCATGGCAGGTATCATCCTCGTCGTCATGGGCCTGGCGCGGATGGGCGCGGTGATCAAGTACATCCCCTATCCGGTCACAAGCGGGTTCACGACGGGCATCGCCGTCTCGATCATCGTGAGCCAGCTTCCGGACTTCCTGGGAATAAGGGCCTCGACGCCTGCCCCCCGGGAATTCCTGGAGAAGCTGCCTTGGTTCTGGTCGCACATTGCGGATATCAACCCGGCGGCGGCGGCCGCGGGCCTCGCGAGCGCCGTCCTCATCTATCTCTGGCCCAGGTTCGGCTGGAAGCGCCTGCCGGGCATCATCGTCGCCATGGTCGCGGCGAGCGTGGCGGTGACGCTCCTCGGCTGGCCGCATGCCCATGCGGTCGCGACCGTCGGGTCCCGGTTCGGCCCGGACGCCGTCCCCTCCGGGCTCCCGCCGTTCCGCCTGCCCGTCGTGACGCTCGAGCGCCTGCGCGGGCTGATCGCGCCCGCCGTCACGATCGCCCTCCTGGGCTCCATTGAGTCGCTGCTCTCCGCGGTGGTGGCGGACGGGCTCATCAATGACCGACACAGCGCCAACACGGAGCTCATCGCCCAGGGGATAGCGAACATCACGTGCCCGTTCTTCTGCGGCCTGCCGGCGACGGGCGCCATCGCCCGGACCTCGGCCAACGTCCGCGCCGGCGGCACCACCCCGGTGGCCGGCATGGTGCACGCCGCCACGCTGCTCATCATCGTGCTGGCGTTCTCGCGCTACGCGCAGTTCGTCCCGATGGCCGCGATCGGCGCCGTCCTCATCATGGTCGCCTTCCGCATGGGGGAATGGCACGAGCTCGCCCGGCTCCGCCGGATGCCGGCCAGCGACGCCGTCGTGCTCGTCACGACGATGCTGCTGACGGTGGTCTTCGACCTGGTCAAGGCCGTCGAGGTCGGCATGGTGTTGGCCGCGTTCCTCTTCATCAAGCGCGTCGCGGAGACCACCGAGGTCTCGGCCGTGACGGCCGACGACGAGCTGGAGACCCACGAGCAGGTGGCCCACGGCAAGGCGATACCCGAGGGCGTCCTCGTCTACCGCATCTTCGGGCCCTTCTTCTTCGGCGCGGCCGAGAAGATGGAGGACGCCCTCGAGCGGGTGGGGACCCTGCCGCGGGTCCTCGTCCTTCGCCTGCAGCTGGTGACCGCGATGGATGCCACCGCGCTCAACGCCCTGGAGAGCATCTTTGAGCGACTGCGCGCCGCCGGCGGCGTGCTCGTCCTGAGCGGCACCCACCGCCAGCCGCTCCAGATGCTTGCACAGGCGGGATTTGTCGAAAAAATCGGCCGCGAGAACATCCGCGCCCACTTTGACGATGCGCTGGCCCGCGCCCGCGAGATCGTCGCCAAACCCCACCTCCGGCCCTGATCCCCACCATGCCCCGTCCCGCCCGCAAGATCCTCCTTTTCCTGTTCGCCTGCGCCCCGGCCCTGACCGGCGCCCTTCGCGCCGACCCCGACGCGAACGCCATGCCCCATTTTGAGGCGAAGGACGGCCGGCATGCGCTCATCGTGGACGGCGCGCCTTTCCTGATCCTCGGGGGCCAGTGCGGCAACTCCAGCGCGTGGCCGGCCACGCTTCCCGGCGTGTGGTCGGCGATCGCTCGCATGAACGCCAACACGCTCGAGGCCCCGGTCTATTGGGAGCAGTTCGAGCCCGAGCCGGGGACCTACGACACCTCGCTCGTCGACACGATGATCAAGGAGGCCCGCGAGCACCATGTTCGGCTGGTGCTGCTGTGGTTCGGGACGTGGAAGAACGGCAGCTCGCACTACATGCCGCTCTGGATGAAGGAGAAGCCGGAAACCTACCCCAAGATCCTGGGGAAGGACGGCGTGCGGGTCGACTCGCCGTCGCCGCACTTCCCGGCGACCCTGGAGGCCGACGCCCGGGCGTTTGGCGCCCTGATGCGCCACCTGAGGGCAGAGGACGCCGCCCACACGGTGATCATGGTCCAGGTCGAGAACGAGTCGGGCGCCTGGGGCAGCATCAGGGACTACTCGCCCGCGGCGCAGGCGGCCTTCGGCCAGCCGGTCCCGCCGGGTCTCCTAGGTGCGCTCGGCCTCTCGGCGAGGGCGGGCGGCGACTGGCGGACCGTCTTCGGGACCGACGCCGACGAGTTCTTCCATGCATGGTTCGTGGCGAGCTTTGTCGGACAGGTGGCCGCGGCGGGAAAGGCCGAGTACGCGCTCCCCATGTACACCAACGCGGCCCTGCGGGATCCGATCTCGCCGGGGCCGGCGGGCACCTACGAGAGCGGCGGGCCGACGGACAACGTCCTTTCGATATGGAAGGCCGCGGCGCCCGCGCTCGACGCGCTCGCCCCGGATATCTACCTCGGCGACGACGCGAGGTACAACAGGGTCCTCGAGCTCTACGCCAGGCCCGACAACCCCCTCCTCGTTCCGGAGAACGGGGGATCCGCCTGGTATGCCCACATGCTCTTTGCCGCCCTCGGCAAGGGGGCGGTCGGGTGGGCGCCCTTCGGTGTGGATAGGAGCCCCGACTCCTACATGGTCCCTGCCGGACCCAAGCCGGACGAGGACCCGCTCGCCCCCCTGAGCCTCGCCTACGGTGTCGTGGCACCGATCATGCGCGAGGTGGCCCGCCTGAACTTCGAGGGCAACCTGCGGGCGGCCGCGGAGCAGGCCGACGTCCACGTCCAGACGCTCGATTTCGGGGCCTGGCGGGCTGAGGTCTCCTTCGGCGTTCCCCGCTTCGGCAACGGCGCGGTCCCCAAGGGGAACCCGGAGCCGACAGGCGGCGCGCTGGTCGGGAGGCTGGGGCCGGGCGAATTCCTGGTCGCCGGGCTCGCGTGCCGCGTCGATTTCAAGCCGGCGAGCCCGGGACCAATGGCCCAGCGCGAATACCTCCGGGTCGAGGAGGGCGCCTACGAGGGCGGCGTCTTCAGGCCGTCGCGGATCTGGAACGGCGACCAGACGGACTACGGGCTCAACCTCGGCTCGACCCCCGTCGCGCTTCGCGTGCGCCTCAGATCGTATTAGTGGCCTTCTTGTCGTAGAACACCCGCAGGTCGGCGGTCTGGCCCGGCAGGAGCTCCTTCGCGCGCTTGAGCGCGTTGCGGGTGGCCATGGTCGCGTTGGCCTCCGCGGGGAAGATGTTCTCCCGGCCGATCTGCCTGAGGAGGCCGCTGTTCTCCAGGACGCGCGTCACCTCGGGGTTGCTGCCGCTGATGATCAGGTGCCGACCAGTCTCCCTCAGGTAGTCGTGGAGGTTCTCGAGGGCCATGACGGTCGACGCGTCCAGGTGGCGCGCATTCTTCATGCGCAGGATGAAAACCCGGATGTTCTGGTTGTCGGCGAGGCTGCGGACCTGCTCCTGGAACAGGTCCGCAGCCCCGAAGAAGAGCTCGCCCTCGACGTGGATGATCGAGATCTCGGGATGGGGCCGCTCCTTCGGGTCGCGCAGCTCGGCGAGCGTCCCGCTCTCGTTGATGGCGTACTCCACGAGGGTGGGGGTGCTGGTCTTCCTCAGGAACAGCGCGAGCGAGACGCCGATGCCTACGTAGATGGCCGTGTCCAGCTTGAGGAACAGGCACGAGCCGAGCGTCACGACGAAGACGACCAGGTCCGACGGGGTGGAGCGGCACGAGATGCGGATCTGGTGGCGGTTGATCATCTTGAACCCGACCCGGATCAGGTGGGCGGCCAGCGCCGCGACCGGGATGAAGTTGAAGACCGGGGTCACGAAGGCGAGGACCGCAAGGACCACGACGCTGCTGAGCATGGAGGACATCTGGGTCCTCGCGCCGCTCTGGTAGTTGACGGCCGAGCGTGCGAACGACGAGGACCCGGGCACGGCCCCGAAGAACGAGCACGCGATGTTCGCGACGCCCATGCCGATCAACTCCTGATTCGGCTCGATTGTCTGTCCGCTCTTTGCGGCGAGGCCCTTGGTGATGGAGACGGCCTCGAGCATCCCGAGGATCGAGATGGCGATCGCGGTCCCGGCGAGCTCGGGCAGCAGGTGCAGACGCCGCGGGCCGAACGGGTAGCCCGCGAACCCGGGGACGACGGCCGTCAGGGCGCCCTCGTCGCGCACCATCAGGAAAGGGGCCCCCGCCGCGTGATAGTGGGTGTAGATCTTGGCGGCCGCCGCTAGTGCCGACAGGCCGATCAGGGCCTCGGGCCACGTGGGCCGGATCTTCCGGGACAACCAGAAGATGCCGAAGGTCAGCGCGCCGATCGCGATCGCCCAAGGGTTAATTCGGGCGGTCCCAAGGTCGTAGAGAGCCTGCAGGATGTTGGTCGAGAAGTTCTGGCCGGAACCCACGCTGTAGCCCAGGAGATTGTGCAGCTGGCTGCCTATCAGGAGGATGCCAATTCCCGTGCTGTACCCCACAACGACCGAACGGGAGATGAACTTGGTGATCTCGCCGAAGTTGAGCAGTCCGGCGAGGAGCTGGATCACGCCGATCAGGAACGCCAGGTAGATCGCGAGCTGCAGGGGCTCAAGTCCCATGGCTGAATTTGAGGCGATCGTCGCCGCGACAATCAGGCTGATCGAGCTCGTCGGACCGAAGACGTGGTGGCGCGACGAGAAGAAGAGCGCGCCCACGAAACCCCCGATGATGACGGACACGATGACGGGGGTGGGGGGAAGCCCGAGGATCAGCGAGAACCCGATCGCCTGCGGGATGGAGACCAGGGTCACCGTGGCACCGGCCAGTAAATCAGCTCGAAACTTGGCCCAGGTGTAGTTGCGGAGCTCCCCGACGAAGGGCAGGCGCACCTTGAACATGTGCGAGCCCATGGCTGCGACCTCCTCGGTGAGTTCCGTAACACTATCCATGGGTTGGGCTTGTTATCTGACGCATCGTCCCGGCGAGCGCGAACTTTTTGCACGAGACGCCATGTTACAGTCGTTTTACGGCTTTGTCACACTGCCGTCACGCGACTGTAACAATGTCCAGTTAGCATGCGGACGATCCAACTAGTCAGAGAAACAAACATCCAACGTAACAGTCCCATGCTACACTATAAATCGAAATGGTTCGCGCTTCTCGGCCTCGCTCTCGCGGGCTCCGGGGTCGCCTTTGCCCAGTCGGCCGACAACCAGGCCCTCATTGACGTCCTCATCAAGAAGGGCGTCATCACCGACCAGGAGGCCAAGCAAATCACGGCCGAGGTCGCCAGCTCCCAGGCGTCCGAGGACGTCGAGACGAGCGGTGACAAGTACATCAAGAAGCTTGTCCTCACGGGCCGGTTCCAGGCCCAGTACGTGGGCCTGGGCACCAGCATCGACGGCACGGCGGTGAATCCGGTGTCGACCGAGCACTTCATCCTGCGCCGCATCTATGTCGGTCTGACGGCCACGTTTGCCGACGGATTCAGCGGCGTCCTCAACTATGACCTGGCGAACACCTCGTTCGACAAGGCGTACATCCAATGGAAACAGAGCCCGATCTTCGCCATCCAGGCCGGGTTCAACAAGGCTCCCTTTGGCTATGAGGAACTCACCTCGAGCGGCGACCTCCGGGCGATCGAGCGCTCCCCGATCACGCGCTACTTCGACGAGCCGAACAACGGCCGCCGCCTCGGCGCCTCCAGCTACCGCACGGGCATCTGGGCGACCGGATCCCAGGACGGGTTCTTCTACAACGTCGCCATCACAAATCCCGAGCGCAATGAGTACAGCGGCGACGGAACGAACACGACCATCCTCGTGAACGGCCTCGGCGGCGTCGGCAGCACGGGCACCGCCGCTACCAACAGCTTCGCCTACTACGCGACGGTCGGCTATGGCAACACCTTCGGCACCGGCGCCATGAAGGGCGCCTACAAGTTCGGCTACGAGACCGGGTTCCTGCCCGACCAGGGCGGACCGGCGGCGACCATCGGCACGGGCCGCAACATCACGCTCAACGGCGCGTACGGCGACGTGACGGTCGGCGGCTTCAACCTCCAGGCGGAATACGAGACCGCGAAGGACGACAGCGGCAGATCCAGCGGCCACGACGCGAGCCCCAGCGGTTACTGGATCCAGCCGGCCTACAAGTTCACGCCCCAGTGGGAAGGCGTTGTCCGCTACTCCTACGTCGATTCCGACGGCCGGGGCGTGGCCCTCTCCGACGGCATCCGCTCCGCGCCAAGCGGCGGGACAATGAACAAGATGGACGAGCTCTACATCGGCGGCAATTGGTACATCAAGGGCAACGACGTGAAGCTCCAGGCCGGCTACATCCACGGCGAGTCCAACGACACCGTCGCGGGCAAGAGCGCCAAGGCGCAGACGGACGGGCTTCGCAGCCAGGTCCAGGTCAACTTCTGATACGCACCCTAATCCTCAGACGAATATTCCCTTGAAAAAGATACTAGCCCTTTGCGCCCTTTCGGCGCTCAGCGCGACGGTTGCACAGGCACAGATGCTCATCAACGGCGCCGGCGCGACGTTTCCGTTCCCGATCTACTCGAAATGGTTCAATGAATACACGAAGGTAGACCCTTCCGTGCGGTTCAACTACCAGTCGATCGGCTCCGGCGGCGGCCAAAAGCAGATCCTTTCCGAAACGGTCGATTTCGGAGCCTCTGATGGCCCGATGTCGGACGAAAATCTGGCCAAGGCGCCCCGAAAACTGCTGCATTTCCCCACGGTTGCGGGTGCGGACGTGATCACCTACAACCTCCCCGGGGACCCGAAGGTCAAGATAGACGGTCCGACAATCGCTGCGATATTCCTGGGGAAGATCACAAAATGGAACGATCCGGCGATCGCCAGCCAGAACCCTGACATCAAGCTGCCCGACTTGGACGTCGTTGTTGTTCATAGGTCGGACGGCAGTGGGACGACCTATATCTTTACCGACTACCTGAGCAAGGTGAGCCCTGACTGGAAGGAAAAGGTAGGCAAGGGTACCTCCGTAAGCTGGCCCGCCGGCCTCGGCGGCAAGGGCAACGAGGGTGTCTCGGGTCAGGTCAAGCAGGTGCCCGGGGCGATCGGCTACATCGAGCTCGCCTATGCGAAGCAAAACAAACTGAGCTATGCCGACATAAAGAATTCCTCGGGCAACTATGTCACCCCGACGATTGAGTCGATTACAGAGGCCCTCGCGACGGCGGACATCCCTGCTGATTTCCGTTTCTCGATGACAAACCCCCCCGGTGCCCAGGCATACCCCATTTCTGGCACCACGTGGTTGCTGGTCTATGCCGAACAGAAGGACCACGCGAAGGGCGAGAAGCTCGTCCAGTTCCTCAAATGGGCCTATTCGGACGGCGAGAAGCTCGCCCCGGGGCTCGACTATGCGCCGCTGCCGGATGCGCTTATCAAGCGAGCGCTTGAAAGCGTGCAAGGCGTGAAGTATTGATTGGGGCGCAATGGACGCGGGCGTGAGAAAATCCTCTCACGCCCGCTTTTCCCGATGAGCACTGTGCCCTCCATTTCTCCCGTATTACCCGCGCCCGGTTCCCGGGTGCCCGACATCGCCTTCAAGTGGATCGCTGCGCTCGCGGCGGCGATGATTGTCGTCCTGATCGTCCTTGTGGGCTGGCAGCTCTACGCCGGTTCCCGGCTTTCACTGGGTAAATTCGGACTGGGGTTTTTGTGGAGCTCCGAGTGGGATCCTGTTCAGGAAAAATACGGCGCGCTCCCGTTTATCTTCGGGACGCTCGTCTCATCGTTTCTTGGCCTCTTGATTGCCGTGCCGCTCGGCGTTGCCACTGCCCTTTTTCTCACGGAGCTCGCGCCGCTCAAGGTCCGCCAGCCGATCATCATGGCGATTGAGATGCTCGCCGCCGTGCCGAGCGTCATATTTGGCCTCTGGGGTATCTTCATTTTGATCCCGTGGCTGCGGGACCACCTTTTTGTATGGTTGAAGCACTACCTCGGGTTCATTCCGCTTTTTCAGGGCCCGATCTACGGGCTGAGCATGCTTGCGGCCGGTATCATCATATCGATCATGATTCTGCCCATCATAACCTCGATCTCCCGCGAGATACTCCGCTCGGTTCCGAATCTTCAGCGCGAGGCGGCCTATGCGCTTGGAGCCACTCGCTGGGAGGTCCTGAGAATAGCGGTGCTGAGCTACGCACGAAGAGGACTTTTTGGAGCGGCTGTCCTAGGCCTCGGGCGAGCCCTCGGCGAGACGATGGCGGTGACGATGGTGATCGGCAACCGGCCGGTGATAAGCGCCTCGCTCTTCGCTCCCGGCTACACGCTTGCCAGCGTGATTGCTAATGAGTTCACGGAGGCCACGACCGAAATGTACCTGAGCGCGCTGTTTGAGCTCGGCCTGGTGCTTCTCATTGTTGCGATTCTGGTCAACGCGGCCGCCCAGCTCATGCTGAACAGCATGACCGGCTCGGGCCCAATCAAGGTCAACTGACGCCGTGGCTGTCTCACCCTACCTTCCCACCCCCGGATTCGCCCACTGGCGGAAGCTGAAGAGCGCGGCCGTCACTGCGGTTCTCGTCGTCTGTGCGCTCGCCGTCATCGCGCCCCTCTTCCTCATCATCTACTTTCTCCTGGCCAGGGGATTTGGGTCGATCGACTGGAACTTCTTCACTCAGCTGCCGAAGCCGACCGGCGAGATCGGGGGGGGGATGGCGAATGCCATCGTGGGGACAATAATCCTCCTCGCAATGGCGTCGGTCGTGGGCGTGCCCCTGGGGATATTTGGGGGAATCTATCTCGCGGAATACGGCTCCGACCGCGCCAATAGCTGGCTCAGGTTTGCCGCTGATGTGCTGAATGGGGTGCCGTCTATCGTCTGGGGCATGGTTATCTATCTGGTGCTTGTCGTTCCCTTCAAGGGGTACTCCGCCTACGCGGGGGGAGTTGCCCTCGGGCTCATGATGGTCCCCCTTGTCGTTCGGACGACTGAGGAGGTCCTTATTCTCGTGCCCCAGAGCTATCGGGAGGCTGCACTGGCGTTGGGGGTGGCGCGGTGGAAGGTTATCATGGTCATCGTTGTTCGCACCGCCCTCAAAGGAATCATGACCGGTGTCATCGTTGCGCTCGCGCGCATCGCGGGCGAGACAGCTCCGCTCCTCTTCACTACGCTGGGAAACACCTTTTGGAGCCACAATCTGAAGGAACCCATTTCAGCCCTCCCGCTCCAAATCTTCGCCTATGCCATCTCGCCTTATGACGACTGGCACCGGCAGGCTTGGGCCGGGGCTCTGGTGCTTATGGCTTTGATACTCGCCCTAAATATCACTGTTCGCGTATTGTCGCGCGACCGCGCCAAGACCCTTTGAACGTCATGTCTACACTTCCAGAGACGGAAACGATTCGCGCTGTTTCGGAGCCGATAAAGATTTCGTCCGCCCCTGCGCCCGCTGCAGTGGCGGGATTGCCGGTCGAGAAGGAGGAAATCGCCTTTGACATCAAGAACTTTAGCATGTGGTACGGGCAGCGTCAGGCGCTCATGGACGTCACGATACGCATTCCCGCCAAGAAGGTGACGGCCATCATCGGGCCGAGCGG
>CAZDZL010000067.1:0-12474 GCA_964509885.1 uncultured Opitutaceae bacterium | reverse complement strand
CGCTTGCGAAGGAACTTGATGTCCCGGTCGTTGTATTAAGTCAGCTGAACCGCTCGTCCGAGAAGGAAAACCGCGCCCCAAAACTTGCAGACCTTCGGGAATCCGGATCGATCGAGCAGGACGCAGACGTAGTGCTTATGCTTGCCCGACCCAAGGACGCCGACGAGAAATTCCAGGTGGCTGCCGACTCGGCGGAGTTAATCGTTGCCAAGCAGCGAAACGGGCCGGTAGGAGAACTGCGGCTGACTTTCCTCCGCGACATCACACGATTTGAAAACTACACGCAGTAACCCTGTGAAATACAGGGTATTACACATTTTCTTTGCCGTCTGCGTGCTTGTGGGGGCGGGCGTATCGCGCTCGATGGCTCAGGATGCGCCCGGCCAGGCCCCGGATTCCGGGGCTCCCGCGCCCACCTACAAGGTCGGCACGATCACCGTGAAGTTCGTGGGGACGGCGAGCGTCAACGAGCAGCTGGTGCGCGCCAACATCCAGGTCCGCGAGGGCGGCGACCTGGACGAGACGATGCTCGATAGGGACATCCGGGCCCTCTACAAGACCGGGCTCTTCGAGTTCATTGAGATCAAGCGCGAGACCGTGAACGCGCGCACCTTCAACCTCACGATCGAGGTGACCCCGAAATACCGCGTGCTGGCCGTCAAGTACGTCGGCAACAAGCAGGTCAAGACGCGCCGCCTCGAGCACGAGGTGAAGACGTCCCCCAACACGGCGCTCGACGAGCGCCAGGTGAAGGAGGACTCGGAGAAGCTGAAGGAGTACTACCAGGGCCAGGGGTTCAACCAGGTCTCGGTCAGCTACACGATCGCGCGCGACCGTGCGACGGGCCTGGGGACGATCACCTTCAAGATCCGCGAGGGCGCCAAGGTAAAGATCCTGGCCGTCAACTTCACGGGCAACGCGCACATCCGCGCCAAGGCGCTGCGGAAGGTCATGGAGACCAAGAAGTGGTGGATCTTCTCGTGGCTCACCGACACCGGCCGCTACAAGGACGACGACTTCCAGGACGACCTCGACAAGCTCCGGGACTACTACCGCGAGCACGGCTACCTGGACGTCGACATCCCCGAGGAGAAGATCGTCTTCAGCTACCCGAAGAAGGAGGGCCTCGTCATCACGATCTCGGTCTCCGAGGGCCGCCAGTACCGGGTCGGCGAGGTCTCGATCAGCGGCAACAAGCTCCACTCGACCATCCTGCTCAAGCGCGTCGCGGCGCTCTACGCGAAGCCCGGCGCGGTGTTCGCTCCGTCCCTGATCGACAAGGCCGCGGAGCGCCTCGAGGACTACTACGGGAAGGACGGCTACCTCGAGACGCGCGTCCACGTGACCCGCAGGCCGAACCTGAAGACCAACGACATCGACCTCGAGTTCAAGATCGACGAGAGCGACCGGTTCAGCGTCGAGTCGATCCAGATCGAGGGCAACACGAAGACGAAGAGCGTGGTCATCCTGCGCGAGCTCACGCTCGGGCCGGGCGACGTGTTCAACAAGGTGCTGATGAAGATCAGCAAGAACAAGCTCGAGAACACCCGCTTCTTCGACGACGTCGACGTCACGCCGGAGGACACGAACATCCCCGGCCGAAAGGACATGCGCATCTCGGTCAAGGAGGGCCGCACGGGGACCTTCACCTTCGGCGCCGGCTACAGCTCGCTCGAGCGGGCCACCGTCTTCGCGCAGATCCAGCAGACCAACTTCGACCTCTTCAACCGCCGCTCCCTCTTCCAGGGCGACGGCGAGAAGTTCAGCATCAAGGTTTCGCTCGGCCAGCTGTCGAACGAGGCTGTCATCAGCTTCGAGGAGCCCTTCCTCTTCGAGAAGCAGCTCGCGATCGGCTTCAGCATTTTCCGCGAGCAGTCCACCTACGTCAGCACGTACTACCAGGAGCTCCAGGAGGGCGGCAACGTCGACCTGCGCAAGCACCTGTTCGGCCTCTACAACGGGATCCTGACCTACCAGTACGAGACCATCAACATCTACAACCTGAACCCGAGCGCGTCGCAGGTCATCACCTCCTCCGCGGGCATCCACGACGTCTCCCAGCTCTCCTTCGAGGTCGTGCGCGATACGCGCGACAAGCTCGTCAGCCCGACCTCGGGCAACCGCATCGACTTCATCACGACGGTCGCCGGTGGACCGCTCGGGGGCACGGACAGCTTCTACGGGTTCGAGTTCAAGGGCTCGCAGAACTTCAAGGTGTTCGAGACCCAGGAGCAGGTGCTCGAGCTCGTCGCCTACGGCGGCGTCAGGGACAACTACAACGGCTTCGCCGCGCTGCCGTACTACGACGCCTTCTACCTGGGCGGCCCGGCGACCCTGCGCGGGTTCCAGTACCAGGAGGTCAGCCCGCGCGACCCCTTCGGGGAGCCGGTCGGCGGAAAGACCTACGGCATGTTCACGGCGGAGTACTCGGTCGAGATCGTGGACCCGATCCGGTTCGCCATGTTCTACGACATCGGGTTCGTGAACTCGGCCGCCTACGACTTCAACCCGGGAGGCTACAATGACGACATCGGCGTCGGCCTGCGCCTCCAGGTCGCGGGCTCGCCGCTCAGCCTGGACTACGGAATCCCCATAAAGGGAGACCATTACAACAGGCAGGGCGGTCAGTTCAATTTTTCGTTTGGCACCCGCTTCTAAATCCGATTTGATCTCCCTTTTCCACCCTCGAAACCACCCATGAAGAAATCCATACAGACCCTAGTCGCCGCCGCCGCCATCGCCCTGACGACGCTGACGACCCACGCCCAGACGGCCCCGAAGATCCTCGTCGTGGATCTCGCCAAGCTTTTTGACGGGCACTGGAAGACCCAGGAGCAGCAGGCCAAGCTGAAGGCCGACGGTGCGAAGGCGCAGGACCAGGTTGCCCAGCTCCAGAAGGACGGCAACGCGCTCGTGGACCAGTTCAAGGAGCTCGACGAGCAGTCCAAGAACCCGACGGCGACCGCCGAGGCCAAGGCCAAGGCCCAGACCGACGCGCAGAAGCTCTACGACCAGATCCAGCAGAAGCGCAGCGAGCTCAACTCCTTCGCCCAGAACACCCAGAACACGCTGCGCCAGCGCTTCGAGACCTTCAAGACCCTGATGATCGAGGAGATCTCCAAGGTCGCGGTCGACATCGCCAAGAAGAAGGGCGCGACGTTCCTGATCGACAAGTCGGGCCCGACCCTGGTCGGCGTGTCCAACGTCCTCTATTTCGACCCCTCCCTGGACATCACGGACGAGGTTTCGGCCGAGCTGAACAAGGACCGCCCCGCGGTGACGCCGTCGGCGACCTCGTCGACCCCGGCCCCGGCGGCCTCCGGCTCGCCGAGCATCACGGTCCCCGGCATCTCGCCGAGCAAGTAAGGCGCGGGCCCCCTTGGGGCCCAAGATTTTGAGATCGAACCCCGCTTGCGTTGAGCAGGCGGGGTTCTTTGTCTAGGGCCCATGCAGGTCTCGTTCACACAGGCTGAAGTCGCTGCAATAACGCACCCGAGCCGCACGCTGGGCGCCACGACCGAGGCCCTCCGCGGGATCGCGTCCCTTGGGTCCGCGCAGCCGGGCGACATCTCGTTCCTGGGCAACGCCAAGTACAAGACCACCGTCGCGTCGAGCCGGGCCTCGGTCGTCCTGGTCCCGGCCGACTACGACGGGTCGCCCGGGCCGAACCAGGTCCACATGTTCGTCGAGAACCCCTCGGTGGCCTTCGCCCGCCTCTGCTCGAGGATCGAGCAGGCCCTCTGGCCCAAGCCCGCCTCGGGGGTGCACCCCTCGGCGGTGGTCGCCGCGGACGCCCGGGTCGCTGCGTCGGCCACGGTCGGCCCGCTCTGCGTGGTGGAGTCCGGGGCCCGCGTGGGCGAGCGCACGCACCTGCAGTCGGGCGTCTTCGTGGGGCGCGGCGCGGAGGTCGGCGACGACTGCTGGCTCCAGCCCGGGTCGATAGTCTGCGCCGAGTGCACGCTCGGCGCCCGCGTGAGGCTCCACCCGGGCGTCGTCATCGGGGCCGACGGCTTCGGCTACGAGCTCGTCAAGGGGCGGCACGAGAAGGTTCCCCAGGTGGGGACGGTCGTGATCGGCGACGACGTCGAGATCGGCGCCAACTCGACGGTCGACCGCTCGCGCTTCGAGACGACGTCGGTCGGGGAGGGCACGAAGATAGACAACCTGGTCCAGGTCGGCCACAACGTCGTCATCGGCAGGCACTGCCTGATCTGCGCGCAGGTCGGGATCGCGGGAAGCGTCACGCTCGGCGACTACGTGGTCGTCGGCGGCCAGTGCGGCCTCGCGGGGCACCTGACCGTGGGCTCGGGAGCCATGATCGCGGCCAAGTCCGGCGTGAAGGACGACATACCGGCGAAGACCTCCGTCTGGGGCTCGCCCTGCCTGCCGCTCCTCCTGGAGCAGAAGATCGTCATCCTGAGGAACCGCCTGCCCGAGCTCTTCAAGCGCGTGGACGCGCTCGAGAAGCGGGAGGGCAAGGCCTAGGAGATCTCGTCCAGGCGGATGCAGGCGGCCTCGCGGGCCGGCCCCGCGGGGACGAGCGGCGGCACGGCCGCGCGGCACCGCTCGACGGCGTGCGGGCACCGGGGATGGAAGGCGCACCCGGCGGGAGGGTCGATCGGCGACGGGGGGTCACCGGCCAGGACGATCCGCTTGCGGCCCCTCTCGATGTCGGGGTCGGGCACGGGAATGGCGCTCACGAGCGCCCTCGTGTACGGGTGGCGGGGCCTGTCGATGACGTCCGCGGCGGGCCCCAGCTCGACGATCTTGCCAAGGTACATGACGGCGACCCTGTCCGAGATGTGGCGCACCACCGAGAGGTCGTGCGCGATGAAGACAAGGGACAGGTTCATCCCCCTGCAGAGCTGGGCGAGCAGGTTGAGGATCTGGGCCTGGATCGACACGTCGAGGGCCGACACCGGCTCGTCCGCGATGATGATCTTCGGCCTGAGGGCGAGGGCGCGGGCGATGGCGATCCTCTGTCGCTGGCCGCCCGAGAATTCATGGGGGTATTTCTGGGCGAAGCGGGGCGCGAGACCGACGACCCGCATGAGCTCGTCGACCTCCGCCTGGACGCCCGAGGGGCCGCAGATCCCGTGGACGAGGAGCGGCTCGGCGAGCGTCGCGTGGACCGTCATCCTCGGGTTCAGCGAGGCGTAGGGGTCCTGGAAGATCATCTGAAGGTCCCTGCGGCAGGCCAGCATCTCGGAGCGCGACGCCTCGCCGAGGTTGCGGCCGTTCAGGATCACGGCGCCTCCCGTCGTGGGGACAAGCTGCAGGATCGTGCGCGCGAGCGTCGACTTGCCGCAGCCGGACTCGCCGACGAGGCCCAGCACCTCCCCCTGGCGCACGCTCAGCGTCACGCCGTCGACCGCCTTCACGGAGCCCACCTGCCTCTTCAGGAGGAAGCCCGAGTGGATGGGGAAGTGGGTCTTCACATCCCTGAGCTCGAGGATGTTCCCGGACATCGTGGGCGCGGGGTCCGTCATGCCACCGTGATCTCCCCCGCGCGGGCGCGCACGCAGGCATGGGCGTGGCCGGGCGAGGCCTCCTCCAGCTCCGGGCGCGAAGCGGTGCAGACGTCCGCCACGTACCCGCACCTCGCGGCGAACGCGCAGCCGGGGATCACCTTGGACACGTCCGGCGGCAAACCCGGTATCGTGAAGAGCTCCTGCCCCTTCGGCTGGAGCGCGGGGATCGAGCGCTGCAGCCCGCGCGTGTAGGGGTGGAGCGGGGAGTGGAAGAGGTCGCGGGCGCCCGCGGTCTCCATGATCCGGCCCCCGTACATGACCTGCACGTTGTCGCAGAGGCCCGCCACGACGCCCAGGTCGTGGGTCACGAAGATGACCGCCATCCCGAGCTCGCGCTGGAGCCTGCGGATGAGCTCGAGGATCTGGGCCTGGACGGTCACGTCCAGCGCCGTCGTCGGCTCGTCGGCGATCAGGAGCTCCGGGCGGGTGACCAGAGCCATCGCGATCATCACCCGCTGCCGCATGCCCCCGGAGAACTCGTGGGGGTAGAAGTGGATCCGCCGGCCGGCGTCGTTGATCCCCACGGCCTCCATCATCTCCAGGGCGCGCCCCAGGGCCTGCTTTTTCGACAGCTTCTCGTGGATGAGGAGGGGCTCTATCACCTGCTCCGACACCCGAAGGTACGGGTTGAGGGACGTCATCGGGTCCTGGAAGATCATCGAGACGCGCTTGCCGCGTATCGAGCGCGCCACCTTCGGGCTGCAACGCAGCAGGTCGACGCCGTCGAACATCGCGGAGCCGCCCTCAATCCTCCCCGGGGGCTGCGGCACGAGGCCCATGATGGAGTAGCACGTGACCGACTTGCCCGAGCCGGACTCGCCCACGATGCCGAGCGTCTCGCCCCGCTCGACGCTGAAGCTGACGCCGTCGACCGCGCGGTAGACGCCGTTCCTCGTGTGGAAGTGCGTCCGCAGGTCGGTGACGGTCAGGAGCGGCATCGTCGGCGTGAGGGTGTCGCGGTCGGGCGGCCTATGGCAAGTCCCGCACGGCGGAGACCACGGTCCCGGGAAGGAGGTCGCCGAGCGAGCCGCCGCCGGTGGGCGGGCAGCCAGGCGGCTGCAGGATGCGGTGGGCCGACGCGAAGACGGGCCCCGTGCGCACCGGGTTCGTCGGGCCGAAGAGGCCGATGAGCGGCACGCCGAGCGCGTTCGCCAGGTGCATGCCCCCTGTGTCGTTCGACACGAGCAGCCGGCAGCCGCGGAGCGCCGCCGCGAACCCCGCGAGGTCGGTCCTGCCCGCGAGGTCGGTGACGCGGGCGGCGTCAAGGCCCGCGGCGATGGCGGAAGTGATCGGGGCGTCCCCGGCCGTGCCGAGGAGGAGGAAGCGCTCGCCGGGAAGGGCCTCGATGAGGCTTCGCCAGTGTGCCACGGGCCAGCGCTTGGACGGGTCGTTCTCCGACCCGGCGATGAGCCCGACGGGCCCCCGGCCCGCGGCGCCGGGCGCCCCGGGCGGAAAAGGGGAGAGGTCCAGGGGGGCGTCGAGCCCGAAGTGCCTGAAGAAGTTCTCCCAGAGCTCCAGCTGGTGGTGGTGCGCCTCGTCGAAGCCCGCGGGCAGGTCGTACCCGTGGCTCAGGAACGGCCGCGCCTTGCCGGGCCGCACGATCCCGAAGCGCTGGGAACAGCCCGCCACCCGCGCCTCGAGGTCGCCGCGCGTCGAGTTCGTGAGAAGGATCCAGACGTCCGCGTACTGGGCGCGAAGCCCCGCGAAGTGGCCGAGGTAGCCCGGTCCGTGCGGGGGAAGCGCGCGGACCCGGTCGGCGACCCCGAGCGACTCGAGCAGCGGGACAAACCCGGCCCTGGCGAGGAGCGTGAGCTCGGCGTCGGGTCGCGACGCGCGCAGGGCGCGCAGGAGGGGTAGCGCCATGGCGACGTCCCCCAGCCAGTTTGGCAGGCGCACCCAGACGCGCGTGCGGCGCGGCATGCGGTCGAGCCCGCGGGCCTTCATGTCCGCGGCGAGCAGGTTGCGCCTGGCCCCGAGCCGGAGGCGCGCCGACGGGACGTCCTGGTTGCGCCAGCGGTCGTGCGCCCAGAGCCACGACCTGCAGAGGTCCTCGTCCGCCATGGCGGCCTCGAACCACCGGTTGAGCGCGAGGGTCGCCCCTGCCGCCGTGCCGTCGAAGGCGACGGGGTCCGACTCGAACGAGACGCGCCAGAAGGCGGTGCGCCTCGGGTAGAAGGTGCGCAGCTCGGCCCCGAACTTCGCGGCGAGGACGCCGGGCAGCTCGGTCGACGAGCACACGCGGTCCATGAGGAGCGTCAGGGCCCCGTTCGTGCCCGCGTTCTGGTCGAAGAGAACGCCGACGCAGCCGCGGCCCCTGAGGATGCCGAGCGCCTGCGCGAATCCCTCGCGTCGCGAGAGGAGCCGCATGCCGTGGCGCTCGCGCGTGCGCTTGATGAACAGGTCGAGCGACGGGTTGTCGAGCGGGCGGAAGATGATGCCGAATTCGGGCATCGAGACGGGGGCGAGGAGCTTGAACCAGGTCTGGCTCTCCCAGAGCGCCAGGTGGAGCGTGGCCAGCACCGTGGGCCTCGGGTCCGCCGAGACGGCGCGGGCGAGGGCCTCCGCGGACGGCCCGAGCCGGGCGATCTGCCGGATCCGGCGCTCGGAGAGGTACGGGGCCGCAAGGGAGAGCATCGCGGTCTCGACCAGGCGCCGTGAGCTTTCCCTAGCGACGGAGCGGCGCCAGGAGCGGGGGCGCCCCGGAAAGGCGTGATGGAGGTTGGAGCGCAGGAGCCGCCTCCTGCGCGGCGCCGCCCAGAGGATGATTTCGCCGCCGGCTGCGGCAAGGGCCTGCAGGACGGGCTCGGGCGCCGCCGCGAGCAGCCGGCCTAGGACATTCAGGGCGAGGGGAATCAAGCGTTCGGTGCCAAGATCATAGGATTTGGCGTTTGAAATTGGCGACAAAAACCCGTGAAACCTTAGGCCCTTTCGCCAATGACCGAACTCCTCGTCATCAAGCCGTCCTCCCTGGGCGACATTGTCCAGGCGCTGCGCGTCGCCACCTCGCTGAAGGCGCAGCGCGACGACCTGCGCATCTCCTGGATCGTGCGCGAGATGTTCGCCCCGATCGTGCGCGCCTGCGAGGCCGTGGACCAGGTGTACGTCTTCGAGAGGAGCGGCGGGGCGAAGGCCTTCCTGAAGCTCATGCGCCAGGTGCGCGCGACCAAGTTCGACTATGTCTTCGACATGCAGGGGCTCCTGCGGACGGGGCTCATGACGAAGCGCACGAGGGCCAAGCACAAGGTGGGGCGCAGCGACGCCCGGGAATGGGCGGGGGTCTTCTATGACCAGAAGGTCCCGCTCCCCCCCGACGGGCGGCGCAGCCACGCCATGGACATCCTCCTGCAGTTCTGCCCCGTGCTCGGGGCGAAGGCGGAGCTGCGCGGGACCGTGAGGTTCCGCGAGGCGGACAGCCTGACGCTTCGCTTTGTCGACGGGCGCGGCGGGTCGAGGCCCTTCGTCATGTTCCCCGACAGCCGGGGTGCCGAGAAGAAGTGGGGGGGCTTCAAGCAGCTCACCGAAATGATCCTTCGCGAGGACAAGTCGCGCAAGGTGGTCTGGGCCGGCAGCAACTTCATGCCTGACCGCGGCGCCTTCCCCGAGGCCCAGTTCATGAACCTCACGGGAAACACGAGCCTCGTGTCGCTGCCCGCCCTCGTGAAGAAGGCGGACTGGGTCATCAGCAACGACAGCGGCCCCATGCACCTGGCGGCGGCCCTGGGCGTGCGGGTCTTCGCCATCTTCGGCCCGACGGATCCGCGCCTGTACGGGCCCTATCCCGTCGGGGGGCCCCACAACCACGTCATCCAGGCGCCCGTCGGCGACCTGAAGCTGCTGTCGGTCCGGGACGTCTACACGCGCTTCCAGCGGATACGGGGCCGTTGACGAGGGCGCGCCCCGCAGAAAGGCTCATCCCATGCTCGACCCCAAACTCGTCCGCGAATCGCCGGACCTCGTGCGCGCGGCGATCGCGAAGAAGCACCTGAAGGTGGACCTGGACGCGGTGCTCGGCGCCGACGCGGCCTGGCGCGCCGCGCTCCAGGAGGTCGAGCACCTGCGCGCGCAGCAGAAGGCGGCCAACGCGGCGATGGCCGCGCTCCCGAAGGGCTCGCCCGAGTTCGCCGCCAAGCTTGCCGAGATGAAGGCCGTGTCGGCCCAGGTGAAGGAGAGGGACGGCGGCCTCAAGGCCGCCGAGGAGAGGCACCGCGAGGCGATGCTGACGCTCCCCAACCTCCCCCACGCGAGCGTGCCGGAGGGCGGGACGCCCCAGGAGAACGTCGTCCACTCGACCCACGGGGACCCGGCCTCGGTCGGCGCGCGCGCGGCCGCCCACTGGGACATCCCGGGGTTCGCCCGGCTCTTCGACTTTGAGCGGGGAGCGAAGGTGACGGGGGCGGGGTTTCCCTTCTTCATCGGCGAGGGCGCGCGGCTCGTGCGGGCCCTGATCAACTTTTTCCTGGAGGAGGACGCGGCGGCAGGCTACGTGGAGGTCTCCCCGCCAATCTTCGTCAACGCCGCGAGCGCGACCGCGACCGGCCAGCTCCCAGACAAGGAGGGCCAGATGTACGAGACGACGCCCGACCGGCTCTACGCGGTGCCGACGGCGGAGGTGCCGCTCACGAACTTCTTCAGGGACGAGATCCTCGAGGAGGCCGCGCTGCCGGTGCGGCGGTGCGCCTACACGCCCTGCTTCCGCCGGGAGGCGGGCAGCTACGGCAAGGACGTGCGCGGGCTAAACCGCGTCCACCAGTTCGACAAGGTCGAGCTCCTCAAGTGGGTGCACCCCTCGTCGAGCTACGACGAGCTCGACCTCCTGAGGGCGGACGTCGAGCGGCTCCTCGTGAAGCTTGAGCTCCCGTACCGGGTCCTCCTCATGTGCGGGGGTGACCTGGGCTTCGCCCAGGCCAAGAAGTACGACCTCGAGGTGTGGGCCGCCGGCCAGAAGCGCTGGCTCGAGGTGTCCAGCTGCTCGAACTTCGAGGCCTTCCAGGCGCGCCGCGCCCAGATCCGGTTCCGCTCGCGCGAGTCGGGAAAGGCGGAGCTCGTGCACACCCTGAACGGCTCCGGCCTCGCGGTGCCCCGCGTGCTCGCGGCCATCCTGGAGAACAACCTCGAGGCGGACGGCCGGGTGAGGATCCCCGCGGCGCTCGTTCCCCATTTCGGAAAGTCGCACCTCACGTTCGCCTGAGCGCGGGGCGGCGCACGTCGATCCCATGAAGACGCGCGGCAAAGCAGCCTGGCCGGCGGCCGCCGAGCGCGCGGCGGCTCTCCTGCCGCGCGGGCGGCTCCATCCCGCCGTCGTGGCGTGGGCCGACGCCCGGCCGCCGCGCGAGGCGTGGGCCATCGCGCTCTCCGGCGGGCCCGACTCGGTGGCGCTCCTCCTTCTCCTCTGGGCCCACTGGCCGCGGCGCCGGGGCCGCCTGAGCGCGCTCCATTTCGACCACCGCCTGCGCGGGGCCGAGTCAACGGCGGACGCCCGGTTCTGCAGGGGGCTCTGCGCGGCTCTCGGCGTCCCCCTCGTGTCGGGCAAGTGGACGGCGCGTCGCCGGCCGGCGGGGGAGGCCGAGGCCCGCGGCGCTAGGTTCGGCTTCTTCGAGGACCGGATGGCCGCGCGCGGGATCCGGGTCCTCTGGCTCGGCCACCAGCAGGACGACATCGCCGAGACGATGCTCATGCGCCTCGCGCGGGGAAGCGGCGCCGGCGGGCTTGCGGCGCCGAGGGCCGTGCACGCCGTCCTGCCGGCGAGCGGCCGAGGCCGGCCGCGGATCCACGTGAGGCCGCTCCTCACCCTCAAGAAGGGGGAGATTGCGGCGGCGCTTCGCGCGGCCGGCGCCCCCTGGCGCGAGGACTCGAGCAACGCGAGGGGCGTGCACTTCAGGAACAGGATTCGCGGGGACGTGATCCCGCGCTGGGTGCGGGCTGCGGGCCGGGACGCGCTCGCCGGGGCGGCCCTTTCCCGGGAACTCCTGGAGGAGGACGAGGTGGCCCTCGAGGCGTGGGTGGACGCGCTGGAGCCCCTGGAGGACGACGGCTCACTCGTCGTCTCCCGGCTCGCGGGCAGGCCGAGGGCGGTGGCCCGGAGGGCCCTCCACCGCTGGCTCCTGCTCCAGCCCAGGGCGGGAGACCTCTCCCGCCAGGGATTTGATATTCTCCTGCGCGCGGTGGAGCGCGGCGCCCCCGTGCGGCACAGCCTTGGGAACCATGGCTTTGCGGTGATCCGCAAGGGGCGCCTGCGCTTTGTTACATTTCGCAAACCGCTCTCGCCTCATTGACTTGTAACGCAGGAACAACATCGTTGTTTGTAGAGTCATACCGTCCCACTGATGCCCGACCTCGACACAAAGAAACCGCGCAGGCAGCTTAAGAACATACCCCCCGATCGCTTTCAGCCCAAGGTGCTTATCTTCTGGATAGCGCTGCTGCTGGCGGTGGTGTCGCTGCTCTTCTGGTCCCCGGGGATCACGGTGTCGCCCGCGACGCTGACCATCTTCGAGGTGGTCACCCACGCCGAGTCGTCGGATTCCAAGCCGTCGGACATCAAGTCCGGGGTGATCCAGCCCGACAACACGGTCGGCAAGGACTGGGTCCTGATCACGGGCGAGCTCAACGCCCCCACGCTCACGAACGAGCGGGGCATGAAGACCGCCTCGTTCCGCGCAGCCGGCCGCCTCACGGACTCGAACATGGAGCGCCTCCAGAAGACGAACAAGTTCTCGGAGCGCCCGACGACGACCGTCCTGGCCCAGCTCGCGCTCAGCGTCCTGCCGGTGCTGATCATCATCGGCTTCCTCTATTTCCTCTTCAGCCGACAGCTGCGGCAGGCGGGCCGGGGAGCCCTCAATTTCGGCAAGAGCCGCGCCAAGCTGCTCACGCGGGACCGCGACAAGGTCACCTTCGGCGACGTCGCGGGCTGCGACGAGGCCAAGGAGGAGGTCTCCGAGGT
>CAZDZL010000066.1:7268-12800 GCA_964509885.1 uncultured Opitutaceae bacterium | reverse complement strand
AAAGGCACCTCCAAACGCGTAGCGACCGTCTCCCGCAAGACGGCCGAGACGGACATCTCGATCACGCTCGCGATCGACGGCACCGGCGTCTCGAGGATCGGCACAGGGGTCGCGTTCTTCGACCACATGCTGACCCTGTTCGCCAAGCACGGGCTCTTCGACCTCACGGTGAAGGCCAAGGGCGACGTCGACGTCGACTACCACCACACCGTCGAGGACGTCGGGCTTGTCCTCGGGCAGGCGTTCAAGAAGGCGCTGGGCGACAAGGTCGGCATCCGCAGGTACGGCTTCTTCATCCTCCCGATGGACGAGTCGCTCGCGCGCGTCGTCGTCGACGTGGGCGGGCGCCCGCACCTCGAGTACCGCGTCGAGTCCCCGTCCATGTTCGTGCGCGACTTCAACCTTGTCCTCGTGAAGGAGTTTTGCCGCGCGTTCAGCAACGCGCTTGGGGCGAACCTCCACGTCCAGCTGGTCTATGGCGAGGAGCCGCACCACATCGCGGAGGCGGTCTTCAAGGCCCTCGGCCGGGCGCTGGACGCAGCGACCCAGATCGAGCCCCGGGCTGCAAACCTTCTTCCGACCACCAAGGGCAGCCTGTAGCCCCAAAGCGATGAGCGCGCCCATCGCCGTCATCGACACCGGCATCTGCAACCTGCGCAGCGTCACGAAGGCGCTGGAGGCCGTCGGCGCGTCCCCCGCGGTTGTGCGCACGCCGGCCGAGCTCGCGGGGTCCGGCGCGGTCGGCCTCGTGCTCCCCGGCGTGGGCGCGCTGCGGGACTGCGTCTTCTCGCTTCGCGAGTCGGGCCTCGACGCGTCGGTGCGCGAATGGATCGCAGGCGACCGGCCCTTCCTCGGCGTGTGCCTGGGCATGCAGGCGCTCTTCGACCAGTCCGAGGAGGGCGACGTGAGGGGCCTCGGCATCATCCCCGGCCGGGTGGTCCGCTTCAACCTGGCAGCCCCGCTCAAGGTGCCCCACATGGGCTGGAATACGATCCGCTTCGTGCAGGACGCCAGCCCGCTCCAGGAGGGCCTGGCCGGCGAGGGCGAGTCGTTCTACTTCGTCCACAGCTTCCACTGCGTCCCGCGGGACGGCGGCGTCGTCCTGGCCCGGTGCGACTACGGCGCCCCCTTTGTCGCCGCGATCGCGCGCGGGCGGATGTTCGCGACGCAGTTCCACCCGGAGAAGAGCCAGGCGAAAGGGTTGCAGATCTATCGCAATTTCGCGGCGTCGGCCACAGCCCTCCTTATCCCTCGATAAGGGGGGGCATTTTCGTCGGAACGGGCGGAGGTTTTCTTTGCAAGCGGCCCGTTTCTAGCTTGGCTGGTTCAGCCATGCCCCACAGCGCCTCAATCAAGCTGGATGACAAGGAGTACCCGCTGGCGGTGCTCGTGGGCACGGAGGGGGAGAAAGCCTTGGACACCCGCAAGTTACGCGCGGACACGGGCTACATTTGCTACGACCAGGGCTACGGAAACACGGGCTCCTGCGAGAGCTCCATCACCTTCCTGGACGGGGAGAACGGGGTCCTGCGCCACCGCGGCATCCCGATCGAGCAGCTGGCCCACGAGAGCGACTTCGTCGAGACCGCCTACCTGGTGATCTACGGGGAGCTGCCGAACCAGGCCAAGCGCAGGGAATTCGGGCTCCTGCTGCGCCAGCACGCCGCGGTCGAGACGCAGATGCAGAAGATCTTCGAGGGCTTCCCCAAGGACGCGCCGCCGATGGCGATGCTGTCCTCGATCGTCGCGTCCCTCGCGGCCCACTACCCGCAGCTGGCGACGAACAATTTCGAGAAGGACCTCGCCAATTTCGACCTGGCCGCGGCGATCGCGATCTCGAAGGTCCGCACGATCGGGGCGATGATCTACCGCTACCAGAAGGGCCTGCCGTACGTGTTCCCGAAGCAGGAGCTGCCGTTCTGCGACAACTTCCTGCACATGATGTTCTCCGAGCCGTACAAGGACTACGTCGCGGAGCCCGAGGTGGCGCGGGCGCTCAACCTGCTGCTCCTCCTGCACACCGACCACGAGCAGAACTGCTCGACCGCGACCGTCAGGACCGTCGGCTCAAGCGCGGCGAACCTGTTCACGTCGCTCTCCGCGGGGATCTGCGCCCTGTCGGGCCCGCTCCACGGCGGGGCGAACGTCGCCGTGGTCCAGATGCTCCAGACCATCCACGACGAGGGCGACGACGGCACGCGCTTCATCGCCTCGGCCAAGGGCGGCTCGAAGGCGAACCGCCTCATGGGGTTCGGCCACGCGGTGTACCGGAACTTCGACCCCCGGGCCAAGATCATCGGCAAGGCCTGCGAGGACGTGCTGAAGAAGCTCGGGATAAAGGACCCGCTCCTCGACATCGCGAGGAAGCTCGAGGAGGCCGCGCTCAAGGACGACTACTTCCTCACGCGCAAGCTCTACCCGAACGTCGACTTCTACAGCGGCATCATCATGCGCGCGCTCGGTATCCCGACCAGCATGTTCACGGTCATCTTTGCCATCGGGCGGACGCCGGGCTGGATCGCGAACTGGCACGAGGTGGCGTCCAACCCGAAGGGCCGCATCTACCGCCCCAGGCAGGTCTACGTGGGGCCGGTGAAGAGGGACTACGTCCCGATGGCCCAGCGCGGCTGAGATGGAATTCAAGATTCGCGCCGCGAAGGCCGGGGACGCGGAGGCGATCTCGATCCTGTCGAAGGAGCTCGGCTACCCGAGCGACCTGAAGTCGACCCGCGAGAGGCTGCGCAGGACCCTGGTGCGGGACGACCAGCGGGTCATTGTCGCCGTGGCGCCGGGCGGCGCCGTCTGCGGCTGGCTCCAGGCCCACAGCAGCGTCGTCGTCGAGTACGGGCTCCGCGTCGAGATCGTGGGGCTCATCGTCTCGGACAGGATGCGAAGGAAGGGCGTCGGCCGGAGCCTCGTCGCGCAGGCCGAGGCCTGGGCCGCGGAGATATCGGCCGAGGCGATCGTCGTGCGCAGCAACACGAAGCGGGTGGAGAGCCATGCGTTCTACCCCGCGCTCGGCTACGTGCCGTCCAAGACCCAGGTGGTCTACCGCAAGCGCGCGGCCCCGTAGGCGCCCTTTTTTGAAGGTTGGCCCGGGGGCCGATCGTTGTTTGGATGGCGGGCATGATTCTCCTCGGGGTGAACATCGACCACAGCGCGACCCTGCGCCAGGCCCGCTACAAGGGCGCCGCCGGCGCCCCCGGCGGGAACGTCGAGCCCGACCCGATCGAGGTCGCGGCGAGGGCGGAGCGGGCGGGGGCCGACGGGATCACGGCCCACCTGAGGGAGGACCGCCGGCACATCCAGGACAGGGACATCTGGCGCCTCAAGGAGTCCGTGACCACCGCGCTCAACTTCGAGATGGCCTGCACCCGCGAGATGGTCGACATCGCGCTCAGGCTGAGGCCGAGGACCGTGCTCCTGGTCCCCGAGAAGAGGACGGAGGTCACGACCGAGGGCGGGCTCGACGTCGCGGGCGCCAGGGACGCCGTGAGGGCGTGCATCGAGGCGATGGGGGCCGCGGGCATCGAGACCAGCCTCTTCATCGACCCGGACGAGGCCCAGATCGAGCTTTCGGCCCAGCTCGGCGCCCCCGCCGTCGAGCTGCACACGGGCGCCTATGCCAACGCCTATTCAACCCCCCGGAGGGCCGCCGAATTCCAGAGGCTCCTTTCCGGCGCGACCCGGGCCCACGGCCTCGGGCTCAGGGTGAACGCGGGCCACGGCATCAACTACGTGAACATCGCCGAGGTGAGGACGCTCCCGCACCTCCATGAGCTCAACATCGGCCACAGCATCATGAGCCGCGCCCTGTTCACCGGGATCGAGGAGGCCGTCCGCGAGATGAAGGGGCGGATGAACCCGTGAACCTCGGGCTCCCACCGGGCGGGATCCTCGTCGGCCTCGGGGCCGACGTGATCGAGGTCGAGAGGATCCGGGGCGTCCTCGAGCGCCAGGGCGACCGCTTCCTGGCGCGTGTGTTCACCGAGGAGGAGCGCGCCTACTGCGCCCGGATGGCAAGCCCCCACAAGCACCTCGCGGCACGGTTTGCGGCCAAGGAGGCCGTCTCCAAGGCGTTCACGACCGGCATCGGCGCCGAGCTCGGCTGGCGGTCCGTCTCCGTGTACCACGGCCCCCGGAACCAGCCCCTGGTCCGCCTGGACGAGAAGGGCGACGCCCTGCTCAGGGACGCCGGCGCCACCCATGTCCTCCTCACTCTGTCCCACACGGACACGGTCGCCATGGCCGTCGCCGCGCTCGTCAGGGCCTGAGCCCACTCCCATGGACGAGGACGCCCCAGCCAAGCCGCCCCGCGAGAAGCCGTCGCAGATCCCGTCCTGGGTCACGCTCGGCTTCGCGCTCGGCGCGCTCTTTGTCGTCGCGCTGCCGAGGCGCGCCCCGGTCGCCCCGCCGGCGACCCCCGTCATCGAGGAGGCTCCCCCAAGCCCATCCGCGCCCCCGCAGATCTCCACGATCGAGGCCGTCTTCGCCGCCTGGGACAAGTACGCCGTCTGGAGCGACGACACGACCGAGGTGGCGCTCTGGGACTCGGGCACGAGGAGTTTCTCGGACTGCTACGAGGTCCTGAGGACCCCGGGCGGGTATTATTTCAAGTCGATCCCCGCGCTTTCGCGGCCGGTCCTCTCCCACGGCGTGGCTGAGAATTCACCGCTCCAGTTCACGGAGACGGAGCGCCAGCGCCAGGAGTGGCTGGACGCGGTCCACAAGGAGAACTGGAAGGCGCTGTCGGCAGGGGCCGTCGATGCCCTGGCGCCCGCGAAGGCCCCCCCGGCGAAGGCCGGCGACGGAAAATAGGAGCGGCCATGGCGAGTCCCACCATTCCCAGCCACCCGATCCTTTCCCCGGAGGCGTCGGGCGCCCTCGAGAAGGGCCTGTTCGCGGGCGACGAGCGCAGGGCGTGGAAGGCGATGGTCCAGGCGGGCCGCTCGACCGCGCTGGCGATCCTCAGGGACTCCGGCGAGATCGGCGGCATGCCGGCCGCGGCCCGCGTGCTGGTGCTCGCCGGAAAGGGCAACAACGCGGGCGACGCCCTGATCGCCGCCCGGGAGCTGCTGGAGCGCCTCCCGGGGGCGTCCTGCGACGTTCTGTTCGCCTTCGGGCCAAGGCGCCTCGGTCCGCAGCCCATGCGCGCCTGGCGCGGGCTCTCTGAGTCCTGCCGCGGCCGGGTCCGCTCCGCGGGGGCGGACGGCCTCGCCCGCTCCTACGATCTCTGCATCGACGGCATCTTCGGCTACAGCTACCGGCCCCCGCTTCCCGACGAGGCCGTGGCGGCGATCGCGGCCGCCGATGCCCGCGACATCCGGTTCAGGGCGGCGGTCGATCTGCCGAGCGGCCTGGCAGGCAAGGGCGCCTTCCGGGCGGACTTCACCTATGCGACGGGCATCGTGAAGGCGCCGCTCCTCGGCTGCGCCAACGCCGGGCGCCTGCGCTACCTCGACCTGGGGTTCTTCCCGGGGGAGCCGGGCGACTCCCCCGAGGGGGACCGCGTGGTCCTTTCCTCGATCCTCG
>CAZDZL010000066.1:0-7168 GCA_964509885.1 uncultured Opitutaceae bacterium | reverse complement strand
AGCGGCGACCTCCTCGCGGGCCTGGCGGGCGGCCTCCTGGCCCAGTCGCCCGCGGAGCCTCTCGCCGCGGCCTGCCGGGCGGCGGTGTGGCACGGCATGGCGGCGGACCTTCTTGCCCGGGCCCACGGCCAGACGGCCGTCGAGATCCTCCAGCTGCTCGACTTCCTGGCGCCGGCCCTGCGAGAGTCGGCCTCATGCCCAGCGAGCTGACCGAGAAGCAGGCTTACCTGGCGCTCAACGCCCTGCCGGGGATCGGCCCGATCGGACTGAACCAGCTGCTGGAGGAATTTGGCGGGGACCCGCGCGCCGTGCTGTCGGGCGACAGGAGGGCGCTCGAGGCGGCGCTGGGCGCGCGCCCGGGCGCGGTCGCGGCGGTGCGCGACTGGCTGGCCCATTTCGACCCGGCGAAGGAGGAGGCCAGGATGGAGAAGAGCGGCGTCACCTTCCTCACGCGCGGGGATGAGGGATACCCCGCGCTCCTTAGCGAAATCCACGACCCGCCGGTCGGCCTGTATCGAAAGGGGAATTACCTGTTTGAGAACCCCTGCGTCGCGATCGTCGGCAGCCGCCGGGCGACGCCCTATGGCCAGGCCGTCGCGAAGAGGCTGGGCGCCGAGCTCGCGCAGCGGGGCTTCTGCGTCGTGAGCGGCCTGGCGCGGGGAATCGACACCGCGGCGCACGAAGGGGCCCTCTCGGTGGGCGGCCGCACGGCGGCCGTCGTCGGGACCGGGATCGACATCATCTACCCCCCGGAGAACCTCGGCCTCTACCGCCGGATCGCGGAGGCCGGGGCGGTCCTGTCGGAGTTCCCGTTCGGGAGGGCCGCCGACCGCGACTCCTTCCCCATGCGCAGCCGCGTCGTCTCCGGGATCTGCGAGGCGGTGGTGGTCGTCGAGAGCGACATGTGGGGTGGGGCCATGACGACCGCGAAGTTCGCGGGGGAGCAGGGGCGGCTCGTCTTCGCCGTGCCCGGCCGGATCGACCAGTCGACCAGCGGGGGGTCGAACCAGCTGATCAAGGACGGAGCGACGATGCTGACGAAGGTCGAGGACCTTCTGCAGGAGATCCAGTACCTGGGCGGGCTGCGGCCGGCGCCGCTTCCCGCAGGGGCGCCGGCGGGGGCGTCGGACGGCCTGGGTCCCGACGAGGCGAGGGTACTCTACCACCTCCGCGGCGGTGCCGCGGTGTCTCCGGCGGAACTGGCCGCCCAGACCGGGCTTGCCCCTGGCGACGTGGGTGCCGCCCTCGCGCTCCTTGAGGCAAAGGGGTTTGTCGCCCGGCGAGCGGACGGATCCTACGGGCCGGGCGTTCCGGACTGAGGTCCGCCGGTTTCAGCCCGGCGGCCAAGCCATCTGGCGCTTTGCCAGCAGGTGCACGTGGACATGGGGGACGCTCTCGCAGGCGTCGGGCCCGCTGTTGACGACAATGCGGAAACCGTTCGCGAGATTGAGCTTCTTCGCGAGTTCGCCCGCGACGACAAGGAGGTGGCCGAGGATGGCCTCGTCGGCACCCGAGGCCTCCGCGAGGCGCGGTATGGGTTTCTTCGGGATGATCAGCAGGTGGACGGGCGCCTGGGGCTGGATGTCGTGGATCACGATGCAGCGGTCGTCCTCGTGCTCGATTTTCGCGGGGATTTCGCGGTCGATGATTTTCTGGAAGAGGGTCTTTGTCATTTGGACGAGGGACGGGGGCCGATCTAGCCTGTCCGAGGGCCAGTCACAAGAACAAGAGCGTGAGGTCGGACCCGGAAGGGGAGCGAGCCGCCGTGAGCTCGCGCAGGAAGGCCAGCAGGTCGTCGTACTCGCGGCGCCGGCGCGGCGTCTCGCGCCTCTCGGGGGGAAGGACGGCCGGCCTCAGGTTTGTGATGAGAAGCGTGGACTCGCGGAATGGGGCCAGCTGCTTCAGGCCCGCCATGACCTCCGCGCGCGCGAAAAGCTGGGTTCCCGACTGGAGCGTGCGCGAGGCGTCCCAGTGGAAGAATCCGTGCCTTGGGAGCCGCGAGTGCAGCTTCTCGAGAAGCTTCGCCGCCGCTGCGTTGAACGCCTCCGCGCTGTCCGGCGCCGGCGCGGGCTTGGCCGCGGCTTGGGCCTCGAGCTCGTCCAGCGAGAACGTGATCGCCGACTTGATCTGGTTCGCGAGGAACAGGTCCCGGCCCGTCACGTGCCCGAAGAGCGCGTTGATGTAATGCAGGCGACGCAGCTCGTCGCTGTCCTTCCTCATTTCTTCGGCTTGAGCGAGCTGATCTCGCTCATGAACTCGGAGACGTCGCGGAATTCCTTGTAGACGCTGGCATAGCGGACGTAAGCGACCTGGTCCACCGCACGAAGCCTCTGCATGACGCCCTCGCCGATGGCCTGCGAGGGGATCTCGTTCTCGAAGCGGGCCTCGATGGCGTCGATCACGTCCTCGATCAGCATCGTGATCTGCTCGATGTCGACGGGGCGCTTGTGGCAGGCCGCGCGGACCGCGTGGACGAGCTTGTCCCGGTCAAACTCCTCGCGGCGGCCGTCGCGCTTGATGACGACCATCCCGTCCAGGACGAGCGACTCCGTCGTCGTGAACCTGTGGCCGCACTCGAGGCATTCGCGGCGGCGGCGGATGGTGTTGCCCTCCTTGCTGATGCGGGAGTCGATCACCTTGTCCTCGATGGAGGTGCACTTGGGGCAGCGCATGGTCAGTTGAGCTCCAGGAAGTTCTCGAGGATCTTCATGCCGCAGGGGGTCGCGATCGACTCGGGGTGAAACTGGACGCCCCAGATGGGAAGCGTGCGGTGGCGAAGGCCCATCACCTCGCCCTCGGCGGTCTCCGCGGTGACCTCCAGGTCCTTCGGGAAGGTCGAGCGCTCGACGAGCAGCGAATGGTAGCGGGTGGCCGCGAAGCCCTGCGGCAGGCCCTTGAAGAGGTCGGTGTTGCGGTGGTGGATCGGGGACGTCTTGCCGTGCATGAGGCGCTCCGCGCGGACGACATTTCCCCCGAAGAACTGGCCCACGGCCTGGTGGCCGAGGCAGACGCCGAAGATGGGCTTCCTGCCGGCAAAGGCCTTGATCATGTCGAGCGTCACGCCGGCCTCGCTCGGCGAGCACGGGCCCGGGGACAGGAGGACGCGGTCCGGATTCATGGCCAGTGCGTCCTTGGGAGTGATCCCATTGTTCCGGAATACCTTCTGTTCCACGCCCAGCTGCCCAAAGTACTGGACAAGGTTGTAGGTGAAGGAGTCGAAGTTATCGATGACCAGGAGCACTGTCTTGTAATTGACCGCCGATTGACAAGGGGGTCAAGGTTGCGGGTGGGGTGCACCCCCGCATATGGCAAGTCACTTTCAATTGCTGGGCCGGGACCCCTCCACAGGGGCGCGCCGCGGGCGCCTGACGACGCTCCACGGCGCCGTCGAGACGCCGATCTTCATGCCGGTCGGGACCCAGGGAACGGTAAAGGCCGTAACCCCCGTCCACCTGCGGGACATTGGGGCCCAGATCATCCTGGGGAACACGTATCACCTGAACCTGCGGCCGGGGAGTGAGCTGGTCCGCGAATTGGGGGGCCTTCACAGGTTCATGGGCTGGGACGGGCCGATCCTGACCGACAGCGGCGGTTTCCAGGTCTTCAGCCTCTCCAAGCTGAGGCAAATCAGCGACGACGGCGTGTCGTTCCAGTCGCACCTCGACGGGGCGAAACTCTTCCTCGGCCCCAGGGAGGTCATGGGCATCCAGGCCAACCTCGGCTCCGACATCGCGATGGTTCTGGACGAGTGTCCGCCCTGGCCGGTCGACAGGGACGCGTGCGCGCTCGCGTGCGCGCGCAGCCTGCGCTGGGCGCGCCGGTGCCGGGAGATCGCAGAGGAGAGCGGCTTCCTGGCGGCGGGGCACCACGTCTTCGCCATCGCGCAGGGCTCGACCTACGACGACATGAGGCGGGAGGCGGCCGAGGCGCTGGCGGCGCTGGACTTCTCGGGCTACGCGGTCGGCGGCGTCAGCGTGGGGGAGCCCGAGCCCGAGATGCTGAAGCAGGTGGCCGCGACGACGCCCTTCCTGCCCGAGGACAAGCCGCGCTACACCATGGGGCTAGGGACGCCGCCGCAGATCCTCAAGATGGTCGCCCTAGGCGTGGACATGTTCGACTGCGTCCTGCCGACCCGCGTCGCGAGGAACGGCCTCGCGTTCACGCCCGACGGGCCGATCAACCTGAGGAACGAGAGGTACCGGGCCGACCCGGGACCGGTCGTCGAGGGGCTGGACAACTACACGTGCCGGCATTTCTCGCGGGCCTACCTGAGGCACCTGTTCCAGGCCGGCGAGATGCTCGGCGGCACGCTGCTGACGATCCACAACCTGCATTTCTTCCTGGACCTCATGGCTCAGGCGCGCGCACACATTGAGGCGGGGGACTTCGGGCGGTGGCACCTCGACTGGATCCGGCGCTACGAGGGAAAAGAGACGACCAAGGCCGCGAGTTGAATGCCGAAAACCTGCTGGCGTCTGTGGCGGCGATCGCGTCGGTCATTGTCGTGTTGGTTGGCGTCCGGGCCCTGCCTCTGAGCCTTATGATTCCGCTCTTGCCCTCGGGGAGCGAAGATACCCGGCAGACAAGGGTGGCGGCCATCGACGGCCTGCGGGCATTCCTGGCGCTGGGCGTCGTGTTCCTCCACGCCTGGGCTTTCCGCGACACGTATTTCGCGGGGAGACCATTCGATCTCCCGCGCAACCCTTTCTTCTGCGAGTGCGGGTTGATGGCGGTGCTTCTGTTCTTCATGATCACGGGTTTCCTTTTCTGGAACAAGGCGCTGGACGCGCGGGGGCGCCTGAGCCCCTTTCGTCTCTATAGCAACAGAGCCCGCCGCATCCTGCCGCTCTACTATTTCCTATGCGTGTGTGCCCTGGCTGTGGTGGTCGTCCGGGCGGGTGGCGCATTCAACGAGCCCTTTGGCGTTTGGTCGCGTGAGGTTGCGGGATTGATCGTGCCGGGGCTGCGATCTGCCGGCCCGCTCCTCGGCTCCGAGCGCAAGGTCCTGATCGCGCAATCGTGGACGCTCTATTACGAGGATCTCTTCTATCTGGCGCTGCCCCTCTTCGGGATGGCCGCTCGCTCGCGGCGCTCCGCCGGCGCACTTGTCCTGGTCGTTTTCCTTTTGCTGGTGGTCAAGCGGGTCTTGTTACACAGGTACGACTATTTCTCGCTGTCTTTCCTTGCTGGAATCAGCACGGCCGAGCTCCTGGCGCTGCGTCCGGGTGCGAGGCGGATCCTCTGCCTCAAATGGCTTGGTGGGCCGATCCTCGTCGCGCCATGTTTGCTTCCGTGGGTGACGGGGGGTGCCGTCACGCCCCTGTCCTTTGTCTGCGCGGCGGCCTCCTTTGCGGCGATCGCCGCGGGCAATGACCTGTTCGGGCTGCTCACCCTTCGCTCCGTCCGAGTCGTGGGCACGCTCAGCTACAGCATCTACCTGCTGCACATGCTTATCCTTTTCTGCGGCCTCGCCCTCTTGAACCGGACGCTCCTCATCGCCCCCTTGGGATCGGCCGCGTTCTCGGCGATCGTGGCCTGCGCGGTGATGATCATAGTGGCCCTTTCGATGCTGACCTACCGATACATTGAGAAGCCCTGGATGCGGGCACGCCCTTAACCGCTCGCCAACCCCGCTGAATTAGGGTCAAATCCCGCTCGTATGCGCATCTTGGTCACAGGGGGGGCCGGCTTCCTCGGCTCCCATCTCTGCGAGAGGCTCCTTGCCGACGGCAACGAGGTCGTCTGCCTCGACAACTTCTTCACGGGCAGCAAGCAGAACATCGCCTCCTTCGCGGACAACAAGAACTTCGAGCTCGTCCGCCACGACGTGATCGACCCGTTCAAGTACGAGGTGGACCAGATCTACAACCTGGCTTGCCCCGCCTCGCCCCCGCACTACCAGTACAACCCGATCAAGACCATAAAGACGTCGGTGATGGGCTCGATAAACTGCCTGGGGCTCGCGAAGCGGCTCAAGGCGCGAGTCTTCCAGGCGTCCACGTCCGAGGTCTACGGGGACCCCCAGGTGCACCCGCAGCCGGAGAGCTACTGGGGGAACGTTAACCCGATCGGCAAGCGCTCGTGCTACGACGAGGGCAAGCGGTGCGCCGAGACGCTGTTCTTCGACTACCACCGCGAGAACAAGGTCGACATACGCGTCGTGCGGATCTTCAACACGTACGGGCCCAGGATGCACGAGGCGGACGGGCGCGTGGTCTCAAACTTCATTGTCCAGGCCCTGAAGGGCGAGGACATCACCGTCTACGGCGACGGGAGCCAGACCCGCTCGTTCTGCTACGTCGACGACCTGATCGAGGGCTTCGTTAGGGTCATGAAGCAGACCGAGACGCCGGGACCGATCAACCTGGGCAACCCGGGGGAGTTCACGATGGTCGAGCTGGCCGAGCTCACGCTGAAGCTCGTGGGCGGGCGCTCGAAGATCGTGCACAAGCGGCTGCCCGCCGACGACCCGAAGCAGCGCAAGCCGGACATCTCCCTCGCGAAGCGCCTGCTCAAGTGGGAGCCCGCGGTGCCCCTTGAGGACGGCCTCAAGCGCACGATCGCCTATTTCAAGAAGCGGCTCTGAGGGGCCGCCCCTGCCGGGGCATTTTGCCATTTGCGTAACCGGGCGAACGGTCTATTATCTCACCCTTAATGCTGGCTGCCCTGCTCAAACCCTTTGCCGGTAGGCACTACAAGAAGTTCCTCGAAAAGGCCCGACCGATCGTTGTGCGAATCAACGAGTTGGACAAATCCTACACCTCCCTATCCGACGAGCAGCTGCGCGCGAAGACCGAGGAATTCCGGGAGCGGATAAGGGCGGGGGAGACGCTGGACCAGATCCTCCCCGAGGCCTTCGCCGTGGTGAAGAACGCCGCCCGCCGCCTCGTCGGGACCTCGGCCCTGGTCTGCGAGCACGAGCTCACCTGGGACATGGTGCATTTCGACGTCCAGCTGATCGGGGGCATCGCGCTCCACGAGGGCCGCATCGCCGAGATGGCCACGGGCGAGGGCAAGACGCTCGTCGCGACGCTGCCGCTCTACCTCAACTCGCTCAACGGCCGCAACGCCCAGCTCGTCACGGTCAACGACTACCTGGCCCGCCGCGACTCGGAGTGGATGGGGCACATCTACAGCTTCCTCGGCGTCTCCTTCGGCTGCATCCAGC
>CAZDZL010000065.1:0-13944 GCA_964509885.1 uncultured Opitutaceae bacterium | reverse complement strand
GTCTTCGTCCCCTCGCCCTGGTAGCCGCCGCCGATCCCGTTGAACTCGAGCGTCGGCTGGAAGCGGATCGCCTCGAAGGGCGAGAACCCCGGGGCCGTGTAGAAGGCGTCGATCCCCAGGAAGTCCATGTAGGCCTTGCCGTCGCCGGCGAGCTTCGCGAGCTCGGCCCTCTCCCAGGGCTCGACGTCGAGGACGCCGTCGTAGAAACCGGGCACGTTGACCGCCCCCTCAGGCGTGTGGAGGGTGGCGCAGATCTCGGCGAGCGCCTGGATGGGGTTTCGCAGCACGCCGCCGTGGAGCCCCGAGTGCAGGTCGCCCTTGGGGCCCGTCACGATGAGGTCCAGGAGCGCCAGCCCGCGCAGGCCGCAGGTGATGACGACCTGGTCCGGGTTCGGAAGCGCCGTGTCAGAGAGGTAGACGAAGTCGGCCTGCCTCAGGCGGCCGGCGTGGGTCTTCAGGAAGGCGGGGAAGCTGGGGCTTCCCATCTCCTCCTCGCCCTCCACGAGGAACGTGATCCGAAGCGGCAGCTTCGGGTTCTCCTCCAGGAGCTGCGCGACGGCCGCGATGTTGGTCATGAGCGGGCCCTTGTTGTCGGCGGCGCCGCGCCCGTAGATCCGGTTGCCGATGATCGTCGGCTCGAAGGGCGGCGTCTTCCAGAGGGCCAGGGGATCGGCGGGCTGCACGTCGTAGTGGCCGTAGATGATCACCTCGGGCCAGCCGGGGTCCCCTCCCCGGCTCGCGAGCACGATGGGGTGGATGTCCGTCTTCACGACCTCGACCTTGAAGCCCATGGAGCCCAGGAGCTCGGCGACGAAGTTCTGGGAGCCCCTCATGCCCTCCTTGAACTTCGAGTCGGTGGAGACGCTCGGGAAGCGGATGAATTCCTTCAGCTTTTCAACGGGATCGAACATGCCCCAAACGTGGCCGCCGCGGCGGTGCCTGCCAATCCCGAACCGCCCGCCCGGGCTCAGTGCCTGAAGTGGCGGATGCCCGTGAACACCATCGCCATCCCGCGCTCGTCGGCCGCCTTGATGACCTCGTCGTCGCGCACGGAGCCGCCCGGCTGTATGGCCGCCGTGGCTCCCGCCTCCGCGGCGGCGATGAGCCCGTCCGCGAAGGGGAACAGGGCCTCGCTCGCGACCACGGATCCCTTGAGGTCGAGGCCGGCCTCGCCGGCCTTCCAGACCGCGATGCGCGAGCTGTCCACCCTCGCCATCTGGCCCGCGCCTATCCCGAGCGTCTGCTCGCCGCGGCAATACACGATGGCGTTCGACTTCACGTGCTTGCAGACCTTCCAGCCGAAGAGCATCGCGTCCCATTCCTGCGGGGTCGGCGCGCGCCTCGTCACCACCCGGAAGGCGGAGCGGTCGCCGAGCGTGCGGTCGCGGTCCTGCACGAGGACGCCCCCGACGACGGAGCGGATCTCCTGGAGGGCGTCCGCACCGAGGCCCTCCCGGGCGACCATGAGGCGCAGGTTCCTCTTTTTGCCCAAAGTGGCCAGGGCCTCCGGGCTGAACCGCGGCGCGATGATGACCTCGGTGAAGATGTCGGCGATCAGGGCCGCCAGGGCGCCGTCCATCGTCCGGTTGACGACGATCACCCCGCCGAACGGGGCCTGCCGGTCCGTCGCATAGGCCTTCTCCCAGGCCTCGGCGAGCGTGTCGGCGCTCCCCAGGCCGCAGGGGTTCGTGTGCTTCAGGATCGCCACCGTCGGGCGCTCGAACTCGCCGATCAGGTAGGTGGCGGACGTGATATCCAGGATATTGTTGTAGCTGAGCTCCTTGCCCTGGAGCTGCTCGTAGTGCTCGTGGAAGGTCCCGTAGAGCGCGGCCTTCTGGTGGGGGTTCTCGCCGTAGCGCAGGGCCTGCGCCCGCTTCCAGGACCGCGTCAGGGTCGACGCGAACCCGCCGAGGGCGTCCATGTCCGGGCCCGCCTCCTGGAGCTCGAGGTAGCGCGCGATCGCGCCGTCGTACGCGGCCGTGCGCTGGAAGACCTTGAGCGCCAGCCGGCGGCGGAGCGCGTGGAGCGCGGCCTCGGGGCCCCTGAGCGCGGCCAGCACCGCCGCGTAGTCGCCCGGGTCGCAGACGACCGTCACGCTCTCGTGGTTCTTCGCGGCGCTGCGCAGCATGGAGGGCCCCCCGATGTCGATGTTCTCGATGGCCTCCTCAAATTCCACGCCCGGCTTGGCCACCGTCTCCTCGAAGGGGTAGAGGTTCACGACCACCAGGTCGATGAGCTCGATCCCGTTCTCGGCGGCCTGCGCCAGGTGCTCGGGCCTGTCCCGCCGGCACAGCAGGCCGCCGTGGATCTTCGGGTGCAGCGTCTTCACCCTCCCCTCCATGATCTCGGGGAAGCCCGTGTGCGCGCCGACGTCGGTGACGTCCAGGCCCTTCTCCCGGAGCATGCGCGCCGTGCCCCCTGTCGAGAGGAGGGTGTAGCCGTGCTCCCTGACGAGCGACGCCGCGAACTCGGCCAGGCCCTGCTTGTCGCTGACCGATAGGAGGGCGAGTTTTCGCATGGTGCAGCGCGTTTCTGCGGCTCCCCGCGCCGGGCATCAAGCGGAAAGCCTCTTGCGGACTCGGGGAAGGGGGGTCTCCTTGTGTGCGTGTCCTGCTCCGCCTCACTCCAGCTCCCCGGCCTGACGGCCCGGCTGGACAAGCTTGTCCACCATGAGGGGGGCGTGAGCCTGCCCGAGGACAAGCCGCATGCCTTCGTCTACTACATCACGATCCGCAACGCCTCGGACCGGACGGTCACGCTCCTCGGGCGCAAGTGGGTGATCGACTACGGCAATGGCAACCGCCAGGTGATCGAGGGGGACAAGATCGTCGGGGAGACCCCCCGCCTCGCCCCCGGCGAGGAGTTCACCTACAACAGCCACCACGTGACCGGCTGCGACGCGCACGTCCAGGGCGGGTTCCACGGGGTCGACGAGTCGGGGGCCAAGGTCCACGTGCTCCTGGCTCCCTTCGACCTCGTCGTGCCGCGCTGAAGGTATTTTGGCCGGGCGGGCCACCGGGCTTGAGTTGTTCGGGGACCCTCCCTTGAATAGGCGCAATCCATGAAGTTAACCGACCTGAACCGCGATGGCGGCATAGGCGCCAGTTCGCTGTTCGTTCAGCTCGGCGACCTCAACATCCTGATAGACTCCGGGCTGCACCCGAAGAAGGTGGGCCGCAGGGCCACGCCGGACCACGCGCCGCTGCGCGGCAAGAACCTCGACCTGATCATCGTCACCCACTGCCACCTGGACCACATCGGGAGCCTGCCGGTCACGATGCGGGAGCACCCCAACGCGGTGGTGCTCATGACCACCTCGAGCCGGATGCTGATCGAGCGGATGCTCCACAACTCGGCGAGCGTCATGCTGCGCCAGCGCGAGGACCAGGACATCCCCGACTACCCGCTCTTCACCCACGAGGAGATCGACCGCCTCGCCAGGCGCCTGACGGGCGTCAATTTCGGCATCGTCAAGAAGTTCAAGTCCGGCAAGGACGAGATCGAGGTCATCCTCCACCCGGCTGGTCACGTCGCCGGCGCCGCCGCCGTCGAGATCCGCCACAAGCACCGCGCGATCTTCTTCACGGGCGACGTCCTCTTCGAGAACCAGCGCACGCTGCAGGGGGCGAAGTTCCCCGCCGGCCACTTCGACACCCTCGTCACCGAGACGACCCGCGGCACCACGGAGCGCACGGCGGAGAAGACCCGCGGCGCCGAGGTCGCGCGCCTGGTGGCCTCCATCAACGACACCATCCAGAAGGGCGGCTCGTTCCTCATCCCCGTCTTCGCCCTCGGACGGATGCAGGAGATCCTCTCGATCGTCCACGACGCGCGCAAGTTCCGCCGGCTGGTCGACTGCCCGATCTACGGCTCCGGCCTCGGCATGGACCTCGTCGACTACTTCGACGAGATCGGCAGGAAGACCAAGCACATCCAGTTCAACCGCGGGATCGTGAAGGAGCTGAAGGTGCGCCCGCTTCCCCGGGTGCTGACGCCGGGCGAGGACCCGAAGCAGAACGCCCTCTACATCATCAGCTCCGGCATGCTTGTGGAGCGGACGCCGAGCTACACGCTGGCGTCGGGCCTCCTCGGGCACGCCGCCAACACGATCGGCTTCGTCGGCTACTGCGATCCCGACACGCCCGGCGGCAAGCTCCTGGCGATGAAGCCCGGCGAGACGTTCCTCTTCGAGACGGCGCACGTGAAGGCGAAGATCAAGGCGCGGGTCGAGCGCTTCGAGCTGAGCGGCCATGCCGACCGCGAGGAGCTGCTGCAGTTCGCCGTGCAGACCGGCGCCCGCTGCATCGTCCTCACCCACGGCGACCCCGCCGCCAGGGACTGGTTCGCGAAGCAGCTGGCCGTCCTCCTGCCGTCGGCGAAGATCCTGGACCCCGTCCCGCTGAAGACCTACCTCGTCTGAGCAGGGGCGCGGGCTAGGCCCGAGCGACGAGGGTGCCGAGGCGCTTGGCCATCGCGGGCGAGCCCGCGACGTACATGATCCGCCTCATCTTCAGGTCGAAGACCCTCATCGGCAGCTGCTCCCCGTTGATGAAGGTGACGACGCCGCCCGCCGCTCGGCACATCGGGATCGCCGCGGCCAGGTCCCAGATCTTAACGTTGAAGTCGACGGCGCCGCCGAACATCCCCGCGGCGACATAGGCCAGGTGGAGCGTCGCGCTCCCGAGGCCCCTGATCTTGAAGTGCATGAGGACCGCGTCCGCCGCGGGCACCATCTTCTTGTCCGAGGGGCTGTGGAACCCCACGAGGCTCTCGGGGTTCGGCTCCTCCTGCGAGACGACCTTTTCCTGGTCCCCGTCGAACATCCCGAAGCCGGGGCCCCCGTGCATGAGGACCCTGCGGCCCAGGTCGTACACGACCCCGTACACGGGCTCCCCGCGCTCGATCAGCGCAAGCGAGATCGCGCAGTACGGTATTCCCAGCGCGAAGTTGTTGGTCCCGTCGATCGGGTCGAGGACCCAGCCGTAGTGAGAGGTCACCGGGATCGGCCCCTCGCCCTCCGGCAGCTCCTCGCTGAAAAACTGGTCGGCGGGGAACCTGGCGCGCAGCGACAGGAAGATGTTCTCGGAGATGGCAATGTCGATCGCGGTGACGCGGGTGCCGTCCGACTTCCAGCGGCTCTCGGCCCTGCCGAACTCGCGGTGGAGGAGCCCCGTCTCCGCAAGCACGGCGGCCTTCGCCGCCTCGATGCGCATCGTCAGCCCCTCGGGGTGTTCGCTCATGAGGGGCCGAGGGGTTTGCAGTTCGTCATCGCCGGTACTTTTTGGTCGGTTCAGCGTCATGCTGCCATGGCGCAACCGAAACAGTCAAACTTGGACGCCGCCCAGGCGGCCTCGGCCGCGCAGTTCGACCGGCAGAGCAGCCGGTACGGCAAGTCCCACATCCTCGCCGACACGCGGGACGTCGCCGAGGCGCTCGCGGGCGTGAAGCCCTCCCCCGGCGGGCGCGCGCTCGACGTCGCCACCGGCGGCGGCCACGCCGCCCTCGCCGTCGCGCGGATGGGATGGAGGGTCGCGGCCGGCGACGTCTCGGCCCGCATGCTCGAGGGCGCGGGGAAGCTGCTCGCCGAGGCGGGCTTCCCCCTCGAGACGCGCCTCTTCCCCGCGGAGGAGATCCCCTTCCCGGATGCGACCTTCGACCTGGTCACCGTGCGGGTCGCGCCGCACCACTTCAGCTCGCCCGAGAGGTTCGTCCGCGAGGCGGCCCGCGTCCTCGTCCCCGGGGGCCATTTCCTCCTCATCGACGGCACCGTGCCCGACGGCGACCCGCAGACCGAGGCCTGGCTGCACAGCGTCGAGAAGTGGAGGGACCCGAGCCACGGGCGGTTCCTCTCCCGGGCCGCCTGGGAGGCGCTGGTCGCCAAGGCGGGGCTCACGCTCCTCACGAGCGGCCTCTACCCGAAGAAGCAGCCCGACCTCAACTGGTACTTCGACACCGCGGATACCCCGACCGAGAACCGGATACGCGTCCTCGACGCGATCCACGCGGCGCCGGAGAGCGTGCGCAAGGCGCTGCGCCTCGCCGACGACGACGGCAAGATCGTTTGGTGGTGGCCGATGGTGCGCCTGCTGGCCCGAAAGCCCTTGGCCGGACGGGCTTAAGGCGGGATTGCCATTCTTGGACCGGCCGGAATAATCGGCCGATGCGAATCACCCCTGGATTAACCCTCATCCTGGCCTGCGCGTCGGCGAACGCGCAGGGCGACACCCAGGCCAAGGACAGCGCCGCCGCCGCCCGAATGATGGAGCACATCAGGGTCCTCTCCTCCGACGCGTTCGAGGGCCGGGGGCCCGGGACGCCGGGCGAGGACAAGTCAGTCGCCTACCTGCAGGGCGAGTTCACGAAGCTGGGGCTCCTGCCCGGCAACCCCGACGGCACCTTCATCCAGAACGTGCCGATGGTCGGAATCCTCTCCGCCACCACGGCGACAATCGACGTGGGGGGAAAGACGCTCGCGCCGGTGGCCCTCAACGACTTTGTCGCGGCCTCCCGGCACGAGGCGCCCAACGTTGAGGTGAAGGACAGCGACATCGTCTTCATCGGCTACGGCTGCGTCGCGCCCGAGTACGGATGGGACGACTTCAAGGGGGTCGACGTCCGGGGCAAGACCGTGGTCGTCCTCGTGAACGACCCGCCGGTGCCGGACCCGAGGGACCCGACGAAGCTGGACGACGCGATGTTCAAGGGGAAGGCCATGACCTACTACGGCCGCTGGACCTACAAGTACGAGGAGGCCTCGGCCAAGGGCGCGGCGGCGTGCCTCATCGTCCACGAGACGGGGCCCGCCGGCTACCCCTTCGCCGTCGTGCAGGGCAGCTGGGGCCGCGAGAACTTCTCGCTCGTGAGCCCGGATGGGAACGCCAAGCGGGTCTCCGTCGAGGGCTGGCTCTCGCTGGGGTACGCGAGGACGCTCTTCGCCGCCGCGGGGCTTGACTACGATACGCTGAAGGCCGCCGCGGTGAAGAAGGACTTCCAGCCCGTCGACCTCCATGCGAAGGCGAATTTCACCGTGACGAACACGATCCGCCACCTGGATTCGCGCAACCTGATCGCAAGGCTGGACGGCACGGACCCGGAGCGCCGGGGCGAGTACGTCGTCTACTCCGCGCACTGGGACCACCTCGGCAAGAATCCGAAGCTGAAGGGCGACCCGGTGTTCCACGGGGCCGCCGACGACGCCTCCGGGTGCGCGGCGATCCTCGAGGTCGCGCAGGAGTTGGTCGACCTGCCCGCGGCCGAGCGCCCGCGGCGCAGCACGCTCTTCATGGCCTTCTGCGCCGAGGAGCAGGGCCTCCTCGGCTCGGAGTACTACTGCGGCCATCCCCTGTACCCGCTGGCGAAGACGGTCGCCGACATCAACATCGACGGGACGGGCGGCCTTCAGTCCTCGGGGCCCTCCCGGGACCTGGAGATCGAGGGCTACGGCAACTCGACCCTGGACGACCTCGCCTCCCTCGTCCTCCAGAGGGCCGGGCGCGTTGTGGTCCCGGATTCGCAGCCCGAGAAGGGCTACTTCTACCGGGCGGACCACTTTGAGTTCGCGAAGGTGGGCGTCCCCGCGATCGCGACCTCGTCGGGCACGGACATCATCGGCAGGCCCCCGGAGTTCGGCAGGGCGCGCCGCGACGCCTATGTCGCCGACGACTACCACAAGGTCACGGACGTCATCAAGCCCTGGTGGGACCTGACGGGCGGGGCGCGCGACGTCGACGTCTACGTCAAGATGGGCCTTGAGCTGTCGTCCACCGGCGACTGGCCGCAGTGGAAGCCCGGCTCCGAGTTCAAGGCGCGGCGCGACGAGATGATGGCCGCCGCGCGCTGACGCCGGACCCCCGACCGGCCCATGATCCGATTCGTCGCGCAGCGCCTGCTCCAGACGATACCCGTCGTCTGGGTGATCATCACGGCGACCTTCTTCATGATCCGGTTCGTGCCGGGCGGGCCGTTCACGGCGGAGCGGGCCGTGACGCCCGAGATCATGAGGAACCTCGAGGCCCACTACGGCCTGAACAAGCCCCTCTACCGGCAGTACCTGGACTACTGCTCGAGCATCCTGCACGGCGACCTCGGGCCCTCCTTCAAGTACCCCACCCGCTCCGTGAACGAGATCATCGCCGAGAAGCTGCCGGTCTCGGTGGAGCTCGGCCTCTGGTCGCTCATCGTCGCCCTCGGGATCGGGCTGCCCCTGGGGGTCCTGGCCGCCGTGAAGCGCAACACATGGATCGACTACGTCTGCTCGTCCTTCGCCATGACCGGCGTCTGCATCCCGACCTTCGTCATGGGGCCGATCCTGATCCTCGTCTTCGCGATCCACTTCGGGTGGTTCAACGCCTCGGGCTGGTACGGGCCGATCGACCGCGTGCTGCCGAGCCTGACGCTGGGCCTTGTCTACGCCGCCTACATCGCCCGCCTGACGCGGGGCGGGATGCTGGAGGTCCTGTGCCAGGACTACATCCGCACCGCGCGAGCCAAGGGGGCGAGCGAGACGCGGGTCATCATGAAGCACGCCCTCAGGGGGGGCCTGACCCCGGTCGTCTCCTTCCTCGGGCCGGCGATCGCCGGCATCGTCACGGGCTCCTTCGTCATCGAGACGATCTTCCAGATCCCGGGGATCGGCCGGGAGTTCGTCAACTCGGCCTTCAACCGGGACTACACGCTCGTCCTGGGGACGGTGGTCCTCTACGCGGGGTTCATCATAGGGATGAACCTCGTGGTCGACGTCGTTCAGGTGTGGCTCAACCCCAAGCTCAAGTTCGAGTGAACCCCACCGACGTCGAGCGCGGACACTCGCTCTGGAGCGACGCCTGGCACAGGCTGCGCCGCAACCGCCTGGCGCTCGCCGGGGGTATCCTCCTCGTCGTCCTCGCCTTCACCTGCGCGGCGGGCCCGATCTTCTCCCAGTCCTACAACGAGCAGAACCTGGACCTCGGGGCCGTCCCGCCGTCCCGGGACCACTGGCTCGGGACGGACACGCTCGGGCGCGACCTCCTCGCCCGCACGCTCTACGGCGGGCGCATCTCGATCACGGTGGGCCTCGTCGCCACCTTCGTCGCGCTCACGATCGGGGTCACCTACGGTGCCGTCGCCGGGTTCATCGGCGGCAAGGTGGACGCCGTCATGATGCGCATCGTCGACATCCTCTACGCCCTGCCCTTCGCGATCTTCGTCATCCTGCTCATGGTGTTCTTCGGCCGGAACATCTTCCTGCTCTTCTTCGCCATCGGGGCCGTCGAATGGCTCACGATGGCGCGGATCGTAAGGGGCCAGGTGATGTCCATCAAGCGCATGGAATTCATAGAGGCGGCCCGCGCCCTGGGCCTGGGGCGAAGGCGGATCATCTTCCGCCACCTGATCCCGAACGTCCTCGGGCCCGTGATCGTCTACACGACCCTCACGATACCGGCTGTCATGCTTCTCGAGGCCTTCCTCAGCTTCCTCGGCCTGGGCGTGCAGGCGCCGATGAGCTCCTGGGGCGTCCTTATCAAGGACGGCTCGGAGAAGATGGAGGAGTTCTGGTGGCTCCTCGTGTTCCCCGGGGCCCTCTTCTCGCTCACCCTCTTCTCGCTCAACTTCCTCGGCGACGGCCTGCGCGACGCGCTGGACGTGCGGGCCTCGAAGGACTGACCCCATGCGCCGCTTCCTGCCCTATTTCAGGTACCTGAGGATCGTCCGCGCGCAGATCCGCGCCGCGATCTTCTTCGCCGTCATCCTCGCGCTCACGAGCGGCGCCAGCCTGCCGATACTCATCAAGTACGTGTTCCCGAAGATATTCGACCACGCGGGCGGCGGGATGCCGCTCTCGACGGTCATCCTGTGGGCCGCGGCGATCCCGCTCGCGTTCCTCGTGCGCGCGCTCAGCGGCTACCTGAACAGCTACTACATCCAGCACGCCGGCATCCGCATCCTCGAGGCGATCCGCGCCGACTATTTCCGCAAGCTGCAGGTCCTGCCGCTCTCCTTCGTGCAGAGCAAGTCGAGCGGCGACCTGATCGCCCGCGGCATGTCGGACACGAGCCAGCTGCAGAACACGCTCACCACGCTGGCGAGCGACGGGATCAAGCAGCCGCTGACGCTGCTCGGGGCGCTCGCCACCCTGGTGTGGTTCGCGTTCACGACGCGGGGGGTGGGCCTGGTCCTCATCAGCATGGCGATCGTGCCTCTCTCGGTCCTGCCGGTGCGCTACGTGGGCAAGAAGATCATCAAGCGCGCCCACCAGCTGCAGTCGCACCTGGGCTCCGTCACGAGCCACTTCTCCGAGAACCTCGCGGCGGCCCGCGAGGTGCGCGCCTTCGGCCTCGAGGAGCGGGAGGTCGCCCGGTTCGCCGGGGCCTCGCGGGAGCTGGTCACGGCCCAGAGCAAGATCGCCAAGTACGCCCAGGCCATCACGCCCGCGATCGAGTTCATCGCCGCGGCAGGCATCTCGGTGACGCTGGTCTACGCCTACCTCACCGGCGTCGACGAGTCGACGTTCGTGGCCATCTGCACGGCGCTCTACATGAGCTACGAGCCCGTGAAGAAGATCGGCGCCCTCAACAACGAGCTGAAGCGCGGCAGGGCCGCCCTCGACCGCCTGGAGTTCGTCCTTGGAGCCCCGGTGACGATCACGGACCCGGCGAACCCGACGCCGATCGGCCGGCTGAAGGGCGACATCGCCTTCGAGTCCGTCGAGTTCTCCTACAACCCGGGCGAGCCGGTCCTGAGCCGGGTCTCGGCCGTCATCCCGGCCGGCTCCGTCTGCGCGCTCGTGGGGCCGAGCGGAGCCGGAAAGACGACCTTCGCCAACCTCCTGCCCCGCTTCTACGAGCCCGACAGCGGGCGGGTGACGGTCGACGGCATCGACCTGCGGGCCCTGCGCCTGGCCGACCTGAGGGGCAACATCGCGGTCGTCTCGCAGGACCCCGTGCTCTTCAACGACACGATCTACAACAACCTCGCCCTGGGGCGCACCGGCGCCACCCGGGCGGAGGTGGAGCAGGCCGCGAGGGACGCCTTCGCCCACGACTTCATCAGCAGGTTCCCGCAGGGCTACGACACCGTCGTGGGCGAGCGGGGCGTCCTCGTCTCCGGCGGCCAGAAGCAGCGCCTGGCCATTGCGAGGGCTTTCCTGCGCAACGCGCCGATCCTCATCCTGGACGAGGCCACATCCGCGCTGGACTCCGAGAGCGAGGCGGCGATCCAGGCCGCGCTGGCGAAGCTCCTCGTTGGAAAGACCGCGATCATCATCGCCCACCGCTTCAGCACGATCCGCGACGCGTCCATGATCCTCCTCTTCGACGGCGGCCGCCTCGTGGCGACCGGCGACCATGCGCGGCTCTATGCGGGGAACGAGCTCTACAAGTCCCTGTACGACCGCCAGCGGACGGAATCCGTCTGAGCGGCCGAGGCCATGCCCCCGTCCCCGAGGATACTTGTCATCCGGCGCCGCTACCTGGGCGACGTGGTGCTGCTCGGCTCCCTCCTTCGCAACCTGAAGCTCCACTGGCCCAAGGCGCGGATCACGGTCCTTGTCGAGCCGGCCTACGCGGGGATCCTGGCCCTGAACCCCGACGTCGACAGCGTGTTGGCGCCGCCGGCCGGCGCCCTGGGCTGGCCCGGGTTCGCCGCGCGCCTGCGCCGCGAGGGCTTCACCCACGTCCTTGACATCGACAACACGGAGAGGACCGCGGTCATAGCCCGCCTGAGCGGGGCGCCGTCGAGGATATCGCTCCACCACGGGGCGCACCCGCTCAGGCTGCGCGCCCTCTACACGGACGTCGTGTACGAGCCCGAGGCCGAGCACGAGGCCCAGCCGATCACCGAGTACTACCTGAAGGCCCTGGCACCGGCGGGCGTGCCCGTCGCGACGCGGGACATCCGCCTTGAGCCGAGCGAGGCCGAGGTCGCCGAGTGGCGCCGCTTCGTGGGCGCCCAGGGAAGGACGCTGCTCGTCCACCCCGGCAGCCGAAGCCCCTGGCGAGTCTGGCCCGCCGACCGCTTTGCCGCCGTCTGCGACCGCGCTCAGGACGAGCTCGGCGCCCAGGTGGTGCTTGTCGGCGGCCCCGGCGAGCGCGACCTCCTGGGCGAGATCCGCGGCCGGGCCCGGACGCATGTCCTCACGATCGACACGCCCCCGTCCCTGCCCGGCTTCGCGGCGCTGGCGCGCGCCTGCACGGCGCTCCTCTGCCATGACAGCGGCCCCATGCACGTCGCGGCGGCCGTCGGCACCCCGGTCGTCGCGCTCTACGGGTCGCAGAACCCCGTCCTCTTCCGGCCGCACGGGCCCGGCCACGTGCAGCTTGTGCCCGCCATGCCCTGCGGGGCCTGCGTCGCCCCCGCCTCGTGCGTCCCAGGAGACTCCTACCGCAACTACTGCGTCCGCCTCAACACGGTCGAGGCGGCGTTCGCGGCCGTGAAGCGCGTCCTCGGGCGCTAAGGATTGCGTCAGCGGCCCAAGCGGGGCATCCAAGGGGACAACCGACATGCCTGGCGAACCCCACAGATTCAGCAGGGTGGCCGAGGACCTGATCGCCTCGCTGCGCCGGGTCCCCTCGGAGGACCCGAGGGGCATGCGCCGGCGCCCCGCGCACGAGCTGGTCGAGCTGATCGACAGCCTGCGGGCCAAGCACGGGATCGGAAGGCCGACGACCGAGCAGGCGATCCGCGACCAGTGGAGCGAGGTCGTAGGGCCCGCCAACGCCTCCTATTCCCACGCCGTGCGCATCGACGAGCGGGGGCGCCTCGTCGTCCACGCCACCCATGCCGTGGTGCGCAACGAGCTCTTCCTCAACCGCGCCGAGATCATCGAGAGGATCCGCCGGATCCCGGGCTGCGCCTCCGTCAAGCAGTTGCACCTCGCCCAGGGGTGACCCTCCCGGGGGGGCCAATTTTGGCCTTGCGCCCGGGACCCCGGTTTTTGAAGTTATTCCCTTGCGTCAGTGGGTTCCCGTCAGTTGCGGGGCCCGCCATGACCGGTCCGGCATCCCGCCGGGCTGGAACGGTGACGCCGGCTAAGCCGGGGCTAACCCCCTGGTGGCGCGGGCGGCACGGGACCCGCAAGGGTCCTCTACGGTCATGCAACCCAACTACATACCAATGCCTACAGTCGTTAAGCCAGACATCATCGCAGAGTACAAAATCCACGAGAAGGACACCGGTTCGAGCGAGGTGCAAATCGCTCTCCTCACAGCGCGCATCAACCACCTGACCGAGCACCTGCGCACCCACAGGAAGGACTTCCACTCCCGCCGGGGGCTGCTGCAGATGGCGAGCCGCCGCCGCAAGCTGCTCGATTACCTCAAGCAACACAATCTGCCCAAGTACAACGAACTGCTGCAGAAGCTAAGTCTGCGCAAATAACGCTTTCGCCACGCAGGCGACCCGATCCGCGGGTCGCCTGTTGCCGTCAAGGCACTCGTCACAGTATCGGGACATTTCCGTTTGCCGCCCAGGCAGGCATCCCGGCCCCCGGGGGCGCCAAACGGAAATCTCTCGAGTCTTGTAGCGAGACCCGACGAAGGCCCGCCCGGCCCGCGCGCCGCGCGCCCAGCTAGACCCCCAAGCCCGCCCGAACGCGTCCCCGACGCGCGCCGCGGCCCCAACTCAAGAAAACAGAAAACAAAGACATGAATCAGAAACATATCGTCACCGTCCCGGAATACGGGATCAAGTTCTCCACCGGAACGCTCGCCAAGCTCTCCAACGGATCCGTCAACGTCACCGTCGGCGAGACCAACGTCTTCGTCGCCGTGACCGTCGCCGCCACCACAAAGCCCGGCCAGGACTGGTTCCCCCTCACGGTGGACTACCGCGAGAAGTACCACGCGGCCGGCCGCTTCCCCGGCGGCTACTTCAAGCGCGAGGGACGCCCGACCGAGAAGGAGATCCTGACCTCCCGCCTGTGCGACCGCCCCTGCCGCCCGCTCTTCCCCGAGGGCTTCCTCAACGAGG
>CAZDZL010000064.1:5651-14257 GCA_964509885.1 uncultured Opitutaceae bacterium | reverse complement strand
CTGCGTATCTCAATGCAGCTCACGTTTCAAAAATTGGAGGCGCGGGTCGGAATCGAACCGACGCATAGAGGTTTTGCAGACCTCGGCCTTACCACTTGGCTACCGCGCCCTTGCCCGGCGAAGCCGGCAAAGAGGGGCCATTACGGTTTGTCGAAAATGGCCTGACAAGCAATTTCGGGGATTGGCCTCTCGGCCTGAAAAAACCAGGCCGCCAGGGAGGGTAGTTATGCCCAGTGCGACAGGCTTGCATCAACAATCACCCCCTATGTAGTTCGAGCCATGGCACGACCTGTCTCCGCACTTATTGTCGACGACGAGCCCCACGTGCACGTTTATCTCCGTATCCTCCTCAAACAGCTTGGGGTCGCAACGGTCTGGGATGCCGCGGAGGGCCACGCGGCCATCGAGCTCGCGGCCGAGCACAATCCCGACGTCGTGCTGCTGGACGTCAACATCCCGCACCTAAATGGCCTCGAGGTGCTGGCAAGGCTCAAGGCGGCGCATCCCAAGATGCGGGTCATCATCGTCTCGGTGGAGAGCAAGCCCGAGACGCTTGTCCAGGCCAACGAGTTGGGCGCCGACGGCTACGTCCTGAAGCACCTCCCGCGGGTCAAGGTCCTCCAGAAGCTTTCCGAGGTGTTCGACGGGTTCATTGACGATCCCTCCGGTGATGCGCCCGGGAGCGGGCCGAAGCCGGCGCCCCCGGCCTGACGGGGTCCCGCCCGGGCGGGCGCTATTTCGCGGCCACGACGCCCAGCGTCTTCAGGTCGCCCACGTCGACACGGCCCACGGGAAGGGAGTCGCGGGCCAGCCCGTTGCTGCTCTGCCCGAAATACCGCGAGGCGTTCATCGCCATGAGCGGCAGCTCCTTGTCGAAGTCGACGCCCCTCTGGCTTACGCTGAAGCGCGTTTGCCAGAGCAGCTTGTGCTTCCTGCCCTTCCAGAGCGTCTGGAAGTCGTAGGCCATGAGGATCACGAAATAGCGGTCGTGCTCTAGCTCGTCGATCATGTCCTGCCTGCGGTGCTCCAGCGGCGTCCCCTTGAAGTTCGCGGTGGAGTCCCACCATGTGTCGTAGCCCAGGAGCGAGGCGTTCTTGGCGTCCTGCTGGTCCCGGCTCTTGTTCTCGGCGGAGACGAGCGAGAGGGCGCCCGTCATGGCGTTGTCCGCGTCGATGCTCCCGGTAATCTGGTCCGTCGTCGTGGCGGGGTCGAACTTGGCGCAGGGCATCGACACGGCGGGGGGCGTGACGATCTGCTGCGAGAACTGCGTGTTCTGGTCGCTGGCCGCCTTGTGCGTCGCCGCGTTCGCGGCGGCCGCCTGCAGGATGCCCGCGGCCGCCGATCCGTCGAAGCGCTCCGGCGTAGAGGTCCTCCCCCAGTAGACCATGATCAGCTGCTTCGTGGCCCTCGGGTCCCGGCTGGGGACGTAGCTCTGGTGGGCGAGGGGCTGCGCCATCGCGCGCGCGACGTCGATGAACTTGAGTCCGTCGATCGAGCCGTCCCTGACCGTTCCCGTCCAGTGCCCGCCCTCGCCGAAGGCATAGGTCTCGGGGGCGTACGTGCCGTCCCGCAGGCGGGTGCGGCTGTAGTCGTCGCTCACCTTCGAGGACACGACTGTGACCGCGTCGGATTCCGGCTCCCCGGACGCCCGGGCGACGATCGGCGTGCCGAGGACAGCGGCGGATCCGAGCAGGACCGCATACGTCATGTGGGGCCGGAGGTTCAAGGGGGTGGGCGCTGGCAGCCGAATCCTAGACTGCCTCCCAGAATCTTCCTGCCGGGGATTTTTGCAATTTCAAACCCGGCGGAGGGACCGCGCCACGGCGCTCCCGGCGTCGCAACCCGCTCTCCCGCAATGCGGTCCCTATCTCTTGGGGACCGCGCCCAAGTTCTGCAGCTCTCCGATGTCGATCCGGCCCTCGGGCACCGGCGGGATCCGTACGAGGCCGTGGCTGTCCTGGCCGAAATACATCGAGGCGACGCGCGCCATCTCGGGCAGGTCCTCTCCGAAGTCGTGGTGGCGCTCGGAGAGGCTGAAACGGGTCTCCCAGAGCGGACGCAGCTGCTTGCGGCGCCAGAGGGCCTGGAAGTCGTAGGCCTCGAGGACCACGAAGTAGCGGTCGACCGCGAGCGAGTCATGGGTGTCGCTGTACGACTGGCGCAGCAGCGTCGGCTTCAAAGTGGTGTCGAATCCCGCGAGGCTCGGCGTGAACGCCATCTGGAAATCGCGCCGGTCGAAGCCGAGCAGCTGGGCGTTCCACGCGTCGACGGCGTCGATGTCCTGCCCCCACGCCGCGCGGTTGGCGGTCCGCAGGCTCGCGGTGCCCGTCGTCCGTCCCCAGAAGACCATGATCAGGAGGCCCGTGGCATTGGGATCGCGGGCGGTGACGTAGTTCTGGCGGGCGAGGGGGACGGCGATCTTGTGGGCGATGGCGCTGAAGCTCACGTCGTCGATCGTCGGGTCGCTCACGCCGATCAGCTGGGGGTCGACCGGGCCGCCCCTGCCGAAGGCGAAGGTCTCGCGCTCGAACGAGCCGTCCGGGAGCTGGCTGCGGGAGTACCCGTTGAACGCCCTCGCGGACACGGCGGTCATCCTCTCGCTGTCGGAGACGAGGCTGAAGGGCCCGGCGCCGGCGGGTCCCGCCGCGGCGGCCGCGCACCCGGCGAGGATGCAGGCCCGGGTGATCCAGATTGTCTTCATGGTGGGGAGATCCTGGGGTCCAAGGCGGCCCGTCCGTGTGCGGGGCCCGTGTGCTATTTCTGCGCGACCGTGCCGAGGGTCGTCACGCTGCCGATGTCGACGCGCCCCGCGGGGAGCTCCTTGTGGACGAGGCCGTGGGTCTCCTGTCCGAAGTATTGCGCGGCGTTGCGGGTCATGGCGGCCAGCTGCTGGTCGAACTCCACGCCCCGCTGCTGGACGCTGTAGCGGGTCTGCCAGAGAAGCGCGTGCTTCTTGTGCTTCCACATCTCCTGGAAGTCGTACGCCATCAGCACCACGAAGTAGCGGTCGTGCTCGAGCTCGTCGATCATGTCCTGCCTGCGATGCTCAAGGGGCGTCCCCTTGAAGTCCGCCATCGAGTTCCACCAGGCGTCGTAGCCCAGCAGGGAGGCGTTCTTCGCGTCCAGCTCGTCGCGGGTGTGCGCCGCGGCGGCGGCCGAGGCCATCGCTCCGGACATGGCGTTGTCCGCGGCCACGAGGTCGGGGGCGGGCGTGGCCGTGAACTTCATGCAGGGTATCGTGCCGGCCGCGGCCAGCCCCGTGGAATCCAGGTAGAACTGGTGCTGGTCCTGGCTCTTGGCCGCGGCGAGGGTCCCGGCCGCGTTCTGGAGGTTCTGGTTGTCGCCCGCGGTCTCGCCGGCGTGCTCCGGCGTGCGGGTCCGCCCGTAGTAGACGACGATCAGCAGCTTGGTCGCCTTCGGGTCCTTCGTGGGGAGGTAGTTCTGGTTCCGGAGAGGCCCCGCGATCGTCTTCGCGACGTCCAGGAAGGGCAGGTTGTCGATCGAGCGGTCGCGCACGGTGCCGGTCCAGTGCCCGCCGTCCGCGAAGGCGTAGTACTCCGCGGCGAGCGAGCCGTCCTTCTGCCGCGCCCGGGAATAGTCGCCCTCGACCTTCGAGGAGACGACGGTGACAAGCTCGCCGGCGTTCGTCTCGCCGGCCGCCGCCCGGCCGAGGACGCAGGCGCCGATCCCCAGCAGGACGGTGAGCTTCATTTTGAGCGGGTGCGGCATGGTCCCTTGCCTTTCGGGGGGATGGGGGGCGACGCCCCATACTCTGCCGGGCAGCGGGGCATTGCAAATACGATTTGGACGCGGGTCTGCGGGGGGACCGGAGCCCTAGTGCCGCCCCTTCAGGCGCTTGCGCATGCGGGCGGCTTGACTCCCAAATGGCGTTGCGCGAACTCTCTGCCGTGGAGGCAACCCCCGAGAACAACGAACACGTCCTGCTTGTCGACTGCAGGGACCGGCCGGGCCTTGTCCACGCGATCACGGGCGTGCTCTTCCGGGCGGGGGCCAACGTGACCTCGAACCACGAGTTCGTCGACGCCGAGACCCAGCGCTTCTTCATGCGCACGGCGTGCCGGGGTCCCCTGGACGCCGGGGCCGTTCGCGCCGCCGTCCTGGCGACGCTGCCCCCGGGGGCCTCCGTCCAGATCCGCCTCGCGCTTCCCCGCCGGATCGTGGTCATGGCCTCCCGCGAGCACCACTGCCTCGCCGACCTCCTTGTGCGCAGCGCCTACCGCGAGCTCGGCGCGGACCTGCTGGCGGTCGTCAGCAACCACGAGAACCTGCGGCCGCTCACGGAGAAGTTCTCGGTGCCCTTCCACCACGTCCCGCACGGGAGCCTCACGCGGGAGGCCCACGAGGAGGCGCTGCTCGCGGTCATCGCCCCGCTGAAGCCCGACTACATCGTCCTCGCCAAGTACATGAGGGTCCTAAGCCCCGGGTTTGTCGCCGCCTGGCCGAGCCGGATCGTGAACATCCACCACTCCTTCCTGCCGGCCTTCAGCGGGGCGAAGCCCTACCACCAGGCCTTCCGGCGCGGCGTGAAGGTGATCGGCGCGACGTCGCACTTCGTCTCGGACCAGCTGGACGAGGGGCCCATCATCATGCAGCACGTTATCCCGATGGACCACTCCTACACGCCCCTCGACCTCGCGAGGGCGGGCCGGGACATCGAGCGCACGGTCCTCGCGAACTCGCTCAAGCTCCTGCTCGAGGACCGCGTGCTGCTGTGCGACAACCGCACCATCATCTTCGACTGAGGCGCCGGCCCCTTATTGTGGTGACAGGCCACGGGTCCGCGATGAGCCTGACGGCCATGCCCCCCCGCCTGCCCCTGGTCCCGGCCGCGCTCGCCGCGGCGCTCCTTGCGGCCTGCGCGCCCGGCCTGCGGGCCCAGGTGACCGAGGTCCCCCAGACGATCGAGCCGGGCGGGATCCTCATGCGGATGGACGCGATCTCGCTCGGCCTCCAGCAGGACACCTCGGCCCCCAACCAGTACAAGGCCCTCGGCCTCGGCACCACGGTCGTCTCCGCCGGGCTCACGAACACCGTCGACGTCGAGGTCGGGACGCAGCTCTTCATCAGGGACACCTTCTCGACGAACGGGGCGGACCACACGCAGAGCGGGATAGGCGACGTGCTCTTCCGGCCGAAGTGGACGTTCTGGCGCGACCCGTCCTCGGGCCAGGCCGCGGCGGTCATCCCCTACGTGATGCTGCCGACCCACTCGAGCGCCGTGGGCAACGACTCCGTCGAGTATGGCGTCATCGTTCCCTGGTCGATGGATATCGGCCCCGGCTTCAAGGCGGCCGCCATGGCGGAGTGGGACGAGCTGCGCAACGTGGCCAACACCCGCTACGACACCCGGCTGTACGCCAGCGCCTTCCTCAAGTGGGACCTCGCAGGCCGGGTGGGGGCGTATGCGGAGACGACGCTCAGCGCGTCGTCCGCCGGGAGCTCGGCCTTTGCCGGCACGGTCGGCGCCGGGGCGACGCTCGCCGTCTCCAAGGTCTTCGAGTGGGACTTCGAGGCCAGCCGCGTGCTTGGCAACGGACGCAGCGCCTGGGCCGAGGTGATCCGCTTCCGCTGGCGGATCCTCTAGCGGCGCAACCCCGCGCGGGGCTCAGGACTCCTCGAAGTCCGTGAGGATCGAGAACCGGAAGGTCGAGCCGTCGCCGACGTGGCTCTCGACGGAGATGGTGCCGCCCATGAGCTCGCACAGGCGCTTGGAGATGATGAGGCCGAGCCCGGTGCCGCCGCGGCGCCTCGTCGACGACGTGTCGACCTGGCTGAAGGGCAGGAAGAGGTGGTCCAGCTTGTCCGCCGGTATGCCGATCCCGGAGTCCTTGACGGCGAAGAAGAGGCGCGCCACGCGCCGGGAAGAGCCGGGCTCGATCGGCTCGCCGCGGGCGCAGGAGACCTCGAGGGACACCCCGCCGCGCTCGGTGAACTTGAGGGCGTTGCCGATCAGGTTGGTCAGGATCTGGCGGATGCGCGACTCGTCGCTGTTCACGATCTCGGGCACGCCGGCGTCGACCTTGGAGTCGAGCGCGAGGGCGAGCGAACGGGCCTTGAGGGCGAAGAAGGCGCAGATGTCCTGCACGCAGTTGCGCAGCGAGAAGGGCGCGTGCTCGATGTCGATCTTGCCGGAGTCGATCTTTGACAGGTTCAGGATGTCCGCGATGATCTTCTCCAGGGCGAGGCCGCTCGAGTTGATCATCTCCACCTGCTCCCTCTGGTCCAGGTTGAGGGTGGTCGACGACAGCATCTTCGAGAACCCGATGATGGCATTGATCGGGGTCCTGAGCTCGTGGCTCACGATCGCGAGGAACTCGGACTTGGCGCGGTCGGCGGCCTCCGCCGCCTCCTTCGCGCGCAGGAGGGCCGCCTCGGCCTCCTTGCGCTCCGTGATGTCGTGGCCGACCGCCTGGTACTCCATCGTGTTGCGCTCGTCGTCCTTGATCGCGCGCTGCGTCCATCGGATCCAGAGCCTCCTGCCGTCGTTGAACACCATCTCCGACTCGAAGGTGTACGGCTCGTCCGCGATCGCCGCGCCAGGGGCGAAGTAGGGGAAGTCGACGCCGACCAGCTCCAGGCGCTTGCGGTTCACCGCCCGGGCGTAGGCGCCGTTCACGAACGTGATCTTGCCGTCGTTCTTGTAGCGGCAGATGAGGTCGGGCTGGTCCTCGACGATCCCCTTGTAGCTGGCCTCCACCTGCTGGAGGGAGCGGGCCATGCGCTCGATCTTGCGCGCCAGGCCTATGATCTCGTCGGAGTCCGACTCGTCGCCCGCGCCGGCGGCGTCCTCGATCTTCACCGAGTCCGTCGTGTCGTGCAGCGACTTGAGCGACTTCGCTAGGGTCTGGTCCCAGACGTAGCCCGCGAGGATGAGGAGCATGCACCCCGTTATCGCGAACCCGATGATGTAGAGCGTGCCTCCCAGGTGCTCCCTGACCTGCTCGTCGGTTATGATCAGCACCCACGCCATGATCAGCGCGAAGGCTAGGACCAGGACGAACGAAGTTTTGCGTTTCATCGAGAGGGGTGCGTTCGTCCGTACACTGCGCGTTTGGGCCATGGGAGTCGAGTACGGAACATACCTATACGGCGTGCGTTAGGAAGCAAAGAAAGGATTGTGGCGCTTCTCCTGGGACACCGTCGTGAGGGGCCCGTGGCCGCACGCCAGCACCGTGTTGCGGGGCAGGCGCAGGATCTTTTCGACGTCGTTCTTGTACTGGTCGGCGAAGTGCTCCTGGCTGCCCCCCATCGACCCGGCGAACAGCGAGTCGCCCACGACGGCGAGCGGGTAGCTCAGGCCCGTCACGTAGAACGTCGTCTGGCCGGGCGAGTGGCCCCAGGTCGAGAGCGTCTTGATCGCGATCTCCCCCAGGTGGAAGTGCGCGTTCTCCTTGAACGTCCTCGCGCCGGGGTGGTCCGACGGCTCGAGCTCGCTCGCCCAGACCTCCGCGCCCGTCTCCTTCGCGAGCCTCGCCAGGTCCGCCACGTGGTCGTCGTGGGTGTGGGTGAGGAAGATCATCTGGAGCCTGAGCCTCTCGGAGCGGATGAGGTCGAGCATGCCGCCGCAGTCGGCGCCGGTGTCGAAGGCGGCGGCGATGCGCGCGCGCGCGTCCCAGATCAGGTAGCTGTTCACGGTCATGTCCCCGAAGGCGGTGTTGAAGACCGCGAACCCGTGGGGGAACACCGGGGCGTCGGGGTACCAGCGCTTGTGCGCGAGCTCCTCGAGCGACGCGGGGCCGAGGCGCAGGTGGCGGGCGACGCGCCGGATGACGGCGTCGATGGGCTCGCCCGCCTTCACGGCGGCCAGGTCGGCGAGCGACACCTCGGCCCTCTTTGCGAGCTCGGCGTCGGAGAGGCGCAGGCCCCTCTGGGCCTTTGCGATGACATCGGTGAAGTTATCCTCGATCGGTATGCGCGGCATGGGAAGAGCGTGTATCAGCGGGCAGGGTTCTGCGCGAGGATTTGGGCGGCCTGCGAGGCCGCCTGGGCCTTGTCGGCGCGACCGGACCTCTCGAAGGTGGCCCCGATGGAGCGGTAGGCGGCCAGACCCCGCTTGGGGTCGCTCCTCGCGATCTGGGCCGCCAGGGCCAGCGCCCTGTCGGCGTTGCCGAGCGGCCACGGGGCCTTGGCGTAGAAGCGCATGAGGCCCTCGCAGGCCTCGAGGTCGCCCGGCTTTTCGGCGATCGCGCGTGTCATGGCGTCGCGGCCCTCCAGGGCGAGCGAGAAGGAGCTGTCCCTGTCCGCCATCAGCAGGCAGACGCCCGCGTAGTCCGCCAGGTAGCCCTCGTTGTCCGGGTCCAGCTTGACGGCCCTGCCGAGCCAGAGGTGCGACGCGTCCAGGGAAGACGGGCCCCCGAGGCGCAGGAGCGCCATGCCGAGGTAGTAGGCCGCCTCGGCGTTGGCGGGCTGCGCCGCCGCGATCGGCTCCAGGGCCGCCCGGGCCTCCGCGAAGCGCCTCTGCCTGAAGAGCGCGGCCGCGTCGTCGACAGGGGTCGCCCGCAGCCCCGGCGCGACGGCGCCCAGGACGCACGCAAGCAGCGGGGGGCCGAGCGCCCCGAGGCGGCCCACCCTCATTTCGCAAAGGC
>CAZDZL010000064.1:0-5551 GCA_964509885.1 uncultured Opitutaceae bacterium | reverse complement strand
GCAAGCAGCGGGGGGCCGAGCGCCCCGAGGCGGCCCACCCTCATTTCGCAAAGGCGTTGTGCAGGGCCGCGGCGACGTTGGGCGGCACGAAGTGGCCCACCTGGCCGCCGTAGCGGGCCACCTGCTTCACGAGGGACGAGCTGGTGTAGCTGAACTGCTCGTTCGGCATGACGAAGATCGTCTCGATCATCGGCTGCAGGTGGCGGTTCATGAGCGCCATGTTGAACTCGAACTCGAAGTCGGAGAGCGCCCTCAGGCCCCGCAGGATGGCGTCGGCCTTCTGGTCCCTGGCGAAGTCGACCAGGAGCCCGCGGAAGGTCGTCACCGACACGTTCGGGAGCGCCGCCGTGTTTGGAAGGATCATCGCCAGGCGCTCCTCGACGGAGAACAGCGGCTCCTTGGCCGGGTTGTCGGCGATGGCGACCGTCACGCGGTCAAAGAGTCGCGAGGCCCGCGAGAGCACGTCCAGGTGCCCGCAGGTGATGGGGTCAAAGGTCCCAGGATAGATGCAATGGCGCATGGGGGTTCCCCCGAAACGATAGCCCGCAGCCCCCTGCTGGCGAGCGCGTTCCGATCCGATGTTGCCATGGGCGCCCGGCTCGGGTGAGGCTCCATGCTGGGGATGAACCTGCCGAACGCCATCACGCTCTCGCGGATACCGATGATGTTCATCATCGTCTGGCTCATGTTCTGCGCGTGGCCCGGGGCCGCGACGCTGGCCTTCGTGCTGTTCATCGCGGCCGCCGTCGGCGACTGGCTCGACGGCTACCTCGCCCGCACCCGCCGGCTGGTCTCGAACTTCGGCAAGCTCATGGACGCCATGGCGGACAAGATCATGGTGATGGGCATCGTGATGGCGCTGGTGGAGAAGCACGAGATCCCGCTCGTCCTGGCGCTCATCACCCTCTGCCGGGAATTCCTCGTCACCGGGATGCGCATGGTCGCGGCGACGAAGGGCGTGGTCGTGGCGGCCGACAGCGGCGGCAAGACGAAGACGGTCACGCTTCTGGTCGCCCTCGGCTTCTTCCTCGGCGCGCCGATGCTGCAGGTCGACGGGGCCTCCTTCTTTCACTGGGACGCGGCGGTGGCGGCCGGCTACGTCATGCAGACGGGGATCTACATCTACGTCGCGGGGACGATTCTCTCGGTATGGTCGGGCTACCGCTACGTCGCGAGGAACTCGAGGCTCGTCTTCGGCGACGACATCCGCACCCCATGAACCTGGAGCAGCCCAAGTGGCCGGCCAGCATGCCCCCCCAGGCGGTCGTCTCCGTCGCGACGCTCGGGCCGCTGGGCGTCAAGATGCCCGCCCCGGGGACCTGGGGCTCGGCCGCAGGCGTCCTGTTCTTCTTCGTGTGCTTCACGCAGCTCGGGTACTTCGAGTACATCCTCATCAGCGCGGCCCTGGCTTACCTCGCCGTGGGCCTCTGCGGGCAGGCCGAGATCCAGCTCGGGAGCCACGATCCCGGCGAGGTGATCTTCGACGAGTTCGTCGCCATGCCGGTCTGCTTCTACGGCTGGCCCCTCATCGTCGGCACGCGCCCGCTTCCCTTCCTCGCCCTCATGCTCGCGGGCTTCCTGCTCTTCCGCTTCTATGACATCAAGAAGCCCCTCGTGATCGACAAGCTCCAGGCGCTTCCGGGGGGATGGGGCATCGTCCTGGACGACACGGCCGCCGCGCTGGCGACCTGCGCGACGCTCCACCTGGCCCACCTGGCCTGGGTGCTGTCGGGCCACGGTGCGCCGCCGCTCACCCCTTGAGAAGGAACCGGACGGCGGCGTGGTAGCCCTCGAGGCCCAGCCCCGTGATGACGGCCGTGCAGGCGGGCGCCGTCAGGGACACGTGCCGGAACTCCTCGCGCTTGTAGATGTTCGAGATGTGCACCTCCACGGCGGGAAGGTGGGCGCCGAGGAGCGCGTCCCGGAGCGCGACGCTCGTGTGCGTCAGCGCGCCGCCGTTGATCACGATCCCGGCGAACTTCGCGTCGGCGAGCCCGGCGATCCGGTCGATCAGCTCCCCCTCGTGGTTGGACTGGAAGAACTCGAGCTCCGCCTTGCCCCCGAACTCGGCGCGCAGCGCCTTCTCGAGGTCGGCGAGCGTCGCGCTCCCGTAGATCTCCGGCTCCCGCTTGCCGAGGCGGTCGAGGTTGGGTCCGTTGAGGATTGCGATCTTTTTCATGGCGGGGGGCTACAGGGGATTTTCGGTCGCAATGAACTCCCACGGCAACCCAAACTTTGCGGACAGCTCGGCGGCGAGTGCCCGGACGGCGTGGACCTCCGTCGCGTAGTGCCCGCAGAGGTAGAGGTTGAGCCTGCGCTCCTGCGCCACGTTGAACCACTCCTCGCGCAGCTCGCCCGTCACGAGCGTGTCGGCGCCGGAGGCGATGAGGGCCGGCATGGCCCCGTTGCCGCTGCCGCTGCAGAAGGCCACCTGCCTCGGGGCCGCGGACCCGTACTCGATAGGGACCACCCGGGGGTAGAGCTTCTTTAGCTTCGCTTGCAGCGCCGCCCGCGTGAGGCGGCTTGGGGCGATGCACCCGATGTCACCGCCGGCGTTGGGCAGGAAGCCGCGCCGCGGCCTGAGGCCCAGCTCGCGCGCGAGGAGCGCGTTGTTGCCCAGCCTCGGGTGCGCGTCCAGCGGGAGGTGGCTCGAGTAGAGCGCGCAGTTGCCGCCAACCAGCGTGCGGATCCTCTCGTAGGCCGGGCCCGTGAGCGGGTGGGGCATGTCCCAGTACATGCCGTGGTGGACGATGAGGAAGTCGACGCCGGCGGCGACCGCCTTCCTGAAGGGGTGGAGCCCCGCGTCAACGGCCGCGCCGATCCGCGTCACGCGGCCGTCGTTCGCGAACTGCAGCCCGTTGAACGCGCCCGGGGCGTCCTTGAACGCCGAGAGGCGCGTGCGCGTGTCGCAGTAGGCGACGAGGTCCTTCAGCTTGGGCATGGTCAGGCGCCGATGCGGCAGCTATGTGCGCTAAAGCCTGCGCCAAAACTGACGAGCCAAAAATCCCCGCCCGGCCCCGGCGGCCCGTCCCTAAGCGTCTCCTCGAGCGCGAACAGCACCGAGGGGCTGCTCATGTTGCCGTTGTTGCGCAGGGTGCGCACGCTCGCCTCCAGCGAATGGGGTGCGACGACCGGCGCCAGCGCCTCGAGGACGTCGCGGCCGCCGGGGTGGGTGACGACGCGCGAGACCGCGCGGGCGCCCCGCTCGGCCCAGAGGCGGCCGACCGCGCCCGCGGCGAGCTCCGGCACGCTTCGGTGCAGGAGGTTGCGCAGCTTGCCGCCCTTCTGCTCGAAGCGCAGCTTGTCGCGGTCGGCGGGAAGGTGCAGGGACCTGAAGTCAAACGCGCGCATCCCGGAGGGCCCGGGCGCCGACCCCCAGAGGGTCGCCGCGGCCCCGTCGCTGAAGAGGCAGGCGCTTATGATCACACCGGGGTCGTCGTCCAGGTAGAACGCGGCCGAGCAGACCTCGACGGCCACGCAGGCGACCTTGGCTCCGGGCTGCGCGGCGAGAAGGTGGCTCGCGGCCCGCAGCATCGGGATCGCCGCGCCGCAGCCGAGGCCGACAAGATCCTGCAGGACCGCGTTCGGCCGCAGGCCCATCTCCTCGGCCACGTAGCTCGTCAGGCCGGGGCAGAGGTAGCCGGTGCAGGTGCAGATGAGGAGCGCGTCGAGCTCGCCGGCCTCCATCCCCGCCTTCGAAAGCGCGGACTCGAGCGCCGCCCGGGCGAGCCGGGGAGCCTCGGCGCGGAACCCGTGGTTCAGCTCGTCCGGGTCCAGGTCGAACACGCGGTCGATCCCGGGCAGGGCGAAGTGCCGCGTGGATATCCCGTGGTCGCTCTTCAGGATGCTGTGCATGATCAGCATGGAGCGGCGCTCCAGGCGCGAGCGCATCTGCGACTTCTGGACGATGTCCCAGCACTCGGGCTGCGTGTAGGCGGCGGGGGGGACGGCGGTGGCGAGCGCGTGGAGGAACATGAGTGTATGGCCTAGCGGGGCGCCGCATGGGGCGCGCTGAAGGCTGGGGTCCGCGTGCTCACGCGCGCCGGACTGCGACCATCCGGCAGGCCCCGAGGGCCGTCGTCGTGCAGGTGAAGTCCCACGAGCCGTCGGCCATGCCGAGCGCGACGGGCAGCTCGTCGCCCCGGAAGCCGGCGCTGATGCTGACCCGGGCGTCGTGGAGCGTCACGTGGTTCGCCCCGAGGAGCGGCCCGATCGCGGCCACGAGGGTCTGCGACATCCCGCGGCGCTCGGGCTCGCAGGCGACGACAACGCGGGCCGTCCGCCGCAGCCGCGCGCCCAGCGCCGCGAGCTCGGCCTGCGTGAACTGGTGGAAGATGAGGTTGCCGATGACGGCGGCGTAGGCGCCGTACCCGACGAACGCCTTCAGGTCGGCCTGGTGCCACGCGCGGCCGGCCGGCCAAGCCGCCGGCCTCGGCCACAGGTCGAGGCCGTCCAGCGGGATGCCGCTCGCGTTGAGGGCGACGCCCATCTCGCCCGTGCCCGCCCCGATCTCGAGCACCCGCTCCCCCGGCCCGAGGACCCGGGGCAGGGTGGCCTCGAACCACGCCCGGTTGCGCATGAAGCCGTTGATCAGCCGCAGGTCGCGCCGGCTGTGGGCGGCGTCCGGGTGGTCGTGGGGCAGGGAATCGAGCAGTTCGGGCTCGCAGGCTCTATTCATGCGAGAGGAATGTTGCCCGAGTCGCGCCGCATGTCCAGAGTCCGCGGCGGATCAAATGAGCGCCCCCATGAAAAGCCCCGTCGACCTGATCGCGCAGGCCTCAAGGAAGTTCCCCAGGCGCCCCACCTGGGACGAGTACTTCATGGCAACGGCGGTCCTCATCGCCTCCCGCTCCAACTGCGAGAGGCTGCACGTCGGGTGCGTGATCGTGGCGGGGGGCGAGAGCAGGAACCGCCTCGTCGCCGCCGGCTACAACGGTTTCCTCCCGGGCACGCCCCACGTCTCGCGCGTGCGCGCGGGCCACGAGCAGGCCACCGTCCACGCCGAGCAGAACGCGGTGGCCGACGCCGCGAGGCGCGGCAGCTCCGTCAGCGGGTGCACGGCCTACGTCACGCACTACCCCTGCGTGAACTGCGCGAAGATGCTCGCGGCGGCCGGCATCGCGGAGATCAGGTACCGGGCGGACTACCACAACGACCCGCTCGTCAGGAGCCTGATGTCGGACGCCGGCATCAAGGTCCTGAAGCTCTGACCAACCCGGGGGCCCCTTGAGAGAAAAAGGACGCCAGGCCGAGGAGTCGCTCGCGGGGTCGATCCTCCTCGCGCACCCCGTGCTGCGCGACCCCAACTTCCGGCGCACGGCGGTACTCATGTCCACGCACGGCCCCGAGGGCGCGATGGGCGTCGTGCTGAACAGGCCGCTCGGCAAGCGCCTGGGCGAGCTGAAGGGCGACTTCGCGCTCGGGCCGCTGTCGTCCACCCCCATATACACCGGCGGGCCGGTCCAGACCGAGCAGCTGATCCTCGCCGCGTGGCAATCGCGCGAGGACGCCTTCCAGCTCCACTTCGGGATAGACCCCGAGAAGGCGGTCC
>CAZDZL010000063.1:0-14633 GCA_964509885.1 uncultured Opitutaceae bacterium | reverse complement strand
AGAGCTCGCCGAGCGCCGGGTCGCGCTCGGAGCAGTCGGCGAGCTTGCCGGGGAGGCCGCCGCCGGAGAGCGCGCCCTTGCGCACCGTCTCGCGGGCCTTCCTCGCGGCCTCGCGGGCCCGGGCCGCGTTCAGCGTCTTGTCGATGATGCGCTTCGCGACGGCGGTGTTGGACTCGAGGTAGAACTTCAGCTTCTCGCCGACCACCTTCTGCACGATGCCGTCCACCTCGGAGTTGGAGAGCTTCGTCTTCGTCTGGCCCTCGAACCGCGGCTCGGAGACCTTGACGGAGACGACGGCCACCAGGCCCTCGCGCACGTCGTCGCCCGTGATCGGCGGGTCCTTCTCCTTGAGAAGGTTGTTCGCCCTCGCGTAGTTGTTGATCACGCGCGTCAGCGCCGTCTTGAAGCCCGAGAGGTGCGTGCCGCCCTCGAGGTTGAAGATCGAGTTCGCGTAGGCGAAGACCTGGTCGTTGTAGGTGTCGTTGTACTGCATCGACACGTCGACGACGGTGGGCGCCTTCGTCGTGTCCTCGCCCGTGGCCGAGTCGGAGAAGGTGATCGGCTTGTCGTGGAGGACGTTCTTGTTCTGGTTCAGGAAGCGCACGAACTCCGTGATGCCGTCCTTGAAGAAGAAGGTGTCGCCCTTCTGGGAGCGCTCGTCGGCGAGCTCGATCTTGATCCCGGGGTTGAGGAAGGCCAGCTCCCGGAGGCGCTTGGCGAGGATCTCGTACTGGAACTCGCGGGTCGTCAGGAAAATCTCTGGGTCGGGCTTGAACGTGATCTTGGTGCCGGTCTTGCGGGTGTCGCCGATCACCATCATCTTCTGCGTCGTCTTTCCCTGCGCGAAGCGCATCTGGTACGCCTTTCCGCCGCGGCGGACCTCGGCCTCCATCCACTCCGAAACCGCGTTCACGCACTTGGCGCCCACGCCGTGGAGGCCGCCGGAGACCTGGTAGGCGCCCTTGCCGAACTTTCCGCCGGCGTGCAGGTTCGTCAGCACGAGCTCGAGGGCGGGGATCTTGTAGATCGGGTGGGGGTCCACCGGGATGCCGCGGCCGTCGTCCTCGACCGAGCAGGAACCGTCCAGGTGGATGGTCACCTTGATCACGGTCGCGAAGCCCGCCAGGGCCTCGTCCACGGAGTTGTCGACGATCTCGAAGACGCAGTGGTGCAGGCCCCGCTCATTGGTGTCGCCAATGTACATGTCCGGGCGCTTGCGCACCCCCTCAAGACCCTCGAGTTTCTGTATCTTTGAGGCGTCGTAGGCTTCGGCGCCTGCCTCTGAATTAGTGGGGGTTTGAGGGTCTGTTTTGTCGGCCATGTAGGGGTCTTAAAGGGACGGAAATGAAAGGAAAATTCTGTTCCGAATAGGCATGGGCACGCGAGGGTTTTTTTGGGGAAAATGAGCCTATTTTGGGCGTTTTAAGGCGCCTCCCCGGGGCGCATGCCCGGCACCCGCTATCCCCCTGCGGGGTTACGCCCCCGGCCGGGGCGGATCGGGGCCCGAAAACCCGGCCGAAGCCCCCGGAAACGGCCCCTCCCCCCGGTGCCTCCCAACGGGACCGGAGGCCCCTGCCCAGGGGAAAACCGGCCCCCATGGCGGCTGCGGCGGCCATGAGCCGAGGATGGGATTGACCGGAGTTTTCCGGGGACCACAGTGGAGGGTCCATGCCGAGCCCGACGATCGAACTGCTCCTTATCCTGCAGGACCGTGACACCCGCAGGCTCGGGGTTGAGGCGCAGATAAAGGCGGTCCCCCGGGAAATCGCCGCGGTCGAGCAGAGGATCGCCGCTGAGAAGGCCGCGATCGACGCCGCCAAGAGCGAGGTGCGCGAGTACGAGTCCAAGAAGAAGATCCTGGAGACCGAGATCGGCTCCGCGGAGACCCAGCGCGGCAAGTACCAGACCCAGCAGCTCTCCGTCAAAAAGAACGACGAGTACCAGGCGCTCGGCCACGAGATCCAGAACGTGCAGAAGCAGATCGACGAGCTCGAGGGCAGGGAGCTGGAGGCGATGTACGCGATCGACGAGGCGAAGAAGCGATTCGCGGCCGCCGAGGCGACCCTCAAGCAGAACATCGTGGGCCACGAGGCCCGCATCAAGGCCATGCGGGAGCGCGACGCGAGCCTCGCGGACGAGCTCAAGGCGGCGGTGGCCGCCGTGGCCGAGGCGAGGGCGCCCATCCCCGCGGACGCGCTCGAGGCCTACGATACCGCCGCCCGGCGCAGGATGCCCGCCGTCGTGGCCATCCGCGGGGGGAAGTGCGGGGGCTGCCACCTGAAGGTCTCCAGCGAGGTCGAGTCGGCGGCGCGGGGGAAGACCACGGACGCCGGGTTCGCGCTCTGCGACCAGTGCAGCCAGATGGTCTACTGGGAATCTTAGGGGCTTGCCCGCGGCCCGGCGCCTTGCCAAGGTGTCCCCCTTAGCTTTGGGGCCTGGTCGTCGCTCCAAGTTCTTTGATCCCAAGGCGCGGGTAACGCCGCGCCCGATAGAAGTTTGGAGAGGAAAGTCCGGACACCGCAGGGCAGGATGCTGCTCGAGCCGAAAGGCAAGCGCAGGCGGCGCGGTTCAAGCCGCGCCGACGGACAGTGTCACAGAAAACAGACCGCCTGGCGGCTCCTTCGGGACCGCCGGGCAAGGGTGAAAAGGTGGGGTAAGAGCCCACCGCGCGCGCCGCGAGGCGCGCGGCACGAAAAACCCCTTCCGGTGCAAGACAAAATAGGAGACTGGACGGCCCGTCCCATAGTCTCGGGTATGTCGCATCCGTGCGCCCGCGCGGGGTTCGCCCCGCCGGGACGCTCGGACGCTCCCGCAAGGGCGCGAGAGAAATGACGGCTGAAGCGCCGCAAGGCGTGGAACAGAATCCGGCTTACCGGCCCCAAAGCTAATTTTTTTGGAATCGTTTCGGCGCATTGACCGGGGAACGCCCGGCGCGCACAATCCGGCCGCCATGCGCTGGCACCACTACGTGTCGTATTTCTTCGGGGGCGCATTCCTTGCGAATGCGCTTCCCCATCTCGGCAACGGGCTGTCCGGCCATCCGTTCCAGAGCCCCTTTGCGAGCCCCCCGGGGGAGGGGTTGTCGTCCTCGACGGTGAACGCGCTCTGGGGGCTCTTCAACCTGGCCGTGGCCTACCTGCTGTTGTGCCGGGTCGGGAACTTCGAGCTGCGCAGGACCCGGCATGTCCTCGTCCTCGGAGCGGGCTTCCTGGTCATGGCGCTCATGCTGGCCCATACCCTTGGCAGGTTCCACGGGGGATTGAGGTAGGCGCCGCGTCCGCCCGGCCGCCCCCGCCCCTCGCAGCGGCCCGCCTCCCTCCCCACATCACCCTTGACTCGACCCCGTCCGTTTGAGTCCATGGCGGGCTCCGATCATCCCATAGACCATGGCCAACACCCAATCCGCTATCAAGGCAGCCCGCAAGACGGTGCGCCTCACCCTCCGCAACAAGGCGGTCAAGACGCGCCTGAAGACCCTGCACAAGGGGTTTGAGGCGGCCGTGAAGTCGGGTGACGCCGCGAAGGCCAAGTCCGCCGGGATCGCCTACGTCTCGGCGATCAGCAGGGCCGTGAAGTCGGGCGTCGTCCACAGGAACGCCGCGTCGCGCGCGAAGTCGCACGCGTCGAAGTACGTGCTCGCGAAGTGAGCCCAATTTTGGGATGGCTGCGTGCCATCCCAAGTTGAAGACCCATCCCGGCGTAGAACTCTTCCTATCCCGCTTCGCCGACGGCGCGTGGCGGGAGGTCGTTCGCCCGTGGCTTGAGGAGGGGAAGGGGACGCTCGCGAGGTCGCTGGTCGTCGCCCCGACGCGCGGGCAGACCCAGGCGCTGAAGCAGAGGTGCCTCGACGAGGGCGTCCGGCTCCTCGGCGTCGAGTTCCTCACCCCCTCGCTCGCGAGAAAGAAGCGGCGCCCGCCCACCGGCCTCGGCAAGGGCCTGCAGCTGCTGCTCCTCAGGGGGCGGATCGGCGCCCGCGTCGCCGCGCTCGCGGACGACGACCCGGCGAGGCGCCTGTGGCGGAGCCTCGAGAGCGACCTTGAGTCGGCCCTCTCGGAGTTCGAGGACCTGATTCGCGGGGGATTCCGGGCGGAGCACTTCCCGCGTCCCGAGCTTCGGGCGGTGTTTGGCGACATGGCGGCGTGGATCGCGGCCCACGGCTACGCCCTAGGCCCGCTCGACGACGAGGAGTCCGGCCTGAGGCGCCCGCCTGCGCAGGCCGCGCGGATCGCCGACAGGCTGCTCGTGCTTGCGGGCGGCGCCGAGGGCTGGCCCGAGTTCTTCGGGCTCGTCGCCCTGGCCAGGCGCTGCGGCTCGGTGTGCGTCGTCCTTGCTTCGCCCGAGTTCCATGGCAGGAGGGAGTCCGACCAGGAATGGGTCGAGGCCTGGGAGGCGGCGCTCGGCGTCGCCAAGCAGTCGGCCGACGAAACCGAGCCCGAGGGCACCTGCGCGGCGGTCGCCGATCTCTGGTCGGGGGGCGACGGATCCGCCGACCGGGCCGACGTCGTCATCGGCCATTCCCGCTCGGGAGAAATGGACGAGGTCGCCCGCGCGGTCGCGCGCCTCCTCGCCCAGGGATCGGAGAACATCGCCGTCATCCTTCACGGCGCGGGCCCGGCCCACGCGAGGCTCGTCGGCCTGCTCGAGGAGGCGGCCATCCCCTACGCCGACCTGATTGGCATCCCGGGCACGCCGCCCATCGACATCGCGATCCAGAAGGCGCTCGTTGACTTCTACGGGCGCGGGTGCCGCCTCGAGGAGCTGCTCGCCCTGTGGCCGCTCCTCGGCTTCCTGAACCTGGCGAACCTCACCCAGGCGCGGGCGCGCCGCGTCTGCCAGCAGCTTTTCGACGACGCGCAGGCGCACGCGCTAGGGCCGCTTCTCGAGCGCCTCGAGGCGTCGGAGGACGCCGACTGGAAGGAGGTGGGGCGCGTCGCCCGCCTGGTGCTGCCCGAGTGGCCCGACCCGCTGACGCCGGCGCAGGCGCTCGACCGCTTCGAGGCGGTCCGCGAGCGCCTGGCGCTCGCGGAGCCCGCGGGCTGGGGCGCCTTGCGCGAGTTCGCGCGGCGCGCCCAGGAGCCTATGCCCGCGGGCGCGCTCCTTGAGGCGATCCGCTCCTTCCTGCCGGAAAAGGGCCCGCTCGTCGCCTCGCCCGGGAAGACCACGTTTGCGCGCGTGACGCTCACCACGGTGCGCCGCGCGGCGGGCGTGTCGTGGTCCGACGTCATCCTCACGGGGGCCAATGCGCGGACCTGGCCCGAGAGGCGCGAGCCGAGCACGTGGCTCGGCGATGAGGAGAGGCGCCGCCTCGACAAGGAACTCGGCCGCTTCTCGCTGGGGCTGCCGACGAGCGACGACCGGGCGCTCCTCGAGAGGCGCCAGTACTGCTCCCTGGCGCGCGACTGCCGCCGGCGCGTCCTATTTAGCGCGTCCCTCTTCAGCGAGGAGGAGCCCGAGGTGCGCCTCTCGCCGAACACATGGCTAGAGCGCGTGATGTGGAAAAAGGGGCTACTGTCCCCCTCGGGCTCGGGTTCGGAGGGGTTCGGCCGGCTCTCGCCGGCGCGGCGGCGCGCGGTGACCTGGGCCGACTCGCCGGAGCTGGCCGCCTGGGCGGCCATCTGGCGGCGCCGGCGGGACCCGGCGGCCCCGTTCGACGCGCATTTCCTCGGGGACCCGGGAGGGGCGACCCGCCCGCGGAGCCTCACGGCGAGCCAGGTCCAGGAGGGGATAAGGGACCCGGCCACGCTTTGGTTCGACGCGGTGCTCCGGGTCAGGAGGGTGGAGTGGCATTCCTTCTTCAGGGACCGGCGCGTGGCGGTCGGCATCGCGGTGCACCGCGTGCTCGCCGCCGCTCTGCGGGGGATCCCGGCAGAGGGCAAATTCTTTTATTTTCCCGACAGGGCCTCGGCGGGGGCGCGCCTCGACGGGGAGCTGGCGCGCCTGCGCTCGGGCCGGCCGGCGGACCGCTACTGGGACTCCTTCCACATGGACGTCTCGCGGGCCGCACGCGAGCTGCTGGGCCGTGTCTTTGAGCTGCCCGCCGCGGACTTCGCGGCCGCCGAGATCTGGCTTCCGGAGGGCGCCACCATCCCCGTGGGGGCGGGGGAGCGGATGCCCGTGCGCGGGAAGATGGACCTCGTCCTGTCCGACCGGCCCGGGTGGGGCGGCTCGCGGATCGAGATCGCCGACTTCAAGACCGGCGGCGACGCGCGCCTCTCGGCGAGGACCATGGCGTCCCGCGGCGCATCACTCCAGCTCGGCGTGTACCTGGAGGCGGCGCGCTCGCTCGGGGCCTCGGGCAACGTGTGGATGCTCAAGCCCGAGGAGCGCGCGTCGGGCATCGGGATGGACGAGCTCGAGGCCGCCTGCGCCAAGCTCCAGGTCCTCGGGGCGCACCTGGAGACGGGCATCTACGGCGCCCGGACAGCCGATCGGACCGAATACGGGCACGGCTTCGAGTGGCCGCTCGCCTGCGCGCCGATCGCCGCGCAGGTCCTCGAGGAAAAATTCAGACTGACGTTTGGCGAGGCCGCAGAAGCCGGCGCCGAGGAGGCCGCGGATGAGTAGGCCCGGCGACCAGGCGGACCGCGAGCGCTTCTCCGGAGAATGGGCGGTCAATTTCGCGGTGGTCGCGAACGCCGGGTCGGGAAAGACGACCGCGATCTCCGAGAGGCTCGCCGCGATGGCGCTGTCGCCGCAGGGCGCCGAGATGCTGAGGCGGACCGCGGTCGTCACCTATACCAAGAAGGCCGCGGCCGAGATCGAGCAGCGCGCCCGCTCCGTGCTCCTGCGCCGCATGGCGGACTCGGTCCGCACCGACGTGGAGCCCCTCGCGGTCCTCGACCTCGCCTTCTTCGGGACGATCCACAGCTTCTGCCTGCTCCTCGCGCGCCGGCACGGCAGCACGCTCGGCATCCACCTGAACCCGGTCCTGATCGAGCAGGACGACGACTCCTACTGGCAGGAATTCCTCGAGCAGGATTCCATGGAGTTCACGTCGCTGGGAGCGCCGCAGACCGAGGGGTTCCTGCGCCATGTCTCGCTGGACGAGATCTTCGATCTCGCCAAGGGCCTCGACCGGGCGACGGCCGATCGGCTCCTGGCGGCGCGCCCCGGGGCGAAGCCCCCGCCGTCGCAGGCGGTCCTTGAGGAGATCCTCGCGTCGGCGCCCGCGCGCAAGGGCAAGGGCGCCCTCTCGCTCGCGCGAAACCAGGAGAGGGCGCGCGAGTGGATGCGGCGCCTGGGCGCGGACGGCGAGCGCCTGCCGGTCATCAAGCCCGACGGCACCGCGTCCGGAATCGTCGACCTCTACGCCCGCCTCTTCGCCCCGCTCAAGGCCTGGCTCGCACAGGCGGGCGGCGTCCTCGCGGCCGAGCTTTCGCTGCGGTTCCGCGCGTGGCGCGTCGACCGGGGCATCCAGAGCTACGCCGACCAGATCGAGACGGCGCTCGAGGTCCTTGGCGACGCGTCGATGCTCGAGCGGATCCGCGGCGAGGGCTGGAGGGTCCTCCTCGACGAGGCCCAGGACACCGACCCGAAGCAGTTCGCGGTCCTCGTCGAGATCGCGCGCCCCCCGGACGCGCCGCTCGGGGCGTGGCCGAGGAAGGGCGGCGCGCCGCCGAGGCCCGGGCATTTCTGCATGGTGGGCGACGCCCAGCAGGGAATCTACTCGGACCGCACGGACATCCGCAACTTTAGCGAGCACGTCGCGGCCTTCGAGGCGGGGCTCGGGGGGGAGCGGCTCACCTTCCGCGTCACGTTCCGGGCGCCGGGCCGCGTGGTGTCCCTGCTCAACGCGACGCTGCCCCCCGCCTTCGGCGCCGGACGCGACTTCAATTTTGGGCTGCCGGCCGCCGAGGGCGCCCCGCCGCCTTTCCTGCAGGTCCCCTACGAGCCGCTCGTCGCCGGGCCCCGCAACGCCGAAGGGAACGCCTGGCGTATCCCGATCCGGTTCTCGCCGGTCTCCGGGACGCGGGACGTTGCCGACAAGAAGCTGGCCGACGAGGCGCGCCAGGTGGCGCGGATCCTCGCCGAGGGGGGGCCGGGCGTCGTCGGCGCGCAGAACTGGGGCGACGTCTGCATCCTCGCGCCGCGCAGGGCATGGCTTCCCATCATCCGCGACGAGCTGAGGGACGCGGGCCTCAAGACCGCCCTGCAGATGAAGCGCAACCGCAGCGGCGACAATCCCGCCTATGCCTGGGTCTGCGGGCTCCTGGCGGTCGTCTGCGACCCGGACAACGCCTTTGAATGGGTCGGCGTCCTGCGCGAGGTCTTCGGCGCGAGCGACGCCGAGATCGCCTCCGCTCTTCGCGACGGGGTGTTCCCCTGGGCCGAGGCCGGGGACCACGCGGGGGAGGTCGCGCGCGCCGTCGGGATCCTCGCGCCCTTCATCGACCGCGCCGACGCCGAGGGCGAGTCGCTCGGTCGGTTCTCGGCCGAGCTCTGCGAGGCGTGCGGGCTGGCCGCGAAGGCGCGCGCCGCGGATCCCGAGGGGGGGCTCGAGGACGAGCTCGAGCGGCTGCTCGCCCGGGCGGCCGAGATGGGCGCCGATGGGGCCGGGCCGCGCGCCTGGCTCGGGGACATGCTGGGGTCCCTCGACGAGTTTCGCACGCCCGGCCGCCCCGGGGCCGGGGCGATCAACCTCATCACGTCCCATTCCGCCAAGGGGCTCGAGTGGCCGGTCGTCATCCCGGTCGGCCTGTGGCGCTCCATAGGCCACAGGCCCGAGGCGGGGCTCAGGACCGTGAGGGACCGCGACGGCGGCATGCGCGTCGTGTTCGACAACGAGGGGGTGGGGGCGGACACCCGCCTCTCGCAGGACCGCGAGAAGCGGCGCAACACGGTGAGGCTCCTCTATGTCACCCTCACGCGCGCCAAGGCGGCGCTCGTCATCCCCTGGTCGCAGGAGCCTCCCGAGGAGGACAGCTTCGGCGAGATCTGGGGCCTTGAGCCGGGCGCGATCGGGGAGATCGCGGTGAGCCCCCGGGCGGCTCCGCCGTCGGGGGCACCCGCCGAGGCACCCGCGCCTCCCGAGGAGGGCGAGCCGGAGGCGGCCGGCTCCCCGGCGCCCGCGTTTCCGAGGCGAGTCCTCCCGCACCAGCTCGGAAGGGCGCCCGACCTTGCCCGGGGGGCCCTTCACGAGGCCTCCGCCGACGCCCCCCAACCCTCCCGGGAGCTCCAGGTCGATCCGCTGGAGTACGGCATCTGGTGGCACGAGACCCTGGAATTCATGCCCTGGGCGGGCGGCCCGGAGGCGGTCGAGGCCCACGGCGGCGCATCCCTCGCCAAGGCCGCTGACATGGGGTTCGCGGAGCGCGGCCGCGAGGAATGGGACCGGCTCCTTGGGAGCGAGGCCTGGCGCCTCATCCGCGAGGCGCGCTGGACGCGGCTGGCCGAGGTGGGGGTCTTCGCCCCTCTTTCCGGGGACGGATGGATTGACGGGGTCATCGACCTGGTCCTCCACGACCCGGAGGCGGGCGAGCTCTGGATCATCGACTGGAAGACGAACCGCCGCGGGGCGGGGGAGGACGACGGGGCCCTCCTCGGCAGGCTCGCGTCGGACTACGAGGGCCAGCTCAGGGCCTACGGGTCGTCGGCCGCGGGCTTCTTCGAGGGCTGCCGCGTGCGCCTTTGGGTCTATTCCACCGTCGCCGGCCTCTGGACCGGCATCGGGGCAGAGGGGTGAGCCGGGGAAGATTGCACTCGACAGCCCGAAGGGCGAATCGCACCTTCTCTGCACCAACTACATATGGGAAATCTCAAGAAGAAACGCCGGTTAAAGATGAACAAACACAAGCGCCGGAAGCGCTTGAAGTCGAATCGCCACAAGAAGCGCACGTGGCAGAAATAGGCCAAACCCGCCGCACATCACGGCGGGTTTTTCTTTTAAATAAGGGTAAATACTTACGGGCGCGGCAGTAATGCCTGTTTCGCCTTGTAAATGGGGTGATTCCCTGATGCGATGACCATCCAGTGTCCGGAAACCGGTCTCAGCGCCCCTGCGGGGGGACCGGTAAGAGTCCTTTTTCTCCTAAAACGCCTCCATGCTATTCTCGAAGAAGACGAAGGGATTTTTCGTCGAAATGAACGAGAATTCGGTCCTCTTGGCCCGAACAACTGCTGTTTCGGCTCCCCTGGAGATTGAGGAGCTCAGGGAGTGCGCCCTGGGGGACGAGGCGGGGATAGCCGAGGCTCTGAGGGTGATGCAGCCGAAGAAGCCGCCGAGCGGCTACCTGCACGCCGTCGTGGGGATCTACCCGCCCAAACGGGTCGTCCGGCGCCACACCCTCGAGCTCAAGAAAATGAAGGAGGCGAACTACATGGCCGACCTCTTCACCCAGCAGCTTCGCATCGAGCAGGACAAGTTCACCATCGCGATGCTCAACGCCAGCGACGGCGCCGATTACGACATGGTGAAGGCCAACCAGAAGGAAGTGATCTTCTGCGGGGTGCCGAACGAGGACATCCTTGCGACGCAGGAGGTCCTCCTGAACATCGGCATCTTCCCCGACCGCCTCGAGCTGGGAAGCGTCGCGACGCTCGGGGCCCTGGTCGACTTCCTCGCGTTCGAGAAGTCAAAGACGCCGACCCTGGTCCTGGACGTCGGCAACGACACGACCCACAGCTTCATCGTCTCGGCGACCGGGGTCGAGGCCTCGCGGCCGATTCCCCAGGGCCTCGAGGCCATGGTGCCCGTCGTCCAGAAGGAGCTCGGCCTCAAGGACGAGGAGTCCGCAAGGAAGCTCTTCCGTTCGAACACATTCGACTTCACGGGGATGGGACCGCTGCTGATCAAGCGCCTCCTGAAGGAGCTCCAGTCCTCGATCGGGTTCTACGAGGTGCAGACCGGCCAGTCGGTCGGGCAGGTGATCTGCATCCAGCTCTCGCCTAAGCTCGCCTGGCTCGAGGGCGCGCTCGCCTCCTCGCTCGGCATCTCTGCCCTGAAGTTCGACCCGGTCCCGTGGATGAGGTCGCGCAAGGTCGTGGTCCCGGACACCCTGGCCAAGACAGCCGCCGAATTCCGTTGGTTCGGGCTCATGAGCCTCATGGTCCAGTACAACTCACAAGATGGCACTAACGCTGACGAAAAAAAGTGATTCGGCCGCGATTGTGGTGCCGGCCTGGCACCCCAACCTGCGCATCGTCGAAAACCTGCCCGACACGAAGGTCGTGCGGACGGCGTTCTTCGTCAACGGCGCCGCCATGCTGGTCGCCGTCTCGCTCGCGCTCTACCTCGGGATCCAGGAGTGGAAGCTCCACGAGGTGAACAAGCAGATCGCAGACTGGCAGCGCCAGATCGACAGGGACACGAAGGAGAGCGCGGAGAAGGTCGCCCTCTACCAGGACTTCAAGCTGGAGGAGGCCAAGACGAAGGAGGTCGCCGACTTCGTGAGCTCCAAGCCGGTGATCTCGGCGATCATACTGAGGCTGGGCGCCATCACCCCCAAGAAGATCGCGCTCGACGGCCTGGAGTTCAAGGACAGCGGCTTCAACATCCGCGCGACGATCAAGGGCGCGCCGGAGCGTGCGAGCGGCGACGTCTCGGCGTATGAGAAGCAGCTTCGCGTCGACAAGGTCCTCGGGCCCATGTTCAACGCGGTCAACCTGCTGACGGACAGGCGCAACGCGACGACGGGCCGCCTGGTGATCGAGATCTTCTGCGAGTACAAGAGGGAGGCCGCGAAGAAGTCATGAACAACGAGGAACTAGTCGCATTCCTTCGCAAGAACGTGATCCTGGTCTCGTGCATCGTGGCGAGCCTCGGGATCGGCCTGCTGCTCTACTACCGCAACGACGAACTGCCCGACGCCGAGAAGGTCCTCGGGGAGAGGCAGAAGGAGGGCGAGCTCCTCGCGGCCAACATCGAGGACTCGGCCGACCTGAAGGAGCAGCACGCGGCGCTCGTCGCCTCGAACGAGGCCATCACCGAGCGGATGATCCACGTGGGCCAGCTCGCCGAGAACACCGGGTATTTCTACAGGCTGGAGAGCGACACGGGGACGAAGCTCTCCGACCCGCACCAGACTCCCTGGAACCCGCCTGCCAAGAGCGCGGCCAAGACGAACTTCACCGCGATCGGCTTCACGCTCTCGGCGCAGGGCGACTACGCGCAGCTGATCGACCTCCTGAGGAAGCTGGAGAACGGCGAGCACTACTGCCGCATCACGACGTGCTCCCTTCGCCCGGTCGGGACGGACACCCGCGGGGGCCCGCTCCTGATGACGCTCTCCCTTGAACTGATGGGGGTCCAATGAGACGCGCGACCTACCTCATCCCGCTGGCCCTCGTCGCCCTCCTCGGCGTGACGGCGCCCCGCGCGAGCGCGCGCATCGAGTCCGAGATCGCGCCGCCCGAGAAGCGGCGCCCCTCGCTCGAAAAGGCGGCCCAGATCGCGAAGCAGGTGAAGGTCGACCCGCTTCCCGCGGCGCTTAACCAGCCGTTCGCTCCACCGGGGTTCGACCTCACGGACGCCGAGGAGGCAGCGGCCGCCGCGGCCGCCGCGCTCCTCGCGAACCGGGGCAACCCGGCGGCGCCGCCGCCGCCCTCCGACCACCAGCTCTTTGAGGAGGTCATGTCAAAAGTGAGGCCGGGAGGCACCGTGATCATGGGCGGAAACCCGCTGCTCAGCTTCGGTAACAGATACGTTAAAATAGGCTCCCACTTCACAGTCACGTATAAGGGCAACGACTACGATCTTGAGTTGACCCACGTAGACAGCACAAGCTTCACACTGCGTTACAAAAGCGAAGAAATCACCAGGCCCATCAAACCAGGAAAGTCACCATGAGAACCCGCCTTTTCCTCCTGACAGCACTAGCAGCCCTATCGGCTGCACCGTCGCCGCTGAACGCACAGGCGAAGGCACCCGCCAAGCCGCCCCTGGCGTCTCCCGACGCCAACACCCCGGCCGCCGCGCCGGCGCCCGCGGCGCCCGCAGCCGCGCCCGACATAACGGTCAAGGACACCTCGTCGCCCGCAGCCGCGACCAAGGCGGCCGGCCAGAACACCCTCTCCGTCGACTTCCCCGACGCCGAGATCCGGGAGATCCTGCGCAATGTCGCCGAGCTCTTCGACCTCAACATCGTCATCCCGGAGGCGCTCCAGGGAAAGACCTCGGTGAAGCTCCACGACGTCACGTGGCACCAGATCTTCCAGGTCGTGCTGACCCCCGTCGGCTACACGTTCGTCGAGGACGGCAACATCATCAAGATCGTGAGCAACGAGAGCCTCACGCAGGAGCCCGTCTCGACGGAGATCTTCGTGATCAACTACGCCAAGGCCTCCGACATCCAGCCGACGCTCACGTCGCTCGTCGACGTGGCCGCGGGCGGCAAGATCGTCGTCGACGCCCGCACGAACAGCCTCGTGATCACCGAGAGGCCCTCGAGGATGAAGCGCATCCGCCCGGTCATCGATGAGCTCGACCGCCCCACCGACCAGGTGATGATCGAGTCGAAGTTCGTCGAGATCACGAACAACGACATCCGCAACATCGGCGTCAACTGGAGCTCGCTGAGCGGGTTCAACGTCACCGCGACCCCGGGCTCCGGCGGCATCTACACCTACTCGAACCAGTACGGCAACTCGACGAACAGCGGCAACAACACCACGAGCGGAACCAACAGCAGCACGGCCACGAACGGCTCCACGACGCTGAGCAGCGGGTCGACGAATTCCACGAGCAACACGACGGCCAACGGCGTGCCGAACAACACCTCCAGCACCGGCACGAACAGCAGCATCCTGAACCAGTCCGGCAACACCATCACGAGCGGGCTGAACGCCGCGACCAACATCTTCGGCGGGATCACGGGCACCGGGGTGTCCTCGAACGCCATCTCGGCCGTGTTCTCCTCCGACCAGTTCAAGCTGGTGCTCTCCGCGCTCCAGCAGCTCAACAGCGCGAAGATCGTCTCGAACCCGACCATCGTCACGCTGAACAACACGGAGGCCACCATCAACGTCGGCCAGCAGTACCCGATCCCGAGCTACACGTTCAACCAGCAGACGGGCACGTTCGAGGTGTCGAACTTCATCTACAAGGACATCGGTATCATCCTGAAGGTGACGCCCCAGGTGAACGCCCGCGGCTTCATCAAGCTGACGCTCGCACCCGAGGTCAGCCAGAACCAGGGCACCACGAGCTTCGGCGGCGCCAGCGGCGCCTCGATCCCGATCATCGGCACGCGCAAGGCGATCACCCAGGTGTCGCTCAAGGACGGCTACACGATGGGCATCGGCGGGCTGATCAGCACCAACTTCAACAACGGAGTGAACAAAGTTCCGATCCTGGGGTCCCTCCCTGTCATCGGCTACCTCTTCAAGCAGGACACGAGGAACAACGTGGTCGACAACCTGGTGATCTTCATCACGGCGAAGACGATCAGCGCCGAGGGCGCCCCGGTCGAGCAGGTGTTCAATTCCAAGGAGGTTCGCGACTTCCACATGAAGCGCTCGGACCTGCCCGGCTACCGCGACGGCTCGGACCCGTTCATCGACGAGTCGCCCCAGCCGAATCACCGGTACGATAAGCAGTAACCCCCTTTGATCTTTAATAAACGTCCCGTAAAAGGAGACAAAATGAAAACCAGATTCCTACCGCTCATCGCAATTGTCTCGGGCCTCATGGCCTCGAC
>CAZDZL010000062.1:0-14918 GCA_964509885.1 uncultured Opitutaceae bacterium | reverse complement strand
GCGCACGACTGCCGCGAGGGTATCTGCGGGACGTGCTCGCTCACGATCGACGGCAAGCCGCACGGTCCGAACCACGGCGTGGCCACGTGCCAGACCTACATGCGCAGCTACAGGGACGGCGACACGATCGTCGTCGAGCCCTTCCGCGCGAGGGCGTTCCCCATCGTCAAGGACCTGGTCACGGACCGGAGCGCGTTCGACATCATCCAGCAGGCGGGCGGCTTCATCACGGCGCGCACGGGCTCCGCGCCCGAGGCCAACGCCGTGCCGGTGCCGAAGGACGTCGCGGACCTCGCGATGGACGCGGCGCAGTGCATCGGGTGCGGCGCCTGCGTGGCCGCGTGCAAAAACTCGAGCGCGATGCTCTTCGTCGCGGCCAAGGTCTCCCACCTGGGGCTGCTCCCGCAGGGCCAGCCCGAGCGCGACAGCCGCGTCCTCGCCATGGTGAGCACGATGGACGGCCTGGGCTTCGGCAGCTGCACGAACCAGTACGAGTGCAGCGCCGCGTGCCCCAAGCTGATCTCGCACGATTTCATCGCTCGGATGAACCGCGACTACACGAAGGCCGTGTTCCGGTCCGCCTTCAGGTCCGAGGCCGCGGGCGCCGAGGAGCCCTAAGCGGCCCTGCCCCGGGGACTTGCAGATGGGCGTAACTTTTGGCCGGGGACGGTGTTCTCAGGGTATCCACATGAAAACAAACTCCCTTCCCGTCAAAGCCCTCCTGGCCGTCATCGCGGCCATCGCGTTCATCCCCGTCGGCGTCGCCGCCGCGGCCCTGGCCTTCACCTCCACCGGACTCGTCGCGATGCTCGCATCCGACTACGGCCGCACCCTGGAGCCCGTGAGGGCCCGGGCCGCGATCGTCCCCTTCGAGATCGGGGTCCGCGGTGCGGACAGCCTGAACGAGGCCGCCTGAGCGACTCAGAACCGGGGCGCGCGATGCGCCCCACAACCCCTCGAGGGCGCCCGCACGCGGGCGCCCTTTTTCCTGCACCGGACTGTTTGCCTCGACCGGGGGAGCGGGCTCGGGTTTCCTCTGGGCTCCACCCATGCACCCGGCGCGGCTCATGTCCCTCTGCTTTGCGATCGCCTGCGCCCCGCTTGCCCATGCGGACGGCGGCCCGTCGCTCGAGGCCCCCTATGACCCGGCCCGCCACTGGGAGTTCGACTATGAGAGCGGCGTCCTCTGGAAGTTCTCGGGCGACGCGACACCCCTCTCCTACACGGTGGTGCCGCAGATCCTCACGGTGCAGAGCCCCCAGGTCGGCGACGCCGTGCCCTTCGCCGGCGGCGACCTCGTGATCCGCAACCGGTTCAGCCTCCTCGTGGAGCCGATCTCGGCGGGCCCCGAGCACCACTTCTACGGCCTGAACGCGTCCGGGGGCATCGAGTGGTGGGACCGCAGCCGCACGCGCTCCGTCTTCTTCGCCGCGGGCGGCGGCGTGGGCTGGCTCGACAGCAAGGGCCACGAGATCAAGGGCGCGCAGGGCGAGGACTTCAACCTCACCTGGATGGCCTACCCGGGCGTGCGGCTCGTGTTCCGCAGGGGGATGAGCGTGTCGGCGGGGGTGTATTTCCAGCACATCTCGAACCGGTACATGAACAGGATAAACCCCGGGCTGAACGCGGTCGGCCCGATGTTGGGCCTGAGCTGGCACTACTAGCGATAAGGCCCATACTCGGGACGCACATGAAAATGCCCCGTTCATTTGCCCTCGCCGTCCTGGCCGCCCTGCTTGCGGGATCCCTTGGGACGGCCCTCGCGGCGGCGCCCGTCCCGCAGCACGTCAGCGTGATCAAGCTGACGCACATGGACATCCTCCGGAACGGCCAACCTTCCGGCAGGATGTCCCTGGGGTTGGGCACCACGCTCGACGTGGACGGCGTCGACGGCGACTACATCCTGGTGCACATCCGCCTCCTGAAGGGGCGCGTCCCGGCGGCGGACACGGATTTTGACGCCATGGCCGCGGCTCCGGAGGGTTCCATGCCACCCAAGATGGCGCCGCCCGCGGGGGACGGCGCCTCCCCGGCCCCGTCGTCCGCCGCCTCGAAGGCGGCGCCCCCCAAGCAGGCGAGCTCGCCCGCGCCCGCGGCGGCGAAGCCCGTGGCGGCGGCGCCCGCCCCCGATTCCCCGAGGACGAACCCGGGCTTCGGGGTGGCGGCCCGTCCCATGGGCCGCAGGCCCGGCCCCGCGTTCAGCGGGAGGTTCCTCCTCTGCTTCGCGGCCTTCTTCATCCTCATGATCGCGTCCCAGTGGCGCCTCAACGTGAAGGCGGGAAAGCCGGGCTGGGCGTGCCTTGTGCCGATCTACAACATGATCGTCTACCTGCAGATCGCGGGGAAGCCGACCTGGTGGATCCTCCTCTATTTCGTCCCCCTGGTGAACATCGTGATCTCGGTCATGAGCGTGATCGCCTTCGCTGGGAAATTCGGAAAGGGCACGGGCTTCGCCCTCGGCATCATCTTCCTGCCGTTTATCTTCCTACCGATCTTGGCGTTCGGCGACGACCCCTACATCGGCTGAGCGCATTTTGGCCTTGCGGGGGGAGCGCCCGGGACCACGTAGTTCCGACATGAGGAAAACATGGATGGCTGCTGTAATCCTTGCGGGCCTCTTCCAGGCCGGCGCCCGCGCCGCCGACTTCCCGTTGCCCGCCGAGGCCGACTGCATCCTGAAGGACTTCAAGTTCGCGTCGGGCGAGACCCTCCCCGAGCTGCGCATCCACTACCGCTTCTACGGGCATCCCGAGCGCGGCCCCGACGGCATGGTGAGGAACGCGGTCCTGATCCTCCACGGCACCGGGGGATGGGGGGGCAACTTCATCAACGCGATATTCGCGGGCGAGCTCTTCGGCGCCGGGCAGCCGCTCGACGCGTCGCGCTACTTCATCGTCATCCCGGACGGCATCGGCCACGGGAAGTCGTCCAAGCCGAGCGACGGCCTGCACGCGAGGTTCCCCGCCTACGCCTACGCCGACATGGTCGACGCGCAGCACCGGCTCCTGACCGAGGGTCTCGGCGTGGACCACCTGCGCCTCGTCCTGGGAACCTCCATGGGCGGCATGCACACGTGGGTCTGGGGCGAGCGCTATCCCGGGTTCATGGACCTGCTGATGCCGCTGGCCAGCGTCCCGACGCAGATCTCCGGCCGCAACCGCGTGTGGCGCCGCGCCGTGATCGACTCGATCCGCAACGACCCGGACTGGAAGGGCGGCGACTACACCGCCCAGCCGCCGGGATTTCGCGTCGCCGAGGAACTCCTGTTCTTCATGGGCAGCAACGCGGTGCGCCGCCAGCGGGAGATGCCGACGCTCGCCGAGGCCGACAGGGTCCTGGACAAGAGCGTGGACGACGCGGTGAGGACGGGGGACGCGAACGACCTCCTCTATGCGGTGTCCGCGTCGAGGGACTACGACCCGGGCCCGGGCCTCGGGAAGATCACGGCGCCGCTCCTGGCGATCAATTCCGCGGACGACCTGATCAATCCCCCGGAGATCGGGATCCTCGAGCGCGAGATCAAGCGCGTGCCGCACGGCCGCGCCATCATCATCCCCGAGAGCGACGCCACCTACGGCCACGGGACGCACACCCACGCCGCGGTGTGGAAGTCCCACCTGGTGGAACTCCTGGCGCAATGAGGCGCCGCGGGCGAATCCTTGGATTGCGCGCGGGTTTCGGGCGGGCCATATCGGGGGGATGATTGGTGACGAGCCGGTCCAGGGTTCCGCGCATCGGCCCTTTTTCCAGGTGGCCCTCAACCTGCCGCATGCGGGCAGGATCGCGCGCCGCATCGTGAAGCTCCTGCCCGCCCCCGGCAGGGACATGGGCGCCGACGCGGCGGCTGCGCGGAAGAAGGCGGTCGAGCTGCTCCTGCTGCTCGACCCCTGCACGGAGCTGGACGAGAACCCCGGCCCGGAGCTCAACGGGAAAATCCGCGACAGCGCAGCGGCGCTCGGCCGCGGCCTCGTCGACTGCATCGAGCGCGCGGGCCTCGGCGAGGACCGCCTGGGCCAGGCGGTGCGCAACCTCTTCGAATGCCTGGAGCTGGGTCAGGAGGGCGCGGACATCTCGCTTCGTGCCGGGGAGAATCCGCGCTCGCTCCAGCGCCCCGTGTGAGGGGTGGGGCGGATCCCCGGGCGCCGGTTTCCCGCAACTTTCGGGGGCGGGGCGTGTTCTTGGGGTATGAACAACAACTCACTCCCGCTCCTCGCATTCCTCGCCGTCCTCACGGCCGCAATATTCCTTCCCGTCGGCGCCAACGCCGCCGCCATCGCCCTCACGCTGACCGGCGTCCTCGCCATGCTCTCGGCGGACTACGGCCGCGAGATGCGCCCGCTGGCCGTCCGCGCTTCGATCGTCCCGTTCGAGGCCTCCCACCGGGCGGCCGAGCTGGGCAGGGCGGCCTGAGGCCCTAGAACATCGAGAGCGCGTGCGCGCTCTCGACGAGGACCCAGGCGCCGCCGCAGACCAGGGCCGCGACGAGCGCGTACCTGAAGACCTTGCGGCCCTGAAGCACCGCGTCCTTGAGGTCGGTGTTGAGCGTCTTGCGGTTGCTCTGTGAAATGAAGCTCACGAACCTCGGGTCCCGGAACTTTCCGCGGCCGCGCGTGGCCAATCCAAAGCGGATCGCCGGGCGGTGAAAGAGGTTCCTGAGGAGGGAAAGCATCGGGCTAGGAGGGAGATATCCCCATTTTGGGGTCGTTTTTTCAAGGTGAAACTCGCTATTCTCGGCCTTTCACGGATTTTTATCAGCCGCCCCCATGCACCACTTCCGCTACGCCGGCCCGAACCTCCACTGCGAGTCCGTCGACCTCGCCGAGGTCGCGCGGCTCTATGGGACCCCGACGTACGTCTACAGCGCGACCACGATCGCCGACAACTACACCCGCCTCGCCGGGGGGCTGAAGGGCGTCGATGTCCGCGTGTGCTATGCGGTGAAGGCCAATTCCAACCTAGCGGTGCTGAGGCACTTGGGCAACCTTGGATCCGCCTTTGACTTTGCGAGCGCCGGCGAGATGCGCCGCGTGATCGCGGCCGGAGTCAGCGTGAAGGAGAGCGTGTTCGCCGGCGTCGGAAAGACCGAGACCGAGATCCGCCTCGCCCTCGAGGCGGGCATCTTCTCCTTCCACGTGGAGAGCGAGCCCGAGCTCGCCCGGATAAACCACGTCGCCGGCAAGCTCGGCGTGAAGGCGCCGATCGCGATACGTATAAATCCCGACGTCGACGCGCACACGCACGCGAAGATCACCACCGGGACGAGCGCGAACAAGTTCGGGATCCCGATCAAGCAGGCCGGGGCCGCCTACGAGGCGGCCTCCAAGTACCCGAACATCGTCATCCGGGGCGTCCAGACCCACATTGGCTCGCAGATCACCGAGGTCGCCCCCTTCGCCGAGACCCTGGAGAAGCTCGCGCCCCTCGCCGCGGAGCTGAAGGAGAGGCACGGCATCAGCTACATCTCGATCGGCGGGGGAATCGGCGTCGTCTACAAGGACGCGCTCGGGAGCGGGCCCGCCTCGTGGTGGGACGCCCAGCCGGAGGGCAAGCGCCCGCTGACCCCCGAGGCCTACGGCGCCGCCCTTGCGCCCGGGCTCAAGAAGCTGGGCCTCAAGGTCTTGCTGGAGCCGGGGCGGTCGATGGTGGCCAACGCCGGGGTGCTCCTCACGCGCGTCGAGTACCTGAAGCGCGGCCAGGGAAAGAATTTCCTTATCGTCGACGCCGGCATGAACGACCTGGTGAGGCCGGCCATGTACGACTCCTACCATGAGATTGTCCCGCTGCGCCGCGACACGACGCGGCGCGCCCTCGTGGCCGACGTGGTCGGGCCGATCTGCGAGACGACGGACTGCTTCGCGAAGGACAGGCAGATTCAGGAGGTCGGCGAGGGCGAGTACCTCGCCCTCATGAGCGCCGGGGCCTACGGCCACGTCATGGCGAGCCGCTACAACACGCGGCCGATCCCCGCGGAGGTGCTCGTGAAGGACAGCGCCTTCGAGCTCGTAAATGCCCGCGAGACGTTCGAGCAGATGATCGGCAACGAGAAGATCCCCGCCTTTTTGAAGTAGCAAGGCGCGCGCGGTACGCGTTAGAAAAGGGCCCATGAAGTTCTGCGTCGTCGGTGCCGGGGCCTGGGGCACGGCGTTCGCGCTGCACCTCGCGAGGGGTGGGCGGGACGTCTCGCTCGTGCCGAGGCGCCCCGAGCAGGCCGCCGCGATCGCCAGCGACCGCGAGAACCGCGAGTACCTTCCCGGCATTCCGCTTCCTCCTGAAGTCTTCGTCGCGCCCGGCCTCGCGCAGGGGCTCTCCGGGGCGGACGTCGTCCTCCTCGCGTGCCCCGCGCAGACCCTGCGCCAGACATCCGTCAACATCCGCGGGGCGCTCGGGGGCGCCTCGCCGCTCATCGTCATCAGCCTCGCCAAGGGCCTCGAGCTTGGCAGCCACATGCGGCCGTCCCAGGCGATCTCCGAGGCGCTGCCGGGGCTCATGGTCGGCGCTCTCTCGGGGCCGACCAACGCGGCCGAGGTCGCGCGCGGCCTTCCCGCCGCGATGGTGCTCGCCGCGAGGGGCGGCGACGCGGTCGTCCAGGACGTGCAGGCCTCGATCAGCGGGCCGACGCTGCGCGTCTACACGACCGACGACCTTCCCGGCGTGGAATTCAGCGGCAGCCTGAAGAACGTGTACGCGATCGCCGCGGGCTGCTGCGAGGGCCTCGGCCTCGGCGACAACGCCAAGGCCGCGCTCATGACGCGCGCCGTCGCCGAGATGGTGCGGGTCGGCTGCGCGCTCGGCGCCCGCCAGGAGACGTTCTACGGCCTGAGCGGGTTCGGCGACCTGGTCGCCACGTGCCACGGCCACTGGAGCCGCAACCGCGAGTTCGGCCAGAGGCTGGGCGAGGGCCACGGCGTCGCCGAGCTGCTCGAGGGCCGCCGCACGGTCGTCGAGGGCTACGAGACCACGCGGTCGTTCGCGGGCCTGTGCGCCGAGAAGGGGATCGACGCGCCGATCCTCGCCGAGACGCACGCCATCCTCTTCAAGGGCCGCAGGCCGGCCGAGGCCATCTCGGCCCTGATGATGCGGGGCCTCAAGCGCGAGACGGTCGCCCCGTTCGTGCCGGCATAGCCGGTTTCCCTTTTCCCGGGCTTGCGTCGGTGGGCCGCGCTTTGTTGCCTCTCTTGCCCTCCAGTCTTGTAACCCCCTCCCCAGCCCCATGGCCGCTCCAGCCGCCCTAGACAGCAAGCACAGGCTCGTCATTTTTGCATCGGCACTCGGAACCGTCTTCGAGTGGTACGACTTCTACATCTACGGGACGCTCGCCGCCTTCTTCGGCAAGCTCTTTTTCCCCGCCGGCAACGAGACCGCGGGTTATCTCTCGAGCCTCGCCCTCTTCGGGGTCGGGTTCTCGGTGCGGCCCTTCGGCGCCCTGGTCTTCGGCCGCCTGGGCGACATCGCCGGCCGCAAGTACACCTTTCTCATCACGATCGTCATCATGGGCATCTCGACGGCGCTGGTCGGCCTGCTCCCCACCTACGCCCAGATCGGCTTCTGGGCGCCGGCGATCCTGGTCTTCCTGCGCCTTGCCCAGGGCCTGGCCCTCGGCGGCGAATACGGCGGCGCCGTGGTCTACGTCGCGGAGCACGCCCCCGACGGCAAGCGCGGCCTCTACACCAGCTGGATCCAGACGACGGCGACGCTTGGCCTCTTCCTCGCCCTCGTCGTTATCGGCACCCTGCGGGGATGCATGAGCCCCGAGAAGTTCGCGGCGTGGGGCTGGCGCATCCCGTTCCTCGTCTCGTTCCTCCTCCTCGCGGTCTCGGTCTACATCCGCCTCAAGCTCGAGGAGTCCCCCATATTCGCGGAGATGAAGGCCCAGGGCAAGGGCTCCAAGGCGCCGCTCACCGACAGCTTCGCGCGCTGGGAGAACGGCAAGGTCGTCCTGAAGGCGCTCTTCGGCGCCACCGCCGGCCAGGGCGTCGTCTGGTACGCGGGGCAGTTCTACGCCCTGTATTTCCTCGGGACGACGCTCAAGGTCGACTACGTGACGACCTACAAGCTGATCGCCGTCTCGCTCGTCATCGGGGCGGCGATGGGGGTCTGCTGCGGGAAGCTCTCCGACGCGATCGGCAGGAAGAAGATCATCATGACCGGCCTCATCCTCGCGGCGCTCACGTACCAGCCGATCTTCAGGGGCCTGACCCGCGCCGCCAACCCCGCGCTCGCCGATGCGATGCTGCGCTCGCCGGTCGTCCTGTCGTCGAGCGAGTACCAGGGCCGGGTGGCGCTGACACTCTCGGCCCTCGGTGACGCCGCGAAGAAGATCGTCCTGCCGACCAAGGCAAAGTCGGACACCGACAAGGCCCGCAATTTCCTTAACGCCCGCGGCATCCCCTTCCAGATCGCCCCGGCGATCCCGGACGCCGCGATCGCTCTCTCCGTGAACGGCACGGTCGTCAAGGGATTCAACGAGAAGGCCTACGAGGCGGCGCTTGCGCCCGCGGGCTACCCGAAGTCCGCCGACCCTGCCGCCATCAACACGCCCGTCGTCCTCGGTCTCCTCACGATCCTCCTCGCCTACGTCGCGATGGTCTACGGGCCGATCGCGGCCTACCTGGTCGAGCTCTTCCCGACCCGGATCCGCTACACGTCCATGTCGCTCCCGTACCACATCGGCAACGGCTGGTTCGGCGGGTTCCTTCCGCTGATCGCGGCGTCGATCGTCGTCTTCACGGGCGACATCTACGCCGGCCTCTGGTTTCCGATCCTCGTCGCCGCCGCGACGTTCGTCATCGGCATGATCGTCCTGCCGGAGACCAAGGGCCGCGACATCCGCGACTAAAGCACGGCTACGCGGGCCGCCCGGAGCGCCGGGCGACCGTGAGGACGAGCAGGCTTCCCAGGTAGGCGACGATCACGAGGATCGAGAGGCGGTGGTTGCCGACCGCCATGCCGAGGTATTCGCAGAAGCCGCCGAGCATGGCGCCGAAGAGGTTGGCCCCGAAGACCGCGGCAGGCGCCGCGGACTCCCTGAAGGTCGTCGAGAATATGATCCCCGCGAAGAAGATCGGAAGCGGGATGACGAGCAGCGTCCAGGCCATCCTGCCCGCGAAGTCGAAGCCGAGGATGCTCTCCCGCGGGACGAGGAGCAGGAGGGCCAGGGTGGCGAAGAGGGGCGCGTACATCCACGGCGAGAACCGCGCGATCCGCCCGGCCGCCAGGTTTGCGGCTATCACCATCAGCAGGACGCCGGCCACGACGACCAGCGTCACGAACCACGTCGCGCCGAAGAACAGCGTGCAGTCGGTGATGTTCTTCGTCTCGAGGAGGAGGAAGCCCATCCCGAGGAGCCCGAAATGCACGTCGCCCCGCCCGAACGCGCCCCGCCGCAGCCACGCGATGACGGCCACGGAGAGCGCCAGGAGGCTCACGATGCCGATCAGGTAGTCCTTGGGGATGGACATCCTCGAGAGGTAGAGGAAGGGCCAGTCGTCGGTGGGCAGGTCGATGTGCGGCAGAATCGGGTAGCTCGACTGGTGCATCCCGCCCGCCTCCCGGGCGAGGGGATGGCCGTCCTTGGCGACGCACAGGATGAGCCTCGCGCCGGAGGCGTCCACGAACATGGCGGGCGTCTGGCCCGTGGCCTCCGCGACGAGCCAGAAGAGCTTCGGCCCCAGCCACTGCCTGCCGAGGTAGAACGACATGCTGAGCATCCCGTGGTCGCCGAGGAGCCGGTACGCCGAGCGGATGCTCTCCACCGTGTAGACGTAGCCGTCCAGCCGCACGTTGTTCATGCTGCTGAAGAGGGCCTGCGAATCGAGGAAGCCGAAGACCACCAGGTCGTAGCCCGGCGACGCCTTCGCGAGGTAGGAGCGCGCGTCGTCGATGTGGACCTCGACCCTGGGGTCGCTGTAGGGCGCGCCCGCGCTGAACTTCCTGGAGATCCCGATGATCGTGCGGTCGATCTCGACGGCGTCGACATGGCGGACCCCCGACATGAGGGCCGCCTGGACGTCGCAGCCCCCGCCGGCGCCCACGACGAGGACGCGGTCGCGCGCGGTCGTGAGGGCGTAGGGAAGGTGGTACTGCAGCCAGAACCCGGAGACGATGTCGGCCGAGCTCGAGCCGGGCGTGAAGCGCGACGCGTCGATCGACGTGTCCATGTGGTACCCGAACTGGTTCACGTTGACGCTGTAGATCGGCGGGTCGCGCATCGTCAGCAGGTCCGCCGGCGGCTCGGAGACCGGGGCCGCGCCCTTGGCGTAGTCGGTGATCGTGATGTAGTAGTAGGGCGACCAGATCGCCCTCGGGTTGCGCTCCCAGAGGATCGCCGCAAGGACCGCCGCGAAGATCGGCACCGCGTACGGCCAGCGGCGCAGCCCGCAGACAGCGAGGTAGACCGCCATGACGACCGCCATCCCGAGGATGGGCGAGAAGAGCGTCAGGGAGAAGAGGCCGAAGACGAGCGTGCCCGAGAGGCTGCCCGAGAGGTCCCAGGCGTAGGCCGACAGCCGCGGCAGGGCGTTGAACAGCACGCCCATCCTCTGGCCGAGCGGCACGAACATCGCGGCGTTGGTCGCGAAGATCCAGACCAGGACGATCCCGTTCAGCGTGGCCGGCGCCAGCTGGTAGAAGCGCGCCTCGCCGGCGGAGCTGCCGAGGACGGCGTTGCGGCACAGCAGCAGCGTCCCGATCTGGCACGCCATCAGGAGCGGGAACCACCCGAACAGGTTCAACTTCCTTCCCGCGGCCATCGCGCCCGCCCCGAGGCCGAGGAAGGAGCTCAGGAGCATCAGGTTGGCGTAGTAGGCGACCAGGTGGACGACGCTGGGGACCCAGCGTATCACCATCATCTCCAGGAAGAGGCCCATGAAGGAGAGGGCGAACATCTCCCATCGCATCGGTTTCCCGCTCTCCGCGGGCGTCAGGGTGTCGGCTGGGGGCACGGGACCTGTCTAGGCCCCCGGCGGACGCAGCGCAATCCGGGGATTGCACAGGCCCCCCCCAGCATCCACATTGCGCGGCGATGAAGATAGCCGTAGGCTGCACGCTGCGCTACCAGGTGGTCGCCCCGAGCGCGGCGTTCACCTTCAACGTCCTCGTGAACACCGATCCCCAGCAGCGGCTGGTCTCGGAGGAGATCCTCTGCACGCCGGGCGTGCCGACCGAGATCGCGACCACCTCGAAGGGCGAGCGGGTCCTGCGCCTCGAGGCGGCGACCGGCCCCTTCGAGCTCAGGTACGCGGCGGTGGTCGAGGTCGATCGCCCCGAGATGCCCGCGGCGGTCCCGGCCGACAAGCCCGGCCGCCTGCCGCTCAACATCCTCACCTACACGCTGCCGAGCCGCTACTGCGAGAGCGACCGCTTCGGGCCCGCCGCCTGGGAGCTCTTCGGGACGACCACGGACCGCGCCGAGCAGGTGCGCCTGATCAGCCGCTGGGTGGACGAGAACGTGGCCTACACGCCCGGCTCCACCGATGGGAGGACCTCGGCGTGGGACGTGTGGCAGAGCCGCAAGGGCGTCTGCCGCGACTACACCCACCTTGCGATCGCGCTCTGCCGCGCGCTCTCCATACCGGCGCGCTACGTCGGCGGCTACGCCGTGGGCCTCGAGCCCATGAACTTCCACGCCTGCTTCGAGGCCTACCTGGGAGGCGGCTGGAGGCTTTTCGACCCGACCGACCAGATAGCCCCGGGGCTGATCGTGGCCGCGACCCGGGGCAGGGATGCCGCATCTGCCGGTCTGACAACGATTTTCGGGAAAGTGGTTTCCGAGCCCGTCCAGGTGCAGTGCACCGTGGCGGAGCCGGCCGCCGCCGTATCCGTCGCCTGAGTATTCCCTTTTCCCCCGGCAAGGGCCCCGGAATCGACTTTTTTTGAGAAATTTCCAAAAAACGCTTGCACTAGACAAACAGTCAACTATTCATTGGACCCATGGGAAGAACCTCTGATGCCGACCAACGCCTGATGGATGCCGCCCTGGCCCTCATGTGGGAGGAAAGCTATGGGTCCGTCACGATCGACGACATCTGCACCCGGGCGGACGTGAAAAAGGGCAGTTTCTACTACTTCTACAAGTCCAAGGCCGAGCTGGCGGTGGCCGCCATCGAGAGGCTCTGGAAGTCGGAGTGGAAGCCGATGCTCGACGCGTGCTTCTCGCCCTCGACCGAGCCCCTGGAGCGCCTGCGCAATTATTTTGACACGATCCACGCGAAGCAGGTGGAGGCGAAGGCCAAGTACGGAAGGGTCCTCGGTTGCGCGATCTTCACGGTGGGCTCCGAGGTCAGCACCCAGGAGGTCGACGTCTGCGCGACGATCCGCGACATCCTCTCGAGGAAGCAGCTCTACTACCAGACGGCGATCCGCGACGCGGTGGCCGCCGGGGTTATGGAGCCCTGCGACCCCATCCAGCAGTCGCTCGCCCTCTTCGCCCTGCTCGAGGGGCTGATCAGCCAGGCACGGATCATGAACGATCCCGACGTTCTCCGTCAGCTCCCCGCGATGGCGCTCGGGATGCTCCGGGTGAAACCGGCGGTCGCCACGCCCGTTGCCGAGGCCGCGGTCCACGCCTAAAACCACTTCTTCAACCGCCCGCGCACGAGAGACGTGCGCATTTTTTAAGCCCAAATTCTAGCTAAACAGTCAACTACTCGCACCATGATCCACGATACGCACCACGATTTTGCCTCACATTCCACCCGGGCGTTCCAGGCCTCTCCCACGCACCGCGGCGCGCACGCGGCGCACGCCTCCGCCCACCGCAACCGGTTCGCCCCGGTCAGCTTTTCCCCGATCAGCTTCGCCGAGCCGGAGATCGGCTCCCTCTGGGACGCCAGCCTGCTCGACCGCCTCTCCCTGCCGCTCACCCGCTACCACGAATAAGCGGCTCATCTGTCCCGTACCACCACTCTCATTCGTTAATAAAAGGAAAGATTATCACATGATCACAGCCACACTCATTCTCGCAGGCATCGTCGTCGTCACGGCATGGGACAGCTCCGAAAAGGGCTGAGTTTCCCGGCCGCGCGACCCGACACCCTCTTTTTTCGTCTCCTCCAAATCACCTAACATGACCACCACGGCAGACACATCCTCGTCCGGGCGCCCGGTGGCCGCCGATTGACGGCCTGCCGGGTCGCGGGACGACTTCCGGCTCAGTTCGCCGGGATGCGCATCGAGTAGAAGCTGCGGTACACGAATACCAGGGCCACGACGAAGATCGCCGCGCCGAGGCCGTGCTTGAGCGCGGGCTCCATCTTGACGGCGATCTCGACCGCGAGGAGGCCGAAGAGGGTCGTGAACTTGATGACGGGGTTCAGCGACACGCTGCAGGTGTCCTTGAAGGGGTCGCCCACCGTGTCGCCGACGACCGTGGCCGCGTGCAGGGGGGTGCCCTTCTGCTTCAGGTCGACCTCGACGATCTTCTTCGCGTTGTCCCAGGCGCCGCCGGCGTTGGCCATGAAGATGGCCTGGAAGAGCCCGAAGAACGCGATGCCGATCAGGTAGCCGATGAAGAAGTAGGGGTCGAAGAACGCGAGCGCCAGGGCGAAGCAGAACACGACGATGAAGATGTTGATCATCCCCTTCTGCGCGTACTGGGTGCAGATGCGCACGACCTCCTTGGAGGCGGCCACGGAGGCCGTCGACGCGTCGAGCTTCATGTTGTCCTTGATGTAGACGACCGCCCGGTAGGCTCCCGTGACGACCGCCTGCATGCTTGCCCCCGTGAACCAGTAGACGACGGCGCCGCCCATCAGGAGGCCCATCATCGACTCGGGATGGACGAGCGAGAGCCGCTCGATCGTGTTCGGGTCCAGGCGCTTCAGGAGCATGATGATCCCGAAGACCATCGTCGTTGCGCCGACGACGGCCGTTCCGATGAGGACCGGCTTCGCCGTCGCCTTGAACGTGTTGCCCGCGCCGTCGCCCTTCTCGAGCTGGTGCTTGGCGTGCGCAAAGTCGGGCTTGAACCCGAAGTCGCGCTCGATCTCGGCGGCCGTCTCCTTCTTCGACTCGATCTGGGAGAGCTCGTAGACGGACTGGGCGTTGTCGGTGACCGGGCCGAAGCTGTCGACGGCGATCGTCACCGGCCCCATCCCGAGGAACCCGAACGCCACGAGGCCGAACGCGAAGATCGGCGTGGCGAACTGGAACTCGAGGGGCATGATCGCCTGGAGCGCCGGGTTGCCCGAGATCAGGTACGCGCCGAACATGAGCGCGAGGATCACGAGGCCGGTCCAGAAGGCCGAGAAGTTGCCGGCCACTAGCCCAGAGAGGATGTTCAGCGAGGCGCCGCCCTGCTTCGAGGAGGTGACGACCTCCTTCACGTGCCGGCTCTCCGTCGACGTGAAGACCTTCGTGAACTCCGGGATCAGCGCGCCGGCGATGGTGCCGAGCGAGATGATGGTCGAGAGCACCCACCAGAGGGCGGGCGGGCAGTCGGGATGGGTCGCCAGGAGGACGTAGGTCGCGAGGTAGGTGACGGCGATCGACACGACCGAGGTGATCCAGACGAGGTTCGTGAGGGGCTGCTCGAGGTTGAAGTCCCTCTTGTCCCCGTAGAGGGCGCCGCTGACGGCCGAGTTGACGAAGTAGCTGGCGAGGGAGGTGATGAGCATCAGGATGCGCATCGCGAAGAGCCAGACGATCAGCGTGCCGCAGAGGCCCGGCTTCGTGGCGAGCGCGAGGGCCAGGAAGGCGATCAGCGCCACGCCCGTGACGCCGTAGGTCTCGAACCCGTCGGCGGTCGGCCCGACGGAGTCGCCGGCGTTGTCGCCCGTGCAGTCCGCGATGACGCCCGGGTTGCGGGGGTCGTCCTCGGGCAGGTTGAAGACGATCTTCATCAGGTCCGCGCCGATGTCCGCGATCTTTGTGAAGATGCCGCCGCAGATGCGAAGCGCCGAGGCGCCGAGCGACTCGCCGAT
>CAZDZL010000061.1:0-16383 GCA_964509885.1 uncultured Opitutaceae bacterium | reverse complement strand
GTGTTCCTCGCCCTGATCGGCACGACGCTCGCCTGCATGAACACGGGTGCGCGCGTGACCTACGCTATGGGGCGCGACAACGAGGTGGGCTCCCACTTCGGCCTGCTGCACGGCAAGAACCTGACGCCGCACAAGTCGATCTGGACGCTCGCGATACTGTCCATCGTCCTCGGCATGATCACGGTGACGACCTACCTCGGCGGCCAGGCCTCGGACCCGGCGGCCCTGGACAAGCACAACATCTGGTACAGCTTCGGGATATTCAGCCCGCACGTCTACACCTGGATCCCCAACTCGTTCCTGATCATTACCCTGATCAGCAACTTCGGGACCTTCCTGCTGTACATGATCACCTGCATCGTCGCGATTGTGGCCTTCAGGGAGCACCACATGTTCAATGGCATTAAGCACATGGCCATCCCGGTGTTCGGCTTCCTGGCCAACCTGCTCTGCATGCTGTTCTACCTGATCGGGCCGTTCTCGGTCGCGGGCATGAGCTGGCACGAGTCCTACATCGCGCTCGGCGTGGCCGCCGTCTGGGGTATCTACGGGCTGGTCTACTTCGCCAGCGGCAGCAAGGCCAAGGGCAAGTCGATGATCCTGACCCAGAAGCCTGCGTAGTTCTCGTTGACCCGGCCCCCGGCCGCGCAAAAATCATTGGCTCCGCCTGCGCCTGGCAGCGGAGCCAATTTTTTTCCGATCCATGAGACTGCGCTACGCAAAGCTTTCGACCACGGGCCCCGTCCGTCCCATCAACGAGGACTGGCTGGACTTCTGGGAGTCCCCCGACCCGCTGACTCGGGAGAAGCAGGGCAGCGTGGCGGTCCTTGCCGACGGCGTGGGGGGCTACGAGCGCGGCGAGGTCGCCAGCCACCTCGCGGTCGAGTCCGCGATTCGGGAGTTCCAGTCCGCACCCGGGGACACCAAGGCCTACGCGCTCCTGCGCCGCATGTTTGCGTCCGCATGCTCGCAGGTGCACGACAAGGCGCTCTCCGATCACGGGGGCCAGAAGATGGCCACGACCCTCGTGGCCGCGGTGTTCCGCGACAGCGCCGTGTACGTCGCGAACGTCGGGGACACGCGGTCGTACTTCATCCGCCAGAAGACGATCCGGCGCCTGTCGACGGACCACGTGGCCACCTCCGTGCCGGTGAAGCTCGGGATCCTCCTGGAGCGCCAGGCCATGGCGAGCCCCGACCGCGGATCGCTCACCCGGAGCATCGGGGCCGAGCCGTTCTGCCAGCCCGACTTCGCGACGCAGCTTCTCAGCCACGGCGACTTCGTGCTCCAGTGCACGGACGGCCTCCACGCCTGCGTGCTCGACGAGGAGATGCGCGAGATCATCTGCCGCTCCCATCCCTACGACGCCTGCAAGGAGCTTGTCGCCCTGGCCGAAAAGCGCGGCAGCGACGACAACATCTCGCTTCAGATCATCGAGGTCCGCAACTGGGAGCAGGTGGCCGAGTCGGCCAAGGCCGCGCTCGGCGCCGACGCCACGCCTAGGAAGGCCGCGGTCGCGGCGGCCGCCGCGGCGACCGGGACCGGCGAGCCGGGCCCGGGCAAGGTGCTCGACGACCGGTTCGAGATCACGGACCTCGTCGCCCGCAGCAACATGGCCTCCATCTTCCGGGCCACGGACCGCAGGACGGGCAAGACGGTTGCGATCAAGGTCCCCCTCATGGCGCTGGAGAGCGACATCGCTGGGTACGAGCGCTTCCAGCGGGAGGAGGAGATCGGGGCGAAGCTGAGCCACCACGCGATCCTCAAGGTCATCAAGGTCGACGGTGCCAAGAGCCGGCCCTATCTCGTGATGGAGTTCCTCGAGGGCAAGACGCTCGCGGAGGTGATCTCCAAGCAAAAGACGCTTCCGGAGGCGGAGGCGGTCGCCTACGGCAGCCAGATCTGCGACGCGCTGGAGTACCTCCACGCCAACGGCATCGCGCACCGGGACCTCAAGCCCCAGAACATCATGGTGTGCACCGACGGTAGCCTGCGGCTCTTCGACTTCGGCATTGCGCGCGTCGAGACGGCGCGCCGGCTCACGTTTGTCGGCCTGACCCCCGCGCTCGGCACACCCGACTACATCTCGCCCGAGCAGGTCCGCGGGAGGAGAGGGGACCATAGGAGCGACATCTACAGCCTAGGCGCGATCCTCTACGAGCTCGTGACGGGCTCCACGCCCTTCCAGGGCGAGAGCCCCTACGTCGTCATGAATGCGCGCGTCACCGGCGACCCGGAGGCGCCGCGCAAGCTCAACCCCGCGCTGAGCCCGGCCCTCGAGGAGGTCATCCTTCACGCGCTCGAGAGGGACCCGCGCAACCGGTACCAGACCGCCGCCGACATGAAGCGCGAGCTGGACAACCTGGACGCCGTGAAGATCACCCACCGCGACCAGCGGCTGCGCGCCCCGGAGCCCTGGAAGAGGAACCGCTTCACGGCCCTGCTGATCGCGGCCGCCGTTGCCGGATGGCTTGGCCTGTTCTTCGCCCTGTTCCTCTACCTCTCGCGCAAGCACGGCTGAGCCGACCCCGGGGGCGCGTTCAGGACCCCTCGGGCGAGGGTATCGGGACTGTGGGGACGGTCGGGAGCGGCGCAAAAATGTTAAGAAAACATTAAGAAACGGCCGTTTTTGGCCTTTGGCGGCCCAAATTGAGGGCGATTTCGGCTCCAATTGAGGCGTTTTGCGCCATTAGCCCGCTTTCTAGGGGAAATTCAGGGGAGTGTTTCGGAGCTGGCATCAATGCTGCTTTCCGGGGGCTTGCGCGATTTTAACTACGATCGCGAAGCGAAGCAACCTCACTACTGCCACACCATACCGTATGAATAAGAAACTGTATCCCCTGTACCTCTCTGCGCTCGCCTTGTCGGCGACACTGGCACGCGCGCAGACGGCTGCCCCGGCGACAACGACGACCACAACGACGACGACCACTGCGGCCGCCGTGGCTCCCGCGGCTGCAGCCCCGGCCGCCGCCCCGACGTCCCCCGTCTCGACGCCGTCCATGGAGGGACCGCTCACAGTCAACGTGAAGCCTGAAAGCTTCGACATCCCTGACTTCGGCAAGATCTACGTCTCCGGCGCCCTGACGGCGATCGGCCTCGCCGACTCGCCCACGTTCTTCGGCCAGAAGTCGGTGTACGGCGACATCAGCAACGCCCAGATCTTCGTCCAGAAGGTCGACGGCGCGTTCCAGTTCTTCCTCGACGGCGGGTCCTACTCGTTCCCGACGGTCGGCGTTCCCTACACCGAATCCGGCGCGACGATGAACAACACCTTCGGGGGCCTCCCGATCGGCTTCGTAAAGTTCGTGAGCGGCAACTTCTCGCTCGAGGCCGGCAAACTCCCGACGCTCATCGGCGCCGAGTATGCGTTCACCTACGAGAACATGAACATCTCGCGCGGCCTTCTCTGGAACCAGGAGCCCCTCATCAGCCGCGGCGTCCAGGCCAACTATACGGCGGGCCCGGTAACCATCAACCTCTCGTGGAACGACGGTTTCTACTCGGACCGGTTCAACTGGGGCTCGGGCGCCGTCACCTGGGCGATCAACTCTTCGAACACCTTTGAAGTCATCTGGGGTGGAAACTTCGGCACCACGGACTACGGCACGTCGGCCACGCCCGAGCTCCAGAACAACGACAAGGATATCTTCAACGCGATCTACTCGTTCACCTCCGGCTCCTGGGTTGCGCAGGCCTACTTCCAGTATGCCGATACCGGCAACTCGGCGGCGATCGGCATCGGCAAGGACACGTCCACGACCGGCGTGGGCGTCCTCGTCAACTACGCCGTCCCGAACACCAGCTGGAACCTGTCCGCCCGGTTTGAGGACATCTCCTCGTCCGGTAGCGCCGCAGACGGCTCGGCCAACCTGCTGTACGGCCCGGGCAGCAATGCGTGGTCCTTCACCTTCACGCCGTCCTACCAGTCCGGACCGCTCTTCACGCGCGCCGAGGTCTCCTTCGTCGGGGCCGGATCCTCGACGTCCGGCGCCGCTTTCGGCAAGAGCGGGACGAGCACCTCGCAGACCCGCTTCGCGATCGAGGCCGGCATCCTGTTCTAAGGCTTTCCAGCCCGAAGGCCCGCGCCCCTGCCAGGGCGCGGGCTTTTTTGTGGCCGTACGGGGGCGATGTTCTTTCGTGTCATTTTGGGGAATTCGTGGATGATCTGAATCCCACACCCATGCCCCAACGCGTCCTCATCCTCGGTGCCAACGGCTTCATCGGCAGCTCCCTCACCCAGGCCATCCTGGAGAAGAAGGACTGGGAGGTGTACGGCATGGACGTCGGCTCCCACAAGCTGGGCGACTGCCTCGGGCACCCGAGGTTCAAGTTCGTCGAGGGGGACATCACGATCTCCCGCGAGTGGATCGAATACCACGTGAAGAAATGCGATGCGGTCCTGCCGCTCGTCGCCATTGCAAACCCGGTGCAGTACGTGAAGGACCCGCTCCGGGTCTTCGAGCTCGATTTCGAGGCCAACCTCGAGATCGTGCGCAAGTGCGCCAAATACAGGAAGCGGATCATCTTCCCGTCGACGTCCGAGGTCTACGGCATGTGCCCGGACAGGGAGCTGGACGAGTCGACGAGCCCGCTCGTCTACGGGCCGATCGAGCGCCAGCGCTGGATCTACGCCAGCTCGAAGCAGCTCCTTGACCGCGTGATCTACGCCTACGGCGTCCGCGACGGCGTCGACTACACCCTCTTCAGGCCCTTCAACTGGATCGGCCCCAAGCTGGACGACGTCATGGAGCCCAAGGAGGGAAGCTCGAGGCTCTTCACCCAGTTCATCTCAAACGTGATCTTCGGCAAGCCGCTCCAGCTCGTCGACGGGGGCCGCCAGGGCCGGTCGTTCACCTTCATCGACGACGGCGTCGACGCGCTCCTGCGGATCATCGAGAACAAGGGCGGCCGCGCCTCCCGGCGGATCTTCAACATCGGCAACCCCGCGAACAACGTGAGCGTCGCCCAGCTCGCGAAGCTCATCATCGCGGCGTTCAAGGACTTCCCGGAGTACAGCGAGCAGGCGGCGAAGGCGAAGACCGTCGTCGTCTCGTCGGGGAAATACTTTGGGAAGTACTACCAGGACATCCAGCGGCGCGTGCCCTCCGTGGCCGCGATCCGCAGGCAGCTCGGCTGGAGGCCGAGGGTGGACCTGAAGACGGCGATCCGGCTCACGCTCGACTACCATCTCGCCCACAGGGACTATAAGCTCGATTGAGCGCCATGCCGGTCCGACTTGCGCTGAAGGTTGACGCCGACACGGACCGCGGGACGCGCATTGGGGTCGCCAGCCTGGCGGCGGACTGCGCGGAATTCGGGGCCCCGGCGTGCTTCCTCTTCTCGCTGGGCCCGGACCAAACCGGCAGGGCGATCACGCGCGTCTTCAGGCCGGGGTTCTTCAGCAAGGTGAGCCGAACGAGCATCGTTGAGCTCTACGGGGTGCGCACGCTGCTGAACGGCACCCTCCTGCCGGCGCCGCATATCGGGCGCCGCAACGGGGGCGCGATGCGCTCCGTCAAGGCCGCGGGCTTCGAGGTCGGCATCCATTGCCACATCCACTACCGCTGGCAGGACCACCTCCACCGGATGGACCTCGAGGCGGTGCGCCGGGAGTTCGTGGCCGCGCGCGTGGAATTCGTGAGGATATTCGGGGACGAGGCGCGGACGGCCGGCGCGGCGGGATGGCAGAGCAACGCGAGGAGCCGCGAGGTCTACGACGACGCGGGCCTGCTGTACTCGAGCGACACCCGCGGGACGCATCCCTTCTTCCCCAGGATCGGCGGCACGGTCTTCAGGACGCTCGAGATACCGAGCACGCTCCCGACCCTGGACGAGCTGATGGGCCGGCCCGCCTTCCCGGACTCGGCGATCGCCGGGCACCTGGTCTCCCTCCTGCGGGAGGACCGGCTCAACGTGTTCACGCTTCATGCCGAGATCGAGGGGATGGGCCGGCGCGGGATATTCCGCGAGCTGCTCTCTGCCTGCCGGGCCAGGGGCGTCGAGTTTGTCCGCCTCGACGAGGAGGCCCGCAGGATCCTCTCGGCGAGGCAGTCGGTGCCCGTGTGCGACCAGGTCATGGCCCCCATCGACGGCCGGAGCGGGCTGGTCGCCACCCAGTCCCCGGCCTGAGGCCCGTCAGGCGCGGTCCACGCGCCGCAGGAGCCACACGCCGAGCGACAGGAGCACGACGTTCGGGACCCAGAGGAGGAGGTCCGGGCGCATCCAGGGGTTGAGCCACCCGATGACGACCACGAAGAGGTAGTACGCCAGCGCGAGGAGCACCGCAACGGCCAGGTTCGCGCTCGTCTCCCGGCGCGAGACCTTGATGCCCAGCGGGACGCCGACGAGGGTGAAGGAGAAGATGGCGAGGGCCCAGTTGATCTTGTCCTGGATCGTGAGCGAGACGTTCATGATGTCGCGCGAGCGCTGCCATTCCGCCCCCGCCTTGACGGGCTCGGCCTCGAGCCTGGCCCTCTCGGCCTTTAGCTCCCCGTAGGTCATCCACGGCAGCTTCTGGCGGACGTTGCTGCTCCCGAAGTAACGGCTGAGCGAAAGGTGGACGGGGTCGACCTGCCCGAGCGAGCTCACCTGGAGGGGCTGCGCATAGCTGTCGGGCGCCTTCCGGTCGTGCTCCTCCTCGCGCGCGTTCGAGAGCGTGACGATGAACTCGTTCGCCGTCTCGTCGTAGTCGACGCGGCCCGACTCGGCGCGGATGAAGCGGTACACCTTGCGCTGCGCGTCGAGCTGCCAGATCCAGATGTCGCGCACGTCGGACCCGTCATTGGACCCTGCGTCCCTCGAGCCGATGTAGACGACGTAGCCCGGGAATTCCCGGATGAAGGTCTTGGGCCTGATGTAGCTGAGCGGGTTGGCGCGCACGGCGGTCGCAAGCTCCCTCTCGTACTGCAGCTTTGCCCACGGCATGGACTCGAAGTTGATCCTGAGCCCCAGGGCGACGCCCAGGATGCCGAGAATGAGCGCCGGCCGCGCGATCCTCGGGACGCTCAGGCCGGCGGCGCGCATGGCCGTGATCTCGCTGTCCGAGGAGAGCCGCCCGAGCGTCAGCAGGGCGCCTGTCAGCATCCCGAGGGGCAGCGCGTAGGACAGCGCGAAGGGCACCAGCAGGGCCACGAGCCGCCAGAAGGTGAGGAAGGGGAGCTGCCCGGTCAGGAGCTTGGCGAGGAGGTCCCGGATGATGTTCTCGGCCATGAACAGGAACGCGAACAGCGCCACAGCGGCCAGCGCGGTGGCCAGGACGCTCCGGAAGATGTGCCTGTCGAGGAGGTTCAAGGGGCCGTCCTGGCCATCGCCGCGTGAACGGTGCGTATGAGCGTCTCGACGCTGAAGGGCTTGTCCAGGAAGTGCCTTACGCCATTGGCCGCCGCCTCCTCCCTGTTCTGGTTGGTGGCCATGCCGCTGGCCGCCACGATCGGCAGGTCGGGCCGCAGGTGGCGCAGCGAGAGGATCGTCTTCCCGCCGTCCAGGCCGGGCATCTGCATGTCGACCACGGCCATGTCGAAGAGCGCGGGAGCGCTCCTGAAGAGCGCGATGGCCTCCGCCCCGTCTGCCGCGCCCACGGCGCGGAAGCCGAAGCTCTCGAGGGTGCTGCGCATGATGAGGCGCACCGACTCCTCGTCATCGACGACGAGGATGCTCTCGCCGTTGCCGCGGGGGAGGGGGCCGGCCGCGGGCCGCGCGGCGTCGCCGCGGACGGGGCGCGAGAGGCCGGTCTCAGCCGTGGGCAGGAAGATGGAGAACGTCGTGCCGATCCCCTCGGTCGACACGAACGTGATGAAGCCGCAGTGCGCCTTGACGATCGAGCGCGCGGTCGAGAGCCCCAGGCCGCTGCCGCGGCCCACGCCCTTCGTCGTGAAGAACGGGTCGAAGATCTGGCCCTTGAGGATGTCGGGGATGCCGGAGCCCGTGTCCGAGATGTCGATGCGCACGAAATCGCCCGGCACCGCGTCGGGATGGGGCCGCGGCGAGGACGCGGACACGGAGGCGGGCGTCGCGGAGAACGCGAGCCTGCCGCCCGAGGCCATCGCGTCCCGAGCGTTGACCGCCAGGTTGAGGAGCATCTGGTGGAGTTGGACGGGGTCCCCGGATATCGCCGTCACCCCCGACGCGATCTCAAAGTTGACGCGGATGTTCTTCGGCAGCGTGCTCTCGAGGAAGGTCTTGATCTCGGCGAAGAGGGCCGACGGGTTGACCGCGATCCTCGGGCCCTCCATCCCGCGCGCGAAGAGGAGGATCTGGCGGACGAGCTCCGCGCCGCGGCGCGCGCTGGACGCGATGACCTCGAGGAGCTGGGCCGTGTCCTTGTCGGGCGCGCGGTCGGCGAGCAGGTCGCCGGCCATCATGATGGGCGCAAAGACGTTGTTCAGGTCGTGGGAAATCCCCCCCGCGAGCGTCCCGATGCTCTCCAGCCGCTGGTTCTGGAGGACCTGGGTCTCGAGCAGCTTGCGCTCGGTGATGTCCGTGATGAACCCCTCGAGCGTCCGCACGACGCCGTCGGGGCCCGAGACGGGGCGTCCCCGCTCCCAGACCCACTTCAGGCCGCCGTCGCGCGTGCGGATGCGGTACGTGAGCTCGAACGCCTCGCTGCGCTCCACGGCGCGGGCGATGATCTCCCTCACGCCCTTCCTGTCGTCGGACTCGGTGATGGCCTCGAAGCTCTTCAGGCGGTTGCCGATGAGCGCCTCGGGGTCGTAGCCCGTGAGCTCGCGGCATCCGCCGCTCACGAACTCCATGGTCCAGGACCCGTCGTTCAGGCACCGGTAGGCCATGCCCGGCAGGTTGCTGAAGAGCGTGTCGATCGCGCGCTGTTGCTCGCGCTGCGCGGATTCGGCCCTCTTCCGGTCGGTGACGTCGCGCTCGAAATAGACGATGTACTCGCTCCCGGTCGAGAGGCTCCTCGTCGCGCTGGCCTCGATCTCCACCCAGAAGGTTGAGCCGTCCTTCCGGTAGTTGAGAAGCTCGGCGCGCACGGGCCGGCGCGCGCCCAGCGCCGCATTCATCCGCGCCACTTCCTCCAGAGAGGACCCGGGCCCCAGCAGGAAGCGGGGCGAGCGGCCCTGGGCCTCGGCGGCCGTATACCCCGTGATCCTCTCGAAGGACGGGTTGACGAAGAGAATCCTCGGCCCCGGCTCGTCGAGCGGCTCGGACTCGGTGACCATCACGATGTCGTTGAAGCAGTCGACCGCCGCACCGAGCACGTCCGCCGGAAGCACGGCACCGAACGGATCCCTTGATTCGACACTTTTGGCCTGTCCCATTGGGGGGATTTATACCCGCCGGCGCCGCGGTTCTAAAGCGAATAGTGCATTTTATGTCGCCTAGGCGGTCCCTCCGGAGGCAGATTTTTCGAACGCCGTGGACGGCCCGGTGTCAACGGGTGTTCGCCCCATATCCATGCACGCAAGACCCGCCCTCATTCTCGCCGCGTTCGCCGCGCTCCTGGCGCCGCTCGCCCCGGCGGGCCCGGCGGCCGGGGTCGAGACGCTTCCCGAGCGGCGGCTCAAGGAGATCGTCGAACACCAGAGGGTGCTCTTCGCGGACGCGGTGGCCCAGGGCGACGCGATGGACGCGGCGGGCTTCAAGACGCAGGTGGAGCAGCTCACCCGCGAGTACGAGTCGCTCCTCAAGGACAACCCCGACTTCGCCGCGGGCTACGCGTCGTACGGGTTCATGCTGTGGAAGGTCGACCTGCGCAAGCAGGCGGCCGCGATCCTGCTGAAGGCCAACCAGCTCGACCCGGAGATCCCCCTCGTGAAGAACGAGCTGGGCAACTACCTCGCCGAGGAGGGCAAGCCCCTCGAGGCGCTCAACTACTACCTGTCGGCGGTCAAGCTGGAGCCGAACGAGCCGCTCTACCACTACCAGATCGGCATGCTCCTCTACGAGGCGAGGGACGACTTCCTGAAGAGCGGCGAATGGAGCCGCGCCGCGATCGACCACTCCATGCAGGAGGGGTTCAGGAGGGCCGCCGAGCTGGCCCCCGAGCGCGTTGAGTTCGGCTACCGCTATGCCGAGTCGTTCTACGACATGCAGGAGCCCGACTGGGCCGCCGCGCTGAAGGCGTGGGAGGGGCTCGAGGCCCGGGGGCAGTCGGAGATCGAGCGCCAGACGATGCGCCTCCACCAGGTGAACGTGCTTCTGAACATGGGCAGGGCCGACCGCGCCCGGAAGGTGCTGGACACGGTGAATGATCCCACGCTGGCCGCCCAGAGGCAGAAAATGGTGGACCGGATGTCCCCGGACGCCGGAAAATAGGCGCCCCGATGGAATTTGACCCGATATTCATCCGCGACGGCCTGATAACCTTCATACTCCTGGTCGCCTGCGTCACCTTCCATGAGTGGGGCCACGCGATCGTCGCGGACCTGCTTGGGGACGACACCCCGCGCTCCGACGGCAGGGTGTCCCTTAACCCCATGGTGCACATCGACATGATCGGGACGATCGTGATCCCGCTCGTGAACATCTTCGTCTTCGGGGGAGGGCTGCCCTTCATCGCCTGGGGCAGGCCGGTCCTGACCAACCCCTCCAATTTCAGGAACCGCTGGCGCGACGACCTCCTGGTCGCGTTCGCGGGCCCGGCCGCCAACCTGCTCTTCGCCCTGGTGGCGATCCTCGTCGGCTCGTTCGTCGTCGTGGCGCAGCCGCGGCTCGGCGAGCTGGCCAAGGGGCTTGTCGTCATGAACGTCGGCCTCGCCGTGTTCAACCTGCTGCCGATCCCCCCGCTCGACGGCGGATCCATCATGCGCCGCGTCGTGGGGATGTCCGAGGAGACCTATGCCGGCATATCGCGGTGGAGTGGGCTCATCATGCTCATCGTGATCAACATCAGCGTGACCCAGCGCCTGATCGTCGAGTTCGTGGCGATGGCCTGCTTCCCCTACGCAAAGCTCTGCTCCCTGATCAACCCGACGGCGTACCTCCTGATCTTCCACTCGTGACCTTCGGACGATGGCTCAGGCGCGCGGAGAGGATGTACGTCGAGCACGGCGCGGCGTTGGGCCAGGTCGCGGCGAGCGCCCGGGACGAGGCGCTCTACCTGATGCTCAGCACCCTGCGCCTTCCGCTCGAGAGCGGGCCGTCGGTCCTGGAGCGGAAGCTGACGGCCGCCGAGTCCGCGGAGATCGGGCGCGTCTTCCAAAGGCGGCTGATCGAGCATGTCCCGGCGGCCTACATCACCGGTGAGGCATGGCTCGGGGGCCTGCGCTTCCACGTGGACGAGCGCGTCCTGATCCCCCGCAGCTACTTTGTCGAGATCCTCGGGACCCAGGTCGATCCGTGGCTCCAGGACCTAAAGGGGGTGACCCGGGTGGCCGACGTGTGCACGGGTTCCGGCTGCCTCGCGGTGCTCCTCGCGCGGCATTTCAGGGGGGCGCGCGTCGACGGGATCGACCTTTCCGCCGGCGCCCTCGAGGTCGCGGCGCTGAACGTCGCGCGCCACCGGCTCGCCGGCCGGGTCCGCCTGGTCGAGAGCAACCTCTTCACCTCGGTGCCCGCGGCCCGCTACAACGTCATCCTGAGCAACCCGCCTTACGAGACGTCCGCCCACGTCGACGCGCTTCCCGAGGAATTCCGCCGGGAGCCGCGGCTCGCGCTCGACGGGGGGCCCGACGGGCTGGGCCTCATACGCAGGATTGTCCGCCAGTCGGCGGCGCGCCTTCGGCCGCACGGGATCCTCATGATCGAGGTGGGCGGCCTGCGCGAGGCGTTCGAGCGCGAGTTCGGCGCGCTCGAGCCGCACTGGTTCCACACGCAGGACGGGACGGACTGCGTGTGCCTGATCCAGGCCGCGCGCCTCTCCCGGCGTCAGGCCCGGGCCAGGTCGTAGAGCGCGTATCCCGCAAACAGGTTCGGAAGGAGGGGGCAGGGGGTCCGCCAGTCGCCGAGCAGGTGCGCGCGCCTGGCGACGCGGATGGACTTCTCGCGGCAGAAGTCCTCGAAGTCCGCGATCGTGAGCGGGTTCGCGGGTCGGCTCTCGTGCCACGGCGTCGTGTAGACGGCGTTGCGCACCTTGCGGCCGCGGAAGAGCACGTCGAGCCGGTTCTTCCAGAAGCCGTGGTTCACGAAGCCCACCGTGACCGTGCTGCCGATGCGCAGGGCCTCGAGGATGACGCCGGCGGGGTCGTCGAGCTCGTGGACGGTGCGCGAGCAGATCACCCGGTCAAAGTGCCGGTCGGGAAACGCGCGCATGAACGCGGCCATGTCGCCCTGGTAGGCGCTCAGCCCGCGGGCCACGCACGCCGATATCCGCCCGAAGTCCAGGTCGACGCCCGTCGCCGAGATGTTCTTTGCCTGGACCAGGTATCCCATGAGCTCGCCCCGGCCGCAGCCGAGATCGAGAACGCGCGACTGCGGCTCCACCCATTCCCCGATGACCTGCATGTCCACCGTGCGCTTTTCGACGAGTTTTCCCATGGTCGTGGCGGCTCAGATCGCGAAGTCGAAGACGAAGGTGTCGGGGCGCTCGAGGAAGCCCCTCACGAGGGCGTACAGCTCGGCGCTCTCGAGGAGGAAGGAGTCGTGGCCGAGGTCCGTGGCGAGCTCGGCGTAGCTGGCGCTCTTGCCCGCGCGCAGGAGCGCGAGCGCGATCGCGCGGTTCTGCTCGGGCGGGAACAGCCAGTCGCTCGTGAAGCCGACGACCAGCGACTCTGCCCGGATCGGCGCGAAGGCCTGCTCGAGCGAGCCGTAGGCGCGGGCGGGGTCGAACTGGTCGATTGCGCGGGAGATGTAGAGGTAGGAGTTCGCGTCGAAGCGGTTGATGAAGCTCTGGCCCTGGTGGCGCAGGTAGCTTTCCACCTCGAACTGGGCGTCGAAGGTGTAGGACTCGCCCCCGGCGGACTCGCGCTTGCGCCTCCCGAACTTGCGGTCCATCCCCGCGTCGGAGAGGTAGGTGATGTGGGCCATCATGCGGGCGATCGCGAGGCCCACGCGCGGCCCCCCGTCGCGGGGATAGTCGCCGTTGTTCCACGCCGGGTCCTGCATGATGGCCTGGCGGCCTACCTCGTTGAACGCGATCGCCTGGGCGCTCTCGTTTGCCGTCGACGCCATGATGACCTGGCGCCTCGTGAACTGGGGGTACTCGATGGCGAAGATCATCGCGGTCATGCCGCCCATGGACCCGCCCATCACGGCGTGGAGCTCCACGACGCCCAGGTGGTCCAGCAGGAGCTTCTGCGCGTTGACCATGTCCCGGATCGTCACGAACGGGAACTGCGTCCCGTAGGCCCTGCCCGTGGCGGGGTCAGTCGAGCTCGGGCCCGTCGAGCCCTGGCAGCCGCCGAGCACGTTGGCGCAGACCACGAAGAAGCGCCGCGTGTCCACCGCCTTGCCCGGGCCTATGAGGTTGTTCCACCAGCCGGGCTTCGCGTCGGCCTCGGAGTGCCAGCCCGCGCAGTGGTGGTCCCCGCTCAGGGCGTGGCAGATGAGGATCGCGTTGTCCCGCGTCGCGTTCAGGGCGCCGTAGGTCTCGTACCTGAGCGTGAAGCCCTGGACGACCTGGCCGCTCTTGAACGTGAAGGGCCCCGGGTGGGTGAAGTCCCTCGGCTGGACAATGCCGACGTCGTCCCCGGCCAGGTGCCGGAGATCGGAGGCCGTCTTTGCCTGGACTTCGTCTGTCATCGTGCCGGCGTATTCAACCACGCGGCGCCGGCGACGCAAGGCGACGCAGCCTTTATGACGCCCTGGGCGGATCAGCCCTTCCGGGGCGTGACGTTCTTCGTGTGCTTGCCCGGCTTCGCCGGCGGGACGTCCTCCGTGTCCTTGGTGCGGTTCACCATCAGCTGCTGGCAGATCGTGAACAGTCCGTTCACCGTCGAGTAGAGTGAGAGCGCGCAGGGCCAGCTGTAGTAGAAGGCGACGAACATGACCGGCATGAACTTCATCATCCTCATCTGGGCGTTGTCCACGGCCGGCTGCGGCGTCACCCGCATCTGGAAGAAGTTGACCGCGCCGAGGAGGAGCGGGAACACGTTGAGGCTGAGGGCGCCGATGACCGGGAGCGAGAGCACGGCCACCGTGTCCGGCGCGGACAGGTCGTGGGCCCAGAGGAAGGACGAGAACCTGAGCTCGGCCGCGCTCCTGAGCATGCTGAAGAAGGCGAAGAAGAACGGGAGCGTGAGGAGCATCGGGATGCACCCCGCGACCGGGTTGATCTTGTGCCGCTTGTAGAGCTCCATCGTGGCCGCCTGGAGCTTCTGGGGGTTGTCCTTGAACTTCTCCTTGAGCGCCTTCAGCTCGGGCATGGCCTTCTGGGTCCGCCTCGACGTGCGGGACTGCGCGAGCGTGATGGGCACGAACACGATCTTGAGCGTCAGCGTCGTCAGGATGATCGCGATGCCCCAGTTGCCGGTCCAGTGGTGGATCCACGTCATCAGCGTGAGCAGGATCGCGGCGCAGAAGCGGAAGACGAAGTTCCCGAAGTCCATGACCCGGTCCTCGTCCCTCTTGAACACGTCCGCGTTGGAGAGGCGGGGGTATTCCTTCGGCCCCACGTAGAAGTTCCCCGAGATCGTCTGCTGCGAATGGGCGGCCAGCGCGGGCACGTCGAACTGCACGGCGCCCATGATCCCGTACGCGCGCTTGTCGGCGTCGGGCAGCGCGTCGAGGAGCTTGATCCTGCGCGTCTCGATCCCGGCCGCGGGATCGTCCGGGGTGAGGATGGCCGCGAAGAACTGGTTCTTCACAGTGGCCCAGGCGACGGGACCCGCGCCCGTGATGACCGACTTCGCCTCGTGTGCCCCGAAGCCGAGGAAGCCGCCGCTGGACTCGAGCGAGGCGCGCACGACCTTTATCTGGTCCTTGCCGTTGGAGTACTCCGTCATCAGCTGCAGGCCGGTGTCCAGGGCGTTGGCGGGCGCCGCGGTGCCGACGGACATTGCGACCCTCATCGGGGCCGAGGCCGCGTCCGCGAGGTTGCGCAGGGTCGTCTCGCACCGGATCTCGTACGGGTCCGTCGTCCCCACCGCGTCGGGCGACACGATGTAGTGGCGCGTGACCTCGATCCTCTTGTCGTAGACAGCCCGGTACGTGACATCCGTGTCGGTCTTCGAGACAAGCGCATACCGGGTCGAGCGGTCGAGGCCGGGGAGGCCGACGAACGCCAGCATGGGGCTCGCGTGGAGCTCATTGAAGATGAACGGGTTGGGCTGTCCCTGCGTCGCGGGGTACCTCTTGAAGGCGACGTCGCGGATCGAGCCGCCGGCGTCGGTGAAATTCACCTCGACGAAGCCGTTCCCGAGCGTCGTGACGGTCGCGCCGGACTGGTCGGCTTGGGCCGTCGTGAACGCGGGCTCCTCCGAGGCCGGCGGCGCAGCAGCCGCGGCGGCCTGTGCGGCCGCGGGCTCCGACGCGATCTGCTTGCTCACCTCTTTCTGGATCTCGGCGGGCGCCGGGTGCTTCGGCGCGTACTTGTTGCTGTAGATGAGGACAATGAACGCCGCGATGAACAGCGCCGAGCCTATGAGTGTGTTCTTTTTGTCCACGCTATTGGGAGTGTTTCCGCGGGGCCGGCGGGACGGGGTCGTGGCCGCCCGGGTTAAGGGGCGTGCACCTGATGATGCGGCGCGCGGCCAGCCACGCGCCCCTGAGGGCCCCATGCGTCCCCACGGCCTCGGCGGCGTAGTGGGAGCACGTGGGATAAAAGCGGCAGCCGCAAGCCGGCCCGAAGATCACCGGCAGCATCGGAGACGCGGTCCTCTGGTAGATCCTGATGAGGCCGACCGCCGCCGACGCGGGAAACCCCGGAGGGGGCGAGGCCGCGGATGAAGGGTGGACGGTCATGGGCGCGACGGGGGGGCCATCCGCCCGCAGGCGTCGGTGAAGGCGCGGTCGAGCTGCGCGAACGGCCAGTTGTTCACCTGAGACCTTGCGACGAACATCAGGTCGACCGACACGGGAAGGATCCCCTGGTGCCGCCTGAAGATCTCCCGCATCCGCCGCTTGGCGCGGTTGCGAAGGACGGCCATGCCGACGGCCTGCGTCGAGGCGACGAAGCATGCCCTGCGAAGGGCGGCGCCGTCGGGCTTGGCCTTCCACCACACGGTGAAGGCCCTGCAGTCCACCCGGACTCCCTGCTGGCGGACGTCCCGGATGTCGCTCTGGCGGCGAAGGTGCTGCCCAGGGCGGAAGCGCATGGGGTCCGCTGGTCCCGGGGTCAAACGACGGTCAGGCGCTTACGGCCCTTCCTGCGGCGTGACGAGAGCACCTTGCGGCCGCCACGGGTGGACTTTCGGGCGCGAAAGCCGATCTTGCGGGCTCGTTTCTTGCGGTGCGGGCGGAAGGTGGGTTGCATGGTGTCGTGACGTTTAAGAGTTGACTGAAGTGCCCTACGGAAGGGGGGGTGTCAAGGGTGGGATTCCGGGGGTA
>CAZDZL010000060.1:0-16779 GCA_964509885.1 uncultured Opitutaceae bacterium | reverse complement strand
CGCTCCCAGATCCTGAAGGACCAGGGCTCGGTCGGCATCGTCTCCAGGCCGTGGAGGTCGACCCCGGCGAGGTTGTCCCAGGCCTCCAGGCCCTCGATCGTCTCGCGCAGGGGGCCGTCGTAGGCGGTCCGCAGCATCCCGGCGAAGACCCGCACCTCGAGCCCCGGGGGGGCCGCCGAGAGGATCGCGTCGATGATCTCGGTGCCGGGCACGTGGATGAACTCCGTCACGTGCAGGTGGAAGCTCGTCTCGACGTACCGCACGTTCTGGCGGACGTGGTTCGCGAAGATGACCCGCGCGGACTCGTGGTAGCGCTCGGCGGACGTGTACCAGGGGAGCGCGTGGCTGAGCAGCGTCTGCTCGAAGACGGGGAATGTCGGGTACCTGTAGGAGCGCCGGCGGAACTCCGGGTCGGGGCCGTAGGCGACCGGGTCCAGCGTGCGCAGGAGCTCGTCGTAGGGAAGCGCCCCCTCGATGTGCAGGTGGGTCTCGGTCTTCGGGAGCGCCTGGATGAAGGCGTCCAGCGTGTCGGGCGATTCTTGCTTCATGTTGATATCAACGAATCCGTATCCGTCGATATGATCAAGCTCAACCCGCGAGCAGGTAGTCGGGGTTCAGCTTGTGCAGGGCCTTCGGCACGAAGAGGCCGTCCTTGCGGATCAGCTTGCCGTCGAAGCGTATCTCCCCGCCGCCGTACTCAGGGCGCTGGATGCAGACCATGTCCCAGTGGACCTGGGACGTGTTGCCGTTGCCGCAGTCCGAGTAGGCCTGGCCCGGCGTGAAGTGGAACGAGCCGGCGATCTTCTCGTCGAAGAGGATGTCGCGCATGGGCTCCTTGATGTGCGGGTTGAAGCCGATCGCGAACTCCCCGATGTAGCGGGCGCCGGCGTCGCTGTTCAGGATCTGGTTCAGCTTGGCCGTGTTGTTCGAGGTGGCCTCGACGATCTTCCCCTTGCGGAAGACGAGGCGGATGTTGTCGAAGGAGGCCCCGAGGTAGACCGTGGGCGCGTTGTACTGGACGACGCCCTCGACGGACTCCTTGACCGGGCAGGAGAAGACCTCGCCGTCGGGGATGTTGTAGCGCCCGCCGCACTCCATGGCGCCGATTCCCTTGATCGAGAACTGCAGGTCGGTGCCCGGCCCCGTGACCTGCACCTTGTCGGTGGCGGCCATGAGCGCGGCCAGGGCCTTCATGCCGGGCGCCATGCGCGCGTAGTCGAGCGTGCAGACCCTGAAGTAGAAGTCCTCGAAGGCCTCCGTGCTCATCCCCGCCTGCTGGGCCATCGCCGGCGTCGGCCAGCGCAGCACCACCCACTTCGTCTTGTTCACGCGGTGGTCGACGACCGGCTTCAGGAGGCGGCTGACCAGCTGCACGCGCGACGAGGGGACGTCCGAGGCCTCGAAGATGTTGTCCGACCCGCGCAGCGCGATGTAGGCGTCCATGTGCCGCATGCGGGTGAGCTCGATCTCCGAGAGCGTGGCGTACTGGGCCTCCTCGGCCCCGAGGGCCATCTCGCGCGCGACCCGCGCCCGGTTGATCTGGACGTACGGCAGCGCCCCGCGCTCCCGCGCGCAGCGGATGAGGGCGATCACCATGGCGTCCGGCACGTCGTAGGCGTCGATGAGGACCCTCTCCCCCTTCTTCAGGGCGGTCGAGAATCCCGTGAGGCCCTGCGCCAGCTCGGTGAAACGGGAGTCGATGATCATGGGGAGCCGCCACTAACGCCCGGCTCGCCCCGCGCCGCAAGCGCGTTCTGGGGGAAACAAATGCGCCCCACCGCCTCGTCGAAGTCCGCCGCCCCGCGTATGATCTCGATCTCGAGGCGCAGGTAGTAGACGGGCAGCGGGCTGCCGCCCGGGGCGTCGATCCGCACCGCGTCCTTCTCCGTCGTCACGAGGCACTCGGCGCGCTCGCGCTCGGCGGCGTCGTAGAGCTCCTCCAGGTCCTCCGGCGTGTAGCGGTAGTGGTCGAGGAAGCGCTCCCTTCCCACGAGGAGGGCCCCCAGGTCCCGAAGGAACTTCTCGAAGCTCTCCGGGGTCGCGATCCCGCTGAAGGCGAAGACCCGGCGGCCCTTGAGCCACTCCAGGGGCTCCCGCCCCGCGGCCGCTCCGGGCTTGGCGTCGAGGCGCTGCAGGTACTGGGGCTTGTGCGCGCACTCGATGATGTCGGCGTCCGGCTTGTGCTTGGCGATCAGGGCCTCCAGGTCCGTGTCCCGCCTGCCGTTGGACTTGGTGAGGAAGATGTAGTTGGCCCGCCTCAGGTGCGTGATCGGCTCCCGCAGGATACCCCGGGGCAGCAGGTGGCCGTTGCCGAACGGGTTCGTCTTGTCGACCAGCAGCAGGTTCAGCCGGCCCTTGAGCGGAAGGTACTGGAAGCCGTCGTCGAGGACGAGGGTGTCGCAGCCGAACTTCTTGATGGCGTAGGCCCCCGCCTTGACCCTGTTCTTGTCCACCAGGACGACGACACCCGGCAGGTTGCGCGCGAGCATGTACGGCTCGTCGCCGGCCTGCTCGCTGTCCAGGAAGACCGTCTGGCCGTCGCTGACGACCCTCGGGGGGGGCTCCTCGGTGTGGGTGATCCCGTACCACGCCTTCTTCCAGAAAGGGGGCGCCTTGCTCTTGTAGCCCCGGCTCAGGATGGCCACCTTGCGGCCCCGGTCCTGAAGGGCCTTCGCGAACTTCTCGACGATCGGCGTCTTGCCCGTCCCGCCCACGGTCAGGTTGCCGACGACGACGATCAGGCAGCCCAGGGGATGGTCGCGCAGGATCCGCTCCTTGTAGAGCCATAGGCGGATCCGCACCCCGAGGCTGAAGCCCCAGGAGAGCACCGTCAGGAGCGTCCCATAGATGACCGCCCCGGTGTCCGCGCGCCGCCCGAGGACGACGTCGATCGTGTAGAGCTCGAACGACTGGAGTTTTCTTTTGAGCCAGGACAGGGGCATTGGGCGGCGACCGGCGGGGGTCCCGGGGGAATGAAGGTTGACGCCGGAGGCCGCGTAAACTGTTTTCAACAGTTCACGCCGACCCACCATGGCCTACAAACTCTTCATTCCCGGCCCCATCGAAGTCTCCGAGAAGACACTCCGGGCAATGGCACAGCCCATGATCGGGCACCGCAGCGCCGACTTCGTGGCCATCTACCGCGAGATCCAGCCCGAGCTCCAGGCCCTCTTCGGCACGAAGGATGCCGTCTACATCTCGACCAGCAGCGCCTGGGGCGTCATGGAGGGGGCCATCCGAAACCTCGTGAAGACGAAGGTGCTCAACTGCATGAACGGGGCGTTCTCCGACAAGTGGAACGACGTCTCGCTTCGGTGCAGCAAGCAGGCCACCGCGCTCAAGTTCGAGTGGGGCCAGCCCGTCGACCCCGAGGCCGTCCGCGCCGAGCTCGCCAAGGGCGGCTACGACGCGATCACGCTCATCCACAACGAGACCTCGGCCGGCTGCATGAGCGACCTGCCGGCGTTGATGGCTGTCGTCCGCGAGTTCCCGGAGGTCATCTCGATCATCGACGTCGTGAGCTCCTTCAGCGCGATGGACATCCCCAAGGACAAGCTCGGGATCGACGTCATGATCACGGGCTCCCAGAAGGCCCTCGCCCTGCCCCCGGGACTTTCCCTCGTCTCCGTGTCCAAGCGCGCCCTCGAGCGCGCCACGGGCGTCGCCGACCGCGGGTACTACTTCGACCTCCTGGAGTTCCAGAAGAACCACGAGAACGGCATGACGCCGAGCACGCCGATCATCCCCATCATCTACGCGCTCAAGTCGAAGCTCGAGGACATCAGGGCCGAGGGCCTCGAGGCCCGCTACGCGCGCCACGCTCGCCTGAACAAGAGGGTCAGGGACTGGGGGCTCGCCAAGGGCTTCACGCTCTTTCCGAGGGAGGGCTACGGCTCGGTGACCCTGAACTGCTTCGCCAACAACCTCAATTACGACCTGACGGCGCTCAACAAGACCCTGAAGGCCAAGCACCAGCTCGTGATCGACGGCGGCTACGGCAAGCTCAAGGGGAAGACCTTCAGGATCTCCAACATGGGCGACGAGACGGACGCCACGATTTCGGCACTCATCAAGGCGCTGGACAGCGCGCTCGCGGAGACGCCGAAGGTCCAGTCCTGAGCGCCGCCCCAAAAACAAAACCCTTGAAACTTTAGTTCGCGGGGCGTATCGGCTCCCGGCTTCATGAAGTCACTCATCATCGCGGAGAAGCCGTCAGTAGCGACGGACCTCGCGCGGGCACTCGGCAAGGTACCCAAGAAGGGGGACCACTACGAGAACGAGGACTACGTCATCTCGTCGGCAGTGGGCCACATCGTCGAGCTGCAGATGCCGGAGGACATCGACAAGAAGAAATACGGGTTCTGGCGCCTGGATGCGCTGCCGATCATACCCGAGAAGTTCCAGCTGAAGCCGGTGGAGTCCTCGAAGGACCGGTTCGACCAGCTGAAGAAGCTCCTCGCGAGGAAGGACATCGAGCTCGTGATCAACGCCTGTGACGCGGGCCGCGAGGGCGAGCTCATCTTCACGTACATCTACCAGCTGACGAAGAGCAAGCTGCCCGTGAAGCGGGCCTGGATGCAGACGATGACGCAGGAGGGCATCCGCGAGGCGTTCCAGAACCTCCGGGAGGGCGCCAAGATGCGGGGACTCGCCGACGCGGCGCGCTGCAGGAGCGAGAGCGACTGGCTGATCGGCATCAACGGGACGCGCGCCCTCACGAAGCGCATGTTCGGCTCCCGCGCGGGCAACGTCGCCTCGGTCGGCCGCGTGCAGACCCCCACCCTCGCGATCGTCTACGCCCGCGAGCTCGAGATCCGCAACTTCAAGCCGCGCGGCTACTGGCGGGTCACCGCCGAGTTCGAGGTCTACAAGGGAATCTACGAGGGCGTCTACCAGAAGCCCGGCTTCAAGAAGTCCGAGGACGACGAGCACGACCGCGTCGACAGGATCTGGGACAAGGCGGCGGCCGAGGCGGTCCACGCCGCGTGCTCCGGCCACCCCCAGGCGCTCGTCACCGAGGAGAAGAAGGCCAGCAAGCAGGCCTCGCCGCGCCTCTACGACCTGACGACGCTGCAGCGCGAGGTGAACAACCGCTTCGGCCTCTCCGCGAGGCGCACCTCGCAGATCGCGCAGGCGCTCTACGAGCGCCACAAGATGATCACCTACCCGAGGACGGACTCCCGGGCGCTGCCCGAGGACTACATCCCGACCTGCCGCCAGGCCCTCCTCAACCTCAAGGGCGACCTCGCCGTGCACGCGAAAAAGGTCCTCGAGGAGCAGTGGCTCGGGCCCGACAAGAGGATCTTCAACAACGCGCAGATCTCGGACCACTTCGCCATCATCCCGACCGTGGAGGAGCCGAAGCCGCTCGAGGACATGGAGGCCAAGGTCTACGACATGATCGCGCGCCGCTTCGTGGCCGTCTTCCACCCCTCGGCGGAATTCGACATCACGACCCGCCTGAGCACCGTGGCCGGCCACGCGTTCAAGACGGAGGGCAAGGTCATGACCTTCCCCGGCTGGCTCGCGGTCTACGGCAAGACCGGGGCCGAGGACGACAATCCCGACGCGAAGATCCTGCCGGCCCTGGACAAGGAGGACGGATCGCCCGCGAAGGCGAAGACCCTCGACGCCCAGCTCCACGAGGAGGCCACGCGGCCCCCGCCCCGGTACACGGAGGCGACGCTCCTCTCCGCGATGGAGGGCGCCGGCAAGCTGGTCGACGACGAGGAGCTCGCGGAGGCCATGAAGGAGCGCGGCCTCGGCACCCCGGCGACGCGCGCCGACACGATCGACGGCCTCATCAACACACGCTACGTCGAGCGCGTGCAGCGCGAGCTCGTCCCGACGCCCAAGGCGGAGCAGATCCTGCAGTTCCTCGCGGCGGTCAAGGCCGACGTGATCACGAGCCCGGACATGACGGGCGAGTGGGAGTTCAAGCTGCGCCAGATGGAGCACGGGAAGTTCCCGCGCGAGAAGTTCATGGCCGAGGTCGTCGAGACGACCAAGGGGATCGTCCAGGGGGTGAAGTCCTTCGAGGAGGACGACTCCGCCGCCCGCGAGACGGACATCATCTCCCCGACCGACGGCAAGCCCCTCATGGAGACCCTGCGGGGCTACAAGTCGAAGGACGGCGAGCTCATGATCTACAAGGTCATCGGGAACCGGAAGATGGCGGAGTCCGAGGTGAAGGACCTCCTCTCGCTCGGGCAGATCGGGCCCCTGGACGGGTTCCGCTCGAAGAAGGGCAAGCCCTTCAGCGCCGTCCTCAGGTACAACAAGGAGGAGAAGAAGGCGGAATTCGTATTCGACGGCCAGAGGGACGCCTCGGGCGCCATCAAGATCGACTTCACGGGACTGCAGCCGATCGCCGAGGCCCCGACGCCCAAGTTCCCCGCCGGCTCCCAGGTCTACGAGACCCCGCAGAGCTTCGTCGTTCGCAGCGTCGTCGGCGGGGAGGACAAGGTCCTCGTGCGGTGCTCGAAGCGGATCCTGTCGCGCGACATCCCGCTCGAGCAGTTCATGAAGATGCTGCAGACCGGAAAGACCGACCTCCTCGAGAAGTTCTGGAGCCAGCGCACGCGTCGCCCGTTCAGCGCCTTCCTGGTCCTGAAGGAGGACCTGACGACCGGCTTCGAGTTCATGCCGCGCGCGCCGAAGGACCCCAACGCCCCGGCGCGGGGCAAGCGGGCGAAGAAGAAGCCGGCGGAGCCCATCCAGGGCTAGGCCAATCGGCCCCCGCGGGGAAACCTTGCGCGCTGCGCTGCGTCTACCCCATCGCATCCCGTGAAGTCCCCGAAGAACCTCCTTATCGCCCTGCTCTCGCTGGCGGTCATCGCGCTTGCCGCCCTCTCCTGGCAGCAGTACCGCGATCTGATCGCCCTTCGTGCGCAAGTGGCTGATGATGATACGGCTGCGCTAAGGGCCCAGCTCGCCAAGGCCCGGAGGACGATCGGCGAGCTCCAGGACCGCCTCCTGGCCATGCGCGGGCGCCGCGCGGGCGGCCCGGCGGAGGGCGAGGCCGAGGCCGACGGCGAGAATGCCGGCCCGACGACCGAGGGGCGCCGCGGCGGCCGCTTCGGCGCCTTCGCCAGCATGGCCTCGAACCCGGAGTTTCAGAAACTGATGGCGATCCAGGCCAAGGGGCGGATCCAGCAGACCTACGGCGCGCTCTTCAAGGCGCTCAACCTGACCCCCGAGCAGCTGGCGCAGTTCCAGGGCCTTCTGGCGGACAAGGCGCAGGCGCTCGTCGACGTCATGCAGGCGGCCCGCGAGCAGGGCATCAACCCCCGTGAGGACCCGGACGGGTTCAAGACCCTGATGGGCCAGGCGGTCGCCCAGTCCGACGCCGCGATCCAGGCCGAGCTCGGCGACGCCGGCTTCGCGCAGTACCAGCAGTACCAGCAGACGCTTCCCGAGAGGAACACCGTCAACAGCCTCCAGCAGGCGCTCAGCTACAGCAACACGCCGCTGACCGAGGACCAGTCCAACCAGCTGATTGCGGCCCTCTCGCAGACCCAGCCCCAGCGCCCGGGCAACGGGACGTCGGGGACGACGAACGGCGGCGACGGCGGCCCCGGCATCATGAGCCTCATGAACGGCGGGGGCACGGCCAAGGTCACCGACGCGGGCCTGACCCAGGCGCAGGGCATCCTCTCCGGCCCGCAGCTGACGGCTCTGCAGCAGATCCAGCAGCAGCAGCAGGCCCAGCAGCAGATGCAGCAGATGATGCGGCAGGCCTACCAGGGCGGCTCGGGGGCGGGCGCGCCGCCCGCGACGGCGCCGGCTCCCAAGGGCTGACGGGGAGCGGCCCCATAAATTCGCTTGTCGGGCGCTCGGAGCGGGGCGTACGCTCGCGGCCTCCATGATCGTCACCACCGCGCAGCTCTTCAAGCACGCCTACGGCAAGTACGCCGTCGGCGCCTACAACATCAACAACGCCGAGCAGGCCATGGGACTCTTCCGCGGCTGCATCGACTCCCAGGCCCCGTTCATCATCCAGATCTCCAAGGGCGCGCGCAAATACACCGACAAGCGGATGCTCGAGGCCATCATCCGGACGGCGGGCGACATCTACCCCGAGGCGATCTACGCCGTTCACCTGGACCACGGCGACGAGGAGACCTGCTACGACTGCATCAAGAGCGGCTTCTTCAGCTCGGTCATGATCGACGCGTCGCACGAGACGTTCGACAAGAACGTCGAGATCACGAGGCGCGTCGTCGTCGCCGCGAAGGCCAAGGGCCTCTCGGTCGAGGCCGAACTCGGCATGCTGGGCGGCGTCGAGGAGGACATCCAGGTCGAGGACGGCCACGCCACGCTCACGAACCCGGCCGAGGCCGAGGTGTTCGTGAAGAAGACCGGCTGCGACTCCCTCGCCTGCGCCATCGGGACAAGCCACGGCGCCTACAAGTTCAAGGGCCGCCAGTCGCTGCACTTCGACGTCCTTAGGAAGATCCAGGCGCTCCTGCCCGGCTTCCCGCTCGTCATGCACGGCTCCTCCTCCGTCCCGAAGGACGAGGTCGACCGCATCAACGCCGCCGGCGGCAAGATGCAGGACACCGTGGGCGTGGACCCGAACGAGTACCTGCCCGCGGCGAAACTCGGCGTCACGAAGGTCAACATCGACACCGACGGTCGCCTCGTCTGGACGCGCGTCCACCGCGAGTTCTTCCGCGACAAGCCGGGCGAGTTCGACTTCCGCCCGCCGGGCAAGATCTTCATGGACGAGTACGCGAAGTTCATCGCCAGCCGCAACGTCTTCCTCGGCTCGGCCGGGCAGCTGCCCGACCTGCGCACGTCGCTCGGCAAGTAGCGCACACCGGCATCCCCCCAAGCCGGCACGCGCCTCGCCTGCCGGCTTTTTCATGTCATGAAGCTCCTCCTCCTCTACGGCCGCCCCGCGGTGGGCAAGCTGACCGTCGCCCGCATCGTCGCGGAGCGAACGGGGGGCCGGCTGTTCCACAACCACCTCACCGTGAACCTGGCGCTCGCCGTGTACGACTTCGGGACGCCGGGCTTCGTGGCGCTGCGGGAGAGGATCTGGAACGACGTATTCAGGCAGGCGCTCGCTGACAGGCTCCCGCTCCTCATCTTCACGTTCAACCCCGAGAACTCGGTCCCCCAGCGCTTCATCGACGGGCTTTTTGCCGCGGTCGCCGCGGCCGGGGGCGAGGTGATCCCCGTGGAGCTCGTCGCGAGCGAGGCCGCCATCGAGTCGCGGCTCGGGTCGGAGTCCCGGCGGGTCGCGGGGAAGACCCTTGACGCCGCCAGCTACAGGGACCTGCGCGCCCGGGGGGTATTCGATTCGCCGGTCATCCCTGCGGCGAGGCTTCGACTCGACACGGAGAAACTCTCGCCGGCAGAGTCGGCCCAACGTATCGCTGCTCTGGTCTGAGCATGATGCCGGAGCGCTGATTTCGATGCAGGGTTGACAGCATTCGGTACATGTACAGGATACCGTACATGAAGGCCATTACCTACACCCAGGCGCGCCAGAATCTCGCCTCGACCATGGACAGGGTGTGCGAGGACTGCGCGCCGGTGATCATCACCCGCAGTGGGAAGCAACAGGCGGTGGTGATGATCTCGCTCGAGGAATATGATCAGCTTGACGAGACGGCCCACCTATTGCGCAGCCCGGCAAACGCGAAGCGGCTTGCCCAAGCGGTCCGGGAATACGCACAGGGCAAGGGCAAAGAGCGCAAGCTGAACCTTGGGTGAGGACGATATTCGTTCCCACGGCTTGGGACGACTACCTGCATTGGCAGGCTACGGAACCTAGGATTGTCAGGCGTATCCACGAGCTCATCAAGGATACGAGCCGAAATCCCCAAACTGGAATTGGGAAGCCGGAGCCTCTGCGTCACAAGTACGCGGGATATTGGTCGCGGCGCATCACCGAGGAGCACCGGATGGTTTACAAGGTGGAAGCCGGCGACCTCGTGATCTTCCAGCTGCGATACCACTACTGAATGGGGCTGCATCAGGGCAGCCACGGGAACCGGCGCGAATCCGGCTTCCTCTTCTGCCTCTGGGCGGAATGGAACTCCTTCGCCTCCTCACTCATGTAATAGAGGAGAGTGGCGTTGCCGGCCAGCTCCTGGATGCCGGCCTGGCCGTCCAGCTCGGCGTTGAATCCGCTCTTCAGGAGCCGGATCGCCAGCGGGCTCTTCTGCAGGATCTCGTTCGCCCAGGCGACGCCCTCCCTCTCGAGCCGGGCCACCGGGACGACCGCGTTCACGAGGCCCATCTCGAGCGCCTGGGCGGCCGTGTACTTCCTGCAGAGGAACCAGATCTCCCGGGCCTTCTTCTGGCCTACGATTCGGGCCAGGTAGCTTGAGCCGAACCCGCCGTCGAAGCTGCCCATCGTGGGCCCGACCTGCCCGAACACCGCGTTCGTGGCGGCGATCGTCAGGTCGCAGACGACGTGGAGCACGTGGCCGCCCCCGATCGCGTAGCCGGCCACGAGCGCGATCACGACCTTCGGCATCGAGCGTATGAGCTTCTGCAGGTCGAGGACGTTGAGCCTCGGGACGCCGTCGCCGCCGACGTAGCCCGCGCTCCCGCGCACGCTCTGGTCCCCGCCCGCGCAGAAGGCGTACTTGCCGTCCGTGTGGGGGCCCGCGCCCGTCAGGAGGACGACGCCGATCCTCTGGTCGTCGCGCGCGTCCGTGAAGGCCTCGATCAGCTGGGAGACCGTCTCCGGCCTGAAGGCGTTCCTCTTCTCGGGTCGGTTGATCGTGATCTTCGCGATCCCGTCAGCCTTCTGGTAGAGGATGTCGGAATACGCCCGGACGGTTTTCCATTTGGGGGCCATGGGAGTTGCCTGTGTCCTAGAGGGGCCTGCCGGCGGAGGCAAACGCCTCCTTGCGCCACGCGGCGTCGCGTTTTCGGTTGGTCGCGAGCTCCAGGACCCGGATCCCGTGGACCGGGAGCACGGAGACGAGCGACTCGAAGTGGGCCCAGTCCTCGACGTGGAGGTGGTCGATCCCGTGCGCCGAGCACAGCCGGGCGAAGTCGACCTCCTGGGGCGTCGCGAAGAACTCCTCGAAGATGGGCTCGAACTGGGCCACCGGGAGGTGCTCGAAGATCCCCCCGCCGTGGTTGTTGATGAGGACGATCGTGAGGCTCCCCCGGAGCCTGGGGGCGATCAGGAGCCCGTTCGAGTCGTGCAGGAAGGCCAGGTCTCCCGTGAGGAGCACCGTGGGGAGGCCGCCGTGCGCCACCCCGAGTGCCGTCGAGAGCGTGCCGTCGATGCCGTTAGCCCCCCGGTTGAAGTGCACCCGCAGGGCCCGGTCGTTCGCGGGCCAGACAAACTCCATGTCCCGGACCGGCATGCTGCTGGCCACGCAGAGGGGCGTGAGCGCCGGCAGGCGCGCGCCGAGGAGCCAGGCCGCCTTGGGCTCGATGAGCGCCTCCTCGGGGGCCAGCCGCGCGTCCAGGGCCGCACGGGCGCGGGCCTCGTGGGCCGCCCACAGGCTCTGGTAGGCGTTCGGGACCTCGGAGGCGGGAAGGCCCTGGGCCAGGGCCGCGAGGGGGAGGACGACCCTGCGGGTCGAGCCGTGGAGGGCGTCCCGGTTGTCCGGGCGGTCCGTGACGAGGAATACGGGGGCCCCGCTGGCCTCGATCCAGGCGCGCAGCACCTTGCTGGTCGGCCATTCACCCAGGCAGAGGACGCACTCCGGGCGCAGCGCCTGCGCGACCGAGGGCGTGCGCAGGAGCGCATCGTAGCGGGTGACCAGGTGGGGCACCCGCGAGGCGTGGTTGCGGACGGGCGAAAGCGCGTCGGCGAGCACCGGCCAGCCGAGCTTGCGGGAGATCTCGCCCACGGAGGCCGCGTATGCGCCCGGGTCGGGCGCCGGCGCCGGGCCGGCCACGATGACGCCATGCGCGGCGGCGTTCAGGGCGGGCGCGGCGGACACGGCCGCGACGGGGGCCGGCGGGGCCAGGTGGCCGAAGAAGGCCTCCCAGTCGACGCCGGAGGCGAACCCGTCCGCCGCCCCGCCGTCGTCCGAGGGCACGAGGGGGTCGCGGAAGGGGGCGTTCAGGTGGACCGGCCCGGGAAACGGGGCGAGCGTGCGCTCGACGGCGTGGGCGACCGTCTGGCGCAGGTAGCGAAGGAGCGCGAGGTCGAGCGCGGGCACCGCGAGCTCGTGGTAGAGGCCGACGTGGCTCCCGTAGAGGCGGTGCTGGTCGATGGTCTGCCCCGAGGCGCAGCCGCGCATCTCGGGCGGCCGGTCGGCCGTGATGACGACGAGTGGGACGCCCGCCTCCTGCGCCTCAATCACGGCCGGGAAGTAGTGGGCCCCCGCCGAGCCGCTCGTGCAGAGGAGCGCCACGGGCCGCTGGTCCCTCTTGGCCAGGCCGAGCGCGAAGAACGAGGCCGAGCGCTCGTCCAGGACGGGGATCGCATCGATCCTCGGGTGCCTGGCGAACGCGAACGCGAGCGGGGTCGAGCGCGAGCCTGGGGAGATGACCGCCGTGCGCACGCCCGAGCGCACCAGCGTCTCCGCGACGACGCTTCCCCAGAGGGAATTTACGTTCCGGAAGTCGAGCGACGCGAGGTCCATGGAGGGGGCGCTCATGGCTCAGGCTCCCATCAGGGCGTCCTGCATGGCCCGGAACTTGAGCTCGGTCTCCGCGTACTCGTTCTGCGGCGAGGAGCCGTCGACGATCCCGGCTCCGGCGTACATCCGGGCGCGGGTGCCGTCGATGAGGGCGGAGCGAAGCGCCACGATGAACTCCCCTCCCCCGCGGGAGTCGATCCAGCCGATCGCCCCGCCGTAGAGGCCGCGCGGGAACGCCTCGAGGCCCGCGATCAGGGGGACGGCCATCTCGCGCGGCGTCCCGCCCACGGCCGGCGTCGGGTGGAGCCGCCCCAGCATGTCGAGGAGGCGCACGCCCTTCGGGAGCTTGGCCTCAACCGGAGTGTGCAGGTGCTGGACGTTGGACAGGCGCCTCAGGTGGGGCCGCGCGGAATACCGCAGGTCGAGGCCCAGCGGCGAGAGCCGCCGGACGATCGAGTCGAGGACGATGCGCTGCTCCCTCAGGTCCTTGTCGCTGTGCAGGAGGCGGTTCCCGAGCGACGCGTCCTCGCTCGCGGTGGCGCCCCGGCTGATCGACCCGGCCAAGGCCTCCGTGAGGACGACGCCGTCCTCGACCTTCAGGAGGCGCTCAGGGCTGGCGCCGATGAAGCTCTGGCCCCTGCCGTTGGCGACGGAGAAGGCGTTGCAGTCGGGGAAGCGCTGCCGCAGGCCGTTCAGGAGGCGCAGCGGGTGGAGCGGCGCGGCCGCCCGGACGTCCTTCGCCCGGGCGAGCACGATCTTCTCGAACTCGCCCCTGGAGATGCGCTCAAGGGCGCGGCTTACCGCCGTCTCGTAGCTGCGGCGCCCGCCGACCTCGTCCACCGAGGCGGCGGACTCGCCTGCGGGGGCCTCGGGGGCCTGGAAGTCGAACGAGCGGAATTTCGCGTGGGCGTTCCACACCCGGGCCGCGAGGGCGGCCACGGGCGAGTCGCCCTCCACGAGGAGGTTGGCGACCGCTGTCGTCCTGCCGTCCTTGTGGGCCACCTGCCAGCGCGGGACGAAGACGCAGGCGGCCTCGAACGGCTCGCCGGCGCTCACGGTGTCCAGGAAGGCGAAGGCCGCGAAGAAATGCGGCCCGCCAAAGGGCAGGTCCTGCTCGCCGACCGCGATCGTGTCCTCGAGGGTCCGGTCGATGAACCTCTGGCACATCGAGAACCTCCCGGGGCCCGACGCCGAGAACGAGAGGACCGACTCGGCTCCGGCGATCGCCCAGCCCTCGGAGGGGCGCTCCGCGTAGAAGTGCCGCTCGCCCGGCTCGAAGATGGACTCGAGCACCGCGAGGGGGTCGAGGTTCTCGACCTGGATCGTGATGCTGACCAGCATCGGCCGGCCCGCCTGCGCGGCGGCGTCGCGGCACTCAGCGAGGAAGGCGTTCAGGGCCTCGGGCGAGGCGTTGGCGACGGGGTCTAGGGGCAGGATCGTCACGGGGCCTTGCCCGCCGCGGGCAGCGGCCTGGGAAACAGGACGAGCGCCGCCTCCACCTTGGAGCCCGCGAGGCGCCCGCCCCAGGCGAGCTCGTCCAGCCAGAGGCCCGACGGCGTGTACCCGAGGACGCTCTCGATCTTGGCCGTGGCGACGGGCATGACGGGCCGCAGCGCCGCCGAGGCGAGCCGCAGCGCCTCCGCCATCGTCGCCAGCGACGTCGCGAGGAGCGCCTTGTCGGCCGGCTCGGCCGACTTGCCGAGCTTCCACGGGGCGCGCTTCTCGACGTACGCGTTGATGGACCGCACAAAGGTGAACAGGCGCTCGAGGCCCGTGTGGAACTGGAACTGGGCGAAGAGGGTGACGTAGTCCGACGCCGTCGACTCCCAGAGCGCCCGGAGCTCCGCCTCGGGCCCGCCGCCCGGCCCCGCCGCGGGCACAGCGCCCGCCGCGAACCTGCCCGTCATGTTGAGGACGCGGTTCACCAGGTTGCCCAGGTCGTTCGCGAGCTCGCTGTTGTAGCGCGTCAGGAAGAGCTCCCGCGAAAAGTCGCCGTCCTGGCCGACGTTCATCTCGCGGATCAGGAAGAAGCGCAGGGCGTCCGCCCCGAACTCGCCGACGAGGTCCATCGGGTTGAACGCGTTGCCGGAGCTCTTGGACATCTTCGCCCCGCTGGTCATCCACCAGCCGTGGACGAGGAGGCCCTTCGGGAGCGCGATCCCCGCGGCGTGCAGCATGATGGGCCAGTAGACGGCGTGCGGCGGGACGAGGATGTCCTTGCCGATCACGTGCCAGTCGGGCGGCCAGACGCCCGGCTTGTCGGCGACGGCCGAGTAGTAGTTCACGAGGGCGTCGAACCAGACATAGGTGACGTACTTGTCGTCGAACGGAAGCGGGATCCCCCACTCGAGCCGCTCCCTGGGCCTGGAGATGCACAGGTCGTTCAGGGGCTCCTTCAGGAACTCGGCGACCTGCTTCTGGCGGTAGCGCGGGAACACCCAGCCCTCGTTCGTCGCGATGAACTCGGCCAGCCACCCCTGGTAGGACTTGAGCCTGAAGAAGTAGTTCGGCTCCACGATCTCGGTCACCTCGCCGTAGATCTCGGGCCAGGCGCCGTCGGGGCCGCGGTCCTTCTCCTGGAGGAACTGCTCCTGGCGGGTGCTGTAGAAGCCGCGGTATTCCCCGAGGTAGATGTCGCCCTTGTCGAAGAGGAGCTGCAGGAGCTCGCGCACCACCCTCTTGTGGCGCTCCTCGGTCGTGCGGATGAAGTCGTCGTTCGACACCTCGAGCCTGGGGAGCATCGCCCGGAACTCGGCGCTGATCTCGTCCGCGAACTGCAGCGGGGGCACGCCCCTGGCCTTCGCCGTCTGCTGGACCTTCTGGCCGTGCTCGTCCGTGCCCGTCAGGAAATAGACCCTGTCCCCCAGCAGGCGCCGGTGCCGGGCGATCACGTCGGTCAGGATCTTCTCATAGGCGTGCCCGATGTGCGGCGAGCCGTTCACATAGTCGATCGCCGTGGTGATGTAGAAGTCGGCCATGGAGGGGTTATCCAAGCACGGTTTGGCGCCGGGCCGCAAGCCAGCCGACGCAGGCGGCCCAGGCGAGGCCCCGGTGGCTGATCCGGTTCTTCTCTCCCGGCGCCATCTCGGCCAGGGTCCCCGCGTGCCCCTCGGGGACGAAGAGGGGGTCGTAGCCGAAGCCCCCCGAGCCGCGCGGCTCCCGGGCGAGGACGCCCCGGCAGCGCCCCTCGAAGCTCTGCTCGAGGCCCCCCGGCCCCGCGAGGAGGAGGACGCAGACGAACTCGGCGCCCCGCCGGGCATCGGGCACCCCCCTCATCGCGGCCACGAGCTTCGCGAGGTTGGCCGTGGGGTCGCCCTGCGGCCCCGCGTAATAGGCGGACTCGACGCCCGGAGCCCCTCCAAGGGCATCGACGCAGAGGCCGCTGTCGTCGGCGAGCGCCCACCCTCCCACGGGAAGAATGGGGCGCAGGGCCTCGGCCTTCTTGCGGGCGTTGCCGAGGAAGGTGCCCGTGTCCTCCAGGACGGCGGGCATCCCCCCCAGCGCCGTCGCCGGGGCCACCTCGAGCCGGAGGGAGCCGGCGGAGCCGCCCGCGCGTAGGGCGTCGGCCATCGCCTGCAATTCCTGCGCCTTGTGCGGGTTACCCGAGGCTAAAAAGAGTCTCATCGATCTGGAGCCGCTCGGGATAGACCACCCTGCCCCGAACGAGCGCGTCGTCGCCGAGCGTCTGGCGCCTCACGTCGGCGAGGCGCAGCGCCTGGGCGATCCCCTCCGTGCGCAGCCCGCTGAGGACGGGCTTCGCGCGCTCGTCTGCGAAGAGTACCGGGGCGTGGTAGGCGAAGAGGTAGTCCAGCTGGCGCTCGGCGACGGCGCGGCTCAGCAGCTGCGGCCCGCCCTCGAAGAGGACGGCGACGATCCCCTCCGCCGCGCACCGCGCCCGGAACTGCGCCAGGTGCACGCGGCCGCTCGCCGACTCGAACACCCACACGCCGACGCCCAGCTCGCGCAGCTTGCGCACGTAGCCCTGGCCCGCGTGCTGCGTCGTCACCACGATGGTGCGGGAGGCGAATTCGTCGGTGTACACGCCCGGGTATCTCCCGGAGACGACGGTTGTCATGCGACCGTCGAAGACGAAGCGCACCGGGCAGAACTCGGGCGATCCTTCCTGCCGCGCCGTGAGCCTCGGGTTGTCCGCCGTGACGGTCCCCGCCCCGACCGCGATCGCCGGAAAGAGCCTTCGCCAGCGGTGGAC
>CAZDZL010000059.1:0-17128 GCA_964509885.1 uncultured Opitutaceae bacterium | reverse complement strand
ACTGTTAATCACTTGGTCGCTGGTTCGATCCCAGCCCGGGCAGCCATTTTCGATACCCAACTCGGTATCAATGATAAAAATCCAAATTGGATTTTTCATCCCTGTTATGCAATGACTTAGGCAATCGTCACATTGAAAGAAGGCTGCGCATTTTGTCTTTCGACCCAAGTTGGGTCGGATGACCCGGGCCGGGATCGAACCATTTGGTTACGCTTCCACTTCGACAGGCCCGAGTGCCTAACAGTCGAGTACGATCTTCCCGGTGACTCCACGGCGATTCAGCAGCTCATGGGCGTCCGCGGCGTTTTGAAGTGGGAAGCGCGCACCAATGATCGGGGCAATTCGACCCTCCTTGAGTAATGCAAACAAAGTTCCGAGGTCCGCCGCGTACATTTCAGGGCGTGAATCCCTCCACATTCGGGTGTTGTAGCCCACGCATCCCTTGTTGTCCCCAAGGAGGCCAATCGGTTTGAACGAGGGGTCACGGAGAAGCGTCATCAATGCTTTCATTGGCTGGACGTGGCCGTTCGTGGTCACCCCGAACGCGCCGTAACAGACGAGGGTACCCGTTGATCTGAGCGCCTGATATGAACGCTTCGCATGTGCCCCCGCGACAAAATCGAATGCAGCCGCGACACCGTCCCTGGTATCTCGGCGGACACGAGCGACAAAATCCTCTTTAGTGTAGTCGATCGGCACACCGCCGAGTTGCTCCACCATGTGGAGCTTGCCGCCCGAGGCAGTCCCGAAGGCCTTCAAACCCTCGACCGACGCAAGCTGGAGAAGGGCTGTACCCACCCCGCCCGCCGCCCCATGGACAAGAATCGTATCGCCCGCTACTGCATGGGTGCAGCGCTTGATCATCTGGAATGCTGTCAGGTAGTTCAGGACCATGCTCACGGCCGCCCCGCTTTCCAAGGCCTCCGGCACGGGAACGGCATGCTTTGCGGGCACTGAAATGTAACGGCTATAGCCACCCACCACGGTCATTGCGGCCACCCGGTCACCTCTGTGGAAATTCCGGACTTCATCACCGACGGACTCGACCTCCCCTACCACGTCGTAGCCGGGCGTCACGGGCAGCTTGACCCCAGGGTAGATGCCTTCTCTCACCATCACGTCGGCGAAGGAGACGCCTGCGGATTTGATCCGGATCAGAATTTCGTCAGGACGAGGCGGGCTTACCTCGTCGGAAATCAGCTTCAGGACGGAGGGATCTCCCTTGTGGGAAATGAAGATGCGTTCGTTTTTCATAGGTTTCACATTGTGGGACTTTGCGTTCTAGAACCGCACAGTATTTCCCGGTCGGCCGGCTACACCCTTCCGAGGTGGGTGTCCTTGAATCCGGTGCCGTACTTCAGGCCGTAGCCTAGAACGCGGTCGAAGCCGATGTGCGCCGTCCATATCAGTGCCAAGGGGAATAAAAAGGGCTGGTGCCCGAGGGAGGCGACGAGCCACAGCGCAATGGGAGCCGCGTAAGTGTGCCCCGCATTGTAGACGGCAGCTCCGACCTTGGATCCCCAAAGGTAGCCGATCATCAGCAGGTCCGGAGCGAAGAATAGCAGGAAGAACCTTCCCCAGGAGTAGCCTTGCCTTCCGTATTCGGAGCTCACTGCGGCCAATATCGCCAGCCCCTCCACGCGAAGCAGCCATTTAGGAGAAATGAGTTTCATGGTCGTGAATTGGGTGTGATGGGGCGTTTCGCTACTTCCGAAGGTCGAGGGAAAAGAACCTGAGCCTGGCAGCGGGATGGATTCACCGGCGCGCATCAATTTGCCTGCGTCGAGGTATCAAATCCCACAAGGAGGATGATTGCAGCGAGAATTAGGGATGGGAGGATCATTTTGAGTTTTGGTTGATTTGAGCCGGTTTCAGGAACGTCCTGTCCGACTGCTTAGAATACCAAACCAGCGTGAGAGGCGCAGTGGCGCCAACCGCCAATAACATTGCCGTTACCGCCACCGGGCTTGGAACCTCATTCGACGGCCAGGACTGAGCGATTCGTGAGCCTCTCCGGGCTTTCGGGGTCGTGCGAGGGCAGGTAGACTAGGGGCTGTTCCTTCGCGAGCGCCACGATCTTGGCATGGGTAGCCTTGGCAACGTCGACACTGGGGCTGACGCCGTCCACCTTACCGTCGAGAAGCATTTGCTGGTTGTAACTTGTATCGCCGGCTATGAAGAGCGAAGGCGAGCCACGGACAACGACGGACACATGGTGGGGGGTGTGACCGGGCGTCGGGACGATCAGGACATCTCCCGCCCTCGTCAGGGACATGCTGCTTTCGAACGGACCGAGCGGCCCGTGATCGCATCGAATGAAGTTCGGCTTCCACCATCTCGGCCAGCGATGGGGAAGGTAGCCCTGAATCCTTCCTCCGATGCCGGAGGCCCTCTCGTACTCCTGCTCGGACACCCAGAAACGGGCATTTGTCAGGTCTGTCAGGCCGCCCGCATGGTCGGTGTGGAGATGCGTCAGCACGACTTGGCTCACGTCCCTGGAGGCAATTCCCAGGCTTCGAAGCTGAGCCCCTATCTCCTCGTCAGGGTGGACTGAGAAATGGGCGGCACGCCGGTAAAACGGATGCCAGATCGGGAAATATCCCCTCTGGTGAACCCGCGACGTTTCTCCAGTGTCCACGAGGATCACACCTTCGTCGTGCTCGATCGCCCAGGCGTAGATGGGCAGCCAATCGGTCCACTCCGGGTCAAACAGCATGTTTGCGGCGCGGGTGAGGCCGGTCCCCTTGGACTGCTGTTGGGACCTACGCACCTGGACGAAGCCGGTGCGTATTGCGTGAACTTTCACGCCTGGGGCTTCCGGTCGGCGGGCTCTTTCGATAGGCAATGCGGCGGATGTCTGGATTGAGTTCATGTGTGTATTGGACATCCCCAAGGTAACCGAACGGCACGAGGCGCGCAGTGGCGCAGGGCGCCAATAACATTGCCGATAGCGCCACTTGCGGAGACAGTCCGGCAGACCGTGACCTCAGAATACCGCAATAGCGTACATGTGGTCGTGTTCTCGGCTCTGGTTCGTTATCTGGAGCGTAGCGGACACTCTATCCAAGCGTTCAGCCGCCTTTCTGGGGTCAGCGCGGAGGTGCCAAAGGATCCGGATGCGAGAGTGCCCATCGACGCAATGGTGCGAAGCTGGAAGGCCGCCCTAGAATTGACCGGGGACCCGGCACTTGGCCTTGCCGTGGGTGCCGACTATTCGAGCAATTCACACGGAATCCTGGGTCACCTGATTTCACACTCCGAGACTCTTGGAGGCGCACTAAAGGTGCTCTGCCGTTACCAAATGCTGCTCTCCGGCGGGGATTTGATCGAACTCAAAGAAACACGAGGCGAGGCGCACCTGATATTCAATGCGGACGACCCAAACCCGGCGATATGGCCTACAGTGGTTGAAAGGACCTTCGCCAGCATACTTACCGTCGCAAAAGGCGAGGCGATCGGCCAATTTTCTCTCTCGGGCGTCGAGTTTGATTATCCCGAGCCGGGTCATGCTGCGTCGTATAGGAAATTCTTCGGCGCTCGCTGCCGTTTCGGAGCCGAGAGCAGTCGGCTCGTCTTCCCGCGGTCACACTTGGATCTGCGGATGCGAAACCGGCATTCCTCGCTTCACTCGTTGCTGTCGCGGGAGATCGAGACGACGCACAAAACTCTCATAGAGGAGAAGAATGCCACAACCGCGAAACTGTGGACTACTCTGCCAAGTCTCCTGGACCGCGGTGTGATTTCCGTGAGGGACGCAGCCGAAGCGCTCAATCTCAGTGAACGCACGCTCCATCGGCGCCTAGCTCTCGAGGGCGCTACCTACCTTAAGCTTCTAGATCAGGCCCGTTTTGAGCGCTCCATGCGCTTGATGGCCGCCACGGACATCTCGCTTGAGGAGATTGCACTTGCCTGCGGCTTTCTGGATAACAGCGGATTTTACCGCGGCTTCAAGCGATGGACTGGTATGGCGCCTCGGGCCTACCGACAGTCCGGGCGGGCGAATAAGGACATGGTTGCATCACCGTCACCGAGGCGATCACCGAGAAGGCGCTCGCGATGAAAGAATTTGGGAGGGACCTCTATCTTGTGCCCAGAGCAGCTGGCTCACCTAGGGTAACTAAAAATACTAAATAGGACGAGCCAGACTGGCTCACACGGTCCTCCTCTACTGCGTCCATTTAGTTACCCTAAGGTCATATTTCCACTGCAAGAAGGCACAAGTTTCTCGCCAGCCTTCCGAGCGAAATTGATCAGAGTCCGAAGGCTGACGGCTCTTCCCGGGCGCTCCCGCAACGCAGGTTCCGCCTGCTCCCTAGTGATCCTGCATAGCGGCATAAGCTGCGATACACGAGCACGCCTACTATAATCCGAGCTTTTGCACCAGCACCTCGACTGTCAGCCCGTGGTGAGCGGCAACAGGCTTGAGGACGCCGCCTACCAGAGTGCCCGTTTTAAGCGGCTTGTGGTTGGGCACCGTAACGTGGTGAGTTCCGTTAACCTCGGTGGTCAAACGTATGTGCGACCCTTCCTGGCGCACACGCTCGTAGCCGAGGGAACGCAGGGCTCGGGCCAAGTCGGCCCCGTAAACATCCCGCGGTATCTTCAAACTGCAAGAACCTCGTCCCGAACAAAGTGGAGCCGGATAACTTTGGGAACGGGACCGGGCACGCCGTCGCCAAAGTGACACTGCACGGCATCACGCACCATATCACGCAACTCTTCGAGCGTGTCGCCCTGGGTGGCAATTGAATGCCCAAGTGCCGTGGCAACGTAGCCGCCATCGGCCTCGTCCTCGCGGACTTCAAAGATGATCTCGCTCATGGGTGCAACCTATCCGCTTGACTGATCGTCGGCAAGCTCGGCTTCCTCGTCGGTGAGTCCTCGCCGCCAATTCGTGAATGTGCGCGGGGTAACTAAAAGAAACAAATGGAACGTGCCAGACTGGCTCACTCGGTGCGGCTCGGCTGCGTCCATTTAGTTACCCACAGGCCGTGTTTCGTCCTCCAGTACCTGCCATTCTTACTTCGGTATTCTGAGTGAATCTGATCAGCGCCCGAAGACTAATCCTCCTACCTTTGCCCGGTGTCAGAACTTTTTCCGCCTGCTCCCTAGTGATCTCAGATAGTGGCCAAAGTTGAGAAGCGCGAGCCGGCGTAATACCCTCCCTCCTAGCTATTTCCGCGCACGAACGAACCCTGCCCGCTTTTAATTGCGCAGCCCACGAATGCACCTTGAGAACCACAGCCCAAGGATCCTTCGCGCTGCCAAAAAACAAGCGTTTCCGCGGGAGGACCGTCGTCGATTTTCTATTCGAACTCCTCCCCTTTTCGAAGGGCATCGACACCCGCAGAATTTTGTCTCGGATCCCTCCTTGGGCAGCCATTTTAAAAAAGAGGACAAGCTACTAATCGCGAGGGAGTTACTCCCCCTTGTCTGTTCGGCGGCACCGCTACACCTGATGCCGGTGAATACTTGAACTGTTCACCGAGGATATTAAGGTCGCGCGGCACGGGTTTTGAGCGGACCGACTTAACGCGTCGGCACCTAATGATCCAAGAAATTGCCTGCGTTATCCAAATAGCCGCCGGTGATAGCCATTTTTGTGACTACGACCGCTCCAGCTAAGATTACCGATGGCCTGTGATAGTCGTCGGCAAAAGCCGTATTTATAGCAAAATAGGGGCGACCCCGCGTTACTCTCCCCAACTAAATAGCCGTTACTGATCGGACCGCCATCACCCGGCACTCGCGTCATGAATGACAATTTGCCTGAAGAAGCGTTGATAGCGCGCCTTCGCAACCTCTCGCCCGCGGAACGCCGATCCTGCTTGGCGCAGGCGTGCGCGGAGGATCCACGGTTGCCCGATCGCTTACTGGCAATCAACACGTCTTTCGCGAGCGCATCGGGAACGCCGACCCGGGGGGTATCCGAAGATTTGGCGATGCGCGCCCTGAGCTTCGCGTTGCACTCCAAAAACGAGGAAACGCCGGGCGCGCAGATTGGCCAATACAGGCTTCTCGAGAAAATCGGCGAAGGGGGCTTCGGTGTCGTCTGGCTTGCCGAGCAACAGGCGCCCATCCGCCGGCGCGTGGCGGTCAAAGTCATCAAGCTCGGCATGGACACCGAAGAGGTGATCACGCGCTTTGAAGCCGAGAGGCAGGCCCTCGCGCTAATGGACCATCCCAATATCGCCCGGGTATTCGATGCCGGAGCGACGGAGTCGGGCCGCCCCTACTTCGTGATGGAACTCGTTGGGGGTGTCGCCATCACCCGCTACTGCGACGAGAATCAGCTACCGATCGAGGCCCGGTTGAGGGTTTTCATTTCCGTCTGCCAGGCCGTGCAGCACGCCCATCAGAAGGGTGTGATCCATCGCGACCTGAAGCCCTCGAACATCCTCGTCACGCTGCACGACGGCGTGCCCGTCCCGAAAATCATCGACTTCGGCATATCAAAGGCCACCAGCGGGAGCCTCACCGAGAAGACGCTGTACACGGGATCTCACGCCTTTATCGGCACGCCCGCCTACACCAGTCCGGAGCAGCTGCCGATGAGCGGGCTTGATGTCGATACGCGCAGCGACATCTACAGCCTCGGCGTGCTCCTCTATGAGCTGCTGGCCGGGATTCCGCCCTTTGATTCAGAAGAGCTGCAGAAATCCGGGCTGGATGCCATGCGCCACACCATTTGCGAGGTGGATCCCATCCGGCCCTCGCGGCGCATCGGCACGTACCCTGAGGAACTCCGTAGAAACGTCTCCTCCCGACGTGGCACAGACGCGCTGAAGCTTTCGCTTCTTCTGCGGGGCGATCTGGATTGTATTGCGATGCACTGCCTCGAGAAGGACCGCAGACGGCGGTACGAGACCGCGAACAGCCTGGCGGCCGATGTCCGAAATTACCTGAGCAACGAGGCTGTTTCCGCGCGCCCGGCCAGCGCGGCCTACCGGATCCGCAAGTTTGTGAAGCGCAACCGGATCGCCGTCGCCGCGGCAACGACCGTCGCGCTGGCGCTCCTTGCGGGTCTGGTCGTCGCCTCTGTCTCGCTCGTGCGGGAACGTGCCGCCGCCCGGAGGGAGGCGGCGCTGCGTCGCGAAGCTGACATCCATGCGGCCAAGAGCGCCGAGGTCGCCCGGTTCATGAAGGACATGCTGAGGGGGGTCGGCCCGAGTGTCGCACTCGGCCGCGACACGGCGATGCTGCACGAGATCTTGGATGCCACCAGGCGCCGTCTGGACACCGAGCTGCGCAACGAGCCTGAGGTCGCCACGGACCTGCGCGAGGCGCTGGGAGGGGTGTATTGCGACCTGGGACAATACGCGACGGCCGAAGCGCTGCTGCGCAAGGCCGTCGCGATGCGCCGCACGGTTTCGGGCAATGACAGCCTGGATACGGCTGCATCCCTCCAGGCCCTCGGCATCGCCCTTCGGCTCCAAAATAAGGCGGGCGAGGCCGCCACGACGCTCCAGGCCGCCCTCGGCATCCGGCGCAAGCTTCTGGGCCCCGGGGATCCCGCAGTCGCGGACACCCTCTACGAGCTTGCGCTCGTCAGCGCTCCCGAGCGCAGCCCCTCCGAGCGGAGGGCCATGATGCAAGAGGCCCTGGAGATCCGGCGGAGGGCCTTTGGCAACGAACACCCGGCCGTAGCCCAGGCCATCGCCGGATTGGGATATCTGGCCCAGGAGGAGCTCGATCATGTGACCGGCGCCAGGCTCCATGCCGAGGCGCTGGCAATGCGCCGCCGCCTGCTTGGCAACGAGCATCCTGATGTGGCGGCCTCGCTTGACGCCCTTGGGTTCAGCTACGCCCACGACCTCGATCGCAAGAGCGAGGCCGCCGCGGCGTATCTCGAGGCCTTTACCATTAGGCGCAGGGTGCTGGGCGACCTGCACCCCAAGATTGTTGTCTCTTTGCTGCGGTTCACGGGCCAAGAGCCCGCACGCGACGTCGATACGGCGACGCTGGAAGTGGTGCGCGGGTTTGTCGCCAACCAGCGCAAGGGGCTGCCCCAGGGTTCACCGCTTCTCGCGCCATCCCTACTTGCGCTCGCCTCCCTGGAGGACAGCGCGGGTCGCCAACCCGAGGAGGCCGGCGCACTGGTGCGGGAGGCCCACGCGATCCTCGAGGATTCGCGGGCCAACGGGACGTTGGTCGACCCGGAGATCGTCGACGCAATGTGGCTTTTCGCATGGTCGAAGTTCATCGCCAACGCGCCAGCCGAAGGGCTCGCCATGGGGGAGGAAAGCCTGAACCTTGCGCAAGCAGCGCAGATGGCGGGACCCGGAAGCGTCTTTTTCGCCGACCATACCTTGGCATGGATCGACCTGGCGTTTGGCCGCTACCGGGCGGCCGCCGAGCGGCTCGAGGCCGTGAGGGCGCTCAGCGGTAGGGTGCTGGGCGAACACCATCTGATCTCACGCCTCGACCTTGCCTTTCTCGCCGACTGCTACGCTGAGACGAATCGATTGGCCGAGGCCCACCGGATCCTCGAGACAGCGTTGCACGAGAGCGACGCAGGGTCCGGAGAGCGGCGGGGGGGCCAAGGGGTGGCGTTGTTGAGAGGTGCGTTCGGACGCACGCTGCTGCGGGAGGGCCGTTTTGCCGAGGCGGAGGCCGTATTGCGCCAGACCCTCGCCGAATACGATGCGGGGGAAGTTCAGCCGCTGAACCTCAGGATGGCGCCGCGGCAGCGGGTCGCAAGCGGCCTCGGGCAAGCGTTGGCCGGCGAGGGAAGGTTTTCGGAGGCGGAGCCCATGCTCGTGGGCGCATTCCAGGAACTCCAGCGGGACGAGCCGCGCCTAGCAGGCGACCGTTGGAGGATGGTGCGCGAGGCACTCGATGCGGTCGTTGCCCTCTACGACGCCTGGGGCAAGCCGGAGAAAGCCGCCGAATGGTCCGCCCGTCGCGTCGCGGCCCTGAAGGGGGCGCCTTGATCCCGCCAGCGCGGAAAGACCCGTCGGCGGCTTTGCCCTGGAAGGGTGCAGGTGCGTTCCCGCAGACCCAGTGGTCGGTCATTGTGCGGGCTGGTGGGCCCCACACGGCGCAGGCGCGCTCGGCCCTCGAGAAGCTCTGTCGGCAATATTGGCTTCCGCTCTATACCTTTGCGCGGCGAAAGGGGCGGTCCCATCACGAGGCGGAGGATTGCACGCAGGAATTCCTGGCCCGCCTGCTCGCTGCCGACGGCATAGGTCGCGCGCGGCCCGAGCAGGGAAGGTTTCGCAGCTTTCTGCTCACCGCGCTAAGCAATTTCCTCACGAGTGAATGGCACCGCGCCAAGGCGGAAAAGCGCGGGGGAGGCATCCCTCCCATCTCCCTCGAATTCGACGCAGCCGACCGGACGTTCACCAGGGAAGTGGCCGACACGGAGCTCACCCCGGAAGAGGCGTATGACCGGTCATGGGCGCTCCGGCTCTTCGAGCGCTCCATCGCGGCAATTCGCGCGGACTACGAGCGGAGCGGGCGCGGCGCCTTGTTCTCCGAGTTGGCTCCGCTCCTGTGGGGCGACGGTACCGATGAAGCGTTCTCGTTGCCTGCTGCGCGCCTCGGCCTGACGACCCACGCGTTCACCGTCGCGCTCCATCGGCTCCGGCAGCGGGTGGGGCAACGCCTGCGCGCCGACGTGGCCGAGACCGTGGCGAACGATGCCGAGGTCGACGAGGAACTGCGCCAGCTGATCGCGGCGGTGGGCGCGCGCCCGGGCGCGCGCTGAGGCGGCGGAAACGGCCCAAAATGGGGCCCTCTCTCGGCCTCCGCGCCGAAATTCGCGCGCGGCCTGTGATTTTCCGCGTGGGAACCGGTATTACACGGGGAGAGCCCGATGAGCGGGCTCTCCCGAAAGGGCCGTCATGGCCGAACCACAGAAAAAAACATGAAAAATCCAGCCCACACCATCGCTCGCCTTTGCGTTGCTGCGCGTCCAACCGCCCTGCGGTCCTCCACCTCCCCGGTCAAGGCCGACCCCGGCCGCACGCGCATCTGGTGCTTCGCCCTGGCGTTTGGCCTGCTGCTAGGAAACGCGCACGCGCAGCTGAAACCCACCGTCGTGATGCAGGGCCTGGAGAACCCCCGGGGACTCGCCTTCAGTCCGGACGGTGCGCTCTACGTGACGGAGGCCGGCTCCCCGGTCGCTCCGAACTCAACCACGATTTCGGTGCGGGGCGAAACCTTTTACTTTAGCACGACGGGCGCCATAAGCCGCCTGGACACCACCGGGCAATCGCGCGTGGTGACAGGACTGCCCTCGCTGTTCAGCCCCACCTCCGGGGATATCGACGGACCGCAAGGCATAGGCTTCAGCGCCTCGGGCGACATGTACTTCACGATCGGCCTCGGGGCGAGCCCCGACCAGCGAACGGGCCCAATGACCGGCCTCGGCCAGCTCATGCGGGTGCCTGCCGGTGGCGGCACACCCCAGGCCATAGCCGACATCTCAGCGTTCGAGGGGGCGAACAATCCTGCCGGCGGCCCGATCGACACCAATCCCTACCAGGTCGCCGTCCTGTCCGACCGGGTGCTCGTTACCGACGCCGGCGGCAACGACGTCCTGCAGACGACCTTCGCAGGGGCCACGAGCCTCGTGGGGGTCCTCCCACCACTTCCCGGGGGTGCGGACCCGGTTCCGACAGGCATCGCGGTGGCGCCTGACAATTCAATCTATGTGACGGAGCTTACGGGTGTTCCCTTTCCCGTCGGCGGTGCGAGCGTCTATCGCATCGCGGGCTCGACCGTCACCCAGGTCGCGACCGGCCTGACCAACGCCGTCGACATGAAGTTCGGCCCCGACGGCATGCTCTACGTAGCCGAGATCGCCCACAACAGCCTCATCTCGGGCAACATAACGGGCGGGCTCCGGCAGATCAATCCAGCCACCGGCGCGAGCACTCTTCTCATGACTGACGGGCTGGTGGCGCCCACGGCCCTTGCCTTCGACAGCGCCGGAAACCTCTACATCACCAACCTCGGCGTTATCCCCGGTGCCGGCCAGGTGCTCCGCATCAGCGGCGACCAACTCGCGAAGAGCGTCCAGTTCCTGTCACAGCGGGGTGTGGTGAACGTCTCGACGCGCGGCGGCGTGGGCGGCGGTGCCGAGCCTCTCATCCTGGGGTTTGTCGTGGATGTGGATGCGAAACAGGTCCTCATCCGGGGTGTCGGTCCTGGATTGGCAGCCTATGGGGTGTCCAAGCCTCTGGCAGATCCAGAGATAACCGTTTACGACAGCAGCGGCCACATCGTGGCCCAAAACGACAACTGGTCGGCGGGTGACACCGCGACGACGGCAGCTCTTGTCGCGGCCACCAGCAAGGCGGGTGCGTTTCCCCTGGCCACAAATTCACTGGATGCTGCGCTGGTCGCCACCCTTGCACCCGGGAGTTACACGGTTTACCTGAGCTCGTCATCGAGCGCGAGCGGCACCGCCTTGATCGAGGCCTATCAGGTTCCCTGATCCCAAAGCCTCCGGCCGGGCCCAGGACTTCGCCGATCCGATGACGACAGGGCCGCTTTCGATCCAGCTTTGGCCAAGACCCGAAGCCTCGAAAGCGGCCCTTCCTTTCGTTGGGCACAGTTCCTGGACGCATTCGCAACCCTCCCGCCGGATAACGGTCATTGGGGAAGATCGGCCCTAGGCATATCGCTATCTGAATGAGCAACACGCGTTGGAGCCTCTCCAGCCCAAGAAATGGAAGGTCGGTCGGCCTTCAGGGCTTTATGACCCGGCAGATCGCTACCATCCAACGCCAAGGATCACCTCGTGTCACCCCTCGCCATCACGTGTTTCTAGGTTCAAGCAACGTGAATTACGCCACTCGACCGAATTGGGTGTCACTCGAATGAACAAGGCTCAGCGCGTAATCGGAAGGGGCTGCTCGAGAGGCTTCCCATATTTCAAGTAGAACTCGTTCTCGAAGACGCCGGAGGGATCATAGAAATTCTTCCTTTCGACGAAGTTTCGCGCCTGCGGGTATGCCTGCAGAAATTGCTCCTCGGTGGCATGGGCGCGGTAAGGGAGGTAGTAGCGGCCGCCGCAGGACTCGGCGACGTCAATCAGGTCCCTCGTCAGCCGCTGCATCGCGTCCTCGCCTTCAGGCGTCCGCCTCTGATGGAAGAGGAGGACGAGGCCAAACACCTCGGTCCTGGCGTATTTCATGAAGGAGTCGCTGTCGGGCTCCACGTTACGGACAGTGATGTTGAGGAGCTCGGGATGGTACCGCAGGAAGACCGGGCGTGACTTCTCGACAAACTCGGCCAGGCGTTCCACCGGGATGAAATACTCATGGAGGATGTCGGTCGTCTTTGGGTCCCTCGTGGCGTACTCGACCGAGGGCTCGTTCATAATCTGGTTTCGGGACGTCGGAGAATTGCCGGTCTCCCCCATGCGCTTCTCAAGCCACCACCGGAGGTTCTTTCCGTAACCGCTCTCGACCCCAGCCCGGAAAACGAGGCGCTTAAGCAGGAGCGCCTTTCCCGCTGCGAGCGTGTCGATCACTGGCGTGTCGTACTTCGTTCGCTTGAGGAGCGTAATGATGCACTCGTTCATGAACGCATCCGGGGCCACGCTGATGCGCCCGTAGGCCATGCCGACTTCGGGATTGTTGACGGTCAACTCGTGGTAGACGCGATTGTAATCCTCGGGGCCCACGCGGTGCGGCTCCGCGATGTAGTACTCGTTCGGGACGACCCGAAGTTCCACCTCGAGCATCACGCCGAAGAGCCCGTAGCCGCCAAGGACCATCGAGAAGAGCTCAGTGTTTTCGGATCTGCTGCACCGGACAATGTTGCCGGAGGGGGTCAGGAGCCGGAACGATTCCACCGAGCTAGCGATCGGCGGTGAATTGTTCTGCCAGCCGTGGCAGTTGACCGACAGCGAACCGCCCACCGTGAAGTCATTATTGGACTGCATGATTGAGACCGAGAATCCCCTGTGGTCGAGGAAGGGGATTATCTCGGACCACCGTGCGCCGGCGCCGACCGTAAGGAGGCGCGCCCTCTCGTCGAGCGACATTCTGTTGAAGGGGAGCATGTCGAGGACGATGGCACCCGGGTAGATCGTGTGGCCGCCCATGGAATGGCGCGCACCACTGATGGAGATATGGCTTCCCTGGGCCGCGGCGCGCCGGACGAGCGCGGACAGCTGTGCCTCCGCCGCGGCGGGGTCGGGGGCGATCTCAACGACTTCCGCAGGCTTGTTCTCATTCAGACGGCTGGCGTCATTAGTCCCGACGGGGGCGTCCGTTAGTGGCGTGTTTCCGTCCCGCATCCAGACCGTAACCAGGAACACGCAGGGCGGAATGACGATCACGCCCGCGACCAGAGCAATGGTCGCCGCGGCAAACTTGGTGTGTTTGTGCATCGTGGTTCGATTCTAGTAGTCAAAGAGATGCTCGACCCTTAGGCCCTTTTCTTGCGCCTCGCGAAGTATTCCGCCGAGGGCTGAGACGGGAGCCTGGACCGCCAACCTCTTGGAGTCGGTGGTGTTGAGGAGCGGCATGGAAAAAAGCAGGCGGCCTTCGGCGAGGCTGTACGTCCAGTTCTTCGGGGCGATGAAGGTCACGAGGATCTCCCTGTTTCCTGCAACCTCGTCCAGGTCCATGCCTTCCTTCGCGAGTTCGGGCACATCGTCCGTGAAGCCCTGGTAGTGGGAAAGGGCGAGGATCCATGTGCCTTGGCCCAAGTCCCGGACCTTTCGGGCGCGCGTGTCGGACAGGACCGCCTGATTGACACCCGTCGCAGAGGCCATCACCTCCGTGTCCGCGACGCCGTAGACGGCGTGGCTCGCGAGCCTGATGACCCCGGCGTAGAGCGCCTTGATCCCGTATTCAGTGCTGAGGAATATCCTTCGCTCGATCTTCCTAGGAAAGTTTGGGCCAAAGAACGGGACATTGGCCCAAAGGGACTTCAGTCGGTGGGCGTATGGATATTCGAACCAAGGCTTCGTGGGAACGAAATCGCCGTACTCCACGGCGACGCGTGCCGCGAAGGCGTCCTCCGGGGTGTGGTAGCCGGAGATCGCCTCGAAGAGATGTCCGACCGTCTCCTCGTAGGCGCCCTTGATGCCGAACTCGAACGTGGAGCTCGTGCTGATCACGATGATCATGAGGTTGTCGCCACCGTCGAAGGGATAGCTGCGGGAGATCGCGTAGACTTGTGAATACCCCCACCACATCTCATGAATGAGCCTGAAGTAGGGAAACCCGCTCGGAGGCCGTGCCTTGAGATATTCACCGTACTCCTGGGGCGCAAAGACCAGGTACCACTCCGGAAAGGTGAGGTACGTCGCGACGGTCTCCCGCTTGTAATGGGGTATCTGGCTGATGATGATTTCTCTCCCGGGCGGCAGAGGTGTCGTGACCGGACGAAAATCCGGTTGCGCGGCGCGGGCAACACCCAGGAAGGCGACCGCAATAAGCGCCGCGCATGCGGTAAAAAGCATCGCCGCGCGCAGGATGCGCGATATTGCGACTCCACGGCCCGCCGGCGCTTTGCGGCACATCGGCCTACTTGAACTTGCGCGCGACGCCGTAGCCAATCGTCAGCATTGTACCGGGGATCAGGAGGTGCGGCAGGTTGTTTAGAAAGTTGTGTTGGCTGAAGTCCATCTTTCCCCAGCCTTGCCTGAAGATGTCGCCGTTCAGGAACTCGACACTGCCAAAAAGTCCGGTGATGCCGTCGACCAGATACGGTAGACCTGCATACTTGAAATAGTTAACCGACCACGCCCGGGAGCGCAGGGCCACAGTGGCCGCCAAGATGGCCGAGATGAGATGGAAAATATCATCGATCGGGTCGATGGTGTAGAGGCCGAGCAATCGTCCCTGGGTATCGGTGAGGCCCGGCCAGTGGCTCAGCACGACGATGAACAGAAAATTAGCGAAGTAGAACCATGCAAGCCACTGGATGACCGATATTTTCTTTGGCATTTTGCCTTTCGAAGCTGAGGGGTAAGACGCCTTCAAGACATGGCACACGGTCTGGCCCAGATCGAGAAAAAGAAGGGAGTAAATCTATGCATATTTGATCCTTGCGCCGAGGCCGTGCCGGCTACCACTAACACATCCCGAGTTCCTCAGGATTCTCGACTCAACTTCACCCTTAGGGAATTTACGGGAGTTGCCAGTATCGGGAACGCAGATTTGATTCTGCTCTTTGTTACTTCGTTGCCCGTGCCAGAGTCCTAATCCGATGGATTTCTGAAGGATTCGACCTTTGATCGGTGTTACTCCCCTTGAATATCACGATCCGCCCACCCTTTCTTGCATGAAAAGAAATCATTTCTTGGCCTGCCTCATCGCGGCATGTGTTACCCTTTCCGCAATTCCCTGTTTTTCCCAGAATTCGCCGGACACGACCTTGAACGAAAGGATCGTTCGCGAGTACTACAGTGCTTACGAGAAGAAGGATTGGCACATCCTGGAGCGCATCCTCGCGGATGGTTTCACTTTCACCAGCCCGGCAGGCGACGACCATATCGATCTAAAGGAATACAAGGCGAGGTGCTGGCCAAATTCAGAGAACACGAAGAGATTTGATCTGGAAAGGGTCATCATCGTCGGGGACAATGCCTATGTGACCTACAATGGATGGACCAATGACGGCAGACTGTTTCGAAACACGGAACGTTTTCTGCTGAAGGACGGGAAGATAATGGAGAACGAGTGTTTTTTTGGAGCGGGTGTTAATTTCCCGAACAACAAGGCTAAGAAATAGGCCTCCGATCTCTTGTCCTTGGTCGGGCCGATCAATGGAACGTCGGACCGAAAACGAGCGTCTCGCTGAATTGAAGCCGGATCATTCCCTGCAGCTTTGTGACTCCGACGCCATCGCCACCGCAAACGCGCCTCAATCAAGCAGTGCGGGGCCGGGAGCGAGTCGGTGAGGCCGAGGGGTACGAGGCTATCGCTCTGTGGTTCGCAAATGTCAGGTAACGGGTCATCCCCTAGTCGTCTTCAATTTCAGGCGGCTTTATGGCGGTGAGGAGGCGGTCGAGCTCGGCCGTGGTCGGGTTTCGGATGGAGCGAACTGTCACAATCGCCTCGCCGGCGGGCAGCGTAACGGTGGCCGGCGCGTCGACCCTTAGACCGAGAACCGCCGCCGCCAGGGGAGAATTGTGCGGCAGGCATTCAATGCCCGACTCGGGATCGCTGGCCGTCTCGCCGTGCGTCGTCACGAGGAAGGTGAAACGGTGCTTCCGCTTCGTGATCACGTCCTGCTTCTCGATGGTTGCCACGTGCCCGAGCTGAAGCGTGTCCGTCGGCTTGGTGAGCCACGTGAGGGGATCGACCTCGATGAACGCGTTGCGGGCGACAAAGCGGTCCAGCGCGGTCATCTTCCGGTCGACGGCACGGATGGCGTCCTTGGCGGCCTTGAATCCGAAGTTCTCCCGCAGGTCGCCTTGGCTGTGTGCCTCCACCTTGTCCTTCACCAGGTCAACCCGCTTGAGCTTGAGCGCCTCGAACTCCTCGGCGAGGACGCGGTTGTAGCCCGGCCGCACGTAGATCGTTGTGGGCGCCGGGGACGGCAGGCGGAAAATCTTTTTTCGATGCAGCGGCATGAGAATGTGTCCCAACCCATCGAATCCTAGGGAACGGGGGGCTTCAAGCCCCCTGTGCCTGAGGCCACCAAGGCCGCCTCAGCGCCACCCCAGCGCCGGAGCCACGTGTGTCAGAATGGCCTCCATGACATGCGCGTTATAGCCGACGCCCAATTGATTGGGGATCGTGAGCAGGATCGTGTCCGCCTCGGCGATGGCGTCGTCCTTCCGGAGTTGATCGACGAGAACGTCCGGCTCCGCGGCGTAGCCCCTGCCGAAGACAGCCCGCGTGGTCGAGTCGAGAAACCCGATCTGGTCCGATTGCTCCTCGTCCTGCCCGAAATAGGAGCGATCGAGGTCGTTCATCAGAGGGAAGATGCTTCGGCTTACGGATACGCGCGCAACGCGCGAGTGACCCGCCTCGGCCCACGCCTTCCGAAAGGCGCGGATCTGGGCAGCCTGCTGGATGTGCAAGGGCTCGCCGGATTCATCGAACTTCAGTGTCGAGCTCTGGAGGTTCATGCCAAGCTTGGCGGCCCAGACCGCCGTCGCATTGGTCGCCGAGCCCCACCAGATCCGCTCGCGCAAACCCGCGGAAAAAGG
>CAZDZL010000058.1:0-18560 GCA_964509885.1 uncultured Opitutaceae bacterium | reverse complement strand
AGGACGAGGTGTTCCTCGAGCTCAAGGACGAGGTGAGCCCGGGCGTCTTCAAGACCCTCGACAACTTCATCTGCGTCATCATGCCGATGAGGCAGAGCTGACGCGGGGAGCCAGGCGGAAGACCGCCTCAGATATCTTGGCCAGCGTGCACGTCTTCGGGAGGTAGCACGTGACCTTGGAGAGCAGCACCTCGTTGACGGCCTTGGGGTCGAACAGGACGCCCGTAAGCAGGATGACAGGGATGTCGGGCAGCGTCGTCTTCAGCCGGGCGATCATCTCCAGCCCGTCCGCGTCCTCGAGCTGCAGGTCCGAAATGATCAGGTCCGGCGGGTCCAGGCGCACGACCTCCAGGGCCGCGGCCTGGGAGGCGGCGGGTGTCGCGCGGTAGCCGACCCCGTTGAGGAAGTGGCAGAGGAGGGTCCGGATGTTCTCCTCATCGTCGATTATGAGAATATGCTTCTTCATGGGAGTGTTGCGTCGGGTTCAGGAAGGCAGCGCAGTCCCCCGGCCCTGCGGGGATTCCAGGGAGGGCTGGACGACCTGCAGCGTCACGACGCCGCCGACCACCTTGTCCTGGTCCCGGAGGGGAAAAAAAGAGAGGTTGACGCGGGTCTGGCGGCCCCGCCGGTCCTTCACCACGGCGGCCTGCCCTCGCAGGTCGCGCCCGTCGCGCAGCGCCTGGGAAAGGGGATCCCTGAGGGGGGCGTCGTCGCCCTCCGGCAGGTCCGCCAGCTTCACGACGGCTGACAGGGGAAGGTTCACGAGCTCGGCCGGCTCCAGCCCCGTCAGGCGGACCACCGCGGGGTTCACCCGCGAGATGTTAAGGGCCGTGGTGAGGACCAGCACGAGGTCGTGAATGGAGTCGATGATCAGGTGGTTGTAGCGCAGCTGGTGCTCGAGGGCGAAGTTGGCCCACTGGCGCTCGAGGTTCTCGGACGACAGCATGGCATTCGCCGAGCCGAGCTCGGCGGTGCGCTCCCTCACCCGGGCCTCGAGGTGGTCGTTGGCCTCCTGCAGGGCCGTGGCGGCGCGGCGGCGGGCGTTGATGTCGTCGCGGATCAGCCAGGCGGCGCCCGCCAGGAGGAGCCCGTCGAGCGCCACGCCCGTCCACACGGTCCACGACGTCGCCTGGGCCCTCAGGTACGAGGCGGTGTCGCGCTCCGTGAGAAGCGCGAGCTCGTCGTCCCTCAGCCTGTCCATCTTCCTCTGGATATCCCGCACGGCCGTGCCGCCGGCGTCCGCGGCCAGCAGGGAACGTACGGAATCCATGTTCCCCGCCTGGCGCGCCGCAAGGATCGTCCCGGCGAACTCGGCGCGCTTGGCCGCCAGGGACTCGATCTGGATGACCTGCTCGTTCTGGGCCGGCTCGAAGCGGGTCAGCGCCTTCGCGATGTCCAGGTCGTCCGACACGGTGGAGAGGGCCTCGCGGCACGAGCCCATGTCGCGGGTGTCGCCGGTCAGCACGTAGGTATGGAGGGCCCCGTCACCGGCGAGGAGCGCGGCCCGGGCCTCCTCGGTCTCGAGGATGACCGAGTGCGTGTGGTTTACCCAGTCGCTGCTGGCGACCGACCTGCTGATGTTCAGGACCGCCTCCACGGCAACGACGACCAGCACGGCCCCGATGCACAGGAAGAAGAGGACGACGCGCCTGATGGTCTTGTCTTTCAAGGGATGGGTCCGTTCAGGATTTGCCGGACGCGGCGCGGGAAGCCGCCAGGTCGGGGTCGGTCGACGGCGGGTCCGTCTTCACGACCGTCATAAGCGCGTGCTTCTCGGAGGTCTTGTAGCTGTAGGTGAACTCCTGGGCGAAGGTCCAGTTGGCCTCGAACGACTCGGCCACCTTGGTGGCTATCTCGCGCAGGCTCGATCCGCAGCGCTGCAGCGTGAAAAAGTAGGTCCGGTTGTTGTAGTCCAGGTACGCCCGGTTCTCGGTGATGTAGCAGACCGCGTGGCCCATGTCCTTGCCCAGCATCTCGACCCGGATCAGCCGCGTCCCGTAGCCGTCCCGCTTGAGGACGTAATCGGCGAGGACAGCATAGTCTATGCAGTCGCCGCTCTTCCTCGTTAGGAAGTCCTCGGGGTCCTGGACGTCGAAGGGATGTATCTCGAACTTGAAGTCGGTGAAGTAGCTGGCGAACTTCGCCGGGGTCATCTTCGGGTCGGAGAGGAGGTCGCTGACCATGAGGGCGTCCACCCTGCCGGCGGCGAGCGCCGTGGCCGCCGCGACCGCGCCGAGCCTCAGGCATCGGTTGAGCCGGCTTCCCCTGCCGGGCACGGCTGGATATGCTGCTGTCATCGGTTACGCGCATCACGCTCGCGCCCCGCGGCCGCCGCGGGAGGGGACGTCAATGAAGGGGCGAGGCATGTGCGTGGCGTGGGTGGGCCCCCAAGAGATTAAGGTGTGGCGTCTTGCGCTGCCAAACGCCGCCGGGGCCCGGCACCGCAGCCACGGTGGCCCACGGGCGTGCCCCGAACAAACAAAATCGCCGCCCGGCGGGGGCCGGGCGGCGACGTGGACAAGACTGGCCGGACGGGTCAGAACTTGTACTTGAAGGTGGCGAACACCTCCGCACCCGGCAGGGGGACGATGCCCTCGAGGGCATAGGTCGCGACCGAGGGCTCCCAGTTGTGCTGGTTCGTCACATTGGTGCCCGAGAGGCGGACCTCCCACTTCTTCGCCTTGTAGAACAGCTCGGCGTCGATGGAGTACTGCGTCGGGATGACGAGGTAGCCCTGGTAGTCGTTGTTCATGGGGCTCGTCACGAGGATGTTCGACTCGATCCCGAAGCCGCTCGGGAGCGTGTAGGAGGCGAGCGCGTTGAACGTGTCCAGGGGCTGTCCCGGGGCGCGCAGGCGACCGCTCGCCTGCTTGTTCGCCGCGGTGGGGGCCGGCGGGCCGCCGGGGAGCTGTGTCCCGTCATAGGCCTGGAACGGGAACGTCGCGGCCGTCACCGGCGAGCTGCCGTTGATCCATGAGTAGCCGAGCGTCGCGAAGAACTGCTTGTTCGGCTGGTAATTCATGGAGAGCTCGTACCCGTAGTACGTGTACTGGATGACCGGCGAGCCCTGCGGCTTGTTCTGCCTCGTCTGGACGAAGACGTCGTTGCTAACGAAGAGCTTGTTGTCCATGAGCTGGAACTTGCCGCCCAGCTCAATCAGCTGGCTCTGCCCCGAGAACAGCCCGCGCGGTATCGTCGGGTTTCCGCTCGCGTCCGCGTAAAGCCCGAAGCCGCCCCCGTCTGCCAGGTCTCCCGTGTAGTTCTGGCTGTAGTTGTAGGTGAGGTAGGTGGAGAAACCCGGGTTCACCTTGTCCACGATGCTGATGTTCATGTTCGGCTCGCCGACCTCGAGTGAGGCCGAGGCGCCCTTGTTGAACGGGTCGCTCGACTCGACGTGGATGATGTCCATGCGCGCGCCCGTGACCAGGTTCCACGACTCGTTGAGTTTCCAGGTCGCCTGGAAATAGGGCGAGATGGACCCCGCCTCCGAGACATTCGTGTCGTTGTTCAGGTTGAAGTACAGGCCTCCCCCGTTGCCGGACCCGGGACCGAAGGTCCCGAGGGCGGGCGTCGCGTACCTGTCCTCGAAGCCCGGGACTCGGGTGCCGAGGAACCCGCCGCCGCCGCTCTTTGCGAGGTAGGAGTTGATGTCGGAGCGCAGCGCCCGGTTGGAGAGGTCCCACACGTTGACGGGCTCGAAGAAGAAGTCGTCGTACGCGCGGGTGCTCTGGTACTTCTCCTCGAGGCCCGTGTTGATCGAGACGAAGGACTTCGTGATCAGGAACTCGGTGCGGTTGTCGATCGTCCACGAGGGGTCCACGATCTCGCTGTAGCCGTCGGAGTTGAAGGTGTCGCGCTTCGTGTAGGTGAACATCGTGGCGTTCACGACCTTGGTGTCCGTGGTGAGCCCGAGGGTCTGGATGACCTGCGAGTTGTACTCCATGCCGTGGGCGTGGCTGGCGGGGCCCTGCGCCGTCTCATGGTAGTCGACAGGGACGGGGGTGCCGTAGGCGATGGTGTCGCCGCCGGCGACATTGATGGCGTTCTGCAGGTTGCCCGGCCCGGCCATCGTGCCGCCGTTGATGTTGGTCCCCGGGGTGTACAGGCCGTCGGATATCAGCTGCTGGGTCGGCCGGTTGATGCCGAAGTTCTCGCGGTAGTCGGCCCAGAAGGCCTTCGACATGGCGAACACCTCGTAGTTCTTGGTCGGGCGCCACGTGAACGCCCCGTAGATCGACGTCGTCTGCTTGATCCAGTCGAGGTAGTACCCGTCGCTGTCCTCGCCCGAGTAGCTGAAGCGGTAGGCGAGCGTCGGGCTGATGGGGCCGCCGACGTCGAGCGTCCACCGGTTGGTGTCATAGGAGCCGATGGTGTAGGAGACCGAGCCCTTGGTCCCGTCGAAGAAGGGCTGCTTCGAGATCATGTCGACGAAGCCGCCGACGTAGGCCGAGGCGCCCTGGACCGCGGTCGCGGGGCCGGGGACGATGTTGATCGACTCGACGATGTTGAAGTCGATCGGCATGCCGTCGCCGCTCTCGCCGATCCTCTGGCGCATCCCGTTCATGAAGACGTCCGAGGACTGGCCGCGGATGCTCGGGTTCGAGGGCGAGCCGAAGTTCGAGTCCGTGTACGAGCTCGAGGTCAGCTTGCTGAACTGCGTCGTGTCCTGGATGTCGATGGCGTCCATCTGCGCGCGGGAGATGATCGTCACGTTCCTCGGCACATCCAGGATGTTGTCCTCCGTCCCGAAGACGGAGGTGAAGGGGCGCGCGGTCGGCAGGATCTGCTGCTCGATCGGCACGTCGTTCACGCTGAACTTCTCCATCTGCACGACGGCCTCCTTGCCCGTCGAGTCGGAGGATCCGGCGGCCTGGGCCGGCGTGGGAGTCGTCGTCGTTGTTGTCGTCGTCGTCTCCGTTGAGGGAGCGGCGGTTTGTGCGAGGCTCAATGGAGCCAGGGCCGCCAGCGCGAGGCCGGCGGCGAGCCCGATACGATAGGTGTTATGCATAGTTTAGGTTGGCCCTCCAAAGCATTCGACGTGCCATACGCCGGGAAGGGCCGCGGGCGCATGCCCGAGGACGTTTGGGGCGGCGGGACGGGGAAGGCGCCGCGCTTTTTACAAGCCTTCGGCTTGCCTCCGCCGGCGCGTGAGGGTAAAACCGTGGCATTCCATGTGCTGATGTATCCACGAGAGAACACGTTCCCTGCGTGCACCGCATCCCGCCGCACGGCCGGCGGGCGGGCCGGGGCGTCCGTCCCGAGGCGGCGGGGATGACACGGGCCGACCGCGAACTCCCATGGAACTGAGATACTTCATCGTGGGGGCGATCGTCGTCTCGTTCACCCTGGTCCACATCAACCAGCGCCTCGCGTCGCCCGTCGTCGCCATAGCCGACAGGTGGCTGCGCTGGATCATCTTCCCCATCGTATGGGCGTGGCTGTGCCGGGACTTCGAGCTCATCGACCGGCCGATGTGGGTGATCGCGGTCGCGGGTTTCCTCATCTGGTTCATCGTCGAGACCCTCTACAACTGGCTCAGGATCGCGGCCCTTAGCGTGAGCCCGTTCCCGCTTTTCCCCAGGTACGTGATCAACAGCAGCGGCGAGGAGTGGCCGGTCCAGCCGAGGTTCCTCAAGATCCGCGAATGGCTGCGCGCCCAGGGCTTCCGCCAGGTCCAGGCGCTCAAGGCCGAGGTGGGGGGAGACATCTACATGCGCGTGTCGGTCTACCAGGACGAGGCCTCCCTGCTGCGCATCGAGGTGACATTCCTCCCGCAGAACAACGGGGCTATCGACGTGTGCTTCTCGCTGACGTCGATGACCCTGGACGGCTCGAGGTACGTGACCGACAACCTCTACGTCCCGTTCGGGGGGTTCTACCCCGAGGACTGGTTCGTGGACAGGCGACCCTGCTGCAGGTCGCTGCCGAGGCTGCTCGCGCTTCACCGCAGGAGGATCGCCTCGATGGGACGGGGGCTCGTGCCGTTCGCGGTCGAGCCGATGGCGGACCTGAACGACGCGCAGCGCGAGCTCGACCGCGTGAACACGGAGCTCGGGTTCCTGAACCCGCGGGGCGCGCGCGAGGACCACGGGAAGATCTCAAACGAGGGCCGCTACCGCGTCTGGAAGGAAATCTGGATGCTCAACTACCTGGGGCGGGCCGCCCGCTACGACTGAGGGGAATTCACGCGGGAGCGGCCAGCTGGCCGCACCCCGCGGCGATGTCGATTCCGCGCCGCTGACGGATGGAGCTGGGCAGCGCGTACCCCTCGGCGAGGATCCTCTGGAACCGCCTGGACGCCTCGCTTCGCGACGGGGCGCCTCCGTAGCCCGCCGTCGGGTTGAGCGGGATCAGGTTGACCTGGGCCGGGAGCCCCTGGATCAGCCGGCCGACGGCGTGGGCGTGGTCGGCCGAGTCGTTCGCGCCGTCGATCAGCGTGAGCTCGAAGAAGATCCGCCGACCCAGCGTCGCGCAGTAGTGGCGGCAGGCGTCCATCAGCTCGTCGAGCGGCCACCTGCGTGCGGCCGGGATGAGGGCGAGGCGCCCCTCCTGCGTCGCGGCGTGGAGGGACACGGCGAGGTGGACGGGGCTGCGCTCGTCGGCCATGCGGCGGATGCCCGGGACGACGCCCACCGTGCTGATGGTGACCCGCTCCGCGCTCAGGCCCAGCCCGCTGGGGTCGAGGAGGACGCCGACGGCCCTCATGACCGCGTCGTAGTTGTGGAGGGGCTCCCCCATGCCCATGAAGACCACGTTGCGCAGGCGCCGGGGCTCGGCGGAGGCGCCGAGGGCGCGGGCCACGTGGGTCACCTGCGAGACTATCTCCGCGGAGGAGAGGTGGCGCCGGTATCCCATCTGGCCCGTGGCGCAGAAGACGCACCCCATCGCGCAGCCCGCCTGGCTGCTCACGCAGGCGGTAGCCCGGCCCGTGTAGCGCATGAGGACGGCCTCAATCGACTCGCCGTCGGGCAGGCCGAGCAGGTATTTCCGGGTGAAGCCGTCGCCTGACTCCGTGTCGGCCGAGACAGGCAGCGTGCCGATGCGCGTCTCGGCCTCGAGGCGCTCCTGGACGCGGCGCGGGAGCCCGGGGATCTCCCCGAGGGTGGAGGCCAGCCCGAGGTAGAGGTGCCTCCATATCCTGGCCGCGTGGACGGGGCTCTGTCCCCACGACGCGACGAGCTCGCGGAGTTCCGTCCGGGTCAGGCTGTACAGGTCGATGGGCGTGGCGTCCAACAGGATGGGAACTGAACGCCGGCCGGCTCACTGGCGCAAGGTGGATTGCCTTTCGGGGGCCGCCGGGGCAGTCTCGGCCGCCTATGGAACTGGGCCGGGAATTCCTCGAGTGCTTCATACCCCTCTTCGTCACGATGGATCCCGTCGGGCTGGCGGCGATCTTCCTCGCCCTTGGGCGCGACGTCCCCGTCCTCAAGAGGAAGAAGATCGCGAACCAGGCGACCTGGACGGGCGGGATCGTGGCCCTCCTGTTCCTGCTCCTCGGCCGCAGCATCTTCATCGCGATCGGGATCGACCAGGGGGACTTCCAGATCGCAGGCGGGCTGATCCTCTTCATCCTGGCCTCCCGCGAGCTGATACAGACCCCCTCCGGCGAGAAGAACAGCCTGCCCGACGACTTCGGGGTCGTGCCGCTCGGCATGCCGCTGATCGCCGGCCCCGCGACGATCACGACGCTGCTCGTCCTCTCCCAGTCGAGGGGTTTCCCGATGACGCTCCTCGCGCTGGCCGTGAACCTCGCACTGGTCGCCCTGGCCTTTGCCCAGAGCGACAGGCTCGAGCGCCTCGTCGGCCAGACGGGCCTGAGGGCCGTGTCCAAGATCATCGCGCTGCTCCTGGCCGCGATCGCGGTGCACATCGTGCGCCGCGGGTTCACCGGCCCCTGACCGGGGGTCAGCCCGCGAAGGTCGTCAGGAGGCCGGCGTAGATCTTGGCGCTCGAGGCCAGGTCCTTGACCCTAGCCCGCTCGTTCACCGCGTGGATGTCCTCGCCCCCCGGGCCGTACCCGAGCGTCGGGATCTTGAGGTGCTGCGCGAAATAGTGGATGTCGTTGAAGCCGGTCGAGACGTTGAAGACCGTGGGCCGGCCGCGCACCCGCTTCACGCTCGCGGCCATGGCCTTGAAGAACGGGTGGCTGGGCTTCGTGAAGCAGGCGTAGTTCTCGGAGACCTTCGTCACGCTGATCCGGCAGCCCGGGATCCGCCTCGCGGCCGAGGCGAGGAAGGCGCGCAGCCCCCGCTCGGCGGCGGCGTGGTCCTCGATGGCGAGCACCCGCCGGTCTATCGAGAACGTGGCCTGCGCGGGGACCGTGTTGATCTTGGCGCCCGGGCCGCAGGAGAAGACCCCGCCCACGTTGATCGTGGGGCGCATCGTCTTGCCCTCGGGCGTCACGAACGTGGTCCGCGCGATGCGCTTCTTGTAAGTCTCCAGCTCGAGGACGAGGGCCGCCATCTTCTCGAGGGCGTTGACGCCGTCCTGCGGCCTTGAGCCGTGGGCGGCGCGCCCGTGGACCGTGACCTCGAGCCAAAGCGTCCCGTTGTGGCCGCAGCACACCTCGTCGCCCTCCCCGCCCTCCATGACGATCGCGTAGTCCGGGCGGACGGGGGCCTCGTCGACGATCCAGCGCGCGCCCAGGAAGGAGTCCGTCTCCTCGTCCGCCGTGAACGAGACCTCGATGTTCATGGTCGGCCGGGCCTTGGTCTGCCGGATCGCGTCCAGCGCCGTCAGGAGGCTGGCGATGGACCCCTTCATGTCGGCCGTCCCGCGGCCGTAGATCACGCCCTTCTCGACCGCGCCGCTGAAGGGGTCGCCGTGCCGCCAGGTGCCCGAGACGGGGACCACGTCGTAGTGGGCGTTGAAATGGATTGTCTTCTTCGCGCCGGGGACCCGGAGCTTGCCGAGGACATTGTAGCGGGGGTAGCCGTGCTGGGCCGGGGGCAGGCTGCTGCGCAGCAGCTTGTCCGGGATGGTGAAGCGCTGGGCCGAAAGGCCGATCTTCGTCAGCTCGCGGGTGAGGTAGCCCGTGACCCCCTCATACTCCGCGCCGGGGGGATTGATGGTCGGGAAGCCGACGAGGCGCTTGAGGCGGCCCAGCAGGACGGGGGTGTTGCGGTCGATGAAGGCGTTGATCCGGTCCATCGGGACAGCATCGCGATTCGGTGAGGGAACGGGAAGCCGGAATGGCGTGCAATTGCACGGTGACTTGTCTATCTCCCTGCCCATGAACGCCGAAGCCGGACATTTGATTTCCAGGCTGGGGCTCGTTCCGCTCCCCAGGGAGGGGGGCTTTTTCACCCAGACGTGGACGAGCCCGAGGAGCAGGGCCGACGGGCGCCCGTGCGGGTCGGCGATCCTCTTCCTCATCACGGAGGCCGACTTCTCGGCGCTTCACCGGCTCGGGATGGACGAGATCTGGCATTTTCACTCGGGTGGTCCCGCCGAGCTGACCCTGTTCGACCCGGTGTCCGGCGCCTGCCGTACGGTGGTGATGGGGCCCGACGTGGCGGGCCCCCATGTTCCCCAGGCGGTCGTCCCGGCGGGCACCTGGCAGGGGGCGAGGCTCTCGGGCGAAGACGGGATCGCGCGCGGTTGGGCCCTTTTCAGCTGCACGGTGTCGCCGGCCTGGGACGAGCGGGAATTCGAGCTCGGCGAGAGGGAGGCGCTCCTGCGGGAGTTTCCCTCCCACGCTGCCGCGGTCCGGGCGCTGACGCGCTGATCCGCGCCCCCTGCGGCAGATGTTTTTGACAGGGGAACGCCGGGGGCGCAGGGTGCCCGCGATGACGCTCGCCGACCTCAGGAAGGAATATTCCCTCGCGGGGCTGTCCGAGAAGGACGCGGCCCGGGATCCCTTCCGGCAGTTCGAGAAGTGGTTCCAGGAGGCCGAGGCCGCGAAGATCCACGAGCCGAACGCCGCCGTCCTCGCGACCGCGGCCAGGGACGGCCGCCCCTCCGCTCGGATGGTCCTCCTGAAGGCGATCGACGGGCGCGGGCTTGTCTTCTTCACCAACTACGACAGCCGCAAGGGACGGGAGCTGGAGGCGAACCCCCGCGCCTCGCTCGTCTTCCCGTGGGTGCCCCTCGAGCGCCAGGTGATTGTCGAGGGAGCCGTCGCGAAGGTCGCGCGCGAGGAGAGCGAGGCCTACTTCCACACGCGGCCGCGGGCGAGCCAGCTCGCGGCCTGGGCCTCGGCGCAGAGCTCGATCATTTCCGGGCGCGAGGCGCTCGAGGCGGCGATGGCGTCTGTCGAGAGGAAATACTCGGGCGCGGAGGCGCCGGCGCCCGCGAACTGGGGGGGCTTCAGGATCGTCCCGGAAACGGTCGAGTTCTGGCAGGGGCGCCGGAGCAGGCTCCACGACCGGCTGCGCTACCGCCGCCAGGCGGACGGCTCGTGGATCGTCGAGCGCCTGTCCCCCTGAGCGGGGACGCGAGAACGAAGCCATGATCTACCTCATGAGGCACGCCGAGGCGGTTTCCGACGAGGTGAACCCCGTGCGGCCGCTGAGCGCGAGGGGCCGCGAGCAGGTGGCGCGCGTGTGCGCGGTGCTTGGAAGAAACCCGGGCTTCAAGCCCGCCGAGATCCTGCACAGCTCGCTTGAGCGCTCGCGGGAGACGGCCGCGCTCCTGGCGAAGGGCCTCAGGCTTGACGCCCCCCTTGTCCCGACCCGGGGCATCGAGCCCGAGGATGACCCGGCGAAAATCGCGGCGGTCCTCGAGGCGGCCAAGGAAAACGTGGCGGTCGTGGGGCACGAGCCGCACCTCGGGGTGCTCGCCTCCCTTATGGTCCACGGGCCGCAGCGCTCCGGAATATTCTATCCCTTCCCGAAGGCCGGCGTGCTCGCGCTTTCCAGGGACGGCAGGCGGTGGCGGGCCGAGTGGCTCGTGCGCTCGCCATGATCCTGGACGTCCTGCCGGAGCGCACGGGGGGCGCCGCAGAGAACATGGCGGCGGACTTCATGCTGCTGCAGCGCTATCCGCACGCCGAGAGGGCCCGCTACCGCCACTACGGCTGGCGCTCGCCCGCCTTCACCTTCGGCTACAGCCAGAAGATAGCCTTTGTGAGGAGCCAGATTCCACCGGAGGGGGCGTTCGACCTCTGCCGGCGCCCGACGGGCGGCGGGATCGTGGACCACCGGGACGACTGGACGTACAGCCTCGTGATCCCGAGGGGCCACCCGTTCGAGGAGGCCCGCGCGACGCAGTCCTACCGCGCCATCCACGAGGCGCTCGCGGGAGCGCTGGGGGAGGCCGGGGCCCGGGTCTCGCTCAAGCCCGTAGCGGAGCCGGTCACGGACGGCGAGCCCGGGGGCCCGGCGGGCGTCTGCTTCGAGAGGGCGGAGATCTACGATGTCGTCCACTCGGATACCGGCGCGAAGATAGCCGGCGGGGCCCAGAAGCGGAACAAGCGCGGCCTCCTCTTCCAGGGATCCATCTGGAAGCCCGCCGCGGGAGCCGCCGACTGGGAGCGGTTCGGGGAGGGCTTCGTCGCGAGGCTCGCGGGGGTGCTCGGAGCGGAGGCGGCGCCCATGCCGTGGCCGGACTTCGACGAGCACGAGTCCGAGGGCCTCGTGGAGCAGTACACCTCGCCCGAGTGGATGGAGTTCCGCTAGGCTGAGGCCGCAGGCACGCTCAGAACGGCCAGAGATGGAGGATCCTCGCGGCCACAAGCCACGCGATCCCTGCGACGACGATCGCAAGCGCGCAGCGCCGCCGCACGGCCGCGGCCTTGTCCTCGTAGGGGTCGTAGGACACGCGGTCCGAGTTCGGGGGGAGCACGCCGCGCTCGGTCAGCGCGGCGCCGAGGGGCATGTTGATCTTCACGCGGCCGTTGACCGCCCAGCCCGTCCCCTCGAGGAGGGGCCCGAGGTTGCGCTGGCGCAGCTTCAGCGCGGCGAGGAGCATGGAGGGCCCGGAGACGATCAGGAGCGCCGCCAGCACGGCGATTGGCCACATCCAGAGCGGCATGCCCATCAGCCTGCTGAAGATGCTCTCGATGGCCACGCCGATGGCGCCGATCGCAATGCCGAGAGCCGCGAAGATGCCGGCAAACTTGGCGATGTCGAAGTATTGGGCCTGGGTCGCGGGCGCCGCGGCCGAGGCGCCCAGCGCGCCCTGGACCGCCTTGTCCTTCGAGGCCGCGAACTTGGAGAACTGCTCGCCGACGAACGCCGACGCCTTCTTGTACGGGGAGAGGAAGGACTGGCGGATGCTGATGGGGGTGTCGGAGATCTTGACGATCGTCGCGTCCCAGTCCCGGCCGGAGCGGTCGTAGAAGACGCCGTTTCGCCCCACGAAAAGGTAGTCGCTGTCGCCCTGGGTGAACGCCGCGGCGAGCTTCATCGCCTGGCCGCCCTGCCTGCGGCACTCGACATAGGCGACGTAGACGCGGCTCATGTCGGCGAACACCGCGTGCGCGGCGAAGTCCTCCACCTGGATGCAGAGCCTGCAGGAGCGGCTGTCCAGGTAGAGCGTTCCGGCCTGGAAGATGGCCTCCTTCGCCCTGGAGTAGAAATCCGAGAAGTTGACGAAATTGCGGAGGATCGTCCCCAGGTCCCTGTAGAACAGGGCGAGCCTCTCGACGTCGGCCACGACGCCGACGCGGGGGGCCAGCAGCCTGTCCTCGGCGAAGAGCTCGCCGAGCGCCCGGCGGCCCGGGCCGGCGAGGATCGCGTCTATGCGCTCGAGGCCGAGCTTCGCGACCGGCGACATGGGCCGCGTCCCGATCCAGGCCTCGTAGGGCCGGAGCCTCTCGCCCAGCGCCGCCCAGTCGGACGCCGTCAGCGAGGCCTTGCCCGCCCCGAGGAGGGGGACGACCGCGCTCTCGTGGAGGCGCGCGAGCGCGGCGGACCAGGCCGGGTTGACCCCCTCCAGGAGGGGAAGAGACCTGTTCGGCTCGACGCGTGCGAGGGGAAATGCCGCCAGGACGGGGGAATCCGCCGCGAGCTCGCCTCCGGCGATCGCCCGGAAGTCCTCCTCCTGGCGGTTGAGGCCGGGGGCCGCGGCGCCGTCGAACGCCGCAAGAGCTGTGCGCGCAAAATAGTCCGCGACCTTGGAGCGGACCGCGGCCACGGCCTCGAAGGCTTCGGCGGCCGCGGGCCCGAGCGCGGCGGGCGCCGTGGATCCGGCGGCCTGCGACCAGGCCTTGAAGGCCGCGAGGTCCGAGAAGAAGGCGTCGACCGCGGGCTCCGTCACGTCGCCGCAGCAGGAGGCGATGTCCCTGATGAGCGCCTGAGCGGACTCGTCGGCCCCAGCCTCGGGGCGGAGGATACCGTCGCCCTTGAGCGGGCCCTTGGACAGCGCGGCGCCCACGCCCGCGGCGTCGGCCGCCGCCACGACGGGGCCCGGCTTGCCGATGCGGGACTGTATCCACCGGGCCGCGTCGGCCACGGTGTCGTCGCCGATCGCCTCCACCGGCAGGGAGTCCCCTCCCGCGAGCAGGGCCGCGGGGTCCTTCAGGCGGGCGCAGGCCCACGACACGGCGGCGATCACCTCCGGCGGCCGCACGTGCCCGTCTCCGTCGGTGTCGATGAGCGACAGCGTGCGCTCGTCGACCTGGAGACCCTTGACGGGGCAGCTGAGAGCGACCCAGAGCTTCTGGTCCAGGCCGGAGAGGGCCCTCAGGTCGTCCGCGGTCTCCAGCGAGGCCTGGTCCAGCCCGCCGCTGCGGAAAAACCTCCAGGTATGGGGCGGCGTGGCCGTGGCGCTCATCGGGCGACTATCTGGAGGCGGGCTTGGCTTGGCAATACCCGGGCCGCGCGAGGGTGATCACGCACTCCAGGTGGCGCGTCTGGGGGAAGAGATCGAAGGGCTGGATCGCGGTCGCGGCGTATCCCGCGGCGTGGAACGCCTTCAGGTCGCGCATCTGAGTCGCCGGGTCGCAGCTCACGTAGACGACGGCCCTCGGCCCGAACCCGAACAGCTGGCGCAGGAACACGTCGTCGCACCCCTTTCGCGGGGGGTCGATGACGACCACCGTGTCGTCCGCGGGGAAGTCGAGCCCGGCGAAGATGGCGGAGGCGTCCCCGGCGACGAACGAGGCGTTGGCGACGGCGTTCGCGGCGGCGTTCTCCCGGGCGAAGGCGACGGAGGTCTCGCTCACCTCGACGCCGGTGACGCGCTCGAAGGCGCGGGCCGAGGCGAGCGCGAAGAGGCCGCTCCCGCAGTAGGCGTCGACGAGGAACCGCGCCCCGCTGGAGCGGGCCTGGTCCCGGACGTACGAGGCGAAAGTCGGAAGGATGAACGGGTTGTTCTGGAAGAAGTCACGGGCGAGGAAGCTCAGGCGCAGCGTCTCGCCCGGGCCCAGGGGTATCTCCTCGGTGATCCTATCCTCGTAGCCGGTCGTCACGGCGCCCCCGGCGTCGCGCAGAAGGAGGGTCGATCCGCGCTCGAACGCGCCCTCCCCCGCCCGCCTGCGGATGTCCGCGCGCTCGGTGACGAGCCTTGCGTTGATGGCGTCCGTCGCGATCTCGCACCGCGGGACGTCGACGATGTCGAAGCGCGTCCCCTGGCGGAGAAAGCCGATGGCCAGCTCCTCGCCCGGGCGCGGGCTGTTGAAATGCGGGGTTATCTTCGAGCGGTAGCCGAAGGGCCTGGGCGAGCCGATGACGGGCAGGACGGCGAGCGTGATCCCGGCCATGTGCTCGGCAAGCTCCGCGACCTGCCGGCGCTTCCACTCCAGCTGCTCCTCGTAGCGCAGGTCCTGGTACTGGCAGCCGCCGCACCGGCCGAAAAGGGGGCAGCGGGGCTCGATCCTGTGCGGCGAGGACTCGAGCACCTCCACGAGGTCGGCCTCCGAGTAGTTGGCATGGTTGCGGAAGACCCTCGCTCGGACCCGCTCGCCCGGCAGCGCGAACGCCACCATGACCACCCACTTGCGCGCGGCCTCCTCCCCGGCCAGGTCGACGCGGCCGAGCCCGACACCCAGGTTGGTCAGCGTCGAGACAGACAGCTCGATCTCCTGGTGGTAGCCGAACGGCCTGTCGTTGAATTTTTTCCTTTTGGACACGGGAGGCATCTAACATTCAAATAGGGCGATGCCCGTCGAGACAATCACCAGCCTGCAGAATCCGCGGCTCAAGCGGCTGATCCGGCTGCGCGACCGGCGCTCCCGGGACGAGGAGGGGGCGTTCCTCGTCGAGGGCTACCGCGAGGTGAGGCGGGCCCTCGAAAGGAGGGTGCCGCTGGCCGAGCTGTTCTTCTCAAGGGAGTGGTTCCTGGGCGAGAACGAGCCCGCGCTTCTTGCCGGGGCCGAGGCCGCCGGGGCCAGGCTCTACGAGCTGTCCAAGGACGCCTTCGCCAAGGTCGCATACCGGGAGCGCCCGGACGGGATCCTCGCCGTCGCCCCGCAATGGAGGAAGGCGCTCTCTGAGCTCAAGCTGCCTGCGACACCGTTCATCCTGGTGGTCGAGGCGATCGAGAAGCCCGGCAACCTGGGGACGATTCTCAGGAGCGCGGACGCCGCGGGTTGCGACGCCGTCATCGTGTGCGACCCGGTGACCGACCTCTTCAACCCGAATGTCGTGCGGGCCTCGACGGGCGTCCTCTTCTCGGTGCCCTGCGTCGTCGAGGAGAGCGCCACAGTCCTGGCGTGGTTGAAGGAACGCGGTATAAGGACGGTGGCGACCACGCCGGCGGCGGCGACTCTCTACTCGGACGCGGACCTGCGCGGCCCGCTCGCCGTCATCATGGGGAGCGAGCAATTCGGCCTCAGCGAGTTCTGGCTGAAGAACGCCGACCTTCCCGTGCGGATCCCGATGGCCGGCCAGGCGGACTCGCTGAACGTGGCCATGGCCGCGCTCATCACGCTCTTCGAGGCGGTTCGCCAGCGCGGCGCGGCGCGCTAGGCCCCGCCGCCGGGCCGGCCGCGTGGCCGGCCCGGCGGGAAGGGGCCCGCAGCGGGTTCGCTACTTGGTTCCCGAGGTCTTCTCCAGGGCGTCCAGGCGGGCGGCCTGGGCGTCGAGCAGGGCCTTCAGCTTGGCATAGTCGTCCAGGTGGGACTTGAGCGCCTCGATCTCCTTCTGCTGCTGCAGCACGACGTCATGCTGCTTCCTGAATTCATTCAGGAGCATGGCGTTCACGAAATCGTAGCGGACTGTCCTGATGTCGCCGTTCTTGTCGTGGATGACCAGATTTGGCGCCACCTTTGCGACCTCCTCGGCGATCAGACCGTATTGCGGCGTCTCCTTTGAGTCGGCCCTGTAGTGGAAAGTCACCGGGCGTAGCGCAAGCAGAGCCTCGCTCGCTGAACCCATGTCCTGTATGTCCTTCTTGTAGCGTTGCGAGGAGGAGATGGTACCAAGAACGCCGTTGTTGTCGATCATCACCGCGGTGGTCGACGCCGTATCGAGGGTCGCGGCCGCCCAGACGCCCGCGATATACGTCTGTGACTGGACGCCCTCCGTGCCGATGCGTATAACGTCAGCATCCCCTGAAGTACCCACGGCGCCGATTTCGATATTGTGGCTGCCACTGGTCACGGCTGACCCGGCTCCACTTCCAATCGCTATGTCGTAGGTGCCGTACATCGCGCCGTTAGAGAGCGTATTATAGCCAATAGCGGTGTTGTTGCCGGCGGAGAAGAAATTGAGGGCATTCGCCCCGAAAGCGGTGTCTTTTCCGCCAAATGCAGTTGCATTCGTACCACCGGCCACGTCCGTTGAATCGGCCATCGTGAGTCCCAAACCCGTATCGCCCGTGGCGCCGGAAGGACCCGTGTCGCCCGTAGCCCCGGTTGCCCCGGTCGTGCCGGCGGCGCCGGTGGGTCCCGTTGGCCCCGTGTCGCCGGTTGGACCCGTGTCGCCGGTTGGCCCTGTGTCACCCGTCGCGCCCGTGTCGCCGGTTGCCCCCGTGAGGTTCGAAATGTCCATGACACCGAGGTTGCTGGTGTTGTCGATGACGACCACCTGCGCGGATCCGGTGTCCGACACGGGCGTCGCCGAGATGCCGGCGATATAGACGGCGGTTTGCGTGCCCGGGGTGCCTATGCGGATGACTCCGCTGTCGCCCGTCGCTCCTCGGCTGCCGATGGCGATGTTGTTGGATTCGGTTCCATTAGTGTAGAGGTCGCCCGCGCCACTGCCTATGGCAACGTTTAATACGCCGGACGTTATATTGTATAGTGCGCTACTACCGATCGCAGTATTACCCTGTCCGGAGGAGTCGCTATCTAGAGCGTGGGCGCCAAATGCTGTTTCTTGGTTCCCGGCAAACGTGATATTTGAAACGGCCGTTCTCAACGCACTTAAGCCACCGACCGTATCCTGTTTGCCCGAGCCGTCAGTTGCGATACCTGCCCCCGTTGCACCCGTGTCACCGGTTGCGCCTGTCGCCCCTGTGTCACCTGTTGCGCCCGTTGCCCCTGTCGCCCCTGTGTCACCGGTCGCTCCCGTGTCCCCCGTGTCGCCTGTTGCCCCCGTGATGCCCGTGTCACCGGTAGCGCCTGTACTCCCTGTTGCCCCCGTAAGGCTCGAAATGTCCATGGCCCCGAGGTTGTTGGTGTCGTCAACGACGACCACCTGAGCGGATCCGGTGTCCGACACGGGCGTCGCCGAGATGCCGGCGATATAGACGGCGGCTTGCGAGCCCGGGGTGCCTATGCGGATCGTCCCCGTTTCGCCCGGCGCGCCCTCGTTGCCGATGTCGATGTTGCTGTCGCCGGTAGTGAGGAGGTATCCGGCATAGGCCCCCACGGCGATGTTGCTGCTGCCCGTCGTGTTCTGGTTGAGCGCGTGGTCGCCGAAGGCCGTGTTGCCCGCGCCCGTTGTGGTGGCCTTGAGCGCCTGGTCGCCAACGGCGGTTTCACTGTCGCCTTGGCTGTTCAGGAGCGCCTCGTAGCCGACCGCTGTGTTGTTGGATCCGCCCGAGCTTGCGGCGAGGGCGTCGAAGCCGAGCGCGGAGTTCTCGACCCCGGTGGCGTTGCTGGCCGAGGCGTTGTAGCCGACCGCCGTGAGTCCTGCGCCGCCCAGCGCATTATTGAGCGCGGCGGTGCCGACGGCCGTGTTGTAGGACCCGCTTCCCGAGGCGTAGAGCGCTCCCGCGCCGACGGCCACGTTGTCAGTCCCATTGCCTGGCACGCCGTTCACGGCGTTGGAGTAGAGGGCCTGGAATCCCACGGCCGTGTTGTAGGTGCCATTATCCTGTGAAAAGAGGGCCTGGTCGCCAAACGCCGTGTTGTATGAGTTTGACGAAACGACGAGGGATGCGAGCGCGTCTGAGCCGCCTAGCGTGTCGCCGAAGGCGTCCGTCAGGACTCCCGGCGACCCTGTGTCGCCCGTGGCACCCGTCGCGCCTGTGTCTCCCTGCGCTCCGCTGCCGCCGGTCGCACCGGTTGCGCCTGTGTCGCCCGTCGCTCCCGTGTCTCCCTGCGGTCCGCTGTCGCCTGTCGCTCCCGCGGGGCCCGTGTCGCCCGTCGCACCCACGAGCGCCGTCATGTCCAGCGATCCCAGGTTGCCTGTGTTGTCGACGGTGACCACCTGCTGGCTCGCCGAGGCGTTGTTTCCGGTGACGCCCCAGACACCCGCCAAGTAGGCCGAAGTCTGCGTTCCCTCGGTGCCG
>CAZDZL010000057.1:0-19194 GCA_964509885.1 uncultured Opitutaceae bacterium | reverse complement strand
CTGGTTTGGGACCAGGAGGTCGCAGGTTCGAATCCTGTCGCCCCGACCATTTGCCCGCGGTGCGGTCAGGGGCGCCGGCGGACCGCCGAGGGCATGTCGGAGGTGCCAAAAAGGGCGTCGACTAACCCAACGGCGAACGGCAACCGCAGCGCCCAGCCCGCCAGCACCTTCAGGACAGGGTTGCGGACGGTCTTGATCACCTTGAACCGGACGGTGCCGTCGTACCTGAAAAGGATCGGGTCGAGGCCGTGGCGTCCGTAGAGGATACCGAGCGCCCGCGGCGTGAAGAGCCCCACGTGGATCTCCGGGACGCAGTAGGCGTAGCCGAGCCCCTGGAGCCTCGCGACGGGGCTCGCCATGTTGCCCGTCGTCAGGAGCAGCAGGCCGCCGGGCTTCAGCAGGCGCGCGGCGAGCGCGATCGCCGGGTCCGGGAACTCGATGTGCTCGATCACCTCGATCATGCTGATCACGTCGTAGCTCGAGTCGGGCTCGGCGGCGAGGGCCTCGGCCCCGAGGATGCGGAACCGCCCCTGCCCCCTCAGCCGGTCGGCATAGTAGCCGATGTCGTGGCCCGAGACGTCGAGGCTCCACTCGCGGCCCTGCGCCGCGAGCTTCCCGCGGTCGGCGAGGAAGCGCAGGAGGCCGCCGGGCCCCGACCCGAAGTCGAGCCATCGGACCTGGCCCGGTTGCACCGCCCTCCTGATGTATCCGGACGCCACGCACCAGAGGTCGTCGAACTCGAGCATCCGCACCGTGCTCCTGTAGTCGAGGTACTCGGCCTCGTAGTCGACATAGGGGTCGGCGCTCTTCCCTTGGTAGTAGGCCTCGTCGTATATCCCGTAGCCGGGGAAGGGGTCCACGAACAGGTAGTCGCAGTCGGGACAATGCCAGTAGTCGAAGGTGCGGCGCAAGTGCCTGCCGACCTTGGAGCCGCGCCAGGTGGCCCCGTCGCCGCCGCAGGAGCGGCAGCGTGGGATGGTGCTGGGTGCCGGTCCGCTCATGGCCACGGCGACTCCTCTCACCTTTGCCCGGCTCCCGCAAGGCAGGGATTGGCGCGCAGGCGCCTATCCCGGGCCAATTGATCCTTGCCGCTCCCGGGCGCGGCCCCTGAATGAAACGCGTGTCGCCCCGAGACCTCCCCGCGACCCCGGTGACGGGCGGCGTCGATCCCGCCGCGTGGGCCCGAGGCCGCCTGACCTGCCTCCTCGTCGTCGCCGCCGCGTACGTCCTGGCGTACGCGCGCTCGCTCTCCTGGGGATGGCTGGGCCTCGACGACTCGCACTTCATCGTGTCGAACCCGCACCTCGGGCACGGGTGGGACTCAGTCCGGTGGGCCCTGACCGACGTCGAGTTCGGGCGGCGGTGGAACCCGGTCCTGTGGCTCGTGGCCTGCGCGTGCGGCGTGCCGACGGCGTTCAAGTTCCACGTGCTCGTGTTCGTCCTCGGGCTGGTCCTGTCGCTCCTGGTGATGGAGGTCTACGGCAGGGCGCTGCGCCCGGGGTGGGCGCTGCCCGCGGCCCTCCTGTTCGCGCTCTCGCCGCTCAGGCTCGAGGTCTTCACCTGGAGCATGGGGTTCGGCTACGAGACCGTGGCCATCCTCCTGTGCGCGGCGTGGCTCCTCAGGGACAGGCCGTGGGGGTCGGCCCTCATGGTCGTCCTCGCGCTCCTCACCTACCCGCAGGCCGCGGGCGCGGCCGTGATCTTCTGCCTGGCAAACCGGCGGCGCCTGGCGGGCTGGGCCGTCGGCGCCTTCCTGCTCCTGCTCGTGGTCGCGCAGTACCGGCTCCGGGTGATGTACGGCGTCATCCCGTGGCACCACAGCTACGGCTACCTGCCGCTCATCCTCCCCCACTACGCGCTCAACCTGTTCTTCCCGTTCGCGACGGTTCCCGTCTTCCCCTCGCTGTACTACCCCCTGCTGTATGCCGGCGGCGCGATCGTCGTCCTGCTCGCGGTCGTGCGGCCGCTGCCGGTCGCGTGCTGGGCCCTCCTCTTCGCCCCGACCCTCCTCGCGTCCGTGACCGAGGGGTTCTGGTTCGGGGCCCGCTACAGCCTCGTGCCCTCGGCGGCGGCCTACGGGTGGCTGGTGCTCGAGTTGTCGGGCCTCGGCAGGCCGGCGCTGAGATGGATCCTGTGGCTCTTCGTCGTGGCCTTCCTCACCCTGAACCTCCTGGACCGGGGCATGTCCCGGGGCGTCGGCCTGTGCGCCCGGGTGGCCAAGGAGGAGGCCGCGCTCGTGGGGATCGACTTTGACCTCCTGCGCACGATGCGCGACCAGGCGGCCTCCCAGGGGGCCCCGGAGTCCGCCGCGCCGGCCGGGAAGTAGGGTCCCCTTGCCCGGGAGAAGCCCGTTCTTGCATCCGCCGGAAAACGTAACCTTCATGGCCTTCCGTTTCCCAAGCCAACCCTCCTAAATCACCCGTCCAACCTCCCCCGCGAATCATGATCGAATTCAGCAAGAAGATACTGTTTGTCGGCTACGGCGCCGTCGCCGAGTGCACGCTCCCCATCCTGTTCAAGCACATCAACGTGCCGCCGCGGAACGTCACGGTGATCGATTTCGAGAGCAAGGAGGAGAAGCTGCGCGAGTGGACCGCGAAGGGCGTCCACTTCATCCGCGACAAGGTGACGGAGGAGAACATGACGACGCTCCTCGCCAAGCACCTCTCGGCGGGCGACATCCTGATCGACCTGGCGTGGAACATCGACGCCTGCGAGATCCTGCAGTGGTGCCACGACCGCGGGGTGCGCTACATCAACACCTCGGTCGAGGTGTGGGACCCCTACGCGGGCGGCAAGATGCACCCGACGGAGCGCACGCTCTACTGGCGCCACATGAACGTGCGCAGGATGACGGCGAAGTGGAAGGAGAAGGGCCCCACAGCGGTCATCGAGCACGGCGCGAACCCCGGGCTCATCTCCCACTTCGTGAAGCAGGGCCTGATCGACATCGCGAACACGATGATCGGCGAGAAGAAGGCGAAGGGCAGGAAGGCCGCGGTCCTCGAGGGCCACATCGCCTCGCGCAGCTTCAACCACCTGGCCATGGAGCTCGGCGTGAAGGTGATCCACTGCAGCGAGCGCGACACCCAGATCACCGACGTCCCGAAGCAGATCGACGAGTTCGTGAACACCTGGAGCATCGAGGGCTTCCGCGAGGAGGGCACCACCACGGCCGAGCTCGGCTGGGGCACGCACGAGAAGACGCTCCCGAAGTACGGCTACCGCCACAAGGAGGGCCCGAAGAACCAGATCTGCATCGCGCGCATGGGCATGAACACGTGGGTGCGCTCCTGGGTGCCCAACTACACCATCCTAGGGATGGTGGTGCGCCACGGGGAGGCCTTCACGATCTCCGACAAGCTGACGGTGTGGAAGGGCAAGAAGGCCGTGTACCGGCCGACCATGCACTACGCCTACTGCCCGTGCGACGAGGCGATCGTCTCGCTCAACGAGCTGCGGGGCTACAACTACGCGCTGCAGCCCAAGCTGCGCATCATGAACGACGAGATCACGAAGGGCGCCGACATCCTGGGCGCCCTCATCATGGGCCACCCCTACAAGTCGTGGTGGGTCGGCTCGGACCTCTCGATCGAGGAGTCCCGCCGCCTGGTCCCGCACCAGAACGCGACGACCATGCAGGTGGCGATCTCCGTCGTCGCGGCGACGATGTGGATGATCGAGAACCCCTCCGAGGGCGTCAGGGTCCCGGACGACCTCCCCCACGAGTACGTCCTCGGCGTCTCGAAGCCCTACCTCGGCACCTTCATCTCGACCCGCTCCGACTGGACGCCGCTTCGCGACTACAAGAACGCCTTCAGCGGGTTCAACAAGCCGGACTTCGACACGAGGGACCCGTGGCAGTTCAAGAACTTCCTCGTGAAGGACGGCGACTGAGCGCCCGGCCGCGCGCGTCCCTTTCCCGGGGCGAGCGTCTTACCTCCGGAACCCAACCATGATCACGAAGGCGCAACTGCAGGGGCTCGGCCGCAAGCACGGCACGCCGCTCTTCGTCGTCGACCACGAGGCCCTGCGCGGCAACTACCGGGAGTTCCGCCGGTACCTGCCGCGGGTCCAGGTCTACTTCGCCGTGAAGGCGAACCCGCTGCCCGAGATCGTGCGCACCTTCTACCGGGAGGGCGCCAGCTTCGACGTGGCCTCGATGCCCGAGTTCAACATCGTCTACGCCAACATAAGGGGCATGGCGCCCAAGAAGCGCCAGGACTGGATCTGGGACAAGATCATCTACGCCAACCCGAACAAGCCCGTCGAGACGCTCCGTGAGCTGAACAAGTACAAGCCGCTCGTGACGTTCGACAACGCCGAGGAGCTCCTGAAGATCCGCGAGCACGCCCCGCAGGCGGGCGTGGCTCTGCGCATCAAGGTCGCCAACACGGGCGCGATGGTGGAGCTCTCCTCGAAGTTCGGCGCCAACCCGGGCGAGGCCGTCGACCTGATCCTCCTCGCCGAGAGGCTGGGCCTCACCTGCGAGGGCCTGAGCTTCCACGTGGGGAGCCAGACGACCAACTTCGACAACTACGTCCAGGCGCTCGCGATGTGCGCGGGCATCTTCCAGGAGGCCCGCGACCGCGGGTACGCGAAGATGAACCTGGTCGACATCGGCGGCGGGTTCCCCGCGCGCTACGACGACACGGTCAAGCCCTTCCGCGAGCTGGCGAAGGTGATCAACCAGGAGCTCGAGAGGTACTTCCCTAAGGACATCCAGGTCCTGGCCGAGCCCGGCCGCTTCCTCGTGGCCAACGCGGGATACTCCGTCTCGAAGGTGATCGGCAAGGCGGTGCGCGACGGCAAGCCGAGCTACTACATCGACGACGGGGTCTACCACACCTACTCCGGCGTGATCTTCGACCACTGCAAGTACCCCGTGAGGGCGTTCCGCAGGGGACCGACGAGGCTGAGCGCTGTCTATGGGCCCACATGCGACGCGCTGGACGTGGTCTCGATGGCCGAGAACCTCCCCGAGCTGGAGAGGGACGACCTGGTCTACAGCGAGAAGATCGGCGCCTACAGCCACGCCTCCTCGACCCACTTCAACGGGTTTCCCCCGGCGAAGGTCGTCCACGTGAACGTGGCCCCCTGATGAGCGCCGCAGGATCCCCTGCGCCGGGCCTGATCCGGGCCGCCCTCCCCCTGCTCGCGGCCCTCGCCCTCGTCCTCGCTGCGGCGCCGCGGGCCTCGGCCGACGACGCGCGAAAAAAGCAGGACATCCTCTTCGCCGAGCCGCCCGCGCGCACGGTCGACGACGCCCCGTTCGCGCTGGCCGCCAGGGCGACCTCCGGCCTGGCGGTCGCCTTTGAGGTCGTCTCGGGGCCGGCCGTCATCGACGGCAAGACGCTCAGGCTCACCGGGGAGCCGGGCCTCGTCATCGTCCGGGCCAGCCAGGAGGGGAACAAGGTGTTCCTGCCCGCGGCCCAGGCCGAGCGCGCCTTCACCGTGAGCCCCAGGCCCTCCGCGCCGGCGATCGTCTCACAGCCCACGGGGGTCCGCGTGGCGATCGGCGAGATGATCTCTCTCTCGGTCCGCGCCAGGGGCCAGCCGCAGCCGACGTACCAGTGGCGCAAGGACGGCGTGCCCCTGACGGGCGCCTCCGACAGCCGGTTCACCGTCGCCTCGGCGACGCCCGCCGACTCCGGGACCTACGACGTGACCGCGTCCAACGCACTGGGGACGGTGTCGAGCGACAGGGCCCGCGTGAGCGTCGGCCGGCACCGCCAGACCCTGAGCTTCCAGGGGACGACACTCGTCACCGCCGGCCAGCCGGTCATGCTGAGCGCCACGGCGTCGTCAGGGCTCCCCGTGCGCTTCGACGTGGTCTCCGGCTCGGCGCTCCTGAACGGCAGTGTGATGACGCCCCAGGGCGGCACGGTGGTGGTGCAGGCGAGCCAGCCCGGGGACGCCGCCTACGAGGAGGCCTCACCCGTGACGCAGACCTTCACGGTGAGCCCCGGCCCGAACGGCACGCGCCCGCCCTAGTGGGCGGTCGGCAGCGTCACGGCGCCGGGCGCCGGCGCCGCCGCCGATCCCGGGGGTCGCAGCATGAACGCGCGCTCCGAGAAGGCGTTGGAGGGATCGATCTTCAGGAGCCCCTCGGCGATCTTCTGGACCTCGGCGCCGCGGCCGGTGGAGAGCTCGAGCGCCGCAAGGTGGTAGCCCGCCTCGCAGCGGATCGCCTTCATACCGTCGGCGTCGTCCATCAGCTGGCGCAGGTTCGCCTCGGCCTCGCCCGTGCGGCCCGTCATGACGAGCGCCATCGCCTGGCCGAGCCTCGCGTGGGCCCGGACGGGCCCCTCGGGGAGGTCCGTGACCGCCGACGAGTAGGCCTTCAGGGCGTCCAGGTACCGGCCCGAGGAATAGGCGTTGTCGGCGACGGTCTCCTCCGCCACCCCCGCGAGGGGATGGCCGGGGTGCTTGACGGCAAAGGCCAGGTAGGAATCCGGGGTGACGCACTCCGAGTACTCCTTCTGTATTCCAAGTTCCTTCTGTTCATTGAGATAACGGTATCCACCCTTGGCCAGGATGGCCAGGGCGATGACCCCCAGGAGGAAATAGAACAGGCCGCCGTAGCGCTGCCAGGCCTCCCGCAGGCGGACTTCCGGCGAGGGGGTGACCTCGGCAACCTTGGTGTTCGTGGGGGCGGCGGGCGTGGGCATGGGGGGAGTTCTTCCTTTGGGAAGGGGTGACTCAAGCAAAACCGCGGGGCGCTGTAAACCCGCAAAACGGCCTCAGACGGCCGTGACGTTGCCCTTGTAGTCCTGGATCGGCCGGACGCCGACCGGCTTGGTCTTCAGGGCGCGGATCCCGTCCACCGCGGCGCGGGCCGCCATGATGGTCGTGAAGATGCAGACATTGTGGGCGTAGACGGCGCCGCGGATCAGGTTCTCGTCCCGCCTCGGGATGAGCCCGCCGGGCGTGTTGATGACCAGCTGGATCTGCCCGTTCTTGATCATGTCGACGGCATTCGGCCGGCCCTCGCTCAGCTTGGCGATGCGCTTCACGGCGACGCCGCTCTCGGCGAGCGTCTTCGCCGTCCCGCTGGTCGAGTAGATCGTGAACCCCATGCCCTCCAGGGCGCGGCCGATCTCGACGGCGTGCGGCTTGTCCGCGTCCTTGACGCTCAGGAACACGTTGCCCTCGGTCGGCAGCCCCGGCTTCGCCGCGGCCTGGGCCTTGGCGAACGCGATCCCGAGGTCCGCGTCCAGGCCCATCACCTCCCCCGTCGAGCGCATCTCCGGCCCGAGCGCGATCGTCGCGCCCGGGAAGCGCACGAACGGGAACACGGCCTCCTTGACGCACCAGTGCCTCGGGACGAGCTCGCGGGTGAAGCCGAGCTCCTGGAGCGTCATGCCCGCCATCACCTTCGCGGCGAGCTTCGCGAGCGGCACGCCGATCGCCTTGGCGACGAACGGCACCGTGCGGGACGCGCGCGGGTTGACCTCGAGAACGTAGAGCTGGCCGTCCTTGATCGCGAACTGGACGTTCATGAGGCCCACGACGCCGAGCTCCTTGGCGAGCGCGTAGGTCGCGGAGCGCACCGTGGCCAGCATCTCCTTCCCCAGCGTGTGCGGCGGCATGACCATCGCCGCGTCGCCGGAGTGCACGCCCGCGAACTCGATGTGCTCGAGCATGCCGCCGATGACGCTCGTCCTTCCGTCCGACAGGCAGTCGACGTCGAGCTCGATCGCGTCCTCGAGGAACTTGTCGATCAGGACGGGCTTGCCCGGCATGACCTCGAAGACCTGGCCCGCGACGGCCCGGAGCTCCGCCTCGCCGTACACGACGAACATGCCCCGGCCGCCGAGGACGAACGAGGGCCTGAGCAGCACCGGGTAGCCCACCTCGAGAGCGAAGGCCTCGGCCTCGGCCTCGCTGAGGGCGGTGCGGTTGGCGGGCTGGCGCAGCTTCAGCTTGTCCAGCACCGCGGCGAAGAGCTTCCGGTCCTCGGCCACCTCGATCGACTCGGGCGACGTGCCGATGATGTTCACGCCGTTCGCCTTGAGCGACGCGGCGAGGTTGAGCGGGGTCTGCCCCCCGAACTGCACGATCGCGCCCTCGCAGCCCTCCTGCTGGTAGACCTCGAGCACGTCCTCGAGCGTCAGCGGCTCGAAGTAGAGCCGGTCGCTCGTGTCGTAGTCGGTCGAGACCGTCTCCGGGTTGGAGTTGACCATGACCGTCTCGAAGCCCGCCTCGCGCAGCGCGAAGCTCGCGTGGACGCAGCAGTAGTCGAACTCGATCCCCTGGCCGATCCGGTTCGGCCCCCCGCCGAGGATCATGATCTTCCGCTTCGGGGACGGCATGACCTCGTTCTCCTCCCCGTAGCTGGAGTAGTAGTAGGGCGTGAACGCCTCGAACTCGGCCGCGCAGGTGTCGACGAGCCTGAAGGTCGTCCTGATGCCGCGCTTCTTGCGGTCGGCCCGCACCGAGGCGAGGTCGCTGCCCGTCAGGTGCGCGATCTGGGCGTCGGAGAAGCCGAACTGCTTCGCCCTGCGGAAGAGGTCCGTGTCCAGCGTGTGCGGCAGCAGGCCCGCGATCTCGTCCTCCATCTCGTGGATCTCGCGCAGGTGGTGCAGGAACCAGGGGTCGATCTTCGTCAGGTCGAAGATCTGCTCGACCGTGTAGCCGGCCTTGAAGGCGTAGCGGATGTAGAAGATCCTCTCGGCGTTCGGGGTGCCGAGCTTCGTCTTGATGGTCGCGTCGTCGGGCCTCTCGGAGCCCCCGAGCTTGCCGCCCCCGCCGAAGCCCCTCGCGCCGACCTCGAGCGAGCGGAGCGCCTTCTGGATCGACTCCTTGAACGTGCGCCCGATCGCCATCGCCTCGCCGACGGACTTCATCGACGAGGTGAGCGTCGTGTCCGCGTCGGGGAACTTCTCGAAGGTGAAGCGCGGGATCTTGGTGACGACGTAGTCGATCGTCGGCTCGAAGCTCGCGGGCGTGAGCCTCGTGATGTCGTTCCTGAGCTCGTCGAGGGAGTAGCCGACCGCGAGCTTCGCCGCGATCTTCGCGATCGGGAAGCCCGTCGCCTTCGAGGCGAGCGCCGAGGAGCGCGAGACGCGCGGGTTCATCTCGATCACGATCATCCGGCCCGTCTCGGGATCCACCGAGAACTGGATGTTGGAGCCGCCCGTCTCGACGCCGATCTCGCGGATGACGGCGAACGACGCGTCGCGCATCGCCTGGTACTCCTTGTCGGTGAGCGTCATCGCGGGGGCGACCGTGATCGAGTCGCCGGTGTGGACGCCCATGGGGTCGAAGTTCTCGATGGAGCAGATCACGACGCACTGGTCCTTGTGGTCGCGCATGACCTCCATCTCGAACTCCTTCCAGCCGAGGAGGCACTCCTCGACCAGCACCTCGTGCACGGGGGAGATGTCGAGGCCGTTGGACACCGTCCGCTCGTACTCCTCGCGGTTGTAGGCGATGCCTCCGCCCTGGCCGCCCAGGGTGAAGCTCGGCCTGATGATGAGGGGGAAGGCCCCGATCTCGTCGGCGGCCGAGCGGGCCTCCTCCTGCGTCTTGACGGTCCGGGAGCGGGCGACGTCGAGGCCGATCTTGACCATGGCCTGCTTGAAGAGCTCGCGGTCCTCGCCCTTCGCGATCGCGGCCGGCTTTGCGCCGATCATCTCGACCCCGTACTTGGCCAAGATGCCCTTCGCGTGGAGGTCCATCGAGAGGTTGAGGGCGGTCTGGCCGCCCAGCGTCGGCAGGAGCGCCGAGGGCCTCTCCTTGGCGATGATTTTCTCGAGGATGTCGACCGTCAGGGGCTCGATGTAGGTGACGTCGGCGTACTCCGGGTCCGTCATGATCGTGGCCGGGTTGGAATTGACCAGGATGACACGGAAACCCTCCTCCCTCAACGCCTTGCACGCCTGGGTGCCCGAGTAGTCGAACTCGCAGGCCTGGCCGATGACGATGGGCCCCGCCCCGATGATCAGTATGGACTCTAGGTCGGTGCGTTTGGGCATTTGCGGGGGCGTGCGTGGACTCCTGCGACAGTTGCCACCGCCCAAATCCGCCGCAAGGGAAATTGGGGCTAACCCAGCTTCGAGGCGTCGATCCCGAGGACCTTGGCGGCCACCGCCTTGTCGCCCCTGCAGGCATGGAGCACCCGGTCCATGTACTGCTTCTCCTGGCCCGCGGTGAACTCGGCCAGGGTCGGCCAGTTCTCGATCTGGCGCAGCCTGAGAGGGAGCTGCTCGGAGGTCATGACGCGCGTCTCGGTGGTCGAGGCGATCTTGGACACCAGCTGGAACATCTCCGTCAGGTTGCCCGGCCAGTGGTAGGCGGTGAGGACCGCCATCGCGTCGTCCGTGAACTCGATCACGTTCGTGTCCACGAGCGGGTTCGTCGAGCGCAGCAGGAAGTGCTTCACGAGGAGCGGGATGTCCTCCTTGCGGTCGCGCAGCGGCGGCATGGCGAGCGGAAGCGACGCCACGCGGTAGAAGAGCTCGTCGTTGAAGCGGCCCTCGTCGACCATCTTCTCCAGGTCCTCGGTCGTCGTGCAGATGAGCCGGAACCCGTGCGCCGTGTTGCGAAGGACGCTCACGAGCTCCTTCTGGACGGGGAGCGCGAGGCACTGCAGGTGCTGCAGGAACAGCGTCCCGCCCTTGGCGTCGCGCACCCACGGGCCGCCCTCGCCGTTCAGGCCGAGGAGCCCGTCGCGGAAGCTCTGCTCCGAGCTGAGCGAGCAGTCGATGCGGACAAAGCGGGTCATGTCGGCGCCCTGGGCCCCGTGAAGGATCTCGGCGACGGACGCCTTGCCCGTCCCGTTCTCGCCCACGAGGAGCACGGGCGTGCGCACCGCGGCCAGCTTCTTCACCTGCTGGATGAGCTTCGTGATCTTCACGCTCTTGCCGACGAGGCGGCCCTCGATGTCGGCCGCCTTCACCCCGGTGCCCGCGGGCGCCGAGGTGCGCTGGGACTGGATCTCGCGGAACTCGATCCCGCGCCGCAGGGTCGCGATCAGCTCGTCCACGCGGAACGGCTTCTGCAGGTAGTCGAACGCGCCGAACTTGAGCGCCTGCACGGCGCTCTCGGTGCTGGCGTAGGCCGTCATGATGATCGTGACGGAATTGGGGTCGTAGGCCTTGAGCTGCTTCAGGAGCGTGATCCCGTCCATCGGCTTCATGTCGATGTCGGCGAGGACCAGGTCGAACTTCTCGGCCTTGTAGCGGGTCAGCGCCTTCTCCCCGTCCGTGGCGAACGCCGTCGAGAACCCCGTCGGCTGGATCACGGCGTCCAGCATCTCGTGGATCGAAATCAGGTCGTCGACAATGAGGACGGAAGGCATGACGAAGTCGTGGAGGGGAAATGTTCCCCGCAGGGGCAGACCAAGTCAACCCCGCCTGCTGCGGGCAAGGCGGCTTTTGCCTCCAGGGTGTTTAGCCCATGCCGCCGGCGACGGCGCCCAGCTGGAAGATCGGCAGGAACATCGCCATGACGATGCCGCCGACGATGATGCCGAGGAAGACGATGAGGAGCGGCTCGATGAGGGACGTCAGGGCGCTGACGGTGGCGTCGCACTCGACGTCGTAGAAGTCGGCGATCTTGTTCATCATCCCGTCCACGTTGCCGGTCGCCTCGCCCGCCTTCACCATGTGCTTCATCATCGGGGGGAAGAACTCGTTGGAGGCGAGGATCTCCGAGACCTGGCCGCCCTGGCTGACGTGCTTCGCGATCTCCGCGCAGGCGTCCTCGATCTGCACCTTGTTGCTCGCCGAGGCCACGATCTCGAGCGTCCTCAGGATCGGCACGCCGGAGCGGATGAGGGTGGCGTAGGTGCGGCAGAACCGAGACAGCGCGATCTTGTGGACCAGGTTCCCGAAGATCGGCGCGCGCACGAGGGCCTGGTCCTTGAAGCGCCTTCCCCTGGGCGTTGAGATGAACCTGTTGCCGGTCCAGTAGATCGCGTAGCACACGATCAGGATCGCCCACCAGCGGTGCCCCATGAAATGGCTCAGGTCGATCAGGATCTGCGTCGGCATGGGCAGCTTGGCGCCGAAGTCCGCGAACATGGCCGCGAACACCGGGATGACGAAGATGAGCAGGACGTTGACGAGCACGATCGCCAGGGAGATGACGCCGATCGGGTACGCCATGGCGGACTTGACCTTCTTGGTCAGCTTGACCGTGGCCTCGAAGTAGCCCGCGACCTTGCCCAGGATCTCGGCCAGGCCGCCGCTCGCCTCGCCGGCCTCGACCATGGAGATGAAGAGCGTCGGGAACGCCCTCGGGAACTTCTTAACCGAGGACGAGAAGGAGTTACCCTGGGAGATATCGAGGCGGACGTCGCGGATGATGATCCGGAAGCGCGGGTCCTCGGTCTGGTCCTGGAGGGCCTCGAGGCACTGCACGAGCGGCAGGCCGGCCACGAGGAGCGAGGCCAGCTGCTGCGTGAACATCGTCAGCTCGCCCAGGGGGAGCTTGTACTTCTTGGCGCTCTTCTCGAGCGACTTCTGCTTGGCCAGCGCCTGCGCCTGGCGCACGTCCGAGCCGGGCCTCTTGGCCCCTTCAAGTCGCGGGCTGTTGCCGGTCGCGGCGGAAGCTGAGGAGAAAATTGCCATGCCACGTTTAAAACAGGGCGCAAGTCGCGCCGCAACCCCTTTTGCGCCATGGCCTCCTGTGAAAATAGGGTAAAGGAGGCCCGGTCTTCAAACGGCTAAGTGCCGTTCCGGGCGATGACTTGGGCGCTGTTGCCTCGGCCGCCGCGAAGGTCTGCCACGCCACCGGTTTGGTCTTCGGGGCGGGATAAAGGGGGGCGCCGTCACATCCCGCCGCCTGGCGCGAACCCATTCCGGAAGCGGGCCCGACGCGCGGACACCGCGGGGGAGATGGAGCGGGCGGGGGGAATCGAACCCCCGAGGCCAGTTTGGAAAACTGGAGTTTTACCACTAAACTACGCCCGCGTCGCCGCGGGGAACCATGCTTCCCCCGGCGGCGGGACCCGTCAAGTCTCCTCCTGCAATTAGGGTTTGCCGACCCGCTCCCGGGAACCCATCCCTTCCAGACTCCCCCCGATGAGCCACGTCCCCGCCGCCGACCGCTACTCCAATCCCGCGCTCTACAGGCGCTGCGGCCGAAGCGGCCTGAAGCTGCCGCTCCTGTCGCTCGGGCTCTGGCACAACTTCGGGGGCGTCGACAACTTCCCGAACGCGCGCGGGCTCGTCCTGCGGGCCTTCGACCAGGGGATCACCCACTTCGACCTCGCCAACAACTACGGGCCGCCCCCGGGATCCGCCGAGGCCACGTTCAGGTTCATCTTCAGGGAGGAGCTCACCGCGTACCGCGACGAGCTCATCGTCTCGACCAAGGCGGGCTACGACATGTGGGAGGGGCCCTACGGGAACTGGGGCTCGCGCAAGTACCTCCTCTCGAGCCTCGACCAGAGCCTGAAGCGCCTCGGCCTCGACTACGTCGACATCTTCTACAGCCACAGGCCCGACCCCGAGACGCCGCTTGAGGAGACGATGGGCGCGCTCGCGCACGCCGTGCGCTCGGGCAAGGCGCTCTACGTCGGGATCTCCAACTACGACGCCGCGCAGACCGAGCGCGCGTCGAAGATCCTGAGGGACCTCGGCACGCCCTGCCTGATCCACCAGCCCAGGTACAACATGTTCGACCGCGGCCCCGAGCGCGGCCTCTTCGACGTCCTCGTGCGCGAGGGGATCGGCGGCATAGCCTTCTGCCCGCTGGCCCAGGGCGTCCTCACCGGCCGCTACCTGAACGGGATCCCCGCGGATTCCAGGGCCTCGCACGACCCCCGCTTCCTGAAGCCCGAGAGCATCACGGCGGAGAAGCTGGCGAGGATCCGCAAGCTGGACGCCGTCGCGAAGGACCGCGGACAGTCGCTCGCCCAGATGGCGCTCGCGTGGGTGCTGCGCCAGCCCGGCATCACGTCCGCGCTCATCGGCGCCAGCAAGACCTCCCAGATCGACGAGAACCTCGGCGCCCTGAAGAACCTCTCGTTCGGCGCGGACGAGCTCCGTACGATCGAGAACGCCCTCGCGTGAGTCGCCGCTCACGCCTTCGCGAAGGATCTTGAACCTCATCCTCCTTGAGCCGGGGGAGGCGGGCGCCCCCCTCCCGATCGCGGACCCCCGCGCCGTCCACATCGTCGACGTCCTGGGGCGCAGGGAGGGCGACCTCTTCGACGCCGGCATCGTCGACGGCCCCCGGGGGAAGGCCACGGTCGTCTCCATCGGCCCGAACGGCGTCGCCTTCCGGTTCGAGGCCGCGGCCGAGCCGCCGCCGGCCGACCCGGTCCACCTCCTCGTCGCCCTGCCCCGGCCGCAGACCGCGCGAAAGATCCTGAACGAGGCCACGTCCCTCGGCGTCGCGTCCATCCGGTTCTTCCCGTCGCAGAAGGGCGAGCCAAGCTATGCCTCGAGCACGCTCTGGAAAACCCTGGAATGGCGGCGCCACCTCGTGGACGGGGCCGCCCAGGCGTTCGACACGAGGCTGCCCGGGATCCTGCACCACGCCCGGCTGGCGGACGCCGTCGCCGGGGTTCCCGCAGGCTGCGCGAGGATCGCCCTCGACAACTACGAGGCCGCGGGGCCCCTCGCGCCCGCGGGCGCCCGCCGGCCCCTCGCGCTCGCCTTCGGCCCGGAGCGCGGCTGGTCGGCGGCGGAGCGGGACCTGCTCCGCGCGGGCGGCTTCGAGCTCGCCCACCTGGGAAGGCGCGTGCTGCGGACCGAGACCGCGGTCGTCGCGGCGCTCGCGCTCGCGAAGGCCGCCCCTTAGGTCAGGGGTGACCGCGCGAAGAACGCGACGCTCGGCTGCCTCGCGCCGCGCCCGAGGCGCTTGACGCACGTCCATCCCGCGGGCTCGAGCTTTTCCCCGCCCGGCATCTCGAAAACGACGAGGCCGCCCCAGCCGGGTGCCAGCGCGGCCGACAGCTTCGAGAACAGCGCCGGGGCGATCTCCGGGATCATATCGTAGGGCGGGTCGACGAAGATGAGGTCCGGCGGGTCGCCCACCCCCGTCGGCAGCGAGAGCGCGTCGGCCTCCGCGGCGACGAGCTCCGCGCCGTTCTTGCCCAGGCTGCGGCACACGGCCGCTATGTTCCTCCTGAGGCATTCGGCGGTCCTCGCGTTCTTCTCGACGAACGTGCCGCCCGAGGCGCCGCGGCTGAAGGCCTCGAGCCCATAGGCCCCGCTCCCCGCGAAGAGGTCCGCGAAGCGCGCGCCCGGCACCCGCGCGCCGAGGCTCGAGAACACGGCCTGGCGCATGCCGTCCGTCGCCGGGCGCACCGCGTCGCCCTTCGGCACGGCGAGCTCGATCCCGCGGGCCCCGCCGCCGCTTATGCGCACGGGATCCCCCTTCCGACTGGCGGGGGCGGGCATTTGGTCGACATCGCGTATCGCACGATCACAAAGATGGGGCCGATGACATTCCCGCCGTCCAATCACTTCAACGGGAAAACATTCTTCAACCCTGGGGAGCCCTCCGGTCGCGGGCTTCGCGACCTGCTCAAATGGAAGATGACCGGCCACCCGGTCCCGTGGCCCGCGCGGGTCCCGGTCGTCCCCCAGCCCGTGCCGCCCGCGCCCATCGGGGACGGGGTGGTCGCGACCTGGGTCGGGCACGCGACGTTCGTCCTTCGGACCGCGGGCGCGACGATCCTCACCGACCCCATGTTCTCGGAGCGCGCGAGCCCCCTGTCCTGGCTCGGCCCGCGCCGCGCCGCCGCGCCCGGCGTCGACTTCGAGGCGCTGCCCCGGGTGGATATCGTGCTCCTGTCCCACGACCATTTCGACCACTGCGACCTTCCCACGCTTCGCAAGTTGGCGAAGCGCGACAACCCGTTGGTCGTCGCCCCCCTCGGGCACCGCTCGCTCCTCGAGGGGGCGGGCTTCACCCGGATCGCCGAGCTCGACTGGTGGGAGGACTGCGCGTGCGGCCCCGGCACGGAGGTCACGCTCGTCCCGGCCCGGCACTGGAGCCGCCGGAGCCCCTTCGGGACCAACACGCGCCTCTGGGGCGGTTTCATAGTCCGGTCCGGCGGGCGCCGGGTGTATTTCGCCGGGGACTCGGGCTACGACGGGTCGCTCTTTGCCGAGATCGGGCGGCGCTGCGGCCCTCCCGACCTGGCGCTGATCCCCATCGGGGCCTACGAGCCCCGGTGGTTCATGAGGGACGCGCACATGAACCCCGCCGAGGCCGTCCTCGCGCACCGCGAGGTCGGGGCCCGGCGCAGCCTCGCGATGCACTGGGGCACCTTCCAGCTGACCGACGAGGGCCGCGAGGAGCCGCTGCGGGCCCTGGAGGCCTCGCGGGAGCCGGGGGACGACTTCGTGGCGCTCTCGCCCGGCGAGAGCGCCGCGGCCTGACCCGCGGCATAATTTCCCGCCCCGGGGGGAACCTTAACCCGCTGCTGTGTGTCGGACGTAAATCTATTCCAACGTAAATGGTTGCAGATTATATCATAGTGGCCTATATACACTGGCACCTCTCCGAGCGGAGGAGCTAGCACCTATGACCTTTGCCAGGCTTACCGCCACCCTCGGCCTCGCAGCCGTGGCGCTGGCAATTCGCGCCGAGGGATACGAGCTGAATGCCTGGCCGGCGTATGTGGCGCAGAAGGATCCGGGCGGCCAGACGCTGACCTGGACGGGCGCGGGACCCTTCCTTTTCGCCACCCAGGCCCCCGCCCCGGATGCGGGCACCGCCGAGGGGTTCAGGCCCTTCTACGTGAAGGTGACGGGCGACGGCAGCGTGAAGACCGACATCCTCTACCCCCTCTTCTACTACCGGCAGTACCCGGACTCATACAAGTGGTCCATCCTTGAGCTCATCAACCGGGAGGGCGTGGATTCCAGCGCGACGAAGGCCGGGGGGCCGGAGGACAAGCACTTCGACATCTGGCCCTTCTACTTCTCCCACGTGACGGGGGATCCCGTCGACGACTACCACGCCGTCATGCCGATAGCCGGGACGATAAAATACCGCCTGGGCTACGACCGTCTCTCGTGGGTCCTGTTTCCCCTCTACGTCGACGCCGTGAAGAGGCACACGGAGACCACCTACACGCCCTGGCCCATCATCCGGTTCATCAAGGGAGAAAGGAACGGCTTCGCGATCTGGCCGCTCTTCGGCTCCACCACCGGCCCCGGCCCGGCGCGCAATTCCTTCTATCTCTGGCCGTTCATCTGGAACAACGTGCTTGAGCCCGCGCCCGAGGCGCCGCCCGGTGCGGCCCCCGGGACCGAATTCGGGGTCCTCCCTTTTTATACGCGCGAGACGGCTCCCGGCTTGATCAGCGAGAACTACCTCTGGCCGTTCTTCGGGTACACGGACCGGACGATCCCCTACCACTACAGCGAAAGGCGCTACTTCTGGCCGTTCCTCGTCCAGGGCAGGGGCGACGACAGGGTCCTCGACCGCTGGGGCCCCATCTATACCTATTCGAACACCAAGGGGACGGACTCCACGTGGGTGGCGTGGCCCTTCTGGCACCAGAAGCGGTGGGTTGACGACGACATCTCGCAGCACAAGACCCAGTTCTTCTATTTCCTCTACTGGAGCCTCTACCAGACAAGCGTCTCCCGCCCGGCCCTCGCGCCCGCCTACAAGCGCCACGTCTGGCCGCTCGTGAGCATCTGGGACAACGGGGCCGGCAGCAGGCAGGTCCAGGTCCCCAGCCTTTTCGAGGTCTTCTTCCCGGACAACCCCGACATGCGCGAGACGTGGAGCCCCATCTTCTCGGTCTACCGGTACGACCGCCAGCCGACGGGCGAAACGCGCCACTCGATCCTCTGGAGCGCCCTCACATGGCGGCACTCCCCGTCCGGCGGCCTCGCGGAATTCCACGTGGGGCCGCTCCTCGGGATGCGGCGGACGGCCGAGGGCGACTCGTGGACCATCTTAGGGTTCGATTTTGGGGGCAAACAGGACCATCCTAGGGCGGCATACCGTTGACATGAAACAGCTCAGAAAAATCCTCGAGGGCGTAGGGAGCGTCATCCAGCTCCTGATGAGCTCGCTGTCCTACGCGGGCTCGCTGCCGCGGCAGTCGGCGCGCTTCATCGAGCAGTGCTACATGATCGGCTACACCACGCTCCCGATCGTGGCCATCCTGAGCTTCTTCATCGGCACGGTCCTCGCCCTTGAGGCGGGCTACGCGATGGAGGACTTCGGCGCCAAGGAGTTCATCGGCAGCCTGGTCGGCCTGTCGATGGCCCGCGAGCTGGGCCCCATGATGACCTCCGTCCTGCTCGCCGGGCGCGTGGGCTCCGCCATCGCGGCCGAGCTCGCGTCCATGAAGGTCTACCAGGAGATCGACGCCCTCACGACGATGAACATCCCGGCGGCGAAGATCCTCGTGCTGCCGCGCCTGGCCGCGGTTCTCGTCATGATGCCCGTCCTCATCATCATCTCCAACATCGTCGGCTGGTTCGGCGGCTCGGTGGTGGCCCGCTACGTGAGCTATGTCGGGATAGGGCCCGAGGCGTACTTCGCGGCCCTGCGCCACTTCACCAAGTTCAAGGACGTCATCAACGGCATGGAGAAGGCGGAGGTCTTCGGCTTCGTCGTCGTCCTCGTCTGCTGCGACATCGGGCTCAACACCAAGGGCGGCCCGCGCGAGATCGGCGCCGCGGTCACCCGCGCGGTCGTCGTCTCCCTCATCCTCATCCTCGTCCTGGACTACTTCGTCACCGACATCCTGCAGGCCGCATCCTCCTAAACCACCATGGACCAGAGCTCCTGCAGCAAGACACGCAATCCCTTCACGGGCGCCGAGGCCAACGCCGTCGGCGTCAAGGTGGACGGGGTGTCCAAGAGCTACGACGGCGTCGAGGTGCTGAGGAACATCTCGTTCGACGTCCACCCGGGCGAGATCTTCGTCCTCATGGGCCCCAGCGGCTCGGGCAAGAGCGTGCTCCTTAGGCACATCGCCGGCCTCGAGCTGCCGAACAAGGGCGTGATCACGGTCGACGGCAAGGACCCGTCCCTTGAGGCGACCAGGGACGCGGTCCGCATCGCCCTCGTGTTCCAGGCGGGGGCCCTGTTCAACTCGCTCAGCGTCTACGACAACCTCGCCCTCTACCCCCGGGAGCACCGCTCCGGCGACGAGAAGGCCATCAACGTGAAGGTCATGCACGCGCTGAAGATCCTCTCGGTCGAGGACGCGGCGAACAAGTTCCCCTCGGAGCTCTCGGGCGGCATGAAGAAGCGCGT
>CAZDZL010000056.1:0-19703 GCA_964509885.1 uncultured Opitutaceae bacterium | reverse complement strand
GCCTCGAGAAGCAGTTCGACTCCACGCTCCAGGGCGAGGCCGGCTACACGATCCTCCGGGTCGACCCCGCGGGCTACAAGGTCAACCCCCCGATCGAGTACCGCGTCCCCGTGCAGGGACACCGCCTGGTGACGAGCCTGGACATCGACCTGCAGCAGGCGGCCGAGGACGCGATCGGCGACGAGACCGGCGCAGCGGTTGCGATGGACGTGAGGACCGGGGAGGTGCTCGTGATGGCGAGCAAGCCCGGGTACGACCTGAACACGTTCTCGCCGCACCTGAGCACCGCGGCCGCCGCGGACATCGAGGCGAGGAAGGCGTGGACCAACAGCGCCCTGAACGGAGTCTACGCGCCCGGCTCCACCTTCAAGATCGTCGTCTCGACGGCCGCGCTCCTGGGCGGCGCCGTCACTCCCGAGGAGATCCCCGCGGACTGCGAGGGCTCGATGATGATCGGCAACCGCCGCTTCAGCTGCGACAACGGCCTCGGCCGCCACGGGAAGGTGTCGCTGCCGGAGGCCATCACCGTGAGCTGCGACATCTACTTCTGGACGGTGGGCCTGCGCACGGGGGTCGACGCGATCGCCGCGCAGGCGCGGCGCTTCCACCTCGACCGGCCCACGGCCATCGAGCTTCCCGGCGAGACGCGCAGGATGCTCGTTCCGGACCCGGCGTGGAAGCTTCACGCCCACAGCGAGGGATGGTCCCTGGGCGACACGGCCAACATGTCGATCGGCCAGGGCTACCTGGGCGTGACCCCGCTCGAGATGGCCTGCTTCGCGTCCTCGTTCGCGAGGGACGAGGTCTGGACGAAGCCCACCCTCCTGCACGACACGAGCCGGCCCGCGCAGCACAGCGAGCGCACGGGGCTCTCGGCCACGCAGAGGGCCGCCATCCTGAAGGGGATGCTGGGCTGCACGACAGACCCCGAGGGGACGGCGAGGTACCTGAACCTTCCGGCCTTCCGGGTGCCGGGCGTGGATGTCGCGGGCAAGACGGGAACCGCGCAGATCGAGCGGCCGACCGGCAAGGTCGACGAGGCGTGGTTCATCTGCTTCGCGCCGATCGACAAGCCGGAGATCGCGGTCGCCATCGCGGTCGACGGCCCGGTCGGGGAGAGCTTCGGCGGCGGCCAGGAGGCCTCACCCATCGCCTCCGCCATCCTCAAGAAGTATTTCGAGAAACAGCACGCCGGCGTCGCCTTGAATTAGACACGGCACGCCTCGCGGTCCTGAAGACCTCGGCGGGGCGCGGCCATGTCGGGGCGGGCCCGTAGCGCAGGCGCTGCAGGTCCTCGACAAGCGCCCGCGGCTCGTCGACCCGCCTGAGCCAGCGGCCGGCCTCGAGGCGGACCGGGTCGATCCCCTTCGCGCCGCCGAGGAACCTCAGGCGCCAGCGGCCCGCGACCAGGATCCAGCAGGCGGCCCCCGCCGCGCAGGCCCCGCCGGCGAGCCGCGTGAACCGCGCGACGTCCCACGGCCCCCGGACCCAGGCCTTCACCCGGGACGCCAGGTCCGCCACCAGGGCGCGCAGCCACTTCCCGGAGGAGTCCGTCCCGGATTTGAGCGCCTTCAGCGTGTCGGCCTGGGACTGCTGGTCGAAGTTCACGATGCGCCGGTACCAGAAGACGCGCAGGCTGTTCAGGCGGGCCGACCAGCTCCGGTCCATGAGGCCCGCGAGGGCGGCGTCCCCCTTCTCCTTGGCCGTGTCGACCGCCGCCGCGGCGCCGAGCGGGTCCTCGCGCAGCCACGCCCCCTTCCCCTCGTCCCAGATCTCCGTCCAAGCGTGGGCGTCGGAGTTTCGGATCGTGTAGTTGCCCGAGTAGGCGTTCCAGGTCCCCCCCTTGAATCCGGTGACGACCCGGGCCGGGATGCCCGCGGAGCGGGCCATCAGGACAAGCGCCCCCGCGAAGAGCTCGCAGTGGCCGCTCTCGCCCGAGGCCATCCAGCGGACCAGCGGGTCGCCCTTGCCGGGGGGAATGTGCGGCGCCAGCGAGTAGCGGTGCGTGCGCCGGAGGAGATCGATCGCCTTCGGCGCGAAGTCCGAGGCGCGCGGGTGGGCGCCCAGGCCGACCAGCGCCGCCTGGCGTGCGATCTCGGCCTTGTCCGCGGCCGTGAGGCCGGGGAGCCCGACCTGCAGGGGAAGGCCCGCGGGCCCCCGCGTCCTCCAGCGGCCGGCGAACGCCATGTCCTTGAGCTCCGTCGCGTCGGGGGACATCCCGTCCACCTTGTAGGCCGTCATGGTCGCGGGCTCGTCCCTCAGGGTGACTATCCCGAGGTCGGTCGAGTACCGGTAGTTCTGGGCCTCGCGGAAATGCAGCGCCCGGAAGCGCCCGAGGATCGGCAGGTAGCGGCTGACGCCGTTTTCCATGTAGAACGTCCACGTCGGCGCCGCGGGGTCGCCGCCCAGGCCCGGGAAGATGTTCGCGGCCGTGTGCTCGCGCCCGAAGGCCGCCCTCAGGCTCGGCGAGAGCCGGAACCCGCCGTCCCGGTACTCGTCGAGGACGACCATCCTCCAGTACGGGTTGGCGGGCGCCTGGGCGGGGTCCGAGAGGTCCACGTCGAAGGCGACGCTGTCGTCCTGCGTGATGTCGGTGATGTCGCCGAACTTGATCGAGTCGTTGAAGCCGGTCATCGCCTTCTTCACCACGAACCGCTCGAGGAAGAGGCTGTTCTCGAGCTGGAAGCGCGGGATCGCGAGGAACAGGAGCCCCGACACGGCGACGACCCCGAGGAAGAGCGCGCTCGCCGAGGCCAGAAGGCGCCAGTCGGAGACCTCGATCAGCCTGCGGAAGAGCTCGCGCCAGCTGGCGTGCGCGGCCCACGGGGGCACCACGCCGCGCACGGCGAGCTTGGGCGCCTGGCCGCCCTCGGCAGCCGACGAGATCGTGACCACCATGAGGAGCCCGAGCGCGCACGCGGTGAAGAGGAGGATCTGGCCAGCAAAGAGGAGGGACACCGTGAGGACGCCGGCGACCACGATCAGGAAGAGCCCGAGGACGACGATCTGCAGGTCGTCGCGGCTGGCCCGGTGGCTCATCCCGCGGTAGAGCAGCAGCAGCAGGTCCAGCCTGACGATGGCCGGCAGGATCTGGCCCGTGTACCAGAGGTCGCCCGCGAAGAAGGCGAGGATGGCCGGGAATGCGAGCCTGTGGACGAGGAGGGGGACGCGCGCGGGCGAGGCCGGCCTCGCCAGGGCGTAGAGGACGCCGGCCCCCGCGATCCCCGCCATGATGTCGGAGTCGATGTCGAGGTAGAACACCGTCGCGATCGACAGGAGCATCAGCACGCCGCCGAGGAGCCAGCGCAGCAGGTGGAGCTCGTCCAGGCTAAGCCGCTGCGATCTTGTTTCCATTGATGAAGGCCGCGACGCCGCGCGGGCCGTCGGGCTCGAAGGTGAGGATGTTGAGGCGCGAGCGCCCGGGGCCGGGCTCCTGGGGCGGGCTGCCCGGGGGCGCGGGAAGCGGCTGGGCCTCCGCGAGCCGGTCGAGGAACGAGTCGAGGTCCGCCACCCTCCTCGCGGCGACGGGGCGGCCGGCGTCGATCGCCGTCGAGCGCAGGCGCCCCGCGCGGAACAGGTCCTGCGCCAGGGTCGCGGCGAAGCTCATGAGGAGCTCGAACTGCTCGGGCCGCGTCCAGACCGAGGCGTCGGTGCGCAGCCACATCGAGCACGCGTCCGAGTTCTGGGACGAGAACTGCCGGATCAGGAGCTCGCGCGAGCGCGCGCTCGCCTTCCAGTGGATCAGGCGGTGGGAGTCGCCGGTCTCGTACGGCCTAAGCGCGACCATCTCGCCCTCGTGCCCCGCCCGGGCCAGGCGGACCTCGCCCTGCGGGCGGCGGGCCGAGCCGCTGGCGAACCGGCGGTACTCGACGGGCGCCGGCCATATGGGGATCTCGCGGCGCTGGTCGGTGCCCGTGAACTTGCGCAGGAACCCGAAGGGAAACAGGGAGCCGACGCCGCGCAGCTCGATCCGAAGGAGGCCCCGCTGGGCGGGCGTGAAGAGCCAGCCGAGGCGCGACGACCCGCCCGGGTCGAGGCGCGCGCTCAGGTGGACGGTGCCCCGCGCGCCGGCCGCCTCGGCTTTCTTGAGGGCCGCCCAGACGTCGATCCCCTTCGCGGTGATCGTCGACTCGGGCCGGGCGGGCTCGCCGCGCGCGAGCGGCGTCGCGGCGAACTCGAACCAGAGCGCGTAGGTCGGCATGAAGGCCTTGTCGTTCTTCAGGAGGAGCCCCACCTCCGCCTCCTGGCCCGCCCGGAAGGGCGGCTCGACCTCGAGCTGCCATTCGAGGCGGCGCAGGTTCAGCCAGGCGAGGACGCCGCTCAGGATCAGGCAGGACAGGAGCAGCGCGAGCGCGATGAAGAGGATGTTGCTCGCCGAATTGTAGGCCGCCGTGCCGATGCCGAACGAGAGGCCGATCAGCACCACGCCCGAGAGCGTCGGCTGGATGCGCTCGTAGCGCCTCGGCCAGACAAGGTTCCAGAGGAGGCGCCGCCAGAAGAGGCGCGGGACGCTCCCGGGGGCCGGTCTCACGCCGGCGGGGGCAGGGACGAGAGGATGCGCTTCAGGTGCACCCCCACGGCGCGCCGCTCCTCGAGCGCGTCGCCCGTCTGCCTGGAGAGCGCGAGGCGGTGCGCGAGCACGGCCGGCACGAGCTCGGTGACGTCGTCCGGAAGGACGAAGTCTCGGCCGTTCACGAGGGCGCGCGCCTGGGCCGCGGTGCGAAGCGCCAGGCCGCCGCGCACGCTGGCCCCCGCTCGGAAGTCGACCTCGGTGCGGGTCGCCGCGACGATGCGAAGGATGAAGTCAAGGATGCTGTCCTCGACGAACACCTGCGGCACGAGCGCCTGCAGGGCCTCGACGTCGGCGCGGGACGCGACGGCGTTGAGCGAGATCGAGTCATACCCGCCGCGGGAGGTCCGCAGGATCTCGATCTCGTCGCTGTGCTGCGGGTAGCCCATCCTCAGGCGCATGAGGAAGCGGTCCATCTGGCTCTCCGGAAGCGGGAAGGTCCCCTCGTAGTCGACGGGGTTCTGGGTCGCGAAGACCATGAACGGCGACCCGACCGAATGGGACTCGCCGTCCACCGTCACCCGGGCCCTGTCCATGACCTCGAGGAGCGCCGACTGGGTCTTCGGCGGGGCGCGGTTGATCTCGTCCGCGAGGACGATGTTGGCGAAGACCGGGCCCGGCTTGAAGACGAACTCCTTGGTCTGCTCGTCGTAGATCGCGACGCCCGTGACGTCCGAGGGGAGCAGGTCGCTCGTGAACTGGATCCTCGAGAAGACGCAGTCGGTCGAGCGGGCAAGCGCGTAGGCGAGCGTGGTCTTGCCGACGCCCGGGAGGTCCTCGATAAGGAGGTGCCCGCCGGCCGCCAGGCAGATAAGGAGCTGCTCGATCACATCGTCCTTGCCGAGGATCGCCTGGCGCATGTTGGCGCGCAGGCGGTCGAGCGCCCCCTTGGCGTTCGCGATGCGCTCGGACTGTAGGAATTCGCTCATGGGTTGCGGCTCATCCGTCAGGCTAGCAGCTCCAGCATCCGCGTGAAAAGCCTGTTCACCCGCTCCTGGTTCGTTTTCACAAGATCTTTGAAGCGGGCGAAGTCGATCTCCGTCCCCTCGAGGCCGTTGGCGTAGTTGTCGATGACGGCGAGGCTGTTATAGCACAGCCCCGCCTCGGTGCACAGGTCGGCCTCGTGGGCCGCCGTCATGCCGATGACGTCCCCCCAGCCTCGCAGGATCCGTATCTCGGCCTTGGTCTCGAAGCGCGGGCCGCGCACCTGGACATAGACCTTGCCGGTCGGGATGGCGAACTCGGGCGCCAGCCCCGCGACGAGGCGGGGGATGAGGTTGTTCGCGATCACGGGGGCCCCGCCCTTCAGCTCCGTGTCGAAGAACGTCGCGGGCCCCTGCTGCAGGCCGACGTAGTCGGAGCAGGACACAATCGAGCCGGGGGGAATCTCGGGCTTCAGCGACCCGACGGAGTTGACGGAGACGATCTCCTTGAACCCCAGGTCGGCGAGCGCGCGGATGTTGGCCCTGTAGTTGATGGCGTGCGGGGGCAGCGGGACGCCGTAGCCGTGGCGGTTGATCAGCGCGTGGTCCCCGCGGGCCCTGTAGGCGACGAGGCCGTAGGCCGTCTCGACCGTGCGCGCCTCCCACGCGGAAAACAGCGTGGAATTGACGATGCTCGTGCCGCTTATGAATGCGACTCTCATGGGAAGCCCTAATTCTCGCCTGCCCTTCCCCCTTGTCAAATCCGGCGGCAGAGACCTACCCTGCTCCACCCGCATGTCCACCGCCAGCCAAGCGCCCATAGACCCGGCGAACATTCCGAGGAACGTCGCCATCATCATGGACGGCAACGGCCGGTGGGCCAAGCAGCGCGGGCTGCCCCGCATCGAGGGGCACAGGCGCGGCGTGGAGGCGGTCAGGACCGCGACCTACGCGGCGCGGGACCTGGGTGTGCGGATGCTGACGCTCTACGCCTTCTCCGCGGAGAACTGGAACCGGCCCCAGGACGAGGTCGGGGCGCTCATGGCGCTCCTCGAGCTGTACCTGAAGAAGGAGCTCGCGACCTTCGTGCGGGACCGCGTGCGCCTGAAGACTATCGGCCGCATTGCCGGCCTGCCGGCGGGCGTCCAGAGGCACCTCGCGGAGACGGTGGAGAAGACGCGCGGCTTCACCGACTACACGCTCGTCCTCGCGCTCAACTACGGCTCGCGCACGGAGGTGGTGGACGCGGCCCACGCCTACGCCGCCGCCGTCGGCGCCGGCCGCGAGAACCCGAACGACGCCTCGTGGGAGACGTTCCGCAAGTACCTGTACACCTCCGCCATGCCGGACCCCGACCTGGTGATCCGCACCTCCGGCGAGACGCGGACCAGCAACTTCCTCCTCCTGCAGTCCGCCTACGCGGAATTCTACTTCACGCCGGTCCTCTGGCCCGACTTCTCGAAGGAGGACCTGGCGGCCGCGATCGCCGACTACGCGCGGCGCGAGCGCCGCTACGGAAAGACGAGCGAGCAGCTCAAGCCCGTCGCGGCGGCCAAGTAGCGCCGCACCCCCGTGGCCAAGCGCATCACAAGCACCGTCGTCCTCTGGCTCGCGGTCCTCGCCGTGCTCTGGTTCTTCCGGACGGGCGGGGCGGTCGCGGTGATCGTGGCGATATCCGTGCTGACGCTGCGCGAGCTCTACCGGCTCATGGCCGCGGCGGGAAACGCGCCCTTCTCCGCCCTCGGCATGCTATTCGGCGGCCTGGTCACGCTGGCCCCCTGGACGGAGGCGCGCTACGGGATCCCCGGCTACCCGCTCGTCGCGCTCGCGGTCGTCGTCTTCTCCGTGCGCATCCTCCTCGAGCGCGCACCCGAGAAGCGCGTGGAGGCACTCTCCTCGACGCTCTTCGGCCTGGTGTACGTCTGCCTCCTCCTGCAGTACCTCGTGCGCATCGTGACCCCGGTCGCGGGCGACGCGGTCCCGGCCGACGGCCGGCTGGTCCTCTGCCTCTGGGTCGTCGCCGTCGCCAAGTTCTGCGACGTCGGCGCGCTCCTCTCCGGGCTCGCCTTCGGTCGCCACCCGATGGCGCCGCTCACGAGCCCCAAGAAGACCTGGGAGGGCGCCGTCGGCGGCGTCATCATCGCGATGGGGGCCGGGGCGCTCGTGGCCTGGCTCGGGCGGGGGGTCGTCCCCGCCGCCTTCTCCCCTCTGCGCGCGGCGGTCCTCGCCGCGCCGCTGGCGGCCGTCGCCATCGCATCCGACCTCGTCGAGTCCGTCATCAAGCGCAGGGCCGCCCTGAAGGATTCCGGGGGCGGCGTTCCCGGGATCGGCGGCATCTTCGACCTGAGCGACAGCCTGATCCTCGCGGCCCCGGTGGGCTTCTTCCTGCTCCAGCAGTTCGCCTAGGCGCAAGCGCCCCCGCCGACCGTGCCCGCACTCACCCCAGCCTCCGCCTCGCCGTTCGGCGCCCGCAGGAGGGTCGTCCTCCTCGGGGCCACGGGCTCCATTGGGCAGAGCGCGCTTCGCGTCATCTCCGCACAGAGGAGCCGCCTGAAGCTGATCGGGATCGCGGCGCGCTCCGATTGGCGCAGGCTCGCCGAGGTCGCCCGGGAATTCTCCGTCAAGGAGGCGGCCATCTACGATCCGGCGGCCTTCGAGGAGGCGAGGCTGTCCGGGGCCTTCCCGATGGGAACCCGCCTGCTGAGGGGGCCCGAGGGGCTCAGGGAGATAGCGACCCTTCCCGAGGCGGACGTGGTCCTGGTCGCCGTGGTCGGGACCGCGGGCCTCGAGCCCGCGCTGGCGGCGATCGCCGCGAAGAAGAACCTGGCCCTCGCCTCGAAGGAGATCCTCGTCCTCGCCGGCAGGTTCGTCATGGAGGCGGCGAAGCGCGCGGGAACGCGGATCCTTCCCGTCGACAGCGAGCACAACGCCGTTTTCCAGTGCGTCGAGGGCCACGCGAGCGCGGGCGTCAGGCGCATCGTGCTGACGGCGAGCGGCGGGGCCTTCCGCGACTGGCCCGCCGAGAGGCTGGAGTTCGCGTCGCCCTCGGACGCGATGAAGCACCCCAACTGGGCCATGGGGCCGAAGATCACCGTGGACAGCGCCACCCTCGCGAACAAGGGCCTGGAGCTCATGGAGGCGCAGTGGCTCTTCGGCCTGCGCCCTGACCAGTGCACCGCGGTCATGCACCCGCAGAGCCTCGTCCACTGCCTGGTCGAGTTCAACGACGGCGCGATGCTCGCCCAGCTCTCGCCCTCGTCGATGACGTTCCCGATCCAGCATGCCCTGCTCTACCCGGACCGGGTCGAGGGCGTGGAGCCGCCGATCGACCTCACGAGGCTCCTTCGCCTCGACTTCATGCCGGTCGACGAGGGGCGCTACCCCATGTTCCGGCTGGCCACGCAGTGCATGAAAGCCGGCGGCGTCTCCCCGGCGGTCTTCAACGCCGCGAACGAGGTGGCCGTGGAGGCCTTCCTCGGCGGGCGGATTCCCTTTCTTGCGATTCCGAGGATCGTCGGCCAAGCTCTGGACCGGACAGCGAACTTTGAACCCTCCGACGTCGGCGGTGTCCTAGGGGCCGACGCCGAGGCGCGCAGGGGCGCTGAACGGGACGTCGATAATCTCAAGTAATTTTCGGACAACATATTACATAACAAGTGCCCGCCGACCTTTTCCACTCCATCCTCACGAACTCGTGGTCGGTCTTCCTGATCGTCCTCTTCTTCGGGGGCTCGATCTTCGTCCATGAGCTGGGCCACTACCTCGCGGCCCGCGCGAGGGGCGTCCATGTCGAGGTGTTCTCGATCGGCTTCGGCCCCGCGATCTTCTCCTGGAAGGCGAAGGACGGCACCCGCTACCAGATCGCGTGGCTCCCCCTGGGCGGCTACGTCCTCCTGCCGCAGATAGCGGACCTCGGCCCGGTGGAGGGTGAGAGCCGGGTGGACGCCGCCGACCTGCCTCCGGTCACCTACCTGACCAAGATCATCGTCTTCGCAGCCGGCGCCGTCTTCAACGTGCTGTTCGCTTTCCTCATCGCGTGCGTCATCTGGAACATCGGCCAGCCGGAGAATGACGAGTCAACGTCCACGACGATCGGTTATATCGCACAGACTGTTGAGCTGCCCGACGGGTCGCACGTCGTGAGCCCGGCAGCGGAGAGCGGCCTTCAGGTGGGTGACGTCGTCAAGTCGATCGACAGCCGCGCCATCAAAGACTGGGACGAACTCCGGCAATCCCTTTCGATGAGCTCGTCCATTGAGGCCGACGGCAGACCCAGGGCCGTCATGACGGTCGAGCGCGCGGGCAAGACGCTGGACCTGGTGCTCCACCCCCGCGTGGCCGGCGAGGAGCGCTCGCGCCAGATTGGGGTCGCCCCGGGCTACGTCCTTAACGTCCACACGGTGGCAAGCGACTCGATCTGGGCCAAGGCGGGCCTGAGGGCCGGCGACCGAATACTGAGGCTCAACGGGGCCCTGGCGATGAATACGGGCGCCCTCTCAGAGGCGCTCTCGGCGGAGCCCGCCAAGGCCGCCGACTTGACGGTGCTGCGGGACGGCAAGGAGATGTCGCTCATCCTGCCGCCGCGAACCGGCGCCAACCCCTATGCCGGCGTCGAATACTCGATCGGCTACCATCTGGCCCACCCCTCGCCTTTCGCGCAGATGGGGCCGCCGTTCATGATGACCTTTGAGACCATTTGGAGCCTGATCAATCCCCACTCGAACGTCGGCCTGTCAAAGCTGACCGGGCCGATCGGCATCGTTCACATCTTCCATGAGGCGGCTGATGCCGGCATACGCTACGTCCTGATATTCACGATTCTGATCAACGTTAACCTGGCGATCCTCAACCTCATGCCGATACCCGTCCTCGACGGGGGCCAGATCGTCTTCGCGACGATCGGGAGGCTTCGCGGCAGGGCGCTGCCGGTCAATTTCATCATGGGCGCGCAGAGCATCTTCGTCGTGCTCCTTCTCTCGATGGTGCTTTACGTCAGCTTCTTCGACGTGCGCCGCTGGCGCAGGGAGGCGCGGGAGGACAAGGCGCAGGCCGCCGCCCCCGCCGCGCCGGCCCCCGCCAAACCCTGATCCCCGGGCATGGCCTACTGCGCCTCGCGATTCCAGACGGTCCGCCGCCCGACGCGCGAGGTCCGCGTCGGGAGCGTCGGCGTCGGCGGCTCAAACCCGATCCGGGTCCAGTCGATGACGACCAGTGACACGCAGGATGTCGCGGCCACAGTCCGCCAGTCGGTCGCGCTCGCCGAGGTCGGCTGCGAGATCGTCCGGGTGACGGCCCCGAACGTCCAGGCGGCACGGTGCCTGCGGGACATCCGCTCGGGGCTGACCGCCGCCGGGTGGGGCGCCGTCCCCATCGTGGCCGACATCCATTTCCTGCCGCAGGCGGCCATGGAGGCCGTCGAGCACGTCGAGAAGGTCCGGGTGAACCCGGGCAACTACGCGGACAAGAAGAGGTTCGCGGTTCGGGACTACAGCGACGCGGACTACGGGCGCGAGCTGCAGAGGCTCCACGACGCATTCTCGCCGCTCGTCCTGCGCAGCAAGGAGCTCGGCCGATCCATGAGGATCGGGACGAACCACGGCTCTCTGAGCGACCGGATCATGAACCGCTACGGCGACACGCCGCTCGGGATGGTGGAGAGCGCCCTGGAATTCCTGAGGATCGCCGAGTCGCACGGCTACCGGGAGATCATCCTCTCGATGAAGTCGTCAAATCCCAAGGTCATGATCGAGGCCTACCGGCTCCTCGTGGAGAGGATGGACGCCGAGGACATGCACTATCCCCTCCACCTCGGGGTGACGGAGGCCGGCGACGGCGAGGACGGCCGGATCAAGGGGGCGATCGGGATCGGCTCGCTGCTGCTCGACGGGCTCGGCGACACGATCCGGGTGTCCCTGACCGAGGACAGCGTCTACGAGATCCCGGTGGCCCGGACGATCGCCGACAAGGCGATGAGCCTCTGGCGGGGCGGCGACCCGGCCACCCCGGCCTCGGACTCGATTGACCCCTATCACTTTGAGCGCCGCGCGACGGCGCCCCTTCAGCTCGGGGGGGCCGCCGTCGGCCCCGAGCAGCCGCCGCGTGTGATCGTGCGGATCGCGGGCGCGGACCAGGCGAGCGCGGCCCTGAGGGAACTGGCGTCGCCCCGGCTCAAGGAGACGCCCGCCGAGGGCCTTTTGGTCCCCGTCGCGGGCGCCCCGGACCTCGAGCGGCTGCGCCAGGCACTCGCGCTGGAGCCCGCGGCGGTCCAGTTCCTCGTGCTCGAGCTCTCCGCGTCCCTCGGCCCTTCGGACCTCGAGGCCCTCCTCGGGGCGGTCGGGGTCCGGCTCGTGCTGCTCCGGCGCTTCGGCGGCGGCGACGCGGCCGCTCTCTCCTCGTGGGCCGGCCTCGTCCGCAGGACCGGGCATGTCCTGGCCATCGACGCCGCGCCCGGGGACTACGCCCTCCTGGCCGGGGAGCTGCGGGCGCTGGGCGACGACAACCTCATCGCGACCTGCCCCGGCGCCGCACCGGGCGGATCGGACCACCCGGTCGGAGCCTACCGCAGGATGACGGAGGCGCTGCGGGCGGCGGGCAGCCGCGCCCCCGTGTGGATCCGCAACACGCCGGCGACCTCCGTGCGCGGCGACAACAGCTTCCTGTCGCGCCTCATCGACGCGAGCTTCCTCACGGGCAGCCTGCTCTGCGACGGCGTGGGCGACCTCGTCAGCATCGAGACGGAGGCCGACCCCGCCCGGGCCGCGCGCCTCGCCTACAACGTCCTGCAGGGCGCCGGCGCCCGGATCTCCAAGGCCGAGTTCGTCGCGTGCCCGAGCTGCGGCCGGACGCTCTTCGACCTGCAGACCACGACGCAGCGCATTCGCTCCCAGACCGCCCACCTGAAGGGCGTGAAGATCGCGATCATGGGCTGCATCGTGAACGGCCCCGGGGAGATGGCGGACGCCGACTTCGGCTACGTGGGCGGGGCGCCCGGCAAGATCAACCTCTACGTCGGCAAGCAGTGCGTGCAGTACAACATCCCGCAGGCCGACGCGGACGCGCGATTGATCGCGCTCATCAAGGAGCACAAGAAATGGGCCGAACCCGAGCCCGCGCACGCGTGACCGAGGGCCCGAAGCGTATCGAAAAAGTTCACGCACCGTCACAGAAGCGTAACATGGCCGTTACCTTCATTCTGGCTTGGAAAGCCTGATTCAGGGCGATGTAACAGCGCCGGGATTACGTGTCGAAAGGGGGTGTTTTTCGGCACCTAAATATGCGTTCCGGACGCAACGAAAAAAACGAAAAAAGTTATGCCCACCCCCCCTGTGAACAACTTGTCAGAAAGTTGACCTTGTAATGGATTTGGGGTTCACAGTTACTCCGCCCTTGTCCAAGCGATTTTGCCCTCCGGACGTTCTTTGCCACGCCACAAATGCCGCCCCCCTTGGGCCGCTCAGCGACACACGCCATAATTACCTGGTCATCAAATTCTTACCCAATTTCTTTACCCTACCCCCAACGCCGATGGCCAGGAATCAATTTTTGTCGCAGCGGAAAGTCCCAGAGGCGGCCTGAATGACGTGCCAAAGCGCACCCGTCGGGCCAATGTGAATAAGACCTGATTTTCCGACTGCCCATGCCCTCTTTGTCCCTGCCACATAACCTGTGGGAAACGGTTAAGTGCGACTTCAAATCCCTGTTCCCCGAGGATGTGTTCCAGATGTGGTTCGAGCCCGTCGTGTGCCTCGAGACATCCGAGGACACCATCACGCTCGGCGTGCCCAACGATTTCGCTGCCATCTGGATCCATGACAACTACCTGGACCTGATCTCCCAGCGGCTGCGCTTGACGGCGGGCAGGACCGTCAGCGTCAACCTCCAGAAGTCCGACGGGGCGCACAAGGGCCCCGGGGGCCACCGGGCCTCCGAGGGTGCCGCGCCGGCCTCGCGCCCCAAGGTTACGGCGGCGCGCAAGGTGGCCCGCGGGGACGACCGGGGCCCGGCGCCCGGCACCCTCAACATCCGCAACACGTTCGACACCTTCGTCGTCGGGGCGAACAACCAGATGGCCCACGCCGCCGCGCTGGCCGTGGCCCAGGCGCCCGCCCAGGCCTACAATCCCCTCTTCATCTACGGCGACACGGGGCTTGGAAAGACCCACCTGATGCATGCCATCGGGCACGCCATCCTCAAGAACAACCCCGACGCGCGCGTCGCCTACCTCTCCACCGAGAAGTTCACGAACGACTTCATCCAGGCCCTGCAGGAGAACGGGATGGTCAAGTTCCGCCAGCGCTACCGCCACGCCGACGTCATGCTGCTCGACGACGTGCAGTTCCTCGCCGGCAAGGAGCGCATCCAGGAGGAGTTCTTCCACACCTTCAACGACCTGTTCGAGTCGGGCAAGCAGATCGTCCTCTCGAGCGACCGTCGCGCGAGCGAGATCCAGAAGCTCGAGGCCCGTCTCGTCTCCCGGTTCGAGTGGGGCCTTCCCGCCGACATCCAGGCGCCCGACCTTGAGACCCGCATCGCGATCCTGCGCACAAAGGCGGCCAACCTGAAGTGCGGGCTGCCGGAGCCGATCATCACCTTCATCGCCCAGAACATCACCAAGAACATCCGCCGCCTCGAGGGGGCGATGATCAAGGTGGCGAGCTACAGCGCGCTCAGCAACAAGCCCCTCGACCTCGCGACGACGGAGAGGCTGCTGCACGACATGCTGGTCGAGCAGGCGCAGAGCATCCTGACCATCGAGACGATCCAGAAGCGCGTGGCGGACCATTTCCAGATCCGGCACAGCGACATGACGAGCAAGAGGCGCCCGAACAACATCGCGATACCCCGGCAGGCCGCCATGTACCTCGCCCGCACGCTGACCAAGCATTCCCTGCAGGAAATCGGCGACGCCTTCGGCGGGCGCGACCACGGCACCGTCATCCATGCCTGCAAGGCCGTGGACAACATGATGGAGCAGGACGCCGCGATGCGGGGCAGCATCGAGTTCCTGAAGACGCAGCTTTCGCGCTGATCGGCCGGGGCGGGCCCCCTTACCCCGAGTAAGGCAGGATATAGACCTCCATGAGGACCGTGGCGCCCGAGGCTCCCGCAGTGGTATCTCGCCCCTGAACCGTGTAGGCCCCCGGGGCAAGCGACCCGAAAAACACGGTATCGTTCGAGCCGGGCTGCAGGGCGAAAGCCCCGACCAGGCCCGAAATCAGTCTCACGGCCTGGGCGTCGTAGCCCGTGACCGCCTCCCACTTCTGCCCCGTCGCGACCAGGCTGGATCCCGAAAACAGCTGCAGAGTCGGATTCGCGGAGGCCCGGTCGACGCCGAACTGGGCGAGCCCGGGGCCGACGGCGCGCACGAGGACCAGGCGGTTGGCCGAGCCTCCGATGACAAATCCCGTGATGGCCGAGTCGGCCGGCCGAAGCGTCACCCGGTTGCTGACGTTTGCCAGAAACTGGTTCGGGGCCGGCAGGAGCATGTAAAAGGACGAGGTTCCTATGGAGTCGGCGTCCAGCGCGACGCTACCCGCCGTGTCCGTGGTGAAGGTGAGCGTGAACTGGTTGTACTCCGGCACGTCCGGAAAGCTGACCCTCAGCACCGCCTCGTTCGGGTTCCCCGCCGTGGGCACGAAGGTGTAGGTGCCGGTTGCCGTGGGGCTGTAGAAAACTAAACCAAGCGCCTCATCCTGCTCATAGATCTGTTTGCACGATCCGTCGGCGCCCAGGTAGAAAAGCATTGTGTCATTCCTCTGGTCGGTGACGTAGCCGGGAAGTGTCTGGTAGTTGACGCTGATGAACGTGTCGCCGACCTGGGTCGGCGGCGCTGCTGTGGCAACCGCGGCGAAGGCGGCCGGCAGAGCGAGACCAAGCAGCATCCTGTGGAAGGTCATGGAAGGGATTCTTGCGGAAGGAACCGCGTGTCCGGAGTCGCAGGGTGTGTCGGGAGCGATCGTTGCCTACCTATGACAGTCGGAGAATCGAAATCCGCCATCGCCGCAGAAGAGAATCCTTTGGGACTGTCCGGCTCGCGCCTGATGCTCTGAGGCCGCTTGAGTTGTTGCGGGAATTGGGTTTAGATGGGTGATCCAATGACCCTCACCCCCGAGCAGAAGACCACTGTGGCCGAATGGGTCGCAGCCGGCGACAACCTCTATGCGATCCAGAAGAAGCTGATCGACCGGTTCAAGGTCTCCATGACCTACATGGACGTCCGGTTCCTCGTCGATGACCTGGACCTCCAGCTGAAGGACCCGGCGCCCAAGGTGGACACGAGCGACGTCAGCAAGGGCGCGCCCGCCAAGCCGGGGGCCGCTGCGGCGCCGGCCGCGGACGACGCGCTGGACGACGAGGCGGGGGCGCCCGCCTCCGGCGTCACCATCAGCGTCGACAAGGTGAACCTGAACCCGAACGCCATGGCCACCGGGACGATGCGCTTCCCGGACGGCGTCACGGGCCGGTGGATCGTGGACGTCCAGGGACGGCCCGGCATCGTCGAGGTGAGCAAGCCGGGCTACCGCCCGTCGCCTGCGGACGCCCAGGCGTTCATGCAGGAGCTCTCGCTCGCGCTCCAGCGGGTCTGAGGCGCCCGCCTAGGCGCCCTTCAGGAGCTTCATGAGGTCGGCCTCGGCGATGACGGCGACCCCGAGGCTCCTCGCCTTCTCGAGCTTGGAACCCGCGTCCGAGCCGGCGAGGACGTAGCTCGTCTTCTTGCTCACGCTGGAGGCGATCTTCCCCCCGGCGGCCTCGATCTTCGCCGTCGCCTCCTCCCGGGTCATCGAGGGCAGCGTGCCCGTGAGGACGAGGGTCTTCCCGAGGAGGGGACCCGAGCCCGGCTTCACCGCGGCGGGAGCCTTAGGCGCCACCCCGGCCCGGGCCAGGTCGCGCACCAGCGTCCGGTTGATCGGCAGGTTGAAATGGTCCACGATCGCGTCGGCCATCGTCGCGCCGATCCCGGCTATGAGGCTTTCCTTCCCCTTGCCCACGTAGTCCTCGAACTTGGACTCCGAGAGGGCCTCGAGGCTGAGGAACCGGGCGGCGAGGTCCTTTGACGCCGCGGCGCCGACGTGGGGGATGCCGAGCCCGTGGATGAAGCGCCAGAGCTCGGCCCCCTTGCTCGCCTCGATCGCAGCCAGGAGGTTGTCGGTCGACTTCTCGACGCTCTTTCCGAGGCCGAGCAGGTCGGCGCGCTTCAGCCGGTAGACGTCCGCCACGCCCTTCACCCAGCCCTTCTCCACCACGACGTCGACCATGGCCTCTCCCAGGCCGTCGATGTCCACGCAGGCCTTGGACGCGAAGTGCTGCACCCGCCGCCTCACCTGCACGGGGCAGTCGTAGTTCGGGCAGCGAAGCGCGACCTCGCCCTCGGCCTGGACCACGGCCGTGCCGCACGACGGGCAGCGGCTCGGGAACTTGAAGATGGCGCACCCGGGGGTGCGCCGCGCCAGGTTGACGCCGATCACGGCGGGGATCACCTCGCCCGCCTTCTCGACGAACACGTGGTCCCCCACCCGGATGTCCTTGCGCTTGATCTCGTCCTGGTTGTGCAGGGTCGCGCGCGAGACCGTCGAGCCGGCCAGGAGCACGGGCTCCAGCTCGGCCACCGGGGTCAGGACGCCCGTCCTGCCCACCTGGACCGAGATCGACAGGAGCTTCGTCTCGGCGCGCTCGGCGGCGAACTTGTAGGCCATGGCCCAGCGGGGGGCCTTGCTCGTGCTTCCGGCCTCCCGCTGCAGGGCGAGCGAGTCGAGCTTCACCACGGCCCCGTCCGTGGCGTAGGCGAAGCCGTGGCGGAGCCTGTCGAGCTCGCCGATGGCCCTCCATGCCTCGTCGATCCCCTGGGCCGTCCAGAACCTCTCGACCGTCGGCAGGCCCCAGGCCCGCACCCGCGCGTGGTAGCCCGACTGGGTGTCGCCCCCGGCCTGCGCCGGGTCGCAGGCCCCGATGCCGTAGAGGACGATCTCCAGCCGGCGCTCGGCCACCTCGCGCGGGTCCAGCAGCTTGATCGTGCCCGCGGCGAGGTTGCGCGGGTTCGCATAGCGCTCCTCCCCCTCCAGGTCGCGGGCCGCGTTGATCCTGTTGAACTCGGCGAGCGTCATGAAGATCTCGCCGCGGATCTCTATCAGCTGAGGCACGGGAGCCTGGGCCGTCGCCTTCAGCTCCCTGGGGAACTTTCGGATGGTGAGCACGTTGGCGGTCACGTCGTCGCCCTCGACGCCGTTCCCCCGCGTGACGGCGCGCACGAACCTGCCCTTCTCGTAGGTCAGGCTGACCGCGAGCCCGTCAATCTTCGGCTCCACGACGTAGGACAGGTCGTCGCGCCCCAGGAGCCTCGCCAGCCGCGCGTGGAATTCGCGCAGCTCGGCCTCCGAGTACGTGTTGTCGAGGCTCTGCATCGCCTGTCGGTGCCGCACGGTCGCGAAGCCCTCGGCCCGGTCGTCGCCGACCTGTGCCGTCGGCGAATGCGCCCCCGCCGCCTCGGCGGCGTCGGGGAACTTGGATTCAAGGCCCGCGAGGTCACGCTTCAGGCGGTCGTACTCGTGGTCGCTTATCTCCGGGCGCGCCTGCCGGTAGTAGCGCTCGTCGTGCCGGGACACCTCCGCGCGCAGGGCGGCGATTTTCTTCTGGGCTTCGGACGGGGTCATGGGGGCGTTCGTGTGCGCCCCAAGAAATTCCCCGAAGTCGCCTCCGACGCAATGCCCTTCAGGCGGAGGGGGGCGATTCCGGGGCGCCCGGCTCCCCGTCGCCGGACTTTCGACGGCGGCGCACGGCGTCCCGCAGGATGAACTCGATCTGCCCGTTCACGCTGCGCAGCTCGTCGGCCGCCCAGCGCTCGATGTCCTTCCAGAGGAGGGGATCCGTGCGCAGCAGGAACGCCTTTCGATCGTCGGCCATTCCTAGGGTGAGGGCCGTCGCCTCATGCGAGCCCGGCCGCCGCGCGCGCCGAGTAGATCAGGAACTCCGGATCCGCCGGGGAGACGGCCACGACCCGTCCGGGCCACTTCAGGACGACCGCGTTCTCGGGATCGGTGAGGAACGCCTCGAAGTCGCCGAGGCGCTTGCTGCGGAAGCTCCCGCGTATCGCCCCCACCCCGCTGTTGCCCCACTTCCTCCGGGCGCCCCTCAGGACATCCCGGTCGCGCTCTGCGCTCGTGAGGCCGAGGAGGGGGAAGCGCTTCTTGCGCAGGACGAGGACATTCTCCTCGATCCTGAACTGCGACACCCTGGAGCGCTCCCCGAGAAAGGAGGCGACAAAGAGGGCAATGGGCAGGAGCGGGGCGATCGCCTGGATCATCCGGGCGTTGCGCGGCGCATGCTCGAACTTTCCGAGCGCGGCGTAGAGGTTGATGCCGAACCCCACGAGGAGCACCGTGAGCGCGGCCGCCATCGTGAGGATGACCCGCCGGCCCATGGGGGCCATCGGAAATACCTCGTTCACCTTTGCCATGGCAGGGAAGCCGCCGCTCAGCCGTAGAGCGTGCCCGCGTTCAGCACCGGCTGCGCCTGGGACTCGCTGCAGAGCACGACCAGGAGGTTGGAGACCATCGCGGCCTTGCGCTCCTCGTCCAGCTTGATGACGCCCTTCTCCGAGAGCTCCCGGAGCGCCATGTCGACCATGCCCACGGCCCCCGAGACGATCTTCTGGCGCGCGGCTATCACCGCCTCGGCCTGCTGGCGTCGGAGCATCGTCTGGGCGATCTCAGGCGCGTAGGCCAGGTGGGTCAGGCGGGCCTCCTCGATGCCGATCCCCGCGCGTGCCAGGCGCTCCTGGAGCTCGCGTGCGAGCGCGGCCGCCACCTCCACTCCCCCGCCCCGCAGCGTCAGCTCATTCGGCTCGGCATCGTCGTAGAAGTAGGTGCTCGCGATGTGCCGCACGCACGACTCGCTCTGGATCCGTATGAAGCTCTCGTAGCTGTCGACGTCGAAGACGGCCTGCGCCGTGTCCTGGACCCGCCAGACGATCACGACGGCGATCTCGACGGGGTTGCCCCGCTTGTCGTTCACCTTGAGCTTGTCCCCGTTCAGGTTGCGTGCGCGCAGCGAGATCTTGAGCTTCCTGAGGAACGGGTTCGCCCAGAGGAACCCGTTCTGGCGCGACGTGCCGCGGTAGGCCCCGAACAGAGTGAAGACCACGGCCTCGTTGGGTTGCAGTGTGAAGAATCCGGCGACCAGGAAGATTCCCGCGAATCCGGAGACCAGGCCCGCGA
>CAZDZL010000055.1:0-20210 GCA_964509885.1 uncultured Opitutaceae bacterium | reverse complement strand
GCGGATGACATGGTGCCAGGGGCGGGGATCGAACCCGCGGCCAAAGGCTTATGAGTCCTCTGCTCTACCACTGAGCTACCCTGGCATATCCTGAATCGGCTAGAATGCTCATTGGTCGGCGAGACGGGCAAGCAAAAATCCGGTACGTCCTTGGGCCCAGAATGAGACTGGGAGGCATGCCCCAGTGGCGTGTTCGAAGCTACGGAACCGCTTAGGCACGGGCGATTTCGAGTAATTGCAAATGAGTGTTGCCTGAGCTCGGAGGCTCCCCTATCGAGGACGCGCTCAGTCCAGCCTCCAGCTATGACGATTTCGCACCGTAGGATTTTTCTGTCTCGGGACCATCCCTGCACCTCCATGGGTCCGAGGTCCATGGTCGCGGCGCTGCTCCTCGCCCTCGCCCCGCTCGCATCCGTGGCCGAAGTCCCCGGGGTGCTGCCCCAGGCCGCCCCGCGCCTATCGGCGCCCGAGCGGATCAGCTTTCCAAGATCGGTGGGCCATGTGGCGCCCGCCGCAAGCCCCACCGCGTCGCCAAGTTTCGGGCGCGTGATTCGCGCGAACCTCTCGGCGGACGAATTGACGGAGACGAAGTCGGTCAGGATCTCGCTTAAGATGCCCCATTTGAGCGAGCTCACAAAGAGGGTGCATTCCGGCGAGACGATCCCCAGGTCCCAGATGGAGGCCTACTATCTGCCGCCTCGGGCGAAGAGTGACGCCCTTGTCCTGTGGCTGCGCTCCCAGGGATTGACGGTCTCCAAGGTGGATAAGAGCCACACCTTCATCTCGGTGACCGGGACGGTATCCCAGCTTGCCCAAGCATTCGGTGTTACATTTGCACGGGTGTCCACGCCAAGAGGTGAGTTCACATCGGCCGTAACCCCGCCGTCGCTGCCACGCTCGGTTGGGGCCGGAGTCCTCTCCATAGACGGCCTCCAGGCGGTCAGTCCCTTCCGCCCGATGGGTGGCTACTTCGAAAGTTCCAACCTGAGTGTCCCCTCCCTTGCGCACATCGTCTACAATATCCCGGGCGCCCTAACCGGGTCCGGCGTGACCGTCGCCATATCGGGTCAGGGGCAGGTGCAGACCTCGGACCTGAGTAACTACTGGAACAGCAGTTACTGGAGCACCCAATACGCATCCCCCTACCCCCTTTCGAACCTGACCATGATTGCCGTCGATGGCGGCGGCAGCGCCGGGGGAGACAACAGCCTCGAGGACACCATGGATGTCACGATGGTAAGCTCGGTCGCCCCGGGAGCGAAGATCCGCCTGTACGAGAGCGGCGACTTCTTCGAGAATTTCACCCAGATCCTTGAGGATCACGCGTCGTTCCCCTCGATGACGGTCGCCACCGCGAGCTACGGCGTCGATGTCGAGTCCGAGCTACCCACAGGCGAGATCTTGGCCCTCTCCCAACTCTTCGCCCAGCTGGCGGCCGACGGGATTACCGTCTTCACCTCGTCCGGTGACGGCGGAACCAACCCCACCCGCCCGGAAGGGTTTGCTGAATGGGATCCTGCCGCGACGTTCGGGGTGGATTACCCCGCGAGCGATCCCAACGTAACGGCTGTGGGCGGTACGGTGGTCACGGACCCGGGCTATCTCGAGATCTCCTGGGCCAGCGCGTTGAACACGGGCTCGCTGACGGCGGTGGTGGGCGAAAGCTACAGCGGCGGCGGCTACAGCACGGTCTTTCCGGCGCCCTCCTGGCAGCAGAACATCACCCCCTTCGGGCAGCCCGGACCGTCAAGCATGCGCATGGTTCCCGATGTCGCCGCCATGGGATTGAATGGGGTTTTCCCGTTCGGAGGGGGCTTCGACTTTGCAGGCGGAACAAGCGAATCGTCACCGATCTGGGCAGGATTGACCGCCCTCCTCAACCAGTCGAGGGCCTCCGCCTCCGCCCCCCCGCTGGGTCTCCTGGCGCCGCAGATCTACCCGCTCCTCGGCACGTCGGCCTTCAACGACATCACGTTGGGAGGCTCCAACGGGGCCTACTCGACAGGAACCGGGTACGACCTGGTGACGGGAATCGGTTCGCCGAACATCGCCAACCTGTCGGTGGTCCTCGACAACACACCCTATTTTGAGACTGCGCCCATGGACGCCGAGGTACAGGTGGAATCGCCGGCGAGCTTTTTCGCCGCCGCGAGCGCAAACACGAGCTCCTATGGCTGGATCGCGAAGGCGCCGGGCCAGACTGCCTGGACCACCGTCTCCAACACGGGCCCGTATTCGGGTGCGACCACCTCCACCCTGGCGATCAGTGCGGCGACCCCGTCCCTGAACGGCACCGCGTTCGCCTCGGTCGCCTCAAACTCGTCCAACAGGAACACGAGCTCGCCCGCGACGCTGCTCGTCGCGAACACGCTGGACGTGAGCCGGTTCGCGGTGACACTCGCACCGCCCCTGGGCTCCTATGGCCTGTCGTACGTCTACGGCATGGCCTTTGATTCGGCCGGAAACCTCTACGTTTCGGACTACGGATGGTCGGTGGTCTGGAAGATCACCCCCGCGGGTTCGGCCACTGTTTTCGCAGGCACCTTCGCCTCACAAGGAAGCAATGACGGCGTCGTCGGAACCGGCCAGTTGGGCGGCCCCCTGGGCCTTGCCGTGGACTCGGCCGGCAATGTTTACATCGCTGACAGCCCCAACGACACCATCAGGATGGTCACAAAGTCCACCGGTTTCATGAGCACGCTGGCCGGCGTTGCGGGTTCGCCCGGGAGCGGAAACGGAGTTGGAAGCGGGGCGACGTTCAAGAATCCCCAGGCCGTGGCCGTGGATACCAGTGGAAACCTTTACGTCGCGGACGCAGGAAACTACCTCATCCGCAAGATTGTCATTTCGAGCAGGAGCGTCTCCACCCTCGCCGGGACCATGGGGGAGTTCAGCTATCCGCTGTCGATAGCCGTGGATTCTTCGGGCAATGCCTATGTCGGGGATGAATCGGCGGTGATATTCAAGGTCACACCGTCGGGGGTAGTTTCGCCGCTCGCCGGGAGCGAATTTAATTTCGGTGCCGTGGACGGCATGGGAGCCGACGCGGAGTTCAACTATCCCCAGGGGCTAACGGTCGATTCCGCTGGAAATCTATACGTCTCCGATTTCAGCACGTCTTCGCCCTACAGTGACAATCTGATCAGGGAGGTCTCCCCATTTGGGGCCGTAACCACGATCGCAGGCAATACTTCTGGGCCTGGAGACTCCACAGGAGAAGGGATCTCAGCAGCCTTCAACCAGCCGGGAGGCGTAGCCGTGGATACTGCGGGAAATGTCTATATCTCCGACTCCAACAACCTCAAGGTGAAGAAGGGCGTGCCTCTTCTCGGAATAACGCCGACGCCGAGCCCGACGCCCACTCCCTCGCCGACGCCGACTCCGTCGCCCACGCCAAGTCCCACGCCGTCCCCGACACCGACGCCGTCTCCGACGCCGAGCCCGACACCAACGCCGACACCGTCTCCCACGCCCACTCCGACACCGACCCCCACACCCACGCCATCTCCGACCCACACCCCGTCGCCGACACCAAGCCCGACGCCCTCTCCCACACCCACTCCGTCTCCGACCCCAACCCCGACTCCATCTCCCACGCCGACTCCGTCTCCCACGCCGACTCCGAGCCCGACGCCAACGCCGACTCCGTCTCCAACACCTACTCCGTCCCCGACGCCAACGCCGACGCCGTCGCCTACACCGACCCCCTCTCCTACTCCGACACCGACTCCGTCTCCCACGCCCACTCCGTCGCCGACCCCGACACCAACACCGTCTCCGACCCACACGCCGTCGCCCACACCCAGCCCGACGCCGTCACCCACGCCGACTCCGTCGCCGACGCCCACCCCGAGCCCGACCCCAACGCCCACGCCGAGTCCGACCCCGACCCCCACCCCAAGTCCGACACCTACACCTTCTCCGACGCCGACGCCCTCGCCTACTCCGACTCCGTCGCCCACGCCAACGCCGTCACCCACCCCAACCCCATCGCCCACGCGGGCGCCCACGCCAACCCCAAGGCCGAGCCCGACAGCCGTGCCGACGCCCAGTCCCGCGCCGAGCCCGACGCCGGGAATAACGCCGACCCCCTCACCGTCCCCGACACCCACGCCGACGCGGGTGCCGACGCCGACGCCGCGGCCTAGCCCGACGGCCACTCCGGTGCCGAGTCCGACACCTGGAATCACGCCGACCCCGACGCCTACGCCGACGCGGGCGCCAACGCCGACGCCGCGGACTACGCCCACGCCGCGGCCGAGCCCGACGCCAACCTAGACGCCTGGCACCCTCATCGGAGGCCGCGCGAGGGGCGGAGCCCAGGGGCAATGAACGTCACCCCGCGCGCCCGAAGTGCGGCTGCGCGCCGTCCTTGGCCAATCCGGCCGCTGGGCCCGGCCCGACTAAATCCTAAGGAGGCTCAGGTTCACCGAGGCGATCCCCTCGACCGGCTTGCCCTCATTGAGCGCCGGCTTGAAGCGGATCGTGCGGACGACCGAGTCGAGGTAGGGGTCGTCGATCTTCTTGGAGCAGGATGCATCGGCATAGGCCCCGTCGGCCAGGCCCTCCTTCGACACCTTGACGTAGATCGTCTCGTCGTATTTCCCCTGCTCCAGGCGGACCTGCAGGTCCGCGGGAAAGTCGCCCATGACGGGCACCGCATGCATGGTCGAGGTCTTGTTGGCCTCGAGGTAGCGCTTCTTCACGTATTCGAACGCCTGGTCGGGCGTCATCGACTCGCGCTTGTCCGCAACGTTGGTCGCAACCTCGATGCCGTGGTTGTAGAGGTGGAGCTGGAACTCCGTGACCTGGTAGTTCACCGGGAATCCCTCCTCGGTGAAGTGGATCTTGGTCGGCTTTGGGCCCACGGGCTCGAGCGCCTTCGCGTAGACGAGGCTCTGCACGACGTCGGGCGCCGTTCCCTGGGGATGGAACCGCGTCATCGTGACGATGTAGGGATCCTCGAGCGGCTTTGACGACGAGAGCTCGAATTCGATGTCCATCGCGTCGTGGCCCCCCTCGCTGTCCTGCTTGCCCCCGAGGCCTATGCTCGCGTCCGCCCCCGCGGACGCGTTCGCGGCCGGGCCGGAGGTGTCCACGGCGATGGAGTTGTTGTTGCCCCCGTGGTTGCCGCCCGCCGCGGCCGTGTTGATCATGGTGGGGTCGACGGCCGACGCCTGCGCGGCCGCGGCCTGGTAGCCGGCGTTCACGTTGGCCGCCTGGCTCATCCCGCGGGTGAGCTTCACGGCGGGGTCGTTCGCGAAGGTGTAGGAGGCCTCCCGCTTGAAGCCCGAGACCGTCGCGGCCTGCTCCGTCAGCTTCAGCATCGGGACGATCTTCAGGTTGACCGGCGCGTCCTTCCCCGAGACCACCGTCTCCTTGCCGTCGATGACCACGACCCAGGACGAGCCGTTGACATCGCGCACGGGATAGAGGGTCTTGCCGAGGTCGACCGAGATGTTGGCGCCCTGGAAGAGCGTGTACTCCCTGGGGGCGGTCTGGGCGCCGGCCGGCGCCGGCATCGTCAGGGCGCAGAGCGCAAGGGCGGGAATGAGGAGTCGTGCGGGGGTGTTCATCATGGAATGGGGCTCTGCCGGGAGGTCCCAGCCTAGGCAAAACGCCTGACGGCGCAAATTCACATCGGTTCCGGCCTTTTTTCGGAAGCCGATCTACTCCGCACAGGCTGCTCGCCTAATACGCAGACAACCGCCCCGGGGGCCGGTGCCCTCGCCCTGCCCTATTTCTTCGGGGCCTCGGGAGGGCGAACCGGTAGCACGCCCGCCTGCGGGGCCGCCTGGCCCAGGTTGGGCGTTACGTCCGCGTCAACGCGGCCGACCGCCCAGCTGATGCCGCCCGTAAGGACCGACTGGAAGAGCGCGCTGTTCCACATGTCATCCCTGTGGCCCATGTTCGTGTAGAAGACGCGGCCCTTGCCGTACATCCGGGCCCAGGTCGACGGATAGGGGCCCCGCGCGTACGGGGCGCCCGTCATGCCGGTCGTGTCCTGGACGAGGATCACGTGCAGGTTCGGCGCGAAGTCCTTCAGGGAGTACCATTCCTCGGTCATGTGGTTGTCGGAGGGCACGGCGGAGACGCCGGGGAAATTCGCGTCCGCGACGACCAGGTGCGACGGCTGCTGGCTCCCGTGGATGATGAATTCCCCGCCGATCATCTTGATGTAGGGGTCCGCGTTGTCGCCGTCGTCGAGCCAGCGCTGCGCCGTCATCTCCTTGCCGCCGGGCGAGTGGAACGTGTCCGACGCGCAGTGGGCCCCGATGAAGCCCTTTCCGTCGGCGATGGCCTGCAGGAAGGCCTCCTTGCCCTTTGCCGACATCGCGGGGTTGCCGTCCGTGCCGACCTCGGTCAGGTCCCCGGTCGTCATGAAGAAGTACGCGTCAAATTGGGCGAGGTAGGCCGGCGCGAAGAGGCTGCCGTCCTTCGAGAAGACGAACTCGATGTTGTTCGCGTCCCCGATCGCCCTCATGACCTGGAAGGCCAGGCCGGGCACGGCGCTTCCGGGGGCCGCCTTGAACGGCAGCGCGGGGTCCCGGATGGTCGAGTGCTCAAACCCGGACGACTTCGAGAAGAAGAGGATGCGCTTCCTGGGAAGCGACGAGGAGTCGGCGCAAAGCAGCGCGCCCGGCATGGCGAGGGCGAGGGCGAAGAGGGCGATGTGGGGTTTCATGGGGAGGCAAACCTTGCGCGCCGCGCTAAAAGGTCAACAGCGTCCGCGGGCCCCGGCGCCCGGCCCCGCCGGCCCCTACTTCGCGATCTCGGGCAGCGACCAGAGGAGGTCGACCTGGAGCGTCCCGGCGAACTGGGGGTCGTTCACGTCCGTGTAGCGGGCGCCGGCGTACCGGGGCGCCGTCGCCAGGTTGTTCGGGTTGTAGTTGGCCCTGATGTGGCAGCTCATGCAGTTGCAGTTCACCCCGACATTGTTGGCCGCGGGCCGTCCGCTGGGGTCGTTGCCGGGCTGCGAGTCCGGGAGGTTCGCCGCCCCGAAGCGCGCCTCGAGGTACGGGTTGTAGGTGTACATCGCGTTGCCCGCGTTCTCGCCGCCCGTGTTGGGCTGTCCCGGCGTGGACATGTCGTAGCCGATCGCCATCGCATAGTTGCGGGCGGCGCCCTGCAGCTGCGCGGGGCGCATGCCCGCGATGGACTGGGAGCTCGGCGCCTGCGGGTCGTCGGGTGTCGGCGTCCACCAGAAGGTCTGCCACGTCCAGCGGGCGATCTCGCGGCCGGCCACGTGCATCGCGACCAGGACCGCGTAGTCGCCGGCGGCCGCGCCGGTGCCGGGCTGGGTGATGTTGAACTGGGCCGCCTCAAGCGGCGTCAGGCGGTGGTTGATCATGCTGGAGACCGGGTAGGTCGTCTGGTCCGTCCTCGTGCCGCCGTCGGTGGAGGCGAGGAGGTCCAGCTGGCCACTTCCGCTGCCCCCGCCCTTCACGTCGATCCAGACGACGCCCGGCCACAGGTCGGGGCCCCATGCCTGGGGCGTCGCCGGGGGGCCGCTCCACGCGTTGAGGCGGTAGTACCTGCCGCCGACAAGCGTCTTCGCGCTGATCACCTGGAAGGCCGCCTTCAGGGTGAGCGCCGTCGACGGGAACGCCGGGATCTGCTGGGCCCCCGCCATAAGCAGCTGGTTCAGGGCGGAGAGGCTCAGGAGCTGCTGCTTCGCGACATGGTCGGCGGCGGTCGGGTCGAACTTGACGTACCCGAAGACGGACTCCTGACCCTGGGCCATCCCCGGTCCCCTCGCGGGCGCCATGAGTCCCCTGTCGCCGGGCTCGAGCCCGTGCTCGAACTGGACGAAGCTCTGGAGCGGGGCCCGCAGGTGCCCCTGGGAGGCGAGCGCGGCCCGCGGCGGCGCCGGGAACGCCCTCATCGGCTGGTCGAGCTGCGGGATCGGCGGCGCGGGCGGGAGGGTCCCGCCCGGCTGCTCCGCGACCTCCTGGGGCGTATACCAGGTCTCGAACACCCGCAGGGTGTCCATGCCGTCCGCCTGGGAGGTCGGCATCGTGAGCGCCGTCCAGAGGCCCCACCCGTGGGTGGTGATGTTGGCCGCCGCGTCCTGGGCGCCGGGCGCGCCGCTGCCCGCCTCGTGCGCCCACGTGGCGATGGTCGCCTCGCTCTCGGGGAAGTGAAACCCCGGCACCTGGGGGTCCGGCAGGAGCACCGGCACGATGGTGCCCCCGCCGACCGCAAGGACCGGAACGGCCAACGCCAATCCGAGGAGAAGTGCCCTACTGCACCTCATAGACCTCCACGATGGCGACGCCGGAGTCGCCGCTCGTGCCGGCCGCTGCGGCCGTGTAGTTGCCCGGGGGCAGCGTGATCAGGAGGGCCGCGTCGTGGCTCGTCGGGACGCTCCATGTGAACGCGCCCACCGATGCCGCCGTGTTGGAGATCTCGGAGTCGCCGCCCCAGCTGATGTTCTGGGCCAGCACCGCCTGGTTCGCAGGGTTCTGCAGGGTCAGCTGCGGATCGGACAGCGTGCCGGGCACGTCGAACGGGGCCGCGGCTATGGCCGGACCCGAGGCGCGGATAAGCACCGTGAGCGCCGAGTTCCCGGCGATGACGAAACCGGCGAAAAGCACGTTGGCGCCCGTCCCGACGTCGACGCGAGCCGATAGGTTGATGAGGCGCGTGGCGCCGGTGGTGAAGGAGCCCGCCGGCGAAGCGTCGTAGATCTCGACCAGCGCGTCGCCCGTGTCGCCGCTGTGGCCGGAGACCTGCGCCGTGTAGCCGCCCGTGGCCAGCGTCTCGACGAGCGCCGAGTCGAGGCTCGTCGAGCTGGACCACGGGAAGGCGCCGACCGCGTTCGCCGTCGACGTCACGGTGGCGTCCCCGCCCCAGCCGTTGTTCGTCGCGAGCACGGCGTCGGCCGCGTTGAAGAGCTGCAGCTGGGGGTCAGGGAGCGTGCCGGGCACGCCGAACTGGACCAGGGCGGGGCCGGACCCGCGCACAAGGACCGGCAGCTGGCCCGGGCCGCCGAAGGGACCGACCACAAAGCCCCCGAATATGATGTTGGCGCCCGATCCGACCTGGGCGCGCGCCGACAGGTTGCTCAGGTGGCCCGGGTTCGAGGTGGCGGCTATGGCCACGGTCGCGGGGCTGCTCGTGGTCGAGCCGGCCGAGTTCGTGGCGACGCAGGTGTAGCTTCCCGCGGCGGCGGAGGCGTCGGGGATCACGAGCGTCGAGCTTGTGGCCCCGGCTACGGGCGTCGAGCCGTTCCACATCCACTGGTAGGTGGACCCGGCGGTGGCCACGGCGTTGAGCGCCACCTTGCCGCCCGTGACCGACACGGAAATCGGCTGGTTGGAGAACACGGGCGCGGAGGTCACGGGGACATTGCTGGCTACAACCACCGTGAAGGGGAAGATGGCCGAGACTCCGGTCCCGACGAACGTCCCCCCGTTCCCGCCCATCTCGCCCGGATTGGCGAAGCCCTGGAGGTCGAAGGTGAACGTGCCGGCGGAGGTCGGCGTGCCGACCAGCTCGGGCGTCGTCGTGTTGTTGCCGGTGGTGCCGGGTGTCCAGGGGTTGCCGGCTGTCCCGGGCGTCGTGGCGTCGAGGACGCCGGGGCCCGTGAGAGACTGGCCTCCCGGCTCGACCGTCTTCAGCATCATGCCCGGGGGGATCTGCCCGGTGACCTTCCACGAGGCGACATTGAGCGTGTTCGTGATCGTGAAGCCGACCGGGGTGATCGCGGTGCCCACCGTGGCGTTGAAGGTGGGGAGGTTCCCGGAGGGCGACGGGTTGAGCGAATCGGCGAGCGTGGTCGCTCCCGCCATCGAGTCGATCGCGCCCATGGAGGCGACGACCGCGGCGGCGGACTTCAGGAGCGTCCCGATGGGCGAGGCGGCGACGAACTCATCCGCGGCGGCGGCGACGCGAAGGACCGGTGTGCGCTGCAGCAGCGCGACGAGCGTGGCGGAGGACAGGTTGATCCACCCGCTTCGGCGTTGGATGTATGCGGCTAGTTTCATGTTATTTTTCTGGTTTCAGTGTCTCTTGTTCAAGTGCTGGAAAATCAGTTGCAGCCGCAGCCGCTCCCGCCCACGCCGCGGCCCCCTGAGGCCGCCTCGCGCGAAAAGTACACGTGCTCCGACATGGCCGCCCCGAGCGCGTCGCGGTCGGGGTTCATGGTGTCGTCGGCGAGGGCCCCGCGCTCCCAGGGCCGCACCCGAACGGCGGAGGCCGCCTGGCACCCCCCGGACAGGAGCGCGGCGGCCCCGAGGGCGGCGAGGAGCGCGAGCTTGAGCGAGGGAGCCTTCATGGGGCGGGCGTCTTCTCGGCAAGGAGCATTTCAATCTCCCTGCGCAGCTCGCGCTCGGTCTGGTCGCCGTGAAACCCCGGGTGCATGAAGCGCACCTTGCCGGTGCGGTCGACGAGGTAGCTGGTCGGCATCGTCGGGACCTGCACCCCGCTCACCAGAGCGTGGTTGGCGTCGTGGACGGTGACAAAGGAGGGTTTGAGCTTCGCGACGAAGGCATTGAACGCGGCGAGCCCGTCGTCGACGCCGACGGCCACGATGACGAGCCCGCGGTCCGCGTAGTCCGACTGGATGCGCGAATAGACGGGGAAGGACGCCTTGCAGGGCGCGCACCACGACGCCCAGAAGTCGACCAGGACGACCTTGCCCGCCGTGAACGGCAGGATCCCGCCGTCCAGCCCGGCAGCTGAGAGCGACGGGAAGGAGTTGCCCGGAGCCACCTGCGCCGGGGAGGTGGCTGCGATGGCCGCGAGGGCCGCGGCGGCGCCGAGGGCGCGCGAATTGCGTGTCAGGGTTACCATGTGAATTTTATCCCCGCGGAGGATATCCCGGCGCGGGGGTAGGCGCTCGCCGGGGTCACGCCGTCGCGCCCGTGCATGACGAGCCGGTCGAAGGAGGCGACCAGCTGGAGCCGGTCGGCGACCTTCACGGTCGCCTTCAGGCCGTAGGTGGCGTCGTCCTCGGCCGAGAGCCGGAAGTCCGACGTGTAGTAAGGGCCGGTCCCGAAGGGGGCGCGGACGGGGATGATCGGGGTGTCGTCCAGGTTGTAATAGTAGAAGCGGGCCGCGCTCTGCTGGTAGTAGCGCACCTCGGGCTCCAGGATGAGCCTGGGGCCCACGTGCTGGAGCCAGGAGAGCCCGAGGGTGTGCGAGACGATCCCGTAGGTGTCCGAGGAGAGGCGGTAGCTGGCCTCCACCGCGCCGCGCACCTTGGGGAAGGCGTGGTTCAGCGAGGCGTAGAGCGTCTCCGACTCGCGCCGGTTCGGGCTGTTCTCGCCGAACGACTCCTCGAGCGTGATCCCCGGGATGATCTCGATCCCCTTCTCGACGAACTTGTGCGGCTCGGAGAGGTAGCCGCTGCCCGAGGCGAGCGTGAGGTTCACGGTGACGAAGGTCTGAGCGTCCAGCACCTGGGTGACACCGAGGATCGCGCTCTGCGTGTGCTTCGGCAGGTAGGCGGGCTCGAAGAACACCTCGACGCGGTCATCGGTGCCGGCGACGCCTAGGCGCACCGTCGTGTTCTTCTCGTTGAAGTCGCCCAGGGCGTTGACCGACCAGCCGAGCGACACGTAGTCCGGCTCGCGGCTCTCCGCGAACCCGACGGACAGGTTGTAGTTGCGGAACTGCTGGGCGTAGTCGCCGCTCCACGCCTTGCGCCGCGTATGGATCTCGGTCAGCACGACCTGGTCGCTTCCCGCCGGCGCGGGACGTCCCGTCGGCGTGGCCCCGGCCACGGCGTCGATCGTCCCGGTGAGGCTGATGTGTCCGTTTGCGAGGATGTCCTGGTCCACCCTCGAGCTGCTGGTCTCCACCGTGATGCGCCCGTCCTCCTCGCGGTAGTTCTCGAACGTGTAGGCGACCGAGTCGTCGGCTCTCGCAGCCGGGCGGGTAAGGCCGAGGGCGATCGCCGCCGCAAGGAGCGCTGACGGGGAGAGGGGCCGACGTTCATGGCGCGTCATCGGCTCGACACCCGCCCGCATGTGGTCCCCTCGAAATACATGCGCCAGACTCACCCAGAAACGGCGCCAAATGAAGTGGGGTACCGTAACGGGGTTGTTACGCTGGCCCTGCCCCGAAAGGCCCTCCCTAGAAACGCGTTGTGAACTGAACTGCAACCAGCTGGCTCCACGCCCCGATGTCCGCGTCCTGGTGCTCGAGGCTGCACTGGAGCTTGAGCTGCGTGTGCGGCGTGAACCGGAATCCCGGTCCGGCGTCGACACGGGTGACATTGCGGCTCCATGCCGCCGATCCGCCCCCCGGCAGGGCCATCGGCGAGAAGAACTGCTGGTTCCAGCGCAGCGCCCCGAAGAGCTGCGGCGTGAACTTGTACTTGGCCTCGACGTAGTAGGCCTGCGTGTCGGCGTTGCCGACCCCGGGGATCTCGAACCGGGCCTCGTAGGCCTCCGCCCAGACCTGCACGTGGTGCCACGCGAAGCTGGCGTCCTGGGCGAGGACCACCTCGACGAACCGGTCGAGGCCGAGGCCCGCAGGCAGCGTCGCCTGCGCCTCGGGCTGGAGGTAGGGCCCCGCGCTCGCCGAGAACCCGATCGACCACATCTCATTGGGCACGTAGCCCAAGCGCCCGCTGAAGGTCGGGTTCTGCCACTGGGTCCCGCTCGGCGCCCAGGTCTCCGGGCGCGACGAGAGCGAGGTGTTCTTCACCTCGAAGGCGTAGTCGAACGCCCCCACCTGGCCGAAGACGGAGGCGCCGCTCGCGTAGCTCGGTCCCCAGATGATCGGGATGTTGCGGTACTGGTCCAGGAACGCGCCCGCGGTGTCCGGCTTGAACAGCACGCCCGCCCACGCCATCAGCTGCGGGACCGAGCGCGCGCCGTCCGTGTCCCAGATTCCCGTAAGGTTCTCGTAGGGGAGCGGCGCCGTGATGAAGGGGTTGTCCCAGGAGCCGTGCCGGATCGTCCAGTTGCCGACCACCGTCGCGAACTTCCCGACCTGCAGGTTGAGGCGGCCGTCGTCGAAGGGCGTGAGGCGAAGCACGTACTCGTCCAGCCGGACGAGCCGCCCGGACTCCCCGGGATCGAAGCCGTTGTCCGCGCGCAGCTGCGCGAAGGCGTAGACGTGGGGGCCGACCTGGGCGTCCAGGAACAGGCTCAGGCGGGGGTTGAGGAAAGTGTGCTGGTCCTCGAAAACGAGTCCCTGCTCGGGCTCGGTGAGGCTGTACCCCTCGAGGTCCAGGGTCCCGCTCAGGCGCATGCGAAGCGCGTCGTTCCACCCGCCGAAGGAGAGGGCCTGGTCGAGCCTGTCGAACGGGTCGTCCTGGCCCGGCGCCGCCTGCGCCAGCGCGAGGAGGGCCGCGGCGCCGAGAGAGCGCGCGAGCCCCGATGCAAGGAATCGCAGGGCCGGCTTCATGGGGCGTCCCTGGACAGGCGCAACCTCAGCTCGAACTCCGTCCAGGCCTCGTCCGAGCTCAGGAGCCGAAGGTCTCCGCCGTGGAGCCGGGCGAGCTCCCGGGCGAGGTTGAGCCCGATCCCGTGGCCGGGGACGTTCTCGCCCACGGCGCCCCGGTGGAAGCGCTCGAAGATGTGCTCCTGGGACGGGGGCGGGATCGCTGTCCCCGTGTTGCCGATCACGACGACGGCCCACTCCCCCTGCGCGGAGGCGGAGATGCGCACACGGCCCCCGGTCAGGTTGTACTTGCGCGCGTTCTCGAGGAGGTTCTGGAGGATAAGCGAGGCGAAGCGCTTCTCGCCCGTGATCCAGAGCGAGCGCGGGATGTCCGAGTCTATCTCCAGGTCGAAGATGTCGGGGAGCGCGCCGAGGTCGTCCATGAGCGCCTCCAGGAGGGGCGCCAGGTCGAGGTGCGTGAACTGTATCTGCAGCCGGCCCGCGTCCATCCGGGACAGCAGCAGCAGGTCGTCGATGACGGTCGCAAGCCGGAACGTCTGGTGCACGAGCGCCGAGACCTCCTCGCGTCCCTCGGGGGCCAGATGGTCGCCGGCCAGGAGCCCCTCCAGGCCCGCCCGAAGCACCGTGACCGGAGTCTTCAGCTGGTGCGAGGCGTCGGCCGAGAAGCGGGCCGAGCGCTGGAGCTCCTGGCTCGTGGACTGGAGCGCGGCCTCCGCGCGGTGCAAGTGCTCGCGGTTCTCCTGCGAGTCGACGGCCAGCTTCTCGACGGGCTCCGAGAGGCGCCTCGAGAGGGCGTGGCTCGCCGCGAACGCGCCCGCCAGGAGAAGGGCCCCGGCCCCCACGAATTCCCATACGAGGCGCCTCTCCCGGGCGAGCGAGGCGGCGAGCGGGAACACGGACACCTCATACGCGGCGGGGAAGAGGGAGCCCGGGTTCAGGCGCTTGAAGGAGACCAGGTAGGGCGCCTCGTCCGAGCGGACCTCGAACCCACCGTGGTCGCCGTCGGACGCCGCGATCTCCCGGGTGAGACGCGCGGCAAGCTCGCCGCGCGAGGGCCCGGGGACCGCCGGAAGGTCGAGGTGGCCGCCGAGCCAGATGCCGCCCTGGATCCACGCGTCGGGGCTGCCGCCGCCGAGCGCCGGCGGCACGAACCCGAGCACGATCGCCGAGATGGCCTCGCCGTTCTCCGAGGAGATGATCGGCATCGCGATCACCTCGTCGATCGTCTCGCCCGGGGCGCCGGCGTCGCGCAGGATGTAGCCCGTCTGGGGCGTGTCCGGGAGCCTGGCCAGGTTGAGCTGCGACTCCTCCGCGGGGCCGAGCTCCCCGACGTCCCTTGCGTTCGGCGGCGGGATCGCCTTGCCGCTTCCGTCGAGGAAGCGGTAGTAGCGCGCCCTAAGCGTGTACGCGCCCGGCTCGCGGGCCGCTCCGTCGCCGGTGTCCATCACGTCGACCAGCTCGTCCCGCGCGCTCGGGTACAGGAGGTCGGGCGCGCCGTCCTCCAGCGCCGCGTGGATGCGCGGCCGGCGCGCGAGCACGCGGCAGCGCTCGGCGAGGGCCGCGTGGCGGACCTCCTGGACGGCCCTGAGCGCCGCCAACTCGTTCTGGAACTCCCTCTGGAAGTCCAGGCGCACGTTCCTGGCCATGTTGTGTTGCGCGAAGAGGAGGATCGCCACCGCGACGACCGAGACGACCAGCATCATCGCCACGAGCAGCTTCCTTCGGAAGCTGGCGACGCCGGGGACCCCGGGCTCCGGCGGCGTGGTCACGGGAAGTCGGCGCGCAGCCTCGACCCCTCGGCGAGCTCGACGGGGCGCTCCAGCGTCGTGCGGCTGTCCAGCCACACCTTCAGGACGTAGCGGCCCGCGGGAAGCCCCTTCAGGGCGTACGCGCCGCTGGGGTCGCTCATGACGAAGTGCGGCGTGTCCAGGACGAGGATGATCGCGCGCATGTGCTCGTGGATGTCGCAGCGCACGGTCACCATGCCCGTGGCGTCGAACAGCACCGTGGGTATGGGCCGCTCGTCGGAGCGGTAGCGCCCGAGGTCGAAGCGCTTCGCCGGGGAGTACGAGAAGATGTTGTGGTACGTGTCGTCGAGGTTCGGGAACTCGACCCGCGTGCCCAGCTGCACCGGGAGGATCGCCGGCTGGAAGTTGAGGTCCTTCTGCTCCATGCGCGCCTGCGGCTCCCCGGCGGCCCTGGGGAACGATCCCTCGAGGTAGATGACGGCGAGCGGCGGGTAGGGAGACAGGACGCCGTTGTACGAGACGATCCCGTATCGCTTGTTCATGACAGCCGCGTGGAGCGGCTTCGGCAGCTCCACCCTCCCCTCGACCGACGCCTCGGCGAAGGCCGGCGCGCCCTGGAGGGCCAGGAGGGCCACCAGCGCGGACAGGCGGTAACCGGGCGGTGTCATGCGGGGGGGCGGATGGTATAGCCGATGGCGCGCAGCGTGTGGATTAGGGGCGCCGGAAAACCCGAGTCCACCTTTTTGCGCAGGCGCGTTATGAAAATCTCCACCGTGCGCGTGTCGTACTCGTGGTCGCGCTGCCAGACCCGCTCGCAGAGCTCCGTGCGCGAGAACACGCGCCCGGGCTCCTGCATCAGGAGCTGCAGCACGTCGAACTCCCGCGGGGAAAGGGCGATCGGCCTGCCGGCGCGGCTGACCCTGCGGTGGTGCACGTCCATGTGGAGGTCGGCCACCTCGAGGAGATCGGCGGCGGTCGGGGTGGCGCCGCGCCGCCCGAGGGCCGCGATGCGCGCCACGAGCTCGTCCATCGAGAACGGCTTCGCCATGTAGTCGTCGGCCCCGGCCTTCAGCCCCCTGACGCGGTGCTCGACCTCGCCGCGGGCCGTGAGGATGAGGACGCGCGCCGTGCTGCCCGCCTCGCGCAGGCCCGCCAGCACGCCGAGGCCCTCGAGGCCGGGCAGGTTCAGGTCGAGGACGATCAGGTCCGGGGGGTGCTCGACCGCCGCCTTGAGCCCCGAGATCCCGTCAAAGTGGGCGGCCGCGCTGTGCCCGTGGCGGGTCAGCGCCTGGGTGATGTGCCGGGCGAGCTGGCGTTCGTCTTCGATAACGAGGATGCGCATCGCGCCCGGGTGTCTACCAAGGCCCCGCTCCACCGGCAAGCGCGCATGGGGTCGGGGCGATTTCAAGCCTGTACCCGGGCGCGCCACTCGTCCTAGGATGGCCCTCCCCATTATGAACGTACTCTTCATCGGCGGCACCGGGATCATCAGCACGGCCTGCACGGAGCTCGCGGTCGCGCGCGGCATGAACGTGACGCTCCTCAACCGCTCGCTGCGCGGCTCCATCCCCGGCGCGAAGACCCTCAAGGCCGACATGGCGGACCCCGCGGCGGCGGCCAAGGCGCTCGAGGGCAAGACCTGGGACAGCGTGGTCGACTTCATCGCCTTCACGCCCGCGGACATCGAGTCGCGCGTGGCCCTCTTCCGGGGGAAGGCGGCGCAGTTCGTGTTCATCAGCTCCGCGAGCGCCTACCAGAAGCCCCTGACCGACCAGCTGATCACCGAGTCGACTCCGCTCGCGAACCCGCTCTGGGACTACTCGCGAAACAAGATCGCGTGCGAGGAGCGGCTGATCCGCGCCTACCGCGAGGAGGGGTTCCCCGCGACGATCATTCGCCCGTCGCTCACCTACGGCGACGTCTGCATCCCGCTCTGCGTGAACAGCTGGCTCAAGAGCTACACGGCCGTCGACCGGATGAGGAAGGGCCTGCCGGTCATCGTGCCGGGCGACGGCCTCACCCTCTGGACCATCACCCACAACTCCGACTTCGCCAAGGGCCTCGTGGGCCTCCTCGGCCACACGGGCTCGATAGGCCACGCCTTCCACATCACCTCCGACGAGGCGCCCACCTGGAACCAGATCTACCAGATGACGGCCGAGGCCGCGGGCGTCGCCTCGCCGAAGCTCGTCCACATCGCCTCCGACTTCATCACGGCGTGCCTGCCCGCCTCGGTCGGCTCGCTCCTCGGCGACAAGTCGCACACCGCGGTCTTCGACAACACGAAGATCAAGCGCTTCGTCCCGGGCTACGCCGCCACGCTGCGCTACAGCGAGGGCATCAAGAGGACGATCGCCTGGTTCGACGCCGACCCGGCGCGCCGCCAGCTGGACGTCGCGGCCTCGGCCGAGTGGGACAGGCTCATCGCGGCCTACGAGCGCGGCCTGAAGGCGGCCGTCGGCGAGTTCGCCGCGGCTCCTCAGCGCCAGTAGCCCCGGATGAAGACGTAGGAGTCGCCCCGGTTCCTCCAGTGGGGGCGAACGAAGGCGACGCAGTTGGGCGGCGGGATCTCCCAGTGTCCGGGGACCCATGTGTAGCCGTTTCCGTTGAAGTCGTAGTAGCCGTAGATCCACATGGCCGAGGCCGTGGGCTGCGCGGTCTGCAGCTCAGCCGGCGGCGGGGGCGGGGGCGGCATCGAAGGCACCGCGATGTTCGTGGTCGCCTCGTATTCCGAGTGGTAGATCGTCCCGTTCTGGTGGTCGACCTGGTTGCCCATCGTGCCGCCGGCGATCGCGCCGACGGTCCCGCCGATGATGGCGCCGGCCAGCCCGTTGCGGCCGCCGCTGTTGTTTCCGATGATGCCGCCGGCGATAGCGCCGAGGACGCCCCCGGTGACGGCACCGTTCTGGGTGTTGGGGCCCGTGCCCTCGCATCCGGTGAAGAGGGCGCAGGCCGCCAGGATGCTCAAAATGGTCTTAGTATTCATGGGTTGGTATGACGCTATTAGAACAGGGCGGTTACGCAAAGTTCCGCGCGAATCTCCTGTTCCTGTCTCGCAACCCGGCGTGGCGGAAGGCGATGCGCGCCGTCCGAGGCTCACTCCTCGGCCTGGAGCGTGGCGACCACCGTAAAGTCCTCGAGCGTCGTCGTGTCGCCCTTCACGGTGCCCCCCGCGGCAATCTCCTTCAAGATGCGCCGCATGATCTTGCCGCTCCTCGTCTTGGGAAGTCCCGCGGCGAAGCGCACGTCGTCGGGCCTCGCGAGGGAGCCGATCTCCCTCGCCACGTGGGCGCGGATCACCTCCTTGAGGGCCGCCGAGGGCTCGACCCCGTTCTTGAGCGTGACGAAGCACACGAGGGCCTGGCCCTTCAGGTCGTCCAGGCGGCCCACGACCGCGGCCTCGGCGACGGACGGGTGCGAGACGATGGCGCTCTCGACCTCGGCGGTCCCGATGCGGTGGCCCGAGACATTGAGCACGTCGTCGATCCGGCCGACGACCCAGAGGTAGCCGTCCTTGTCGAAGCGCGCGCCGTCGCCGGCGAAGTAGTACCCCGGAAGCTCGCTCCAGTACTGCTTCTTGAACCGCTCGTCGTCGCCCCAGAGCGTGCGCAGCATCGCGGGCCACGGCTTCGCGAGGAAGAGCCTGCCCCCGCTGCCGCGCGGCACGTCGTTGCCCTTGTCGTCGAGAACCATCGGGACGACCCCGAAGAAGGGCACGGCGCAGGAGCCGGGCTTCGTCGGCGTGATCCCCGGCAGCGGCGTCACCATGATGGAGCCGGTCTCCGTCTGCCACCAGGTGTCGACGATCGGGCAGCGCTTCTTGCCCACGACGGTGTGGTACCACATCCACGCCTCGGGGTTGATGGGCTCGCCGACGGAGCCGAGGAGCCGCAGCGAGGCGAGGCTGTGCCGGTTCACGTAGTCGTCGCCCCACCTCATGAACGCGCGGATCGCCGTCGGCGCCGTGTAGAGGATGGTCGCGTGGTGCCTGTCGATCAGCTCCCAGAGCCGGTCGGGCTCGGGGTGGTTCGGCGCGCCCTCGTACATGAGGACCGTGGCGCCGGAGGCGAGCGGCCCGTACACGACGTAGCTGTGCCCGGTGACCCAGCCGACGTCGGCGGTGCAGAAGTAGACGTCGTCGTCCTTCAGGTCGAAGACGTACTTCATCGTGAGGCTGACGCCGACCAGGTAGCCCCCGCTCGTGTGCAGGACGCCCTTCGGCTTCCCCGTCGAGCCGCTCGTGTAGAGGATGTAGAGCGGGTGCTCGCTCCCGAAGGCCGCGGCCTTGTGCGACGACGGCATCGGGGCCACCGCGTCGTGCCACCAGACGTCGCGCCCTTCGGCCATCGGCACGTCCTGGCCCGTGCGCTTGAGGACGATGACCTTCTCCACGCTCGGGGTGCCGGGCAGCGCGCGGTCCACGTTGGCCTTGAGCTCCACGATCTTGCCGCGGCGCCAGCCGCCGTCCGCCGTGATGATGACGCGGGCCTGGCAGTCGTTCACCCGGTCCTTGATGGCCTCGCTTGAGAACCCGCCGAAGATCACCGTGTGGATGACGCCCAGGCGCGCGCAGGCGAGCATCGCGATCGCCGCCTCGGGCACCATCGGCATGTAGATGGCGACGCGGTCGCCCTTCCTGAGGCCGAGTCCGGTGAGCGCGTTCGCCATCCGGCAGACCTCCTGGTGGAGCTGGCGGTAGGTGATCGTGCGCACGTCGCCGGGCTCCCCCTCGAAGATGATGGCGGCCTTGTTGGCGCGCCCCGAGGTCAGGTGGCGGTCGATGCAGTTCTCGGCGACATTCAGCTGGCCGCTTTCGAACCACTTGGCATGGGGCAACTTCCACGTGAGGACCTTCTTGAAGGGCCGCCTCCACGCCACCAGCTCGCGGGCCTGGCGCCCCCAGAATTTCTCGGGAGTGTTGACAGACTCCGCGTACAGCCTTTTATATGACGCTTGGCTCCCAAGATTGGCTTGGGCTTTGAACTCTGCCGAGGGCCTGACAACCCGGGTCTCCCGGGAAATTGAGGTAATCGTCTGGTCGGTCACGATGTGGCTGATTTGGGGTTAAGGACGCTCGAAAGACGCGGCACTTATCCTCCCTTG
>CAZDZL010000054.1:0-20417 GCA_964509885.1 uncultured Opitutaceae bacterium | reverse complement strand
AAGTCCGCTCCTCGTTCAACCACAACCCAGGGACACTCGTGAAAGAAGAAGTCGCTTACATGGAACAGGTCGTCGTCCGCGGCATCGCCGCCGACAAGGACCAGGCCAAGGTCGTCATCAGCAACCTGCCGGACAAGCCGGGCTGCGCCGCGAAAGTCTTCCGGGCCCTCGCCGACGCGAGCGTGAACGTCGACATGATCATCCAGAACGCCGGCCACAAGGGCGTGGCCAACCTCACCTTCACGGTGCCGCTGGCCGACACAAGGAAGGCCGAGAAGGCGCTAAAGCCCGTGCTGCTCGCCATCGGCGGCGGCCAGGTGGGCGTGCACGAGCATATCGCGAAGCTCTCGGTCGTCGGCGTCGGCATGAAGACCCACAGCGGCGTGGCCGCGATCCTGTTCGAGGCCCTGGCCGAGGCGGGGGTCAACATCGACCTCATCAGCACCTCGGAGATAAAGATATCCGTCGTCGTCGACCTCGACCGCGCCGACGAGGCCGTCCGCGTGGCCCACGCGGCCTTCGGGCTCGACAAGGTCTAGGGCGGGCACCCCGGGGGCATGCGCTACGTCTCGACACGGGGCGGCACCCCTCCCACGGGCTTCGCGGACGCCGTGGCCCTGGGGCTGGCCCCCGACGGGGGCCTCTTCGTCCCGGAGGAGCTCCCGGACCTCTCCGGCGAGCTCGCGCGCTTCGTCGGGCTCTCGTACCCGGAGCTCTGCGCCCGCTTCCTGTCGAGGTTCGCGACCGACATCCCGGAGGGCGAGCTGCGCCCGCTCGTCGCGGCCTCATACGCGACGTTCGACCGGGCGGAGGTGGCGCCGCTCCTGTCTTTGTCACCGGACATCCACGTCCTTGAGCTCTTCCACGGCCCCACGCTCGCCTTCAAGGACTTCGCGCTCCAGCTCCTCGGCAACCTCTACGCCCGCCAGTGCCGCCTGCGGGGCGAGACGATCAACGCGCTCGGCGCCACCTCGGGTGACACCGGCGCGGCCGCCATCCACGGGCTCATGGGCAAGGAGGGCGCGGCCGTCTTCATCCTCTATCCCGACGGCCGCGTCTCGCCCCTGCAGGAGCGCCAGATGGCGTGCACCGGGGCGCCGAACGTGCACGCCCTCGCGGTCGACGGCTCCTTCGACGACGCCCAGGCCGTCCTGAAGGACATCCTCGCGGACGGGCCCTTCCGCACCCGCCACAGGCTCGCCGCGGTGAACTCGATCAACATCGCCCGCGTGCTGGCCCAGTGCGTCTATTACCTGCACGCCTGGCTTCGCCTTCCCCCCGACCACCAGCGGACGGCCGACTTCGTCGTGCCCACGGGAAACTTCGGGAACGTCCTTGCGGGATGGATGCTCCAGAAGATGGGGGTGCCGATCCGGGGCTTCCGGGTCGCCACGAACCAGAACGACCTCCTGCACCGGCTCTTCACGACCGGCGAGTACCGGGTCGGCGCGGTGGTGCCGAGCCTCGCCCCGTCGATGGACATCCAGGTCGCCTCGAACTTCGAGAGGTTCATCTACTACAGCCTCGGCAGGGACGCAGACCGCGTCCGGACGGTCATGGCCGAGATCCGCTCGAAGGGGGCCTACCGCTTCGAGAGCTTCGACCGGGACACGTTCACGTCGTCGCGGTGCACGGACGCGGAGATCCACGGGATCATCCGCCAGGTCCACCGGGCCTACGGCTACGTGGTGGACCCGCACACCGCCTGCGCCTTCGCGGACATGGAGCGCACGAGGCCGAGCGTCGTCCTGGCGACGGCGCACCCGGCCAAGTTCCCGGACACGATCCGGGCCGCAATCGGCTTCGCGCCGACGCACCCCTCGCTGGAGGCCCTGAGGGACCTGCCGATCGTGCGCCACAAGATTGTGGCTGACGCGGCGGCAATACGTGGCTTCATCGAAACCCGCGCCGTATAAGACGGGGCGCCGCACCATGGCCTCATCCAAGATAAGGATCTACGACACCACCCTCCGCGACGGGACGCAGGGGGAGGGGATCAGCTTCTCCGTGGCGGACAAGCTGCTGGTGGCGAGGCGCCTGGACCAGTTCGGGGTCGACTACATCGAGGGGGGATTCCCCGGGTCGAACCCCAGGGACATCGCGTTCTTCGCCGAGGCGAGGAACCTGAAGCTCTCCCATGCGAAGCTGGCCGCGTTCGGCTCCACGCGCCGGGCGGGCTCCAAGGCCGAGGCGGACCCGCAGCTCAGGACGCTCCTGGACAGCGGGATGCCCGTCGTGACGCTTGTCGGCAAGACCTGGCTCCTGCACGTGACCGAGATCCTGCGGACGACCGCGGAGGAGAACCTCGCGATGATCGAGGACTCCATACGCTTCCTGACCGCGCAGGGGCGCGAGGTGATCTACGACGCGGAGCACTTCTTCGACGGCTACCTGGACAACCCTGAGTACGCGCTGCGCACGCTGGAGGCGGCCGCGCGCGGCGGGGCCTCCAACCTGTCCCTCTGCGAGACGAACGGGGGCAAGCTCGTTCCCCAGGTGCTCGAAATTACGGCGGCGGTCGTGAAGCGCTTCGGCTCGGAGCTCGTGGGCGTCCACTGCCACAACGACAGCGGCCTCGGGGTCGCCGTGACGCTCGCGGGCGTCGACGCGGGCGCCAGCCTCGTGCAGGGGACCATGAACGGCTACGGCGAGAGGGTCGGCAACGCGAACCTGGTCTCCATCCTTCCCAACCTCGCGCTCAAGATGGGGCGCCCGATGAACTGCGCGCCCAACATGGCGCAGCTGCGCGACCTTTCCCTCTTCTTCGACGAGCTCGCGAACCTGCGGCCGGACGCCAAGGCGCCGTTCGTCGGCCAGTCGGCCTTCGCGCACAAGGGGGGCCTCCACGCGAACGCGGCGCAGAAGGTCGCCCGCAGCTACGAGCACATCGACCCGGCGCTCGTCGGCAACAGGACCCGCGTCCTCGTCTCGGACATGGCCGGGCGCAGCAGCCTGGCGCTCAAGGCCAGGGAGTTCGGGGTGGACCTGGACGAGAAGAGCCCCGAGCTGAAGGGGCTGGTCGAGGAGCTTAAGGAGCGCGAGTTCCGGGGCTACGAGTACGAGGCCGCCGACGCCTCCTTCAAGCTGCTGGTCGCCCGCAAGCTCGGGCGCCACAAGGAGCTCTTCGAGGTCGAGGGCTACCGGGTCATCGTCGAGCGCCACGGCGCCGACATCTGGTCCGAGGCGACGGTCCGCGTGAAGGTCAACGGGGAGTCCATCCACACGGTGGCCGAGTCGGCGGGCCCGATCGGGGCGCTCGACAAGGCGCTTCGCCTCGGCCTGGAGAAGACCTTCCCGCAGCTGCGCGACATGACCCTGCGCGACTTCAAGGTGCGCATCGTGGAGGGCAACGAGGGAACCGGCTCCAAGACCCGCGTCCTCGTCGAGAGCGGCGACGGCCACTCGATCTGGGGCACGGTCGGCGTGAGCGACAACATCATCGACGCCTCATGGGAGGCGCTGAGGGACGCGGTCGAGTACCGCCTCTCGATCGCGGCCAAGGCCTGAGCCCGGCCGCGCGCAACTTACGGCGCGTCACCTGGCGATGTCGCCGTAGAGGATCCCGCGCCCGCCCGTCCCGAAGTACACCCTGCCGTAGAGGCGCGGGTCGCCCGTGATGGCCCGCATCTGGCCGAAGCCGTGGCGCTCGTCGTTGATCCGCACCCAGGCAACGCCGTCGTCGGAGCGGAAGAGGCCCTCCTGGCCGGCGACCCGGCCGGCCATGAAGACGGCCGCGTTCCTGCGGCCCGGGGCCGCCATGCCGAAGCCCACGAGCTCGGCCTCGACGCCCGGCGACGCCTGGACCGAGGCCCCGGCGTCCCTCGAGTGCAGCAGGACGCCGTTTGCGATGACCCAGAACTCGCCCTCGCTTCCCGGGACCGCATAGAGCTTGCCCGGGGCCGGGCCCCACCGGCCCTTGAGGACGGGAAGGCCCGCCCCCTTTGACGTGAAGCTCTTCGCCCCGTCGGTGCTGACGACGATCGAGCCGGCCTCGGTGTCGTAGGCGTAGAACTTCGAGGCGTTGACGGTGTCGGCGGCGACGGCGAGGTTGACCGACCCGCCGACGCACGGGAACCACGTCTGGCCCCAGTCATGCGTGTAGTGGGCGGCGACGCCCGTCGGGGACCAGACGATGGTCTTCGCGTCGGGCGAGATCGCGATCGGGCCCTCGCCGCGCCAGTAGGGGCCGACGGTGCCCGGCGGCTCGCTTGCGAACGCCTTCCAGGAGCGCCCCCCGTCGAGGGAGTAGGCGCCCGTCGTCAGGTTGTTGTGGTAGGTGTTCCCGGAGCGCACGATTACCTCGGGGTGCTTCCAGGCGAACGCGAGGCGCGCCGTGTTCTTGAACGCGGGCGTCCCGAAACGCCCGGAGGGCGGCGACACAGAGAGGTCTTCGTGGCGGAAGCCGTCGACGTCGCCGACTCCGCTCAGGAGGTGGGCGCCGTCCGGGGGGCTCACCAGGGTGAGGGGCACCGTCTCCTCGATCCCCTCGTCCTCGAATGCCCAGGCAGTCGGCTTGCCCCTGTCCGCGTCCCGCAGGTCGTGCGTGGCCCAGACGCCGTATCCGGTGTCGAAGATCGCGTGGTCGGGGTCGAAGGGGTCGATCTCGACGTCCGAGATCCAGTGGCGGTTCATCGAGGCCGTGTACGGCGCCGCGGAGTGGTCCCACTTTGCCCCCTCGAGGACGGGCACCCAGGTCCTTCCGGCGTCCGTGCTCCGGAAGATCTCGTCCAGCGGGTGGTAATGGTTCCACGTCCCCGCGAGGACCGTGTCGGGGTGGGCCGGGTCCACCGCCACCGACCCGTACCCGAAGCGGACGTCCTGCGTGGGCCTCTCCGGGGTCACGTCGGTCCAGGCGCCGGCCGCCGTGTCGAGCTTCCAAACGGCGCCGTCCGTCATGGAGTTCGGGCCGGACTCGAGGCCGTAGCTCACGTAGAGGGCGCCCGTCGCGCCGAGCGCGGCGCGGGTCGGGCGAAAGCCGAGGGGCTGCCCGGCGACCGCGGCCCATGTCGCCCCGGCGTCCACGCTGCGAAACACGCTGGGGCCCGGGGTGGACGCGAACGCGTAGAGGGTCGAGGTCGGCGAGCCGCGCCGGCCGCTTCGGGCGTCGAAGCAGACGATGTCGATCCCCACGTTCTGGGGCACGTAGGTGTAGCCGCCGTTGCTCCTCGGCCTCGGGATGGCCTCGTCAAACTCCGGGAACGAGGCGACGCGCGCCCACGTGGCGCCGTAGTCGGCGCTCCTCCAGAGGCCCTCCAGCCGGGTACCGAGGAAGAGCACCCGGCCGTCGTTGGGGTCGACGGCCAGGCGCTCGCCGTTGTTGCGGCCGTTCTCGTTGCCGCCGAACTTGAAGGGCAGGGGGGTGCGCGCCCACGTCCTGCCGTGGTCCGCCGAGCGCAGGATCTCCCCGTTGCTGACCGCGGGGTTGGTGTAGGTCCCTGCTGCGATGTACACCCGCGCGGGCTCGAGCGGGTCCGAGGCCAGGCTCTCGACCCCGTAGAGGTTCCAGTCCCCCTGGCCGGCCCAGTCGAGGAGGGGCTCCCACCGCGCCGAGGCGGCGTCCCTGCGGTAGGCGCCGCCGACGTCGGTGCGGATGTAGACGAGGCCCTTCTCCGCGGGGTTGAAGACGATCCCGGTCACGAAGCCCCCGCCGCCGAGGGCGACGTTCCTGAAGACGTAGGGCTGCGAGGGCAGGGGCGCGGGGGCGGCCGCGTCCGCCGCGCCGAGCGCCGGGCAGGCCAGCGCGGCCGCGGCGGCCAGCGAAAGGACAAGCGGGCGTCGGGATGGCGTCATGGGGTTTCGGGGACAAGTGTGACCGGCCGCGCCACGGAAAAGCAAACGGGAAGGTGTCTCAGAGCATCGGCGCCAGAAGCCCGCAGAGGTCCTCCGCGATGCTCGTCAGCAGGCTCGACTTCGCCTCCCCGGGGACGACGCACTGGGTCATCACGTCGTCGACCCACGCCCGGACCCGGGCCACCTCGGGCGCCGTGTAGACCAGCACGCCGACCTCGAAATTGACGAAGAGGCTCCTCAGGTCGAAGTTCGGCGAGCCGAAGAGCGCCACGGTGCCGTCGATGACGATCGCCTTGGCGTGGATCATCCCGGGGGTGTACAGGAGCACGTGCCCGCCGGCCTTCCTGAGCTGGCGGGTGAAGTTGCGGCGCGCGAAGTCGGTCACGGGGTGGTTCGACCTCTCAGGGACGACGAGCGTCACGTTGCAGCCGGCGCGCGCCTTCACGATCATGGAGCGAAGGAGCACCTCGTCCGGTATGAAGTACGGGGTCACGATCCAGATGTCCTTCTCGGCCTGCTGGATCATGGAGAGGATGCCCTCGTAGAGCGGGTCGCCGGGGACGTCCGGTCCGCTGGCGACCACCTGGAGCTCGCACTCCCCCCTGATGGGCGCGCCGCCCGCCTGGGCGTCCGCGCGCACAACGTCCGGCGGCTGGCTCGTGACGAAGCACCAGTCCGCGATGAACACCTCGCCAAGGACGACGGCGCCGGGGCCCTCGATCACCGCGCCGAAGTCGCGCCACCTTTTCGGGTTCGGCGTGGGGCCCATGTACTCCGTGGCCACGTTGCGCCCGCCGATGATCGCCGCGGCCCCGTCGAAGATCGCGACCTTCCTGTGGCTTCGCAGGTTTGCCGACCCGCGCGAGGCAAAGGGCATGACCGGCATGAAGCGCCCGACCTCGCCGCCCGCCTTCCGGACGGGGTCGACGAAGCCCCGCGACGTCGGGAAGCAGCCGAGGGCGTCCAGGAGCAGGCGCACCTTCACGCCCTCCCGCGCCTTCTGGGCGAGGATCTCCACGAACCGGCGGCCCGTCGCGTCGTTGCTCAGGATGAAGGTGGCGATGTGGATGGAGTGCTTGGCGCCCAGTATCCGGCTCTCCAGCTCCGCGAATTCCTCCTCTCCCGTGACGAGGAAGCGGACCTGGTTGCCGCCCACGGGCGCGAAGCCCCCGGCGGCCTCCACCGTCTTGGCCACGGGCGCGCAGACGTGGTGGGTCTCTGCCGTGCAGATCGACGGGACCTCCTGGAGCAGCGCCTTCTTGTCCCGTACCAGCTTCCTAAGCTTGCGGCCGCCGAGCATGAGGTAGAGGGGCACCCCGAGCCAGGGGATGAAGACCACGACCAGCATCCAGGCAAACGTGTTCGCCGGGGCCCTGCGCTCGTGCATCAGCCTCGCGAAGAAGAAGATCGCAAGAAGGAACCCCACGATCGTGGACAGGTGGGCCAGGAAGCCCCCGGGAATGAAGCGGTCGATGAACTGGTTCACCTCGGTCATGTCAGCCCAGAGGAAGCACTAGGATAAGGGCGCGGGCGAGGCGCAACTGGCGCGCGGCCAAAATGGACCTTGACGGAACCCCGCGCCCGTGGATGTTTCGGCGTTTGCGTTGGTGGAGTTGAGCAGTGGCCGCTCCGGAGACTGTAAATCTCCCCTCTTACGAGACCGTTGGTTCGAATCCAACCTCCACCACCATTTTGTCTACTCCAAAGATCGGGGACACGTGTGCGGATGGGACGGGTTGATGGAATCTGGTTCTACGATTGGAGACCGCGGCGCTCCCGTGCAGCAACGACGGGCGGATTGTTTGACAATATCACGTTTGTCTGACAAGTTCCAAACATGATGACAAATACCCGTACCTTTCTCCGCACGTTCAGCTCGTTCAAGGCCAGGGCGCGCAGGGGAGAGACCATTCGCGTCAAGGACAAGGAGGGTGATTTCCTTTTCACGGCGGCCTCTTCCCGCAGGTCGCTACTCGGTTCCGCGAAAGGCAAGATCGCGATTAGGGATGACCTGACGTCACCAACTCTTGCGAATGACGCTTGGACACCCTCGCTGTGACGGCTCGCGTCAAATACCTGCTGGATACCCACGCCTTCATCTGGGCGGCGACCGACGAGGACCGGCTTAGCACCAGAGCCGCGCGCGCGATCAGCACGACACCGTACGAGCAATTAGGAATCTCGGATGTCACCCTTCAGGAGATTGGCCTCCTGCTCTTCTCCGGCCGCATCTCCTTCAAGGGATCACCGGCTGGGATCCTGGGGTTGATGCTCGACCATGTGAACGTGCTCCCCGTCACGCTCGACATCGCGATTGCCGCGCCGGGGCTGCCGCTCCCTCACGGCGACCAGTTCGACCGTGTGATCACCGCTACCGCAAAGATACATCGGATCCCGCTCATTACAAAGGACGCAAACATCAGCGCCTCGTTAGCAGTCGCCACCGTCTGGTGAGGTCGAGCATGCGCTGGTCTGACGCGACCCGAGTCACTCCTGGGTCAGCTCGTAGCCCTGGTCGGCCCTGAAGGCATAGGACCCGGGCGCAAGCGTCCCGGTCGTCGTGAGGAGGATATACCCCGGAGCCGGGCGCCTCACAAAGGCCGCCATCCTGCGCTCGCCAAAGCGGATCCCCTTGTCCTGCCTCTCGGTGATCTCGAGCCAGCGCTGGCCGTCACTCTGCACTTCCGTCGGCGCGAGCTCCACGGCCGGTTCGCCGGACGGCTCCGGACCTACATAGAGGACGACGACGGACTGCCCTGAGGAAACGGGCGGCACGTCCTTCCCGTCGAATTCCAGGTAGGTGACCTTCGCCTTGTCCTTTGACTTCAGGGCCTCGTCCAGCCCCGCGTTGACGGCGCCGAGCAGGGTGGGCGGGGCCTTCTTCTCGGTCTTCAGGGTGATGGTCTCCGCGACCACGTGGCCCTGGTTTCTCGGCATGGGGAGCCAGCCGGCCTTGCCGAGGAGGTAGGCCCCGGCAGCCTTCGGAAAGGCCGGGAAGACGGAGCCGTCCGCGGGCGGCGAGCCGGGCTCGTCGAGCTCCGTCGGGGCGGACAGGAACGCCGCCGCGGGGAATTCCAGGGCCCAGTGCGGGTCGCCCTCGATCCTGCCGGCGAGCGACTTCCCTGCGAGCTCCAGGTGGAGCGAGCTCGCGGCGGGGCTGGTCAGGAACGGGATGTCGAAGCTGCCGTCGTCGCCGTACCGTCCGCGCGCCGCGGCGCTGAGCGCCATCAGCCCGCTCGGCGGGTCGCAGGTGCCGGCGAAGTCCCGGAAGACCCCGGGTCGCGCGAGGGAGCGCACGGTCACCGTCACGGCGCCCGAGGCGCGGTCGAGCCCGACGACCTCGAGGCGCGCGTGGGTGATGAAGCCCTGGTCCTCGCGCAGGGTGCCGTCGAGGGCCATTCCCGGCCGGACGATCTCCCGGATCAGGCGCGCGCGATCGGCACGGGCGGCCTCAAGGCGCCCGAGGTCCGCGTTGCCGGCGGGCGCAAGCTGGTACGTGTAGCGTCCGTCCCCGCCGGCGAGCGAGCCGCCCGAGAGGCCGAGGCTCAGCTCGAGATCCTCAGGGTCCCCCAGCATGGACGCTGGGGGCGCGTCCTCGACCGCCTCCCGCGCCGACGTCCGCAGCCTCAGGGGCTCGCCGCCGGAGCGCCTGGCGTTGTCGATGATCGTGCCGTGGAGCGGCCGGGACCAGGGATGGGCCGTTGACTCGAGAGACGCCTCGAACGATCGCCCGTCCGCCAGGCGGCCGGTCACCTGCAGCACCACCGGCTCGGAGGCGGCGAGCGCGCCGGGAGAGACCGAGCCCTGGTAGACCGTGCCGGCCTGGGTGGCGGCGAGCGCCCTCTCAAACTCCGCCTCCAGGCGCGCCTTCAGCTCGGTGACCTGAATCGGCAGGAGCGGCTGGAACCTGTATTGGAAGTACCGGGTCTGCCCCGTCAGCTCGCCGCTGGGGTCCATCTTCAACTCGAGCGTCCAGTTCTGGGTGTTCTCGAGCACCGGCCCCGCGTTGCGGACGGCCAGGGCGGCGGGGGAGGTGAGGGTGAGGGCGGGGCTCAGGAAGTCCTCGTCCGAGGACCAGGATCCCTGGAAGGCGCGCGCGTTGTGCCATCCGCCCTCGTTGCGCAGGACCGCCGTCATGCGGTTGTCCGGAGTGAGGCCGGTTATCTCGAGATAGAGCGGCGTCCCGTTCTGCTCGCCGGCCTCCGAGGCCCTGCCGGAGAAGACCCGGCCCGGGGCGATGCGCGCCAGGAAGGAGGCGCGGCGAGCGTCGTGCGCGGCGGTGCGGGCGATCTCAGCCGCGTGGCGAACCTTGGCCGCCCTCGCCGCGAACGCACGGAAGTCCGACACGAGCGAGCGCACGGTCGCGGCATCGCCCGCGTCGCCCGCGACATAGGAGGGTCGCTCGAACGCGGACCTCGGCTCGCCCTGGGGACCACCGCCGCGGATGCCGCCGGAGGCGAGGGAGAAGCCCCAAGCCGAGCCGGCGCGGTGGGCGTCCAGTATCCCCTGGAAGTCAAAGGACACGTCGGTCGGCGACGTCGGCTCCAGGACGACGACCAGGAAGGGGTCCGCCGGAAGGGGGCGCCCTCCCGTCAGGACCGTGTTCCTCGCGGTGGCCTTGTCGAGCAGGAGCGCGCGGGCCTCGGCGGCCGACTCGGGCTCCACCTGAAATTCCCGCTGCAGGTAGTCGGAGGTGTCGACCTTCCTGTAGAGGGGCTGCACGAGCCAGGCCTTCGCCGTGACGGCGACCTGCCGGCCGGTGCCGTCCTGGCGGACGGGCTCCATGGCGGTGACGGTGAACCGGACGCGGCCGGCCCCCACGGTCGCGTCGAGGAACGCGGCGACCTCGTCGGCGGGGATGCTCGAGCGCGCGTGCAGCCAGAAGAGGACGGCGCCGAGCGCGACCACGAGGGCGGCGACCGAGGCGACGATCCATCGTTTGCGCGGGGAGTTCATGGGCGGGTCGGGATGAGTAGTGCCGCCATGCGGGGGGCCAGACGAGCCCTAACGACTGGGGCTTGCGGGTCAAACAGGCCCGGCGAGGCCCCGGGGGTTCACAGGCCTTTGACGAGTCCCGGGCACCTCCCTTGCCCGAGCGATTCGGTCTTTGACCAACCTCCTTGCTTCACCATAGGTTGCGCGACCCCAAAACCCCAGCCCCATGCAATCCATCATCCATCTTGGCAGCATCGACTACCTCATTGTCGCGATCTATTTCGTCTTCGTCCTCGGCATAGGCTGGAAGCTGAAGGGCGACATGAAGGGGAGCGGGGACTTCCTGACCTCGGCCCGCTCGATCCCCGGCTGGGTCGCCGCCCTGGCCTTCCTCTCGGCCAACCTCGGCGCCCAGGAGGTCATCGGGATGGCGGCCTCGGGGGCCAAGTACGGGATCATGACCAGCCACTTCTACTGGGTGGGCGCCATCCCCGCGATGGTGTTCCTCGGGGTGTTCATGATGCCGTTCTACTACGGCTCCAAGGCCCGCTCCGTCCCGGAGTACCTCAAGCTGCGATTCGACGAGAAGACGAGGGGCTTCAACGCCTTCAGCTTCGCGGTCATGACCCTCTTCTCCTCGGGCATCTCGATGTACGCCATGGCGAAGCTTATGGGCATCCTGCTCCACTGGGACTTCGCGCCGAGCATCGCCGTCTCCGCCGCGATCGTCCTCGTCTACATCTTCCTCGGCGGCCTGACCTCGGCCATCTACAACGAGGTCCTGCAGTTCTTCATGATCGTGTTCGGCTTCGCGCCGCTCGTGTTCCTGGGCCTGAAGAACGTCGGCGGCTGGAGCGGGCTGAAGGAGAAGCTGGTCGGCGTCTCGACCTCCGCGGGCTTCGCCCCCGGGGCGTGGACGCAGGCCTGGAGCCACATGGGCTCACCGTCCCAGAATCCCCTCGGCGTCGAGTCCTTCGGCATGGTGATGGGCCTCGGGTTCGTCCTCTCGTTCGGCTACTGGTGCACCGACTTCCTCGTCGTGCAGCGCGCCCTGGCCGCGAAGACGATGACCGCCGCCCGCAGGACGCCGCTGATCGCCGCCGTCCCGAAGATGATGCTCCCGTTCCTCGTGATCCTGCCCGGCATGATCGCGATCGCGCTCACGTACCAGAGCTCCCACGGCGGGCCGGCCGGCTTCGAGCTGCCGATGAAGAACGGCTCCTACGACTACGACCTGGTGATCCCGTACCTGCTCGGCCACTACTTCCCGACGGGCATGCTGGGCTTGGGGATGACGGCGCTCCTGGCCTCGTTCATGTCGGGAATGGCCGGCAACGTGACGGCCTTCAACACCGTCTGGACCTACGACATCTACCAGGCGTACTTCGCGAAGGACCGCACCGACCAGCACTACCTGCACGTCGCCCGCTGGACGACGGTCGTCGGGATACTCCTGAGCGTGTGCGCGGCGTACCTCGCCAACGCGTTCAACAACATCATGGACGTGCTGCAGCTCGTCTTCGCCTTCGTGAACGCGCCGCTGTTCGCGACCTTCCTGCTCGGGATGTTCTGGAAGCGCGCCACGGGCCACGGCGCCTTCTGGGGCCTCTTCATCGGGACCGCGGCCGCCGCAATCCACCACGGGCTCACGGTTCCCGTCGGGGCGATGTCGCTCGTCAAGGGCGGCTGGCTCGGCCACGTGCTCCACACCTATCCCAGCGAGATGGCCCAGAACTTCTGGACGGCGATCTGGGCGTGGACGAGCTGCTTCGTCGCCACGATCCTCATCTCGCTCGTCACGGCCTCGCAGAAGTCGGACGCCGACCTGCGCGGCCTCGTCTGGTCCCTCACGCCGCACGAGGACAAGGGCGAGGTCGGCACCCCGTTCTGGAAGCGGGTCGCCCCCCTGGGCGCGCTCGTCATGCTCCTCACCGTCATCCTGAACGTCGTCTTCTGGTAACCCGAACACCCACCCCATGAACCTGGACATACGCTACCCGATCGGCTACCTCTTCCTCGTCGTCGGCGGCCTCCTGGCCGCCTACGGGCTCTTCACCGGGCCGGAGATCTACGCCGAGCATTCCCTCGGCATGAACGTCAACCTCTGGTGGGGCGCCGTGATGATCGTCTTCGGCGGCATCATGGTCGGACTCGCCAAGTGCGGCGCCTCCAAGGGCAAGGACTGAGCTACTTCAGGGCCAGCTCCGTCGCCGCGTCGAAGATGTGCGCGTGGGACAGGTCGAACGTCACCTGGACCGCCTGGCCGGCGTCGAACCGGTCCGTCGGGTTCACCCGAGCGATGAAGGACGTCGCGCCCGTGTCCAGGTAGAGGAGGGTCTCCGAGCCCATCGGCTCGGACACCTCGACCTTGACGTCGGCGGTGCGGCCGGGGTCCGGCACAGCGACCGTGAGCGAGTCGCGGATAGCCTCGGGCCGGATGCCGAACACCACCGGCTTGTCGAGGTGGGCCGACGAGCGGCCGGCGAGGGCCTCGTCCAGCGCGATCGTGAGCGGCGGGGCGACGGCGTTGTCCTCGACGAACGACACGTGGCCGCCCGAGCGGCGCAGCGTGCCCCTGAAGAAGTTCATCGGGGGCGAGCCGATGAAGCCCGCGACGAAGAGGTTGTCCGGGTGGTTGTAGAGGTCGAGTGGGGCGGCCACCTGCATGATGTTGCCGTCCTTCATGACGCAGATCCGGTCTCCCATGGTCATCGCCTCGACCTGGTCGTGGGTCACGTAGATCATGGTGGCGCCGAGCCGCGCATGGAGCTTCGAGATCTCCGTGCGCGTCGAGACGCGCATCTTCGCGTCGAGGTTCGAGAGCGGCTCGTCGAAGAGGAACACCTTGGGCTTCCGCACGATCGCGCGGCCGAGGGCGACCCGCTGGCGCTGGCCCCCGGAGAGCGCCTTGGGCTTCCTCGCGAGGTAGGGCTCGAGTCCCAGCATCGTGGCGGCCTCGCGAACCCGCGCGTCGATCTCCACCTTCGAGAATTTCCGCAGCTTAAGGCCAAACGCCATGTTCTCATAGACCGTCATGTGCGGGTAGAGAGCGTAGTTTTGAAACACCATCGCGATATCGCGGTCCTTCGGCAGGACCTCGTTGACGACCTGGCCGCCGATCTGGATCGTCCCCTCGGAGATCTCCTCGAGGCCGGCAATCATGCGCAGCGTCGTCGATTTTCCGCACCCGGACGGCCCCACGAGGACCATGAATTCCCTGTCCGCAATCTGCAGGTTGATCCGCTTCACGGCCGTCACGCCCGGGCCGCCTTTCTCCGGGTACACCTTGGTGAGGTTTTCGAGTAGCACCTGGGCCATAATTTATTGATTGGTATTGCCTTATCCTAGGGGCGTGCATTCGCTGGAAATTGATCCTTGCAAGCGAATTACCCGTAAACAGAACGATTGCCTGCCGCTGGCAATCCTAAAGTCGTCTCTCATAACCCCTTATCAGCTCGTTTCGTGCGCCTTTGAGCCGGCAGGCCGCGCGGCCCGCGCCCAGGCGCAAGCTCAATGCCTTCCTCCACCCACACCTTTCCAAAGAACTTCACATGGGGCGCCGCCACGGCGGCACCGCAGATCGAGGGAGCCGCGTTTGCGGACGGAAAGGGCGAGTCCATCTGGGACCGCTTCTCGCGCATCCCCGGGAAGGTGCACAACGGCGACACGCTCGACGTGGCCTGCGACCACTACAACCGCTTCGCGGAGGACTTTGCGCTCATGCGCTCGCTCGGGATTCGCAGCTACCGCCTCTCGATCGCCTGGCCGCGGATCTACCCCAAGGGGGACGGCGCGCTGAACCAGGCCGGGATCGACTACTATCACCGCCTGTTCGACGCCATGGCCAAGAACGGGATCACGCCCTGGGTGACCCTCTTCCACTGGGACCTGCCCCAGGCGCTCGAGGACCGCGGGGGATGGACCAGCCGCGTGACGGTCGACGCGTTTGCCGTGTACGCGGACACGGTGGTGAAGGCTTTCTCCGGCAAGGTGAAGAACTGGATAACAATCAACGAGATACGGTGCTTCACGCTGCTCGGGTACGGCCCTGGGTCCTTCAAGGCGCCCGGCCGCATGATATCGCCCCAGCAGCTGAACCAAACCTACCACCACGCGCTCCTGTGCCACGGCCACGGCGTGCGGGCCGTCAGGGCCCACGGGGGAAGGGGAGCAAGGGTCGGCATCACGGACAACTGCGACGCGTGCGCGCCGGTGACCGAGACGCCCGCCGACATCGCGGCCGCCAACGCGTGGTTCGCCGAGAGGAACCTGCACATCCTGGACCCCATCTACAGGGGAAGCTACGCCAAGGAGTACCTGAGGCGCGTCGGCAAGGACGCGCCCGTCGTCGCGCCGGGGGACTTCAAGCTGATCTCCGCCCCGACGGACTTCCTCGGGCTGAACATCTACACCGGCTACTTCGTGCGCGCATGCAAGGGGGCGAAGTACGAGATCCTGCCGCTGCCGGCCAATTATCCGCGCGCGGACAGCAAGTGGCTCCACCTCATGCCCCAGGTGATCTACTGGGGCCTGCGCTTCGCGCACGAGAACTACGGGGTGAAGGCGATCTACGTGACCGAGAACGGCTGCGGCTACGACGCGGAGCCCGTCGTGAAGGGCGAGGTCGTCGACCTGCACCGCCGCGAGTTCCTCCGGGAGTACCTGAGGGAGCTGCACCGGGCGATCCGGGACGGCGTGCCGGTCAAGGGCTACTTCGTCTGGTCCTTCATGGACAATTACGAGTGGGAGGACGGCTACACCCGGCGCTTCGGGATCGTCCACGTCGACTTCGCGACACAGAAGAGGACGCCGAAGCTGTCCTCGCGCTACTACGCGCAGGTCATCCGCCACAACCGCGTCGTCTAGCCCCATGAGCCTGTTCGGCGTCGATTTGGGCGGCACCAAGATCGAGGGGGCCGTGATAGACCCCTCCAGGCCCGACTGCGCGCTGTGCCGCCTGCGGCTGCCCACCGAGAGCGCCAAGGGATACGCCCACATCATCCGCCAGATCACCCGCCTGGTCGCCATGCTCGAGAAGAAGAGCGGCGAGAAGCGGCCCGCATGGATCGGCTTCGGAACGCCCGGCGTCGTCGACCCGAGCACGGGAGTCCTCAAGAACTCCAACACGGCCTGCCTGAACGGCAGGCGGATCCGCGAGGACCTGGGCAGGGCGCTGGGTGTCGAGGCGAGGGTGGCCAACGACGCCAACTGCTTCGCCCTGGCCGAGGCCGTGTTCGGCGCGGGGCGGGGCCGCGGCGTCGTCGTCGGCCTCATCCTCGGCACGGGCTGCGGCGGGGGCGTGGTCGTCAACGGGCGCGTGCTCGACGGGCTTCACGGGATCGCGGGCGAGTGGGGCCACAACCCCATGCGCGGCGAGCGCACGCCGTGCTACTGCGGCCGCGTCGGGTGCGTCGAGACCGTCATCTCCGGCCCCGCGCTCGAGAGGCACTACCGGGAGCGCACGGGACGGCGCCTGCGCCTTCCCGAGATCGCCGGCCGCGCGGCCGAGGGCGAGGCGGCCGCCAGGGCGACGCTGCGCCGGCTGAGCTCGAAGTTCGGCGAGGCGATTGCCGCCGTCATCAACATCCTCGACCCCGACGCCGTCGTGATCGGGGGCGGGGTGGGCAACCTCGGGATCCTCTACGGGGAGGCGACGCGTGGCGCCGTCCTCGCCAACGTGTTCAACACCGAGCTTCGCACGGAGTTCCTTCGGCCCACGCTCGGCGACAGCGCCGGCGTCTTCGGCGCCGCGATGCTCAGCGCCTCGCCCAGATCCTGAGCGAGGCGAGCAGGAAATCCTCGAGGGCCGCGGACTCGTTCAGGTTGACCCGAAGAAGCCCCGCGGAGCGCTCCAGGCTGTCGACCGCGGCGGTCAGGAGCCGCCGGCTCCCGGCGTCGCCGGCCGCCATCAGCTCGTTTGCATGGGCCCTCGTCGCCACCTCGATGCCCGCGAACATCCTGTGGCGCAGGCCGACGGCGACCTCGGCCTCGATGGCGGCCAGCTCCTCGTCGGGCAGGCCCTCGGGAAGGGTGAGCTTGCGGCGGGCCCCCTCGGCGGCCGACGCCTTGTCCAGCATGAGGCCAAAGCGCGCGGCGAGGCCGTACAGCGTGAAGATCCCGTCGGCGGCCGCCCGGCCGGCCGCGACGCCCTGGCCGAGGCGCCCGAGCCAGGCCCGGTAGTCGGCGAGCCAGCCCTCCCATTCCGCCACCGGCACGGCCGTCGCCATCCCCGGGAACCTGAAGTGCAGCACGCGGCTTCGGATCGTCGGAAGGAGCGTGTGCGGCCGGGCGGTCAGCAGGAGGATCGTCGTGTCCGCCGGCGGCTCCTCCAGGGTCTTCAGGAGGACGTTGGCCGCGCTCGCGTTCATCCGGTCGGCGTCGTGGAAGACGGCCACCTTGCTGCGCGAGACCATCGGCGAGACGTTGATGTGCCCGATGAGCTCCCGCACGGAGTCGACCTTGATCTGGCGGGACCTGCCCGTCGGCCGGATCTGGAAGCAGTCGGGGTGGCGGTCGGGGGGCATGCGCGGGGCGCCGGCCGGCCCCCGGTTCAGGAGCCGGTCCGCCAGCGCCAGGCCCGCCGCGGAGAGGCCCTCGGAGTCGTCGCCCGCGAGGAGCAGCCCGTGGGAGAGGCGGCCGCGGCCGATCGCCCGCTCGATGACCGCCACGGCCGGCGTGCCCGCGAACGCGGGCGGCCATGGGACCGCGGCCGGCGTCATCCCGTCACCCTGGCCCTGACCGCCTCCCAGATCTTCTTCTCGGTGGACGCCTCGTCCGTCGAGCCGTCCACGACGACAAAGCGCTCCGGCAGGCCCTTTGCGAGCACGAGGTAGCCCTCGCGGATCTTGTCGTAGAAATCGATGTTCTCGCGCTCCATGCGGTCGGGCAGGTCGGAGGCCCTCTGGCGAATCCGCGCGAGGCCCATCTTGGTCGGCACGTCGATCACGACGGTCAGGTCCGGCATGACGTTGCCGACAGCGAAGCGGTTGATCTGGTTGACGGGGTCCGCGGCCAGGTTGCGGCCGATGCCCTGATAGACGGTCGAGGAGTCCAGGTAGCGGTCGCTCAGCACGATCGAGCCCCTCATGAGGGCGGGCGCGATGACCTCGCGGACAAGCTGCGCCCGGGCCGCCGCAAAGAGGAGGAGCTCCGTCTCCGGGCACATCTCGTCGCCCTTGGAATTATGGACGATGATGTTGCGCACCTGCTCCCCGATCTCGGTGCCGCCCGGCTCGCGCACGGTGACCACGTCGCGCTTCATCTTCTGGAGGCGCTCGGCGAGCCGCGCGATCTGCGAGGTCTTGCCGCTGCCCTCGGAACCCTCGAACGAGATGAGTTTGCCGGTGTGCTTTGTCTTGAGGACCATGGAGCGGCGAGGTTGGGGATTTCGGCGCCGTTTGGCGAGTAAGCTTTGAAATCCAATGGACGAAACCCCAAAATCCCCCAACGCTCGCGCCATGTCCGTCACCTTCGCCCCCGTCCTCGCCGCGGCCAACGTCATCGATGTCTTTGAGCACTGCGACATCGTGGGCCAGGTGATCACGAGCGGCCTCGCCGTTTTCAGCGTCATCGCGTGGGCCGTCATGTTCGGCAAGCGCAACGAGCTGAAGACGCTGCGGCGCCTGAACGCCAGCTTCGAGCGGCACCTGAGGGACCAGAAGAAGCTCCTCGAGCTTCCCGAGTCCCTGCGCGAGCGCCGGGACATCCCCTATGCGGACCTCTTCAGCGACGCCGTCGAGGCGTACTGGCGCGCGGCCGCGATCGGAAAGGAGAAGGGCATGGACACCCTGCGGTTCCGCCTCGAGCACACGGAGAACGCCCTGCAGCGGGCCCTCGCCAGGCAGACGCTTCGCTACGAGGGCAACATGGTCTTCCTTGCGTCGATCGTCTCCGGCGCGCCGTTCCTCGGCCTCCTCGGCACGGTCTGGGGCGTCATGGACGCCTTCAGCGCCGTCTCCGTCCAGCAGACGGCGAGCATCCAGACGCTCGCCCCCGGCGTCTCGGCCGCGCTCCTGACGACGATATCGGGGCTCCTGGTCGCCATCCCTTGCCTCTTCGGCTACAACATGCTGTTCGCGATGACGAAGCAGCTCGTCACCGAGCTCGAGAACTACGCGAGCTCCCTCGCCGACCGCCTCGAGCTCGAGTCGAGCTGAACCCGGGACGGGCGAGGAACACCATGGCCAGGACATTCAGGAGACCCCGCCAGTCGCACCCGATAGCGGAGATGAACGTGACTAACCTCATCGACCTGGGTTTCACGCTCCTGATCATCTTCATGATCGCGACGCCGCTCATCAACCAGGAACAGACGATCCCGGTCACGCTGCCCACCGAGTCGAAGAGCGCCCAGCAGAAGCCCGACCCCAAGACCCGCTTCGTCGCCATCTCGGTCGACGCGAGGGGCAACATCTACCTGGACGAGCGGACGACGCCCGTCGGCATCGCCGAGCTGCGAAGCCGCCTCGCCGTCTACGCGATGGAGTCCAAGCCGCCGGTCATCCGGCTTCGCGGCGACACGGGCGTCCCCTACGGCAAGATGGTCGCGGTCATGGACGAGCTCAAGAAGGCCAACCTCCTAAAGATCACGTTCGACACCCAGAGCGCCACGAAATGAGCGCACAGTCCCCCGGCGCCTACGGACTCTCCGCACTGCTTCATGTTGCGGTCGTGGCGCTCGTGCTCTTCTTCAGCTTTGCCTCGAGGAGGCTGGTCCAGGACACGCCGAAGGTGTTCGAGCTCGTCGCGGGTGCCGGCGACAACTACGCGGCCACGGCCGCGCCCGCGCTCGGGAGCCCCGGCGGCGTGACGCTCCAGCCCGCGCCCGTCCCCCGTCCCGAGGCGACCCCCGTCCCGAAGGCGGAGGCGGCGCCGGTGGCGAAGGCCGAGGCGCCTCCCATCCAGTCGGCGCCCGAGGCGCCGCCCGCGAAGGCCGCCAAGCCCGCGAAGCCGATCGACATCGTCGCGTCGCTCAAGCGGGCCGAGATGCGCAAGGAGCTCAACCTGGAGCGCCAGTACGCGAAGGAAAGGGCGGCCGAGGCGAAGCGGGAGGCCGCAGCCGCCAAGGTCGCGCACATCGACGCCGAGGGGATCAAGGAGGGCGTCCTCGGCGGATCGAAGGAGAACAAGACGGGGGGCGCCGGCGGAAAGGCGCTCACGCGCGAGGAGGGGAGCCTCCTCGAGGCGTACTTCGCCCTCCTCAAGGCGCGGATCAAGGAGAACCACATCCCCCCGGAGGGCGTAAGCGACAGGCTCTCGGCGCGGGTCGAGTTCTTCGTCGCCGCCGACGGCTCCCTGTCCAGCGTGAGGATCGTCAGCCGCTCCGGGAACTTCGACTTTGACCGCTCCGTGATCGAGGCCGTCGAGCACACGAGGTCGATCGGGGCCCGCCCGGACGGCCGGAGCGAGTCGGTCACGATGACGATCAAGATGAGCGACGACGAGTCACCCTGAGCGTTCCCCCTTTGTTTTCCCGCCACACCCCATGCCCCCCAAGCCCCGGCTGCGCGACCTGCCCCTCCTCGTCCCAGCCGGCTCCCTGGCGGCCCAGTCAAACCCGCCCTACCTGGACGCGGCGCTGCCGGTGGACGCGAGGGTGAGGGACCTCCTCCAGCGCATGACACTCGAGGAGAAGGTCGCCCAGGTGCAGGGATTCCTGGTCAGGGATGCGCACGCCTTCGACGAGAAGGGCG
>CAZDZL010000053.1:0-21348 GCA_964509885.1 uncultured Opitutaceae bacterium | reverse complement strand
TCTACGTCGGCAACGAGAAGGACATGCTGATGATCGAGGGCAGCGCGGACCAGCTCCCCGAGGACCGGTTCATCGAGGCGCTTGAGTTCGCCCACAAGGCGATCCAGCCGATCATCAAGGGCATCCGCGAGCTGGTCGCCCTCTGCGGCAAGCCGAAGGCCACCTTCCCCATCGTCGGTGCGTCGCCCCAGGCGCGCGCCATCATCGAGCGCATCGCCGGGCCCAAGATCCCGGACGCGATCTTCGGCAAGGAGAAGAACATCCGCACGGCCAACATGAAGGCGCTCAAGGACGAGACCAAGGCGGCGCTCGTCGCCGAGCTCGGCGAGGGCAAGTTCACGGACGTCGACCTGAACGTCGTCTTCGAGGACCTCCAGTACAAGGTGTACAGGAAGACGGTGCTTGAGCGCGGTGTCCGTTCCGACGGCCGCGACGCGAAGAGCCTGCGCACGATCAGCTGCGAGGTGGGCGTCCTTCCGATGGTCCACGGCAGCGCGCTCTTCGAGCGCGGCGACACCCAGGGCCTCGTCATCACGACGCTCGGGCCCACCAAGGAGGCCCAGGACATGGACGGCCTCACCGGCGGCGCCACCTCCAAGAGCTTCATGCTCCACTACAACTTCCCGCCGTTCTCGGTCGGTGAGACGGGCCGCTTCGGCGCCCCCGGCCGCCGCGAGGTGGGACACGGGGCCCTGGCCGAGCGCTCGCTCGTGCCGGTCCTTCCCCCGGAGGACGCCTTCCCCTACTCGATCCGCGTCGTCTCCGAGATCATGGCCTCCAACGGCTCGACCTCGATGGCCTCGATCTGCGGCGGCTGCCTTTCCCTCATGGACGCGGGCGTGCCGATCATCGCCCCGGTCGCCGGCATCTCCTGCGGCCTCATGACCGACAACGCCGCGGACGGCTCGATCTCGAAGTGGGTCACGATCACCGACATCCTCGGTGAGGAAGACCACTTCGGCGACATGGACTTCAAGCTGGCCGGCACGACCAAGGGCATCACGGGCTTCCAGCTCGACCTGAAGATCAACGGCCTGCCGTTCGAGATCGCCAAGGCGGCGATCTTCCAGGCGCGCGACGCCCGGATCGAGATCCTGCGCAAGATGCTGGCGGTCATGCCGGCTCCCCGCGCCGACCTCTCGAAGTACGCCCCGCGCATCCAGACGATCCAGATCAACCCGGAGAAGATCGGGCTCCTCATCGGGCCCGGCGGCAAGACCATCCGGCGCATCACCGAGACGACGGGCGCCCAGATCGACATCGCCGAGGACGACTCCGGCAAGGTCTTCATCTACTCGAACAACGGCGAGGCCATGGCCCGCGCCATCAAGGAGATCGACGGGCTGTGCGGCGGCGGCGCCGGCGGCGGCGGCGGCGGGGGTGGCGAGCCGATCGAGGTCGGCAAGCTGTACAACGGACGCGTCACGGGCATCAAGGACTTCGGCTGCTTCGTCGAGTGCACCCCGGGCCAGGAGGGCCTGGTGCACATCTCGGAGCTCGCGGACTTCCGCGTGCGCCGCACCGAGGACGTCGTCAAGATGGGCGACATGATCTGGGTCAAGTGCATCGGCATCGACGAGCGCTCCGGCAAGGTCCGCCTGTCGCGCAGGGCCGCGATGAAGGAGATGGAGGCCCAGAAGCAGGGCGAGGGCGCCCCCGCCGAGGCCGTCCAGTCCTGACGGGTGAGGCTCCTTGTAACGAACGACGACGGCATCGGGTCCGTTTTCCTGCACGAGCTGGCCCGCGCGCTGATCGCCGCGGGCCACGACGTCTTTGTCGTGGCCCCGAGGCTCGAGCAGAGCTGGACGAGCGCGTCAAAGTCGAGGCACCGGCCGGTGCACTCCGCGGCGGCCGACGCGGGCCTGGGCTGCCCGACCTGGGTCGTCGACGGGACGCCGAGCGACAGCGTCAACATCGGCATCGAGCACCTGCTGCCCGAGAGGCCCCACGCGGTCGTCAGCGGCATCAACATCGGCCTGAACGCGAGCCTGCCGTTCATCCTGGGCAGCGGCACGGTCGCCGGGGCCTGCGAGGGGGCGCTCCACGGACTGCCCGGGATCGCCCTCTCCCAGAAGCTGCCAATCCCCGTCTATGACGACCTGAAGGAGCGCGGGGGCCGGCCCGACCCGGGACTCCTCGCGATCCTCAAGGCCTCCGCCGCGCACGCGGCGCGCCTCGCGCCCGCCCTCGCCGCCGCGGCGCCGGACACGGGCTTCATCGTCCACAACCTCAACTTCCCCTACCCCTGCACGGAGGCGACCGAGGTGCGCCGCACGGTGCCGGCCCGGGTCGTCATCCCCGGCCTCTTCAGCCCCAGGGCCGCGGACGGCACCCACCACTTCGTCTACAGCCTCGGGCGGGACACGTCGCCCGCGGCGCCGCTCACCGACCGGGCCGCCCTCGACGCGGGGCACATCAGCCACACGGTGCTGGATTTCTCGAGGCTGGGGTCGATCTGACGCGAAAACTGTGCTTCGCTCACCCCGCACATGATCGAGGTCCAGAACCTGACGCGGGTCTTCCGCACCTACAAGAAGCAGCCCGGGTTCTGGGGCGGCGTGAAGGGCCTGTTCAACCGCAAGTACGAGGAGACCGCGGCCGCGAAGGACATCAGCTTCTCGATCGCCGAGGGCGAGTTCGTCGGCTTCCTCGGCCCGAACGGCGCCGGCAAGACGACGACGCTCAAGATGCTCTCCGGGCTCATTTTCCCGACCTCGGGCACGGCGCGGGTGGCCGGCTTCGACCCCACCAAGCGCGAGAACGCCTATCGGCGGATCTTCGCACTCGTCCTCGGCCAGAAGAACCAGCTCTGGTGGGACCTGCCCGCGATCGAGTCCTTCACGCTCCTGAAGGCCATCTACGGCCTGGAGGCCGAGTCCTACAAGAGGACGCTCGACGAGCTGGTCCAGCTCCTCGGCGTCGCCGACAAGCTGAACGTGATGGTGCGCGAGCTCTCGCTCGGCGAGCGCATGAAGATGGAGCTGATCGCCGCCCTGATCCACCGCCCGAAGGTGCTCTTCCTCGACGAGCCGACCATCGGCCTGGACATCGTGTCCCAGCGCGCCGTCCGCCTCTTCCTGCGCGACTACAACCGCAGGCACAGGGTGACCATCATCCTTACCAGCCACTACATGGCCGACATCAAGGAGCTCTGCGAGCGGGTCATCGTGATCCACAAGGGCAGCAAGATCTACGACGGCGCCCTGGACCGCCTCGAGTCGGGATCGGGCAGCCGGACGAAGATCGTGCGCTTCGTGCCCAAGGAGACGACCTTCCCGGAGTCGTGGAAGTCGAGCTTCGGGGCGACGAAGCGCGGCGACGACGGCAGCTTCACGCTGAGGGTCCCGGGCGATGACGTGGTCTCCGTGGCCCAGGAGGTCCTGGCCACGGGCCCCGTGGCGGACATCACGATCGAGGACGTCCCGCTTGAGGACGTGATCGCCGAGCTCTTCCAGTCGCGCTGAGGCGCCCTGCTCGCGCCCGTTTGGGCGGAAACTGGGCGCAAAATGTTGCCCGTTAGGCACGCGTTCCTGCTTGCTTGTCGGCCCACTGTCCTGCGCCATCAGGGGAGGTGCATTTCGTGGCTCCAGCTGCTGTAATTGCCTTATTCCTCGTTAGAACCGTGGAAATGGCCACCCGGCGCGGCTCCGTGAAGGGAAGCGTGCTCCACCCCGGGACCTGGTGGGCGCTCCTCCTCTGCGGGACCGCGGTCGTCGCCGCCGCCTTGGCGCAGTATTTCCTGTGGCCGCACCCGCTGAATGGGGCGTGGTTCGGGGCCGGGCTCGCCGTGGGGCTCTCCTCCTTCGCCCTGCGCGGGTGGGCCGCCGCCCACCTGCGCGCCTACTGGTCGATGCACATCGAGCTTCGCGCGGACCACCCCCTGGTCCAGGAGGGGCCCTACCGGTGGGTGCGCCACCCGATCTACACGGCGGCCGCCCTCGAGCTCCTGGGGGCCATCCTGATGCTCCAGTCCTGGTGGGCGCTCGTTGCCTTCGCGGTTCTCTTCGTTCCCGCCGTGACCGTCAGAATTTTGCTGGAGGAAAGGGCGATGATCGCGCATTTTGGTGGTACTTACCGAACTTATATGACGAACACTCCGGCGCTCGTCCGATTTCTGCCCCCGGGACGCACACGCGCTCCATGAGCAGCTCCCTGCGCCGCCGCATCGTCATCACCGGGATAGGGGTCATTGCGCCCAACGGGCTTACGCTCGACTCGTTCTGGGACTCGCTGGTCCGGGGAACCCCGACCGCGGGGCCGGTCACCCGCTTCGACGCCGGCGCGATGCACAGCAAGCTCGCCTGCGAGATCCGGGGCTTCGACCCCACGCTCTTCATCGAGCCGGCCAAGGCGAGGCGCTTCGACCGCTCCATCCTCTACGCCGTCGCGGCGGCCAAGAACGCCGTCGCCGACGCGGGCCTCGACCTCGGCCGCGAGGACATGGACCGCTTCGGCGTCGTCGAGGGCACGTCCGTGAGCGGCCTCGAGAACACGCTTCGCGAGCACACCAAGTTCGTGGAGCACGGCTACAAGTCCATCCACCCGACCCGCCTCGTGAACGCGTCCTGCGGCGGGGCCGCCTCCGAGGTGTCCATCGAGCTCGGGGCCGAGTGCCAGGCCACGACGATCACGACCGCGTGCAGCGCCGGCAACGACGCCCTCGGCTACGCGGCCCGCACGATCCGCGACGACCTGGCCGACATCATGGTGGCCGGCGCCTGCGAGGCCCCGATCGTCGACGGCTACTACGCCATCTTCTCCGCGGCCGGCGTCATGAGCCGCAACAACCTCGACCCCGCCAACGCGATGCGCCCCTTCGACCGCGACCGCGACGGCCTCGTCCTCGGCGAGGGGGCCGGCTTCCTCATCCTGGAGGAGCTCTCCCACGCCCTCGCGCGCGGCGCCCGGATCTACTGCGAGTGGCTGGGCCACGGCCAGAGCGCGGACGCGCACCACCTGGTCTCCATCCACCCCGAGGGCAAGGGGCTTCGCCGGGCGATGGAGCGGGCCTTCCTCGACGCGGGGATACCGACCGACACGGTCGACTACATCAACGCCCACGGCTCCGCGACCGAGCAGAACGACGTCATCGAGACGAAGGTCATCCGGGAGGTCTTCGGCTCCCATGCCCGGCGCCTCTCGGTCAGCGGCACGAAGGCCACGACCGGCCACCTGATGGGCGCCTCCGCGGGCCTCGAGTCGGCCATCGCGGCGCTGTCCATCCACAGGGGCATGATACCCCCGACGGCCGGCCTGGTGCACCCGGGCGAGGGGTGCGACCTCGACTACGTGGCCGGCGAGGCGCGCCCCTACCCCGTGCGCGTCGCGGGCAGCTCGAACGCGGGCTTCGGCGGGAAGAACTCCTTCATCCTCCTCGGGAGGTTCGGCGGCTCATGAGCAGCTTCGTCCTCGTCCCCCTGTTCGCGGCCTTCGTCAACCTGGGCCTGGCGCTCTTCGTCTTCACGCGGGACCCGCGCCTGCGGATCAACCAGGTGTTCATGATGTGGGGCGCGAGCCTCGCCATCTGGAACGCCGGTGCGTTCATGATGTTCCGGGTCACGAACCACGAGGAGGCGCTGCTCTGGGCGAGGATCCTGCACTTCGGGGTGATCTTCATCCCGGTCTCGATCCTGCACCTGACGGCGCTCCTCTCCCGCAGGAACCTGAGGGTGTCCCTGTTCCTCGCCTACGGCTTCACGCTGGCCCTCGCCGCCAGCAACTTCACGGGCCTGTTCATCCGGGACGTGCGCTACATCGGCTACGCGTGGTTCGCCGTGGCCGGCCCCGGCTTCTGGCTCTACTCCGCCCTTTTCTCGGTGATGACCGTGCCCGCGCTCTACATGCTCTGGCTCGCGAGGCGCGAGGCCCCGCCCGCGAAGGCGAAGAAGTTCACGACGCTCCTGATCGCGAACGGCATGCTCATGGTCCTCGGCAGCCACGACCTGATCCCGGTCTTCGGGTACGACCGGTACCCCATCCTGCACCTGAGGGTCTACCCGTGGGGTCAGTTCGGCGCGTGCATCTACGGCGTCCTCGTGGCCTTCTCCGTGCTCCACGACCAGCTGCTCGACGTGCGCGTGTCGCTCGGGCGGCAGGCTGCCACCTTCCTGCGCCTGGGCTTCCTGGTCGCCACCGCCTACCTGCTCCTCGCGCTGGCCGCCGTTCTGATGCAGGGCACGTTCACGGCGCAGTCCTTCATCGTCACGCTGGTCGTGGTCGTCGTCAGCGCGGCCATCGCGGGCGTCGCGTTCCCGCGGCTCCTCGGCGGCGACTCCGAGCGCCTGGAGCGCCACATCCTCGGCGACCGCTTCGAGTACCAGCAGCAGATGAGGGAGTTCATCCGCTCGATCCGCGCCTACTCCGACATCGAGCGCATCATCGCCGACACCATGGGGCACCTCCGGGCGATCATGAGGCTAGAGACCTCGCTCATCGTCGTCCTGGACGCCAAGACGCGCGAGGTGCGCCACGCCGTCGCCCAGCCGGGCGCCCTCGCCGCCGACCTGATGGGGCTCACGGCCGAGTCGCCCGTCTTCGAGCACTTCCGCAGCTCGAAGTCGCGGTTCATCGACCTGCGCAACATCAGCGACTCCATGTGGGCGAGCCAGCTGGAGAAGGACGCGCGCCTCAGCCTCGCGGCGCTCAAGCCCGAGTACGTGTTCGTTCTCGCCAACGAGGGTCCGCCCGAGGGCATCGTCGTCTTCGGGCGCAAGGCCGGCGACGTGCCCTACACGAGGATCGACGTCGAGGTGTGCTCCGAGCTCGCCGAGCAGCTCTCGCTGGCCGTGGACCGGATCCGGCTCTCGGAGGCGGGCGCCCTCAACGAGAGGCTGGACACGATGTCGGTCATGTCGCGCGGGCTCGCCCACGACCTGAACAACCTGATCACGCCGATCTCGATATTCCTGCAGGTGACGGAGAAGAACTACGAGTCCGGCCCCGAGGCCGACATCCACCGGGTGGCGATGCGCAACATCACGACGATCAACTCGTACGTGAAGGAGGCCATCTTCTTCAGCGAGAGCCACAGCACGAACCTGACGCAGATCGACCCGGAGGCGCTCCTCGCCGGGGTGGCCGAGCTCTGCCAGCAGCGCGCCGAGAGGAAGACCTGCTCCATCGTGACCGAGTGCCAGGAGGCGGGTCTGTTCCATGGGGACAAGATCCTCCTGCAGCGCATGCTCGCGAACCTCCTCAACAACGCCATCGACGCCTCGCCCCCGAATTCCAAGGTTATCCTGAGGGCGTTCCGGCTGCCCGGCACGAAGGCAAGGCCCCCCTGGATGCGGTTCCACGCGATCGACTTCGGGACCGGGATCGCGCCCGAGAACCTCGAGCGGGTCTGGGAGCCCTACTGGACCACAAAGACCGAGGGCGACGTCACGCGGGGCTTCGGGCTCGGGCTCACCGTGGTGCAGAAGATCGTCCTCCTGCACAAGGGCAGCGTGAGCATCCAGTCCAAGGTCGGCGCGGGCACGACCGTGCAGGCCGACATCCCGTGCGACCCGGGGCAGAGGGACTCGGCGTGAGGATCCTCTCCATCAGCGCCCTGGGCCGCCTCTCCGACAGCCTGAGGGCCGTCGTCGGCCCCGCCGGCTTCGAGGTCGTCCACGCGTCCTCGATCTTGGACGCGGCTGGGATATGCGCCCCGTCGTCGGCCCAGGCCGTCGTCGTGCATGCGGCGGCCGCCGACGCAAGGCTCGTCGACGGCGTCCGGGAGCTCACCCGCCTGGGCTACCGCCCTGTCTTCGCGGCCCTGGAGGCGCCTGCGAGGGAATGGGAGGAGCGGGTCCTCCTCGCCGGGGCCGCCTTCGTCTTCCACATGCCCTGGCGCTCGGGGCTGCTCCTGAGCCGGCTCGGCGCCGCCGGTGCAAAGCTCGCGAGCGAGGGCGGCGCCGCCCCGGCCGGGGCGCCAGCACTCGAAGGGAGCTCCCGCTCGCCCTTTGCCGCGGACGACCTTGTCTCCCCGGGCTCCAACCCGCTTCTCGCGCGGCTGCACGATGTGGCGCACCTGTTCCGCCACGCGTCCCAGCCCGACGAATTTGCCGCGGCCTACCTCGACCGGATCCGCGAGGCGCTGGCGCTCAACCGGGTGGCCCTCTACCTGGCACCAGAGGGCGCGGGCCGGGCCCTGGAGTGCGCCTACGCCGCCGGGATCGAGCCCAAGCGCTGGAGGATGGCCACCCTCTCGCTGGACGCCGGCATGGGGCGCTGGATGGCCGAGCACATGATCGCGCTCTCCCTCGGGACCATGGAGCGCTACGGCCTCGAGCCCGCGATCCGCGAGGAGATGAACGCGCTCGGGGCGCAGTGCGCGATCCCGGTCCAGGGCGGCGACGCCTTCATCGGCGTGCTCCTTGTCGGCTCCCGGGTCACGGGCTACCCGCTCACGAACGACGAGATCGAGCTGGTGTACCTTCTGGCCCTGGAGCTCGGGCGCACCCTCAAGGCCGGCCGCCTGAACAGGGCCCTCGCGCGGGAGCGCCAGTTCCTCTCGGACCTGACAGAGGGCCTCGGCTCCGGCTGCGCCGTCTTTGACCGGGAGTTCAACGTCCTGCACGTGAACCGCCGGCTCGTGCAGGTGTGCGGCGGGGGGCCCGTCCACGAGTTCAGCTTCCGCTCCCTTCCGAAGGCCCTCGCCTCCCTCGCCTTCGAGGTGTCGACCGGGGCGAGGGCCGACGCCGAGACGGTGTTCCGGGACGCCCAGGGCGGGACGCACCTGGCAAAGGCCACGCTCTTCAACCCCGAGTCCCGCGCGGTCCTCGTCCTGGTCGACGACGTGTCGCGCCTCATGGCGGGCCACATGCGCGAGCTCGTCAACCTGGAGCGCGACCTCGTGACCCGCCTGGGCTCGCAGTTCGTCCACGAGGTCAGGAACAGCCTCACGCGCCTCATGACGCTCGGACAGCTCCTGCCCATCGCGCGGGGAGACCCGGCGTTCCTCGACGAGCTGCAGAAGGTGCTGCCCAAGGACCTGGACCGGCTGCTGCGCCACGCGACGCTGCTCGAGATCCTCTCAAAGCCCACGCCCGAGGAGCGCTCGCTCATCTCGGTCCGGGAGGCCTTCGCCTCCGCCTGGGCCCTGGTCTGCGCCGACAACCCGGGCTTCGCCGCCGACTGGCTTGACGCCTCGGGCGTCCCGCAGGGCGAGGCCGTCCATGTGAACGCCGAGGTCTTCCGCAGGGCATGCTTCGAGCTTCTCCTCAACGCCGCGCAGGCCGCCGAGGACGGCCCGACGCGGCGCCTCTCGGTCAGCGCCGAGGCCGCGGCCGGCTCCACCTGCCGCATCGTGATCGAGGACAGCGGCAAGGGCTTCTCCGACGAGATGGTCGGGGTCGCGACCAGCCCCTTCGTGACCACCCGCAACCAGGGCCTCGGACTCGGGCTCACGCTTGCGGAGAAGTTCGCCCGCGAGTCCGGCGGGTCCCTGTCGGTCGCGGGGTCCAAGAAGCTCGGCGGCGGCGCCGTCACCCTCGTCCTGCCCGGCCATGGATAGCGAGCTCATCGCAAGGAGCGGCAAGCCGCGCATGCTCATCGTCGACGACGAGGAGGGCCTGCGCCTCGCCGTCCGCGCCGTCTTCCACGCGCAGTTCGAGCTGCACCTGTGCCGCAACTCGGCCGAGGCGATGCAGGTGCTGGCCGAGCACCGCATCAGCGTGGCGATCCTCGACATCAAGATGGTGGGAGAGAGCGGCCTCGACCTGCTCAAGCGCATCAAGACGGCCGACCCCCTCGTGGAGGTCATCATGCTGACCGGCTACGAGACGCTCGACGCGCTCAAGATCGCCGTGCGCCACCAGGCGTGCGACTTCCTGACAAAGCCCTTCGACATCACGATCATCAGCGAGTCGGTGGCCCGGGCGCTTCGGCTCAGGATGGCCAGCGAGGTCGCGCACCTGGCGATCAGCAAGATGACGGGCGCGGACAAGGGCGCCATCAGCGTCCAGGACGGGATCCTGCACGACGTGCGCAACGTGATGACGATCGTCCTCGGGATGTCGGAATGCTGCGCGGGGCTCATCAACGGCCGCGACAGCCTGCGCGCCCAGGACATGACCGAGCTGCGCCAGAACTTCGACGTCGTGCTGCGCAACGTCACCCTGGCGAGCGACCTGTGCACGCGCTACCTGGGGGCTCTGCGCCACCACCGCACCACCGCGCAGTCCCACAACATACACCCGGTCCTCTCGGATCTCTGCCAGCTCCTGCGCTCCCACCCCGAGGCGAGGGGCTCAAGGATCAACTTCGTGGCCGACCCGGCGGTCGAGCTGCGGACCGAGACGGACCCGGTCGAGGTATTCCAGATGGTCTTCAACGTCGCCCTGAACAGCCTGCAGGCCACGCGGCGCCCGCAGCTGATCACCCTCGAGGCGCGGGTCTCCGAGCAGCCCCTGAACCCGAACATGCTCGGCGACACGGCGACGACCCGCGCCATCAAGTCGCCCGCGTTCGCGAACCGCCCCCCCTTCGTCGCCCTCACGATCCGCGACGCCGGCGAGGGCATACCGTCGGACGTGCTCGAGAAGATGTTCACGCCCTTCGTCACGACGCGGGCGACGGGCACCGGGGTCGGCATGGCCGTCGTCGCCCGCCTGGTCGAGAAGAACGAGGGTCTCCTCTTCGTGGAGACCTCCGTCGGAAAAGGCACCACCACCACGATCTACCTGCCCCACCGCAGCTGACCCTTTCCCATGAAAACCCACGCAGCCCTCCTGTTCCTCATGACCTCGTCGATCGCCCTCGCCGACGGGTCCAGGCTCCCCTCCCAGGACGCCCTGGCGGTCGCCCGCGGCTACGCCTACACGGCGACCGCGGACGACCCGTCCGCGGTCTACTACAATCCGGCGGGCCTGGGCCAGCAGCTCTCCGGCGACGTCGAGGCGGGCGTGAGCTTCATCACCCCGTCCTCCAGCTACAGCGGGCCGGCGGGCACGGCCTCGACGAAGAAGCAGACCTTCGCGCTGCCCTACTTCTACGCGGCCCAGCCCGTGTACCCGCTGGGCGGGCTCGTGCTCGGCGTCGGCGTCTACGCGCCCTTCGGCCTCTCGACCGAGTGGCCCGGGGACGGCCCCTTCCGCACGATCGCCACCAAGAACACCCTCACCTTCGTCCGCACAGCCTTCTCCGTGGGGTACGACTTCAAGAACGGGATCATGATCGGCGCCTCGATCCAGGACAACAGCCTGAAGGCCGACCTGAACCGCGGCCTCGGCTACGCCCCGGGCGACTACCTGAACTACACGGGCAGGGACGACAATGCATGGTCGTACAACCTAGGCCTCATCTGGAGACCGTCGCCGCAGCACTCGTTCGGCCTCACCTACCAGAGCCAGACGACGTTCAACCTGGCTGGAACGGTGACGCTGAGCCCCCCGGTCGGCGTCTCCGCCCCGGGGACCGCCCAGTGGCTCTTCCCGAGCAACTTCGCGCTCGGCTACTCCTACCGCCCGACGCCCGAGTGGAACTTCGAGGTCGGCTACGACCAGACGAACTGGAGTGCCTTCAAGACGGTCACCCTCAACTCGGCCGCGACCGGGCCGCTCCCGCTGGTGTTCAACTGGAAGGACAGCGCCTACTACGGGGCCGGCCTCACCCGCTACGTCGGGAGCTGGCACTACTCCGCCGGCGTCAACTACTCCGCCAACTCGGTCAACGACAGCACCTGGACCCCGTCGGTGGACGACTACGGCAAGTGGCTCCTGAACGGGGGCGTCGGCCTCAAGGTCGACTCCTGGAACCTCGAGACGGCGCTCCAGTGGTCGCCCCCCGAGAGCCGCACGGTCACCGGCAGCCCCTACTCCGCGGCGGGCCAGACCGCCGACGGCACCTACCGCAACACGCTCTGGGGTCTCATGCTCCAGGCGGCCTACCGCTGGTAGCCCCGGGGCCGCTTCAGGGCCTCTGCGCCGCGGGAAGGACGAGGGTGACCGTCGTGCCCGCCTCGGGCGCCGACTGGACCCGGAACTCGCCGCCGTGGGCGCCGATCAGGTGGCGGCAGATGCTCAGGCCGAGGCCCGTCCCGTTCTCCTTGCTCGTGAACCCCCCGTGGAGCGCGAGGTGGAGGCGCTCCTCGTCCATGCCCGGGCCGTTGTCCTTCACGGTGACGAGCACCTTGCCGTCGGCGGCGGAGAAATCGGTCGTGATCCTCGTCGCACCCGACTCGATGGAGTTCTTCAGCAGGTTCTGGAACACGCGCATCAGCTCGAACTTCGAGCCCTTGATCCAGGCCTCCTCGGTCCCGGTGACCTGGAGCACGGGGCTGCCGAAGAAGATCACCTGCTTCACCTCGTGGGCCACCGCGACCACGTCCACGAGCGTGAACTCCGAGGTCTTCTTGGAGGCCGCCCGCCAGTTCTCCGAGAGGTGGTGGCAGAATTCCGCGGCCCTGCCGACGATGGCGGAGTAGTCGGCCAGCCGCTTGCCGAGCTCCGGGCTCGCCTGCGCCAGCTTGTGGGCCTCCTCGGCCATCAGGGCCGAGTAGCCGATCACGACCGTCAAGGGGTTGTTGAGGTCGTGGACGAGCTCCACCGAGGCCCTCGCCTGCCAGATCTGGGGCCTGTTCGACTCTATCTCCTTCTTGAGCGCCCCGTGCATCGCCACGGCGTCGCTCGCCATCCGGGCCTGCTGGCGCCGCAGCTGGGCGGCCTCGGCCTGGTGGCGGACGGCGTCGATCAGCTCGGCGACGTCCGGCGGCTTGCGCATGTACTGGTTGGCGCCCCCGACCATGGCCTGCTGGGCGGTCGAGAGCATACCGTACCCGGTGAGGATGATGACGGAGACGTGGGGATCGATCTTCCGGAGCTCCTCGAGCGCCCTGATGCCGTCCATCTCGGGCATCCGGATGTCGAGGACCACCACGTGGTAGTCCTTTTCCTTGATCTTCTTCAGCGCCTCGGCCGCCCGGTCCGCCGTCTCGACCGAGAAGTTGGTGGCGAGCGTGTACGCGATCGACTCCCTGGGGCCGTACTCGTCGTCGACAACGAGGACGCGCCGCAGCTGGACAGCCCCCTCCTTTCCGATGTCGGGCTCGGTGACCATATCAGGCCGATGATGCCCCCTTAAGGCACGGCTGGAACATGATGTGTGTTTGCAGCCGGCCGCCACCCCTGTCAAACCTCCTCGCGTGACCGTCCTCCTCCTCGTCCTCTCGTTCGCCGCGGGCTTCGGCCTGGCCTGGGTCGTCCTCTCCGGCCGCGGGGCCGCCCTCGCCGAGCGCCAGAGGGCAGCCGAGGCCGACAACGCCCGCCTCGGCGCCGATCTCTCAGCTGAAAAGGCCGCCCGGGCCGAGCTCGCCGCGTCCGCGGCCCGCCTCGGAGCCGAGCTCGCCGCGGAGAAGGCCGGGGCCGAGGCGCGCATGTCCGAGCTGCGCGCGGCGCACGAGCGGCTCAGGGGGGAGTTCGCGGGGCTCTCCGCCGAGGCGCTGCGCGCGAACAGCGACAGCTTCCTCAAGCTCGCCGAGAAGACCTTCGCGCAGCTCCACGAGAAGTCCTCGGGGGACCTGACGAACCGCCAGCAGGCCATTGATCTCCTGGTGAAGCCGCTCAAGGAGTCGCTCGAGAAGGTCGACCTCAAGATCAACGAGCTCGAGCAGAAGCGGGAGCGCGCCTACGGCGAGCTCGGCCAGCAGCTCGCGTCCCTCAACACCGCCCAGCAGAAGATGCAGTCGGAGACGACGAAGCTCTCCTCGGCGCTCAGCACCACCCGGACCGCGGGAACCTGGGGGGAGGTCCAGCTGCGCCGGGTCGTCGAGCTCTCCGGGATGATGGAGCACTGCGACTTCGCGGAGCAGCGCGTGATCCCCGGCGAGGACGGCCGCACGCGCCCCGACCTCATCGTTTCCCTTCCGGGGGGCCAGCGGATCGTCGTCGACGCCAAGGCCCCGACCGAGGCGTTCCGGGAGGCCGCGGCCGAGCCCGACGCGGAGCTGCGCCTCGCGAAGCTCAAGGAGCACGCCGCCAAGATCCGCGGGCACATCGAGGACCTGGCCGGCAAGGAGTACTGGGCGAGGATCCAGCCGTCACCGGAGTACGTCGTCCTGTTCCTGCCGGGGGACTCCTTCCTGTCGGCCGCGATCGAGTCGGACCCCTCGATCATGGACAAGGCGATCAACCGGCGCGTGCTCCTCGCCACCCCCATGACGCTCATCGCCCTCCTCAAGGCCGCCGCCTACGGCTGGCGCCAGGAGGCGGTCTCGCAGGGCGCCGAGGAGGTGAGCAAGCTCGGCCGCGAGCTCTACGACCGGATCTCGGTCTTCGCGGAGCACCTGGGCAGCACCGCGAAGGGGCTCACCGCAGCGGTGAGGAACTTCAACTCGGCCGTCGGCTCCTTCGAGCAGAAGATCCTGCCCGGCGCTCGCAAGTTCGCCGAGCTGGGCGCAAAGGGGATACGCGAGCTCGAGGACCCCGAGCGGGTCGAGGTCGAGGTGCGCGACGTCGCGAAGCGGGGCTGACGGCGCCGGGATGCACCTCGCCTCGCTCCACATCCACCCGGTCAAGTCCCTGCGGGGCCTCGAGGTCAGGGAGGCCGAGGTCGACCCCCTGGGGCTGGTCGGCGACCGCCGCTTCCTCGTCACCGACCCGGACGGAAATTTCCTGACGCAGAGGACGGTCCCGCGCATGGCGCTTGTCGGGGCGTTCCTGGACGCGGCGGCGCTGACGCTGCGCTGCGAGGGCCACGACGACCTCGTCGTCCGGCGGGCCGCCGACCCCCGGGCGCCGCTCCTGACCGTCAATGTCTGGCGAAGCGAGGACCTGAGGGCGGAGGACTGCGGCGAGGCCGCGGCCGAGTGGCTGTCCCGCGTCCTGCGGGGGCCCTGCCGGCTGGCGAGGATCGGCCCGGAGTTCCGCAGGCAGGTCCTCAAGGAGGCCGCGCGGCCCGGCGACCTCGTGACCTTCGCGGACGCCTGCCCGTTCCTCGCGACGACCGAGGCCTCGCTCGGCGAGGTGAACCGCCGTATCGCCGAGGCGGGCGGCGTGGCCGTCCCCATGGGCCGTTTCCGGCCGAACCTGGTCCTCGCGGGCTCCTCGCCCTTCGAGGAGGACTCCTGGACGAGGCTGCGCATTGGTGACGTCATTTTCCGAAGCGCCGGCCCGAGCAGCCGGTGCATCATCACCGTGACGGACCAGCTTACCGGAAGGCGCGGGGTCGAGCCCCTGCGCACCCTCGCCTCATTCCGCAGGGACCCGAGGGAGCCGACGGATGTCATCTTCGGCGTGAATCTGGTGGGCGAGTCCAAGGGCGGCGTGGTGCGGGTGGGCGACCCGGTCACGGTCCTCGAATAGGCCAAACAAAAGAGGGCGATTTGCCGGACGCGCCGCCGCCCGGGGCTCCCACGCTCAGACGCTTGACGGATCGGGGTGCACCCAGGGAGAGCGGTAGCTTCGTGCGAGGAGCCGCGTCGCCTCCGCGTCGCCGGGCACCGAGCGCGTCTTTGGGTCGTAGGCGACGGCCCGGCCCAGCTGCTGGGAAATGTTGGCGAGCTCGCAGCACGCGCTCGAGATGTGCCCCTCCTCGATGTCCGCGATGGGACGGGAGCGATTCTGACGCGCCTGGATGAAGTCGAGCACGTGCCGGTTCTCGGTCTCCGTGTAGGCGTGGCCGTCGCGGCTGAAGTCGACATTCTCAAGGTCGCCCGTCTTCGACAGCATGTGCACGCCCTCCCGCGGCCCGCCTGTTGCCGGCGTGAAGGCGTACTCGAGCATGGTCAGGTTGAGCGTCCCCTTCTCGCCGATGAAGCGCGCGCCCCATTGGTCGCTCCAGTGGCGCTGGGGGATCGGCGATCCGCCCCACAGGCGGTGCTGCCAGCTCACGTCGAGGTCGGGATAGTGGAACACGCTCCGCTGGGTGTCGGGTATGTTGGAGAAGGAGGCCTTCTCGACGTAGATCCCGCCCGAGGAGTAGATCGACGCCGGCCAGCCAAGCCCCAGGAGCCAGCGCACCTGGTCGAGCATGTGCACGCCCAGGTTCCCTATGGGCCCGTTGCCGAATTCCATGTAGGCCCGCCAGCCACGGTTCTCCATGATGGCCTTGAACGGGAGGAGGGGCGCCGGCCCGGTCCAAAAATCATAGTTCAGGTGGCCGGGGACCGCGGCGTCGGGGACGGGGCCGGCGGACCAGCCCTCCGATCCGAGGTAGCTGTAGGTCTCGACGAGGCCGATCTTCCCCAGCCGGCCGCTGCGGATGTACTTGTCGCGGGCCTCCAGGTAGAGGGGGTTGCTCCGACGCTGCGTGTTCACCTGCACGACCCGCCCGTATTTTCGCGCGGCGGCGACAAGCGCCTCGCCCTCGATCACGTCGACGCTGACCGGCTTCTCCAGGTAGACGTCGGCGCCGGCCTTCATGGCGGCTATCGCGGGCAGCGCGTGCCAGTGGTCGGGAGTGGCCACGATGACGACGTCGTGCCCGCCGGAGGCGAGCATCTCGCGGTAGTCGACGAAGGTCCGCGGGGCCTTCGCCTGGAACGTGGAGACGGCCTTAAGCGTGTTCTGGAGGGACACCTCGTTGACGTCGCAGAGCGAGACGACGTCCAGCTCCACGTTGCGCGTGAACGCGTCCAGGTTCACCCCCCCGTACCAGCCGCAGCCGATGATGCCGACCTTCATGCGCGGCTTGGACGCCTCGGCAAAGAGCCGGGAGCCCGAGGCGACAACGGCGCCGGCCGCGGCAAGGGACGAGACGAAGGTGCGTCGGTTCATAGGGGTTCTTTACAACGTCTCCTTTGCCATTGAATCTTGGATTAGACCGCGCGCCGCAACCACCAAAAGGGAGGAACCACGATGGCCCAGGAGACATGGACGAAAGTCGACAAGTACTTCAGCGACCTGCTGCTCGGGGACGACCCCGTGCTGGCGGCGGCCCTCGAGGACAGCGACAAGGCCGGGCTTCCCCCGATCCACGTGTCCCCGCCCCAGGGCAAACTGCTCATGCTCCTGGCGCAGAGCGTCAATGCCCGGAGGATCCTGGAAATCGGAACGCTGGCCGGCTACAGCACGATCTGGCTCGCGCGGGCGCTGCCGGCCGGCGGTCGGCTGGTCAGCATTGAATTCGAGCAAAAGCACGCGGACGTGGCCCGCTCCAACATCGCCCGGGCCGGCCTTTCCGGCGTCGCCGAGATCCTCGTGGGGCCGGCGCTCGAGGTGCTGCCGCGGCTCGCCGCCAGGGACCCCGAGCCGTACGACCTGATCTTCATCGACGCGGACAAGCAGAACTACCCGGGGTACTTCGCGTGGGCGCTCAGGATGGCCCGACGGGGCACGCTTATCGTCGCCGACAACGTCGTCCGGGGCGGGGAGATCATCGACAAGGACAGCTCCAACGCCGGCGTCCCCGGGGTGCGCCGGATGAACGAGCTCGTGGCCGCCGAGCCGCGCGTCAGCGCCACGGCGATCCAGACGGTGGGCGCAAAGGGCTACGACGGCTTCCTGGTCGCCCGGGTTGTCGCGGACGCCTGACCCCCCCGGGAGCCCCTGATTTCCGCCGATCGACGGAACCATTTTCTCGCCGCCGGGGTCCGGTCCCTTCAATCTAGCCGGAACAGTCCCCATTCCCGCCCAACGTCCAACCCTCCGCGACACTATGCCCTCAGGTCCAGCTTGGTCCCAGAAACTCCGCGATGAAATCGGCAAGGCTGTCATAGGCCAGGACGCCGCGGTCGAGCGGCTCCTCGTGGCCCTCCTCGCCGGCGGCCATGTCCTCCTGGAGGGCATGCCCGGGCTCGCCAAGACATTACTTGTCAAGTCCTTGGGAGCCGCCCTTGGCGTCCAGTTCGAGCGGATCCAGTTCACGCCCGACCTGCTGCCGAGCGACGTCGTCGGCACCATGGTCTTCCAGCCGAAGACCGGCGAGTTCAGCCCCCACCGGGGCCCCGTGTTCGCCAACCTCCTCCTCGCGGACGAGATCAACCGCGCCCCGGCCAAGGTCCAGAGCGCGCTCCTGGAGGCCATGCAGGAGAAGCAGGTCACGATCGGGGGCCAGACCCACCTGCTTCCCAGCCCCTTCTTCGTCATGGCGACCCAGAACCCGATCGAGCAGGAGGGGACCTATCCCCTGCCCGAGGCCCAGACGGACCGCTTCCTCTTCAAGCTCCTCGTGGACTACCCGAGCGCCGACGAGGAGGCCTCGATGATGCAGCGCTGGGGCCAGATCACGCAGCAGCCCGCGCTCCAGGCGGTATCGAGCGGGGCCGAGCTCCTCGCCCTGCGCTCCGAGGTCGACCGCATCCACGTGGCCCCGGTCGTCCAGAACTACATCCTTACCCTCGTGCGCGCCACCCGCGCCCTGGCCGACAACCCCGAGGCGTCGTCAAGGCGGCTGAACTTCGGGGCGTCGCCCCGCGCGTCCCTCGCCCTCTTCCAGGCCGGCCGCTCGCTGGCCTGGCTGCGCGGCCAGGACTTCCTCTCCCCCGCCCTCATCCAGGAGCTGGCGCCCGACGTCCTCAGGCACCGCGTGGGGCTCACCTACGAGGCCGAGGCCCAGGAGATCACGCCGGACGCGGTCATCTCCCAGGTCGTGTCGACGACGCCGGTCCCGTCCGTTTGATGGCCATCGCTGACAGCAAAGCCGCCAACCCCCTGGCGCTCCTGCGGCAGCTTGAGTGGCGGGTGCGGCACGCCGTCGAGAACATCCTCTCCGGCGAGTACCGCTCGGCGTTCCGGGGCCGCGGCATGGAGTTCGACCAGGTCGTGCGCTACGAGTTCGGCGACGACGTGCGCGACATCGACTGGAACGTCACGGCGAGGCTCGGCGAGCCCTACAGGAAGAAGTTCGTCGAGGAGCGCGAGGTGACGCTCCTCCTGCTGCTCGAGGACGCGCCGACGCTCAACTTCGGTTCGGGGGCGCGCTCGAAGAGGGAGGCGCTCCTGGAGCTCGCGGGCCTCGTGATGCTGCTCGGCGCCGTCAACGGCGACCGGGTCGGCTTCGTCCACGCCTCGCCCGACGGGCCCATCTTCCGCGAGCCCGTGCGTGGCCGGGGGGCGATCCTCCACGCCGCGGCGTCCCTCATCGGGCGCGCGGCGCCCTCGCCGGCCGCGAAGGCGCCCGAGATCCCGTGGAGGTTCATCGCCAGGGCGGCGCCCAAGCACAGCGTCCTCCTCTGGCTCGGCGACTTCCCCCCCAGGGCCGAGCCCGAGGGCTGGGTCGTCCTGCGGCGCCGCTACCAGACGATGGGGTTTCGCGTGGACGACCCGTGGGAGCGCGAGCTCCCGAGGGAGGGCCGGATCACGGCCTACGATCCGGCCTCGGGCCGCCTCGTGACGCTCGAGGGGGGAAGCGCGGACCGCGCCGCGCACGCCGAGTGGCGCGCGAGCCGCGACGCGTCGTGGGAGGCCCTCTTCCCCGACCCGCTCAGCCGCCTGGTCGTCAGCACCGCCGACGACCAGTTCGACGCCCTGGTCCGGTTCTTCCACACCCGGATGCGCGCAGGAGGGGCGCGCGGCCGCCTCTAGGAGCCGACCGATGAGCCTCCTCGACGTCCCCCCGCTCACGATCAGCGGCCTGAACTTCAGGCTGGCGAGCCCGCTCTGGATCCTCGCGCTGGGCGCCATCCCGCTCGCGGTCTGGCTGCGGGGCCGGGCGCGGGTGCCGGTGCTCCTCGTCCCCTTCGCCGCGGCCTGGCACCGCACGTCCATCGCCGCGTCGCACTGGACGGCCGGGTGCGCTGTGGCCGGCCTCGTCCTCGTCGTCGGCGCCCTCGCCCGCCCCCAGAAGATCGAGGACAAGCGCGAGGTGCGCTCGCAGGGCTACGACATCATGCTCGCGGTCGACCTCTCCGGCTCGATGCTGAGCGAGGACTACGAGAAGGACGGGGAGAGGATCAACCGCCTCCAGGCGATCAAGCCCGTCATCCAGGCGTTCATCGAGCAGAGGACCTCCGACCGCATCGGCGTCGTCCTGTTCTCCTCGAAGGCCTACACGCTCTCCCCCCTGACGACGGACCACGCGTGGCTCTCGAGGCAGCTCGAGCGCGTGAAGATCGGGCTCATCCGGGACGGCACCGCGATCGGCGACGCGCTCGGCGTGGCGCTGACGAGGCTGGACCAGTCGGCCCGGGAGCCGGGCGGCAAGCGCCTGGGCGCCTTCATCGTCCTCCTGACGGACGGCGCGAACAACATGGGGGCGATCCAGCCGACTCAGGCCGCGCAGCTCGCGAAGGCGCGAGGCGTCCCGATCTACACGATAGGCGCGGGCAAGGACGGCCTCGTGCCCTACCCCAACTTCGACGAGAACGGCCGGAAGGTCTCGTACAGCTGGGTCGCCGCCGACCTGGACGAGGACGCGCTGCGCGACATCGCCGAGACGACCGGCGGCAAGTTCTTCAGGGCCGCCGACACCGGCACGATCGAGTCGGCCTTCAAGTCGATCGACGCGAGCCAGAAGATCGAGTTCCAGGCCAAGAGCTACCTCCTGACGACGGAGCTCTTCGGATGGCTCGCCGTTCCCGGCCTCGCGCTCTTCGGGGCCGGCGCGTGGCTCTCACGACCCCGATGACCTTCTTCTGGCCCCATCTTCTCTGGCTGCTCGTCCTTCCCGCGGGGCTCCTCGCCTGGGAGCTCCTGCGCAGCCGCCGGCTGGACGGTGCCAGCCACCCCAAGATCCTGCGGGCCGAGGCGGGGATGACGAGCGTGAGCCTGTCCGGGGACGACGCGGCCAAGTCCCCCTCGTCGCGGAGGCGCTTCCTTCTCTGCGCGGGGATCGCGCTCGGCATCCTGGCGCTCGCGAGGCCCCAGTGGGGCCGGATCGACGAGCCCGTCTTCGACCAGTCCCGGGACATCATCATCGCGCTCGACCTCTCCCGCTCGATGCTGACGCCCGACGTGAAGCCCTCGCGCCTCGAGCGCTCGAAGCTCCTCATCCAGGCACTCCTCGACCGGCTGAAGGGCGAGCGCGTCGGCCTGATCATCTTCTCCGGCACCGCGTTCCTGCAGTCCCCCGTCAGCGCCGACTACGAGATCCTGCGCGAGTTCCTGCCCACGCTCGGGCCCGACTTCCTGCCCGAGGGCGGCACCAACTACCGCCAGCTGATCGACACCGCGCTCGAGGCGTTCGCGGGAGGATCGGCGGCAGACCGCTACCTCATCATCCTGAGCGACGGCGAGGCCACCGACGACAACTGGAAGGACCGGATACCCGACCTCGCGAAGAAGGGAATCAGGGTGATCGGCCTCGGCGTCGGCACCTCCGGCGGCGGGATGATCCCCGACGGCACGGGCTCCTTCATGAAGGACGAGAACGGGGCCGTCGTCCTCTCCAAGCTCGAGAGCGGCACCCTGCGCGACCTCGCGGCGGCCACGCACGGCGTCTACCGCGACGCGAGCGAGTGGGTGGACCTCTCGAAGGTGCTCGCCTCGACGG
>CAZDZL010000052.1:0-23676 GCA_964509885.1 uncultured Opitutaceae bacterium | reverse complement strand
GGGGTATCGAGGACATCTACGAGCTCACGTACATCCGCAAGGACGGCAGCCGCTTTCCCGCCATCGTGTCCGTCACGGCTCTGCGCGCCGATGACGGGGCCATCATCGGCTACCTTCTGATCGGCACGGACAACAGCGCCCGGAAAATGGCGGAGCAGGCGCTCCTCAAGGCCGGGGCGCTCCAGAGCGCGATCTTCAACAGCGCCAACTTCTCGAGCATCGCCACGGACGAGAAGGGCGTGATCCAGATCTTCAACGTGGGAGCCGAGCGCATGCTGGGCTATGCCGCCGCGGACGTGATGAACAAGGTGACGCCGGCCGAGATCTCCGACCCGCAGGAGATCGTGGCCCGCGCCAAGGCGCTCAGCGCCGAGCTGGGCTCCACGATCGCGCCCGGGTTTGAGGCCCTCGTGTTCAAGGCATCGAGGGGTATCGAGGACATCTACGAGCTCACGTACATCCGCAAGGACGGCAGCCGCTTCCCTGCTATAGTCTCAGTGACGGCGCTTCGAGGCGACGATGGCGCCATCATTGGCTACCTGCTGATCGGCACCGACAACAGCGCGCGCAAGCAGATCGAGGAGGACCGGATGAAGCTCGATCAGCGCCTTCGCGACCAGCAGTTCTACACGCGCTCGCTCATCGAGTCGAACATCGACGCTTTGATGACGACCGATCCGCTGGGCATCATCACCGACGTCAATAAGCAGATGGAGGCGCTCACGGGCTGCACGCGCGACGAGCTCATCGGCGCCCCGTTCAAGGGATTTTTCACCGAGCCGGAGCGGGCCGAGGCAGGCATCAGGCAGGTGCTGAGCGAGAAGCGGGTCACCAATTACGAGCTCACCGCCTGCACGAGGGACGGCAAGAAGACCACAGTTTCATACAACGCGTCCACGTTCTATGATCGCGACCGGAAGCTCCTGGGGGTGTTCGCTGGCGCGCGCGACGTGACTGAGCGCAAGCGCTTCGAGCACGCGCTCCAAGTGTCGAATGTCGAGCTGGAGAGCGCAAAGTTCATCGCGGAGAAGGCCAACCTCGCCAAGTCCGACTTCCTCTCGAGCATGAGCCATGAGCTCCGTAGCCCGCTCAACGCCATCCTGGGTTTCGCCCAGCTCATGGAATCCTCCACGCCCCCGCCGACGGAGTCGCAGGGCGCCCGCATTTCCCAGATCCTCAAGGCGGGGTGGCACCTGCTCAAGCTCATCAACGAGGTGCTGGACCTGGCTGTGATCGAGTCCGGTCAGGTGTCGCTCTCCAAGGAATCGGTCTCCCTGTCCGAGATCATGGTGGAATGCCAGACGATGATGGGCCCCGAGGCCCAGAAGCGCGGCATTGTCATGACTTTCCCGACATTCGAGAACCCGGTGTTCGTCAAGGCCGACATGACTCGCCTGAAGCAGATCGTCATCAACCTGCTCTCCAACGCAATCAAGTACAACAGGGAGGAGGGAACGGTCGTCGTGGAATGCGCCGTCGTCGCGCCCGAGCGGATCCGAATCAGCGTCCGAGACACGGGCCTCGGGCTTGCGCCCGACATGATGGCGCAGCTGTTCCAGCCCTTCAACAGGCTCGGGCAGGAGGGGAACGTCGCCGGGACGGGAATTGGGCTTGTCGTGACGAAGAGGCTTGCCGAGCTCATGGACGGGACCATCGGCGTGGAGAGCAAGCGGGGCGAGGGAAGCCTGTTCTGGTGCGACCTCACGGCCACGTCGGCCCCGCAGCTCAAGGACAAGGGCGAGGAGATCGAGGTCAGCACGCGGCCGAAGCTACCGCCCGGCGCCCCGCTTCGCACGCTTCTCTACGTCGAGGACAACCCGGCGAATATGGAGCTTGTCGAGCAGCTCATAGCGCTCTGCCCCGACATGCGCCTGCTGACCGCCATCAACGGGACCCTGGGCATCAAGCTCGCGCGCTCGGCGCTTCCGAAGGTGATCCTGATGGACATCAACCTGAACGGCATCAGCGGCATCGACGCCCTGAAGATCCTGCGGGCCGACCCGACTACAGCGCACATTCCGGTTATCGCCCTGAGCGCCAACGCGATGCCGCGCGACGTCGCAAAGGGGATGAAGGCCGGGTTCTTCCGCTACCTCACGAAGCCGATCAAGGTGAAGGATTTCATGGATACCCTCAACGCGGCGCTCGAGCTCGCCGAAAATGGTTCCGGTCCCGTCGGCTAGAGTTCGAGGAAACCGTGACAAGCGAGTCAGACATCCTCAATGCATCCATCCTGATCGTTGACGATCAGGAGGCCAACATCTCCCTTCTGGAGCAGATCCTGAAGGGCGCCGGGTACCTCTCGGTGACCTCGACGAGCGATCCCCACGTGGTCTGCTCGCTTCATGAGAGGAAGCGATTTGACCTGATCCTGCTCGATCTCCAGATGCCCGGCCTCGACGGATTCCGGGTTATGGAGGAACTCAAGAAGATCGAGAAGGGGAGCTACCTCCCCGTTCTCGTCATCACGGCCCAGCCCGGACACAAGCTTCGCGCCCTTCATTCCGGGGCGAAGGATTTCATCAGCAAGCCGTTCGAGCTCGCGGAGGTCCTGATCCGCGTCCACAACATGATCGAGGTTCGCCTGCTCCACCAGAGCGGGACCGTGGTCAATGTCGAGCGGCTCGAGAACGCCCAGCGCATCGCGGGAATCGGGGACTGGGAATACGACTTTTCCAAGAGGCGCCGCCTCAGGTGGTCCGTCGGGGTCTACAAGATCCTCGGGCTCTCCAAGAACGAGTGCCAGCCCAGCGCCGAGCTCTTCTACAGCCTCGTGCATCCGGATGACAGGGACTACGTCCACCAGGAGAAGAAGGCGGCCGCGACCGGCCTGCGCCGGGTCGACTTCGAGCATCGCATCGTCCGTCCTGGCGGCGAGGTCCGGCACGTCCGCCAGATCGCCGAGCTGGTGTCCGATGAGCAGGGCAAGCCCGCCCACGAGTCCGGCACGATCCAGGACCTGACCGACCAGAAGGCCCACGAGGCGGTAGTCCACGAGGCGGACGAGCGCTACAAGAAGATGCTCGCCCTTTCCCCCGACGCACTCTTCGTGCATGTCGACGGCCTCATAACGTTCGTCAACAAGGCGTTCTGCCTGCTGATGGGAGCCTCGGAGGCTTCCCAGCTCATCGGTCGAAACGCCCTGGAGGTGACGCACCCCGCATTCCAAGCCTTCAAGCTGGAGCGAAGACTGGAGCTTTCGGATGGGCACTCGAGGCCGCCCTTCGAGAGCAAGTTCGTGCGGCTCGACGGAACCGACGTCGATGTCGAGGTCACGTCCGTGGCCTTCGATTTCCAGGGGCACAGGGAGGTGCAGGTGATCGCCCGCGATTCCTCCGTCCGCGTGCAGGCGCTGAACGCCCTTCGCCAGAGCGAGGAGAGGTTCAAGTTCGTCGCCCGCGCCATTAGCGACGTCGTCTGGGACTGGGACCTCGCGGCCGGCACCTTCTGGTGGAACGACGGCTTTCTCACGACATTCGGGTTTGCCGCCGGGGAGATCGAGCCGAGCGTCGAGGCGTGGAAGGGGCACATCCACCCCGACGACCGCCCGCGCGTCACCGAGAATATTAAGCGCGCCGCGGCCGCGGGCGAAGACTCATGGAGCGCCGAATACCAGTTCCAACGCAAGGACGGCACCTATGCCTTCGTGCACGACCGGGGCTATATCCTGCGCGACGACCTTGGAAAGGCCGTCCGGATGGTGGGGGGCATGCGCGACCTCACCGAGCAGAGGAAGATGGAGGCCCAGTTCCTGCGGGCCCAGCGCATGGAGAGCATTGGGACGCTCGCCGGAGGCATCGCGCACGACCTAAACAACGTGCTTGCGCCCATCCTGATGGCGATCGAGCTGCTGAAGCATGAGGACTCCAGCAACCCGCGGCGCTCCAAGATACTTGAGACCATCCAGGTGAGCTGCCTGAGGGGAGCCGACCTGGTGCGCCAGGTGCTCTCCTTCGCGAGGGGCGACGACCACCAGCGGGTCGCCATACGCCTCGAGCGCCTTATAGGGGACATCGAGGCGATCATCACGCAGACGTTTCCGCGCAACATCAGAATCTCCACCGAAGTTTCCAAGGATCTCTGGCCGGTTTCCGGTGATCCGACGCAGCTTCACCAGGTCATCCTCAACCTGGTCGTCAACGCGCGCGACGCCATGCCCCACGGCGGAACCCTCAGGCTCAACGCCTCCAATGTCACCATTGACGCGCAGTTCGCCGCCACGAGCCACGACGCGAAGGCGGGCTCCTACGTGCTTCTGGAGGTGGCCGATGGGGGCTGCGGCATTTCCCCGGAGGTGCGCGACAGGATCTTCGAGCCCTTCTTCACGACGAAGGAGGTCGGAAAGGGCACCGGCCTGGGCCTCGCGACAGTCCACACGGTGGTCAAGAACCACGGCGGATTCATGGGGGTCGAGAGCGAGCTCGAGCGGGGCTCCACGTTCAGGATCTACCTTCCAGCTGATCTGACCAAGAGGAACGAGGAGCCGGAGCGCCCCTCCCAGACCGCCATCCCGCGGGGCCGAAACGAGCTTATCCTCGTCGTGGACGACGAGGCCTCGATACGCGACATAACCCAGCAGACCCTGGTGGCCTTCGGCTACCGCGTGATCACCGCCTCCGATGGGGCCGCCGCCGTGGCCATCTACGCCAAGGTGGTGCAGGACGTGTCCCTTGTGATCACGGACATGATGATGCCGATCATGGACGGCGCGGCCACGATACACGTGCTCAAGTGCATCAACCCGGCCGTCAGGATAATCGCGACGAGCGGCCTGGAGCTCACGGAGAACACGGCCAAGGCGGCGGGCGCCGGAGTGTTCGACTTCCTTCAGAAGCCGTTCACCGCAAAGTCGATTGTCGAGAGGGTCCGGGCGGTCATCGACAAGCCGGACCGGCGCCCAGCAAACCGGACCTCGGTCCGCCCCGCGGGACGCTTTGATCAGGGTGCCGTCGCAACCAGCAACGGCACCTCGATGCATTCGGTGCGCTGAGCCACGTAGCGGTCCCAGGCGGCCTCGTCCGGGAAGTCCCCGCTCCGGCTCCAGCCCGCCCCGATGTAGTACACGACGGGCTTGCCGATTTCCACCCGTGTGATGGCCAGCAGGTTGCCGACCGGGGGCAGGCCCTCGCTGCCCGGGATCAGCTGCTTCTCGGGCGGCAAGGCCGGGATGCTCGCGCTTTCCACCACGAAATCGAGGACGCTTCCCCGGCGCAGGGCGACGGCGCACCCGATGCTGCCGCGGTCGCGGTCCGGGGCCTGCCAGTAGGTCATCCAGCCGGCCTCCCTGTTCGTCGACGTCTTGGTCCCGACGCCCGCCCTCTGTGCAATCCCGATCGCAATCTCGACAGGCGAGCGGTCGTCGCTCTCCAGCACGCTCTCGGCCCGGCTCAGGTTCGAGCCGGCGTCGATGCTGATGCGCCTCCGCTCAGACACGGTGCGTCCGCCGGCGTCCCATGGGTCGAACGTGACCTCAAACTCGGAGCGGACGGGGCCCGTTGTGATCAGCCGCGCTCTCTTGAAGTTGCTCGGGAGGTAGAGCTTCCCGCCGCTCCAGGCGCCCAGGCCGCCGCATCCGCAGCTTCGCCCCACCTGGTAGTCGTCCTGGCCGTCGCCGTCGTCGACGTGGTAGTTGGGGCGCTTGTACCATTCCTCGATGATGGGCGCCCGGGTGCGCTTGGCCCAGACGTCGATCCCGCTCACGAGGGTGCCCTCGCTCGTCAGGAGGTCCTTGCTGAACATCCGGTGGGCGATGCGGTCGCTTTCCCACGGCATCTCGTTGCTGCGCTCCGGCACGATGCGCGCGTAGGTCCGCGTGATCGAAGGGGGAACGGCGGCAAGGGCCCGGGAATCCAGCACGTAATACACCCGGGTCTCCCCGGGGGCCAGGTCGACCTGGAAAATCAGCCTGTCGGCCGGCCTGCCCGGCTCGGAGGCGTAGAGCTGGGAGGGGATGATCCGCGACGAGACCCCGTCCATGACGGCGTATCCCCCAGCCGGCGCCAGCGTCCGGGGATCGATCTCGACGGTCTCCTCGCTTCGGAAAAACCCAGATGGATTGGTGACGGTCGTGATCGCGCGGTGGGGCCGGACGGATGCGGCCGACGGCGGATCCCCTCTGGAGGCCGGCGCGAGCGCTCCCATCACGGCGCTGCGGTAGACCTCGCTTCCCGCGAGCAGGAAGGCCCCGACGCCGTAGTCCTCGGTGGATCCGTCCGGGAACCCCTCGGGACCCGCGCCGATGGGCTGCACGTGCGCCAGCCTCCCGTCGGGCTCCACGCATCCCAAGAGCGCCGACCAGGCCCTTTGGACCGCCGGCTCGAACTTGGCCGGGTCGAGCAGGCCCTGGTTGACCCCCCAGGCGAGGGCGTACGTGTAGAAGGCGGTCCCGCTCGTCTCCCTTTGCGGGTTTCCTTCCGGGGCGAGCAGGCTTACCCGCCACAGCCCGTCGGCCTGCTGGAGCGAGAGGATCCTCGCGGACATGTCCGTGAACAGCCGCTCAAAGCGCGGCCGGTCCGGATGGTTCCTCGGTAGGTACTGGAGCATGCGGACGAGCCCCCCCATCACCCAGCCGTTGCCCCGGCTCCAGAACACCTTCCGGCCGTTCGCCTCGGCCTTGTTGAAGAAGGAGCTGTCCCGGTAAAAGAGCCTCTCATTCTTGTCGTAGAGGAAGTCGGTCGTGCGCCACCAGTTCTTGACCGCAAAGTCCATGTAGCGGGTGTCGCCCGTCGCCCAGTACAGGCGCATCCACGCCGGCGGCGCCACGAAGAGCGCGTCGCACCAGGACCAGAGCTCGGTGGCGAGCTCGTACGGCTGCGAGATGTCCATGCTCGCGACGGACGAGGGCTTGGCGAGTATCCCGTCGAACTGCGCCCTCAGGGGCGCGAGCATCCTCGGGTCGCGGTAGATCAGGTAGATCTCCGCGTACATCTGCCCGACCGTGTGGTCAGCCGCGTGGTAGAACTTGGGGCCCAGCTTCCACTGGCTCTTCTCGCCCGCGGCGAGCATGGCGTCGCGGTACCTGGGGCTCCCGGAAATGCCCGCAAGCGCCATGAACCCTGTGTCGGCCGTGCCCTCCGTCCAATCGGTCGGGGGATGCTGGCTCGGGTTCGCGATCTGCCAGTCGGCGACGCGCTCCATGGCCGCCAGGACGGAGGCGGGGGTGACCTGCCCGGGCGCGGCCTGGCCGCGGGACGAAGGCAGGGCGGCGAGGAGCGCGGCTGCTGCAATTCCCGCGCGACCTATGCGACTGGCCATGGCCGATCGTTCGCAGACGCGCAAGCCGAGTCAAGCTGTCCGGCCTTCCCCCGCGTCCGGTGGCCTACGGGCTAAGCAGCACGATTGGGCCCTCGCGCTGGGGCACGCCGCCCTTGCGCTCGAGGCTCACCGCGAACTTGGCGATCGCGTGGAGAGGCTTGTCGGCCCTGAAGACGACATGGGCCACGCCCGTCACCGGGTCGACCTCGAATACGCCCGCGCTCACGGGAGCGGGGTACTTCGCGTCGATCACCCAGAGCTGGTAGTCCTTCTCGGAGGCGAGCGCGGGAAGCTTCGACACCTCGAGGACGCCCTGCTCGCGCGCGGGGTCCCATACGGCGACCGCGAGGGCCGCGGGCGAGTCGCCGAGCATTGACGCCAGCGTGGCGATCTTGAAGTGCGCCAGGTCCCCCTCGTCCTTGAGCTTGGTGGAGAGCTCCGCGACCTGGAGACTGTACTGGGTGACAAGCTTGCGGGCATCCGCCAGCTGCGCGCGTGTCTCTTCGAGGGAGGCAAGTGCGACGCGGCGCTCCTCGCCGAGCGAGGCGTTCTCGGCCCGCGCGGCGGCGTATTGGCGCTGCGACCAAATGGCCGCTGCTCCGATGCAGGCCGCGGCGAGCCACGGGATCCACGAAGGGAAGGGGACCACCTTCTCGCGGGCCTCGGCGGGCCCCTTGGCCCCCCTAGCGGCTGCGGACGCCAGCACGCGGGACTTGAGCGCCTCGGGCGGGACCGCCTCGGGCGCCGCGTGCGCGAGCGCAGTCGCGGCCGCGCGCAGCTCGGCCACGAGCCGCTGGAGCTCCGGGTTCCTCTCAAGCTCCGAGCGAAATGCGCTCAGCTCGGGCTCCTCGAGGAGGCCGAAGGCGTAGAGGGAGGCGAATTCCTCCTGGCGTTCGTCGTTCATAGCCGGTTCGCGAGCGCGTCGCGAAGCTTGATGAGGCCGCGACGGATACGCGCCTTGATGGTGCCGATCGGCTCGCTCAGCTTGTCGGCGATCTCCTTCTGGGTGAGTCCCGAGAAGAAGGCGAGCTCGAGGGCGCGCTGCTGGTCGGCCGGGAGCTCGGCTAGGGCGGAACGCACGGCCACGGCCCGGTCCCCGAGCTCGGCGAGGCCGCTGCCCCCGAGGTCTCCCGTCTCGGAGCCGTAGCCCAGGTCGTCGGGTATGGAGTTGCCGAGGAGCCGGGCCCGGTTGGCGCGTGTGCGGAGGCGGTCGATGGCCCGGTTTCGCGTGAGCGTGACGGCCCAGGAAAACGCGGCCCCGCGGCCGCTGTCGAAGGACGCCGCGTTCTCCCAGAGGGCGAGGAAGACGTCGTGGACGACGTCCTGGGCCTCGGCCGCATCGTTGAGGATGTGCTTCGCGGTGGAATAGAGCGGCCGCGACAGGCTGTCGTACAGCTCGGCCAGAGCGTCGCGGTCGCCGCCCGCCATCCTGCGGATGAGCGCCGCGTTGGCCCTGGCGCGGTCTTCCGGGCTGGTCTCGCCTTCGGAGCTCATCCAGACAGTCCCATCCCTGCGCGCGGCCGTGCGCGAGGAGTCCGGCGCTGCGAACGGAAACCGCAAGATGGGCAAGGCGAGTGACATAGGGCTACCTTATCCATACGCGTTCGTGCCCCTAGGGGATGCAGGCCAATGGCCGTTGGCGAGTAAAAATCAGGGCAAGGGCGCACGGCTGTCCCGCCCGCGCCGTTGCCTACAACTGCACCGGCAGCCCGATCTCGATGATCTGGGAGGGCGTGATGTTATAGTAGTCCTTGGCGGGACGGGCGTTTCGGATGAGGAAGCTGTAGAAGCTCTTCTCCCACTCCCACATCCCCGTGTTGCCGCCGGTCATCACCATCTCCCTGCTGAAGAAATACGTCGCGGACTGGGGGTTGATCTTTAGCCCGGTGTTCTTCACGTGGTCGATCAGGTCGCTCACGTCCGGGGATTCCATGTAGCCGTAGTGGCCCGTCGCGCGCCAGACGCCCTCGCCGACCTCCCGCAGCTGGAGGCGGAATGCCTTGGACACCGTCGGCCTGTCCTCGGTGATGATGCTCAGGAGCACGATCGTCTTGTGCAGGCAGCGGTTGGCCTTCACGTGGTGCAGGAGCGCGAGCGGCGTGCCGCGCGGCGAGCCGACCATGAAGACGGCGGCCCCGGGCACGCGCACGACGTACTGGCTGCGCGCGATCGTGGTCAACTCCTCCTCGGTGACGTTGCCGCCGTAGACGCGCTCGAACACGACGTTCCTCCCCGTCTTCCACGTGTGCATGACGGCGAGGATCGCCGCCGCGATCAGCAGGGGATACCAGCCGCCATCGGCGAGCTTGCGGGCATTGGCCCCGAAAAACCCGACGTCGATGATCAGGAACAGACCGCATATGGGGCCGGCCTTCCACAGAGGCCACTTCCAGTTTCGGCGGGCCACCATGAAGAAGGCGCCGCTTGTGATGGCCATGGTGCCCGTGACCGCTATGCCGTAGGCCGAGGCGAGCCGGGCCGTCGAGCCGAATAGGATCACGGTAAAGATGCACCCGATCGCGAGCAGCATGTTCACGAAGGGAACGTAGATCTGGCCCGAATGCCCCGCGCTCGTGTGGTTGATCTTCAGGCGCGGGAAATACCCGAGCTGGATCGCCTGCCTCGAGAGGGAGTACGCCCCCGAGATCAGGGCCTGGCTGGCTATGATCGCCGCGACGATGGACAGCCCCGTGAGCGCCGCGCGTGCGAGTCCCTCGGGGGCCATCGCGAAGAACGGGTTCTGGTCGGACGCGGGGTGGAGGGTGAGGTAGGCGACCTGCCCGAAATAGTTCAGGACGAGCCCGGGGAAGGCCACGCCGTACCAGGCGATCGTGATGGCCCGCCTACCGAAGTGCCCCATGTCGGCGTAGAGGGCCTCGGCCCCCGTAATCGCCAGGACGATCGATCCCAGGAGCTCGGCCACCTCTGCGGGCGGGTTGTGCAGCAGGGCTAGGCCGTATGCGGGGTTGATCGCCCTGAGGACCGACGGGGCCCGAGCGATGTACCAGGCCCCGAGGACACCCAGGGTCGCAAACCAGACGAGCATGATGGGTCCGAAGACCGCCCCTATGCTCATGGTTCCCCTCTTTTGGAACCAGAACAGCGCCGCAAGGATGGCGCACGCCAGGTAGGGGACATAGACAGCGAAGCCCGGGCTTATGGCATTGAGCCCCTCGGCCGCCCCGAGCACGGAGATGGCTGGCGTGATGATGCCGTCCCCGAAGAGCAGGGCCGCTCCGATGAGGATGATGACGACGGCCACGCCGAGGCCCCGCTTGAACTGCGGCTTGTTCGGGGCGATCTCGCGGTGGGCATGGATGAGCGCAAGCAGGGCAAAGATACCCCCCTCGCCATGGTTGTCGGCCTTCGTGATGAAGCCGAGGTACTTCACGCTCACGACAAGGACGAGCGACCAGAAAATCAGCGAGAGGATGCCCAGCATCCCCAGCTCCCGGGAACCCGGGGGGAGGTTTTCGATGCAGGTATGCATCGTGTAGAGGGGGCTCGTGCCGATGTCGCCAAAGACGACCCCGAGGGCGCCGATGCACAGCGCGGCTCTGGCAGCCGGGCTGATGCCGGAAAAGGGGGGGTTGGTCATCGGGCGCTTATTGTCCTCAGAACGGCCCCTAGAGCAGATTTGCGGCCAACCTCGTCCCCCAGCCGGGCGCCATGCGTCAAAACGAACCGCCCAAGGTCTAACTTCATATAGGAAATCACGAAACTATTGAGAAGGGGAGGCGCGGGCAGCAATGGCAAGCCCATCGGGTACCGGCGATGGCTCGGAGGTGATCCGCGCCCAGGTGCTAAAACACCGACATGCAGGGCATCAAGGCCGCCGTCAGTGGCCGGGGTAGAAGAATTTCAAATATTCCTATTATTAGACTTGTCTTAATGGGTGCGTTAATGACTTTCTCGCAGCGATGTCAGATCAGCCGACCATATCCCGAATATGCCGGGCCATTTTTGCCTCGCTGCTCATCGCCTCTCATGCAAAGGCACAGAGCCGCGAAGCGATTTCAAAGCTCCTCGATCAGACTGTTGAGGACTTTAGCGTCCAAGGTCAGGAGGCAAGGACCGTCCTTGAGGGAATCGGTGCCGCTTACCGATTCCCGCTTGTCGTCGATCCTGATGTGCAGGGAACCGTGACCTTCGAGGTCCACAACGCCAGGGTGGGCACGGTCATTGAAGCCATTTGCCAGCCGAAGGGGTGGAGCTTCGAGGTGTCCGATAGCGGCCTGCTGCTTGTCCGCAGGTTCGTGACGCGCATTTACCCGGTTGACTATCTTCAGATGACCCAGACCGGATCGAGTTCGGCGAGCATCAACCTGAGCGAGAGCGCCGGCGGTGCCTCCGGAGGGCTGACAAATGCGCAAGGAAGCAATGGCGTTCCCGTATCCGTGGGTTCCTCGACAGGCCAATTGGCCACGTCAGGAACTGTAAGTGGGGGAAGTTCCACCCTCAGCGTCACTCAGCAGAACGACTCTGATTTCTGGGGAAGGCTCGAGTCTGACCTGAAAGGAATGGTGGGAGAAGGGGAAGCTCTGGTCGTCAATAGATTCGCGGGACTTGTGCAGCTTCGGGGTTCGATTCGCACACACCGGATATTGGAAGCCTATCTGCGCCGTGTCCTTCAAAGGGTGGGTCGGCAGGCACGGATATCGGTCAAGGTCTTGGAGATAGACTTGAACAACCAGTCCAAGGCAGGGATCGATTGGAATGTCGCAGGCGCCTCTTTTGGGAGGATCGCAGGCACCGCCCTCAATGTCGTTAGCGCTGCTACCGCCACCAAGGGAACCGCTCAGGTCGGCGCGATCTCGCTTAGCCCCGACACCTTCAGCGGAACCATAAGCGCCGGAGGGGTCCAGGCGGCGATAAGCGCGCTTTCCGAGCAGGGTACCGTGCATGTGGAATCAAAGCCCGAGGTGGCCGCGCTGAACAATCAGACGGCATTCGTGCAGGTGAGCGAGGACCAGCCATTCTTTAGCCGTACAAGCACCACCACAATCAACGCCGGGGGAACGACAGCAGCCGGAACGCAGCCCATAGTGAACACGAACTACTCTGAGAGCACCGTTTCCTTTGGAAACGTTCTCGAAATAACGGTTCAGATTGCCGACGACCTCACGACGAAGCTTTCGCTGTCTCCGGCGATGACCGAACTGAAGGGGACCGTTACGTCACCGGATGGGCAAGAGACAGCGCCCATAACGGACACAAAGAGGGCGCGGACGACTGTGACCCTTAGGAACCACGAGACGGCGGTCGTCGGGGGATTCATCACCGAGACGACCGCTGCAGACAAGCGCGGCATCCCGATATTGTCGGGCGTTCCCGTTATTGGGAACGCATTCAGCACCAATGTGAAGGCCAAGACTCGGACTGAGCTCGTTTTCTTGGTAACGGTGAACGCCGAGGAACCGACGGCATTGGTCCCGATAGACGGAGGCGGATATGCCGACGCGGAATTTGGAGTTCCAACTCCAATGAGTCAGGCTTACGAGAACGCCGACCGGCACGTTGAGCGGATAGACATTCTCGGGAATCTGCCATGACCGAAACGGATCCAGTGACCGATCGTTCTGGCGACCAGCTCGACTCGTTTCTAATGGAGCGGTTGCTGGGGGCCGGGGTCTCCGAGCGGCAGATTGCGTCGGCACAATCCTACCACCGGGAGGTGGAGGGCCGCCAGCCGATCAGTCGGACGATCGTAGAGTTGGGTCTGGCTACGGATGAGGCCGTTGCGCGTTGGATAGCGGCCTCTCAAGGGTGGCCCTACCTTTCAAGGGAGGAACTCCGAGTCGAGGGAGACGCTCACAAGGCATTACCGGAAGCGATCGCCCGCAACAGGCATGCTCTGGTGATTGCGCGCAACGGCGCGAACCTCACCGTTGCGATCGCCGACCCTTCCTGGCCGCAGTTCGCGCAGGTGAGATACGCCCTGGAGGAGAGCCAAGTCGAATGGGTCATCTCACCCCAGGCCGACATAGCGGCGAGGGTTGCGGAGACCTATTCGGCGCACCTTGAAGTCCGTGACAACGAGATGGAAAGATTCGTCGAGGACATGATTCGCGAGGCGGCCCACACCCGCGGACTTTCAGACATCCATTGCATTCCTGAGGACAGGAGCTGCGATATCAGATGGCGCATAGACGGGGATCTTGTTCCCTGGGGAACGCTGCCGGGCTCGATGAAGGAAGCAGTATCCGCGCAGCTCAAGCTATCGTCGACCCGCGGAGCGGACGGCCGGTCGCGTAACGCCGTGGCCTCGGGCGGTCTTGACGTCGCCAACCGGCTTGAGGCCCAGGACGCGTCAGCGGTTCGTGAATACGGGAGCAAACGCGTGTCGCTTCGGTACTCCGTCATACCAGCCATAAACGGCGAAAGCATCGTTATCCGAATTCTGGATCAAAGCGCTCAGGTCGGCTCGCTCGAGGACCTTGGAATGCTAGGGGACACGGCGATACGATTTCGAACGGAGCTTAAGAGGCCCAATGGCATCCTGCTGGTCTCCGGCCCGACCGGGCATGGAAAGAGCACGACGTTGGCCGCTGCCGTTCCGTGGCTTGAGTCCAAGAACAAGAGGATCCTGAGCGTCGAGGACCCGGTCGAATACCGGCTGCGCATGGTCACGCAGGCGCCGGTTAGTCCGCGCCTTCCTTTTGCCGCGGCGCTTCGGGCATTCCTGAGGCATAACCCCGATATCGTAATCGTCGGAGAGATTCGTGACAGCGAGACGGCCTCGCTGGCTATTCGGCTCGCTCTAACCGGGCACCTGATACTCACAACGGTCCATTCCAATTCGGCAATACAGGCGATCAGCCGTCTTCTCGATCTTGGGATCGAGCCCTCGATGCTGGCCGCGACGACGCGCTTCCTGCTCGGCCAACGCCTCGTCAAGCGTCTGTGCCCATTGTGCCGTCAACCCCACCGGGATTCAAAGGCCCTTATCGAGCGCTATGGATACGTGGTCGATCCGGCGAGGGGCTTGGAATCGTCATTCGGTGCACCGGGTAGTGCGGCGGGGTTCTCCGAGGCCGGAGGGGGATGCAGCGCATGCAATCGAAGCGGGTTCTCCGGTAGATCGGGTATCTTTGAATTCAGGGATATCCGAGGCCAGGTAGCCGAGCTTCTCCTGCGGCAGAGAATTCGCTTTGACCCGATTGAAGCAGAGTCGGTTTTCTCCGCTGCTGCCCACAGCGGCAATATCGGTGCGCGGAGCATGCGAGACGACGGGATGATTAAGGCCGCCTTTGGGCTCATGACACCCGAGGAGGTGCTGGGGGCCACCGTCGGGCAAATCGGGGCCGCATGAAAATGCCACAACCTTTGAACCCAACTATAACTATGAATACACATCCCAACCGGACCGACAGTATGCGCGGCTTCTCACTTATTGAAATCCTCGTCGTGGTCGCAATCATCGGCGTCCTAGCTGCGATTCTGCTTCCCGCTCTCAACAAGGCGCTGACTTCGGCGCACGTAAACCGGACGATTGCCGACCTGAGGCAGCTCAAGGGATTTGCGGCGGATGCCGCCAATCAGCTTGGAGGCACGTTGCCGCAGACGAAGGGTTACGCCTCGGTCTCGAGTGCGGTGAGCGCGGCGGCCAGCCCAAACTTGGCCGGTTCCGCAGTGTCGGACTTTAACAACGCTCTGAGGCTGGACGAGGTGCTCCTCTCGGTGCCCAGCCCGAAGCTCGAACGCTATTTTGCCCCGGCGTGTGGATCCCAGTTGTTCCAGCCCACCGGCGGAACCGGCGTCGGGGATCCGCGTTTCAATGCAGCCACGGGAACGTTCTATAACCTTCCGGATGCGCGAATCGCGGCTGGCTACGGCTATTCCACGGTCTCCCGACTAGAGTGTGCGGCTGTCAATACGGCGCAGGCGCCGGGTACTGTGGACGTGAACGGGGGCACCAACTTCAAGGTTGATGGCGTCAACAATCTATCGGCTGGCCGCGTGGCCTATGCCTTCATAAGGGCCGTTTCAGGACCGGAGGCCTACCAGATAGCAACGGCCATAAACACGCCGGCGTTCATGGACGACGCGACAGGTGCCGCCGGGACGGCCCAAATACGAGGACAGGTGGCCTACGCCGCGGCAGTCGGAGGGGTGACGGACGTGTACGTATACCTTGGCAATTTCTAGGCAGTGACCTCTCGGATAGCCATTCTTCTGGGCCGAAGTGTTTGGACCCGCGGGCCGGAAGGGTGGGTCCATCAATCATTCGAAGTTGGAAACGGCGTGACCGCTCTCGCGATGTCCCATCTGGCAAAGCACCTCTCCGAAATGCCGCCAGCCCGCACCGTTCTGGTGTATGAACCGGCGGAAATGGCCCATCAGGCCGTCGAAGCCCCAAACTCGGGCCGTTCCGTATTTGCGTCGTTGGCCAGGGTTAGGAATGAGCATCCCGTCGTTCTTTCCGAGAGCCTTGGATGGGGAATCGAGCCACCGGAACCAACGCCGAGTGGCGCATTCTCCACCCTCCTTCACTCCGAGCTCACCCCAGGCCTCGTTCATCTTCGGGACGCCTGCGTTCGTGGAAGATCCCGAATGGTGGCGGCCTGGTCCGCATACACTGCGGCGGTTGCTTGCGCCAAGTCGTGCGCGGCATCCGAGCGAACGAGGTTCGTTGTGATCCTAACCGCCGATTTTGCCGCAGTCGCCACGTATGGCGGAGGAAAACGCATGTTCAAGGGGTGGGTGGGTCCATTGGCCGAAAGGGACTGGAGGACATTTTCATCGCTGATTGGAGATTTTGAGGCCCGAGCATCGCCGTCGATGGCGGAGGTCGTGTTGAAACGGGGGGGAATTGTGGTGATCGCGGATGGCGAACCCAAGGGGCTGTGCCCCATTTGGTCAGAAATAAGGGCATCGGGCCGACTGGAAGCCGTGGTCAACTTCGAGTCGCTTGCTGAAAGCGCCAGGAAGATCTCGCCGAGTCATCCCGCGAACCTAGAGGCGGCTTTAACTAGGCCGCTCCGACTGGACAAGTTCCTCGCAGGCACGGCACTCGCCGGCCTCTCAGCAGCCACTTTGATTGGAGCGCTCGACCTGCGCCAGCGAAGCCGGCTCAGCGCCGAAAAGCAGGCATTTCAAAATCGTGAGGCGTCGCTCGTCGAACGCCTCACTACACTCGCGAGCAATGAAAAGGAGATGAGAAGGTTGCGGGATCTGGCTCCGGAAGCATCCGCCTTTCAGCGGGCGGACCGACATAATGCGCTTCTTGAACTCGCGTCTGAAGTTCCGGATACGCTTACCTTGAGCTCACTTACGATAAGCAAGGATAACACCTTCGAAATCGAGGCGATCATCGTCGGTTCGGGCTTCGATCCCGAGGCACTCCGGAGGGCCCTCGAACGAAGCGGATTCAAGCCTTCGGACCAAAACGGTTGGGTCTTCAACGCGAAATCAGGCAGCCTCTCGATAAGAGGCCTCTACGGGTCGCCAAGAACATGATTCGTGGCTTCCAGTACTCTTTGTCACTTGCGACGCTTGGAGGCGCCGCACTTGTCGCGATGAGTGCGATGACTTGGCTCCATTTTCAACTCAACGCCGAGAATCACGAACAGCGGCAAAGGGCTACGATCGCGGAGGCAAATCTTTCTGCGCAGATCGCGGCCAAGTCGATGTATGAACGGGAGAACCTCGAGGCGCTCCGTGAGCGGGTGGGTCAACTCAAGATACGTCTCGGCACGGACGGAACGTGGGAGCGCGTCGTCGGGCAATTCGGCCCTGGCTGGAACTCGCAACTTGGAACGAAGGACGAAAGAGGTATATACTCGATTCAGTATGGCACCTTGGAGATGGTATCGCCGTCCCCATCCGATTGGCCGAGAATCGTCGAGGCCGTGAAGGCTTCCGAGGCGATTCCCGGCGTTGGAATCGCCGAATTAGAAATGAGGGCAAGCGGCGGCCTGGGAAAGCGTACCCTCGACGTGGTCAGGATACTCGTAGCGGTCCAGACGAGGGCCGCCGACAAATTCAGAACCAATTCTCAATGAAAAACATTGGATTCTTGTTCGTTGGAATTCTCATTGCGGCACAGACCGGACTTGCTGAGCCCGAAAGCTCAAAGCCAAATTCCGCTCAGGAAAAAAAAGGCGTGGCAATCGTTGTCCCTTCCCCACACGAGGTGACAGACTCCGCTAAGCGCGCCGAACGGAGGTTGGATGAGATGCTTGGAAAGATGCGGGCGTCGGTGGAGGAGATAGCCCAGTTGTACGGCAATCCGGTGTTTCTCCAGGTATTTACCAACGACACGGATCGCGCTAACGAGCTGAAAGAGCGGCTTCGCGCGGCCCGAAGCGATGAAGAGATTCGGAGGGAACTCGCGGACCTGGAGAAAAGACGTGACGATCTTCTCAATGACATTGCGCTGAGGGAAAGGGAGTCGACCCAACTCGCTAGTCGACTCGTCCGCCAAAGGGCGGCGCTCGACTCCCTGGCGGCTGCAGTCGAACAGGCCAGGAAGGCCGTCGAGGACACGACGAAATGATCTCCACAATAAGGGGCTTCGCAGATGCTCAGGACGATAATTGGGACGTGCTCACCCTTGACGAGGAATGCGCACTTTCGTCCATCAGGACCATCGTGACGGACTTGAGGTCCAGGTTGGCCTGCATTCAGGCGGTCGACGTCGAACGGGCGCTGATTGCTGCGGGCGCAGTGCGGTCGGGAGATGAGGATTTGTCGGGCATCAACACCTACTTGCTTGGCGGGGCATGCTTTACTTTCGCACCTGTCCCGAACTGCCCTGGCTCGATTGAAGTGAATTTCATACGCTTCAGCCAATGAATGCCTTGAGAGCCGTCCTCCTCGCTGGCGCAATTTCAATCACTACGTGTGCCTTTGGCGATACGACATGGGCGAGCGTGCCTTCGTCGCTCGAAGCTCGGTCACTGGGCACCCTTGCTATCTCTCTGCCGGCGACCGAGGCGGTTGTCAGCTTGATCGGGAGCGAGCCGGTGCAGCGGAGTGCCTCTTTGGAGGCACGCCGGGTCTTTTCAATTTCCATTCCAAACCGGGACGACGGCCGGGCTGTAGGACAGAGGCCGCCTGAAATGCCAGCTTCCCCAGTTCCACAAGACGCTAGATGGCCGGATTCCAGCGGCCGGATCGTGGTGGCGCGGGAGACGACGGGAGACCCACCGAGGAGCGATGGGGTTCGCAATCCATGGGAGGTCCGGATTCATGCGAAGCCAGCCACCGCCGAAACGGTGTTCACGTGTCGTGGGGTTGTGGCCGGGGGTACAGGAGGCCCGATCGCATTCTTGAACGATCATCTCGCAAAGACGGGGGATGTTCTGGGGGAGTTTCGAGTCGCTGCCATCCTATCCAACATAGTGCTGCTTGGCCGGCACGGCTTGGTGTTTGTAGTTCCGGTGGGACGAATCACGACGATCTCAACGGTAACCGACGGGTGAGCATGCCACGATACCGAGCACGATTTGTCAGGCGTAGTGGTCGTCACGGTGCACTTACACTCGACGCCATAGACATGGAGAGCCTTTGGGCGAGCATAGAGAAACAGCATAAGGCATACATAATCGATGTGCGCGATGTTGCCGGGGGCAGGGAAAGGCGGGCGCGAACAAGGATTTCGGGCGCAATGCTCCTGGCCGCGCTCGATTCGCTCGAGCTCATGCTCGTAAGCGGAGTTAGGATCAACATTGCCCTTAGGAACCTTGCGGAATCCGCTCCGGCCGGTTCCGCGCGAGGATTGTGGGCGGAAATCGTGAAGCAGGTTGAGGAGACGGGAAGCTTCGGCGAGTCCCTCAGGCATTTTCCACGAGTCTTCAATGACTCGATGATCGGAGTGATCGTAGCCCACGAGGCGGCGGGACGCCTAGCCGAGGGAATTAGAATTGTGAGGGACTATGTCGCCCAGATGCACGAGATCCGCCGTGAGGCGATAAGGGGAATGACCTACCCCATTCTCGTATGCGCCACCGGAATTGCGGCCTCCGCGGTGCTCTGTATATTCACACTCCCAAGGTTTTCGAAAATGCTGCGTGACATCGGGGTCGCAAAGACGAACTCGGTTACAGCCTTCTTTTTTTGCCTTAGCAATTTTGTTACTCAGCATCCCTGTATTGCGGCAATTCTTCCCCTTGCGCCGGTAGTGGTCGCCTTGTTTTTGCGTCGTCCGCGGTTCCGGCCATGGTTCGATCGCCTGGTCCTCAGTCTTCCGGTGGTTGACAAGGCCGTTGAGGCTCTGGCCATGGCGCGCATATGCATAACATATAAGGCTTTGAGCGAATCCGGCATCCGTGTTGTCGAGGCGCTCGAGTCGTGTGCGGCGGTGGCCGGCAATGCTGTCTATGCGCGCGGCATAAGCGAGGTCGTTGCTGCCGTTCGCGACAACGAATCGGTTGGTGCGGGATTTGAGCGCGCTGGGGTTTTTGCCCCGGAGGTGGTGCTCGCTGTAAAGAGCGGTGATGGCGTGCTCCCCCAAGTCTTCGGGCGGCTCGCGGGCTATTATTCGGCGGAGGCCCGGCACCGCGTGGCCGTGGCGCTAAGGATGATTGAGCCGGTCATGCTGATTCTGGTGCTGGCATGGGTATTTGGGGTCGCGCTCGCCGTCGTCCTTCCGGTCGTGGAGGTCGTTAATGAAATTCACTGAGGCCAATACGCTGCGTGGCGAATTCCTTCTGATGCTGCTTATCGCCGTCGCGATAGTCGGAATCCTCGCGGGTATCCTGGCGCCAGTTTTCGCCAATAAGCTGGACGACGCCGAAATGCGGTCGGAAGCCGAAGCACTCAGGTCGCTCAGGAAGGATTTTGAAGCGACATATGACGCCGTCGATTACAGCAACCTGAACGAGGCCTCCGTCGCCAACAGTGGCCTGCCAGCGGGAACGGTCTTTACCACATTTGACGCAGCGACGGCTATTGCATCGAGGGTCTTTGCGCAAACGGTCGTCGTCGATCCTGCGGGCTGGGTGACCAAGCTGGCCCAAAAGCGAGGGGTTACCTCCTATGTGATAGGAGCCGTCTATTCCGCGTTTACTCAGAACGAATACACTTCGATAGCCTTCAACCCCTATCATGTTCAGCGATGTCTGGTTGTTGGGCCTACAGGGGAGTCCGGCCAGCAACGCTATCTGCTTATCTCTCTCATGGTGCCGCCCTACAGAGCGCTTGTTCTTCCCACCGCGGACGGCACCCAGACGTTTGATTCCATCTGGGACCAAAGCTGGGAATCCACTCAATCTCAGGCGCCAATGCTGTGGAGCTCGCTCCTCACTTCCGACCAATACTCGCTTTGGAACACTGCGTCCGCAAACAATCGCACGAACGCGTCTCGAATGATCGTGGAAAGGATAGTCCAACCCAAGTTCACGCTGACGCTCGCAAACAACAGCCAAACTGACACGGCCTGGGTAGATATCGGTCCCACTGCAAACGCGATCGTTGCAGCCCCGAATTCGGGTACCGAATTGAGTAGCTCGTTGACGGGCTTCGGAACCGGTATTTTGGCTGGACGCCTGATTGTGGTCCGAAGGGGTCCAAGTGTGGCTGCCGCATACGAGGTTCAGCGATTTTTTCTCTATTCTGACGTCAATCTGACAGTCCAGTGATCAGGTCATTCTTGGTTGTTGCTGGGCTTCATTTAGTTCATGCGAGAAAAGGTAAAAAGATGCTTAATAAATAAAAAAGGACGATAAAGAGCTGTAACATGCAAATTAACGATATCATTATAAAAAGTAGAAAATTACCTTTAAGTTGACTTTTTACCGCTAAAAAGCATCTAATGACCTCTATGGAATCAGTAATTAAATCTCCGTCTGACTTACAACGGGACCTGGGTGCAGCCACGCGTGCGCTGCGCGTGAGCCGCGGGATGACCCAGGCCGAGGTTGCGGCGAAGGCTGGCGTGGCGCTTCGGTCCATCGCCACCCTGGAGCGGGCGGGAAATTCGTCGCTGGAAACCTTCGTGCGCGCTCTGAACGCCCTAGGGGCTGCTGACCTGATTGCCGGCCTGGCACCACGGCCCCAGGTGAGCCCGCTGGCGCTGCTCCGCCACGGGGGCAACCCTCCGCAGCGGGTGCGCCATCGGAGTCGCGCGGCGTGAGCACAAGGGCCATCGGGGTCCGAATATGGGGGAAGGAGGTCGGAGCCGTCGCGGCAGACCCCGTTCTCGGCGCCTATGTGTTCGAATACGAGCCGGCGTGGCGCAGACTGGGAATCGAACTCTCGCCGTTCCTCCTGCCGGTTGCCGGGCCGCAGGCGCGCTTTGCCTTTCCCCTGATCGCCTCCTCCTTCCAGCGGCTTCCCGGTCTCCTGGCAGACGCACTGCCCGACAAATTCGGAAACGCCCTCATTGATGCCTGGATGGCCAAGCGGGGCATTGAGAGGAACTCGATCACCGCGCTGGACCGGCTTGCCTACATGGGCCGGCGCGGGCTCGGCGCGCTCGAGTTCTATCCCGCGACAGGGTCGGCAACCGAGAGCCAGAAGCCGCTTGAGATGATGGAGCTCGTGGAGGAGGCGCGCAGGGTGATGCGTGGGGATCTGGCGGGCGACGCCCACGCCGTGGCGGCCCTCGCCAACATCATCCGGGTGGGCACCTCCGCCGGCGGAGCCCGCGCCAAGGCGGTGATCGCATGGAATCCGAAGACCGAGGAGATACGAAGCGGGCAGTTTGATGTGCCGGAGGGCTTCGAGCACTGGCTTCTCAAGTTCGACGGCGTCGGGGAGGACCAGGCGCTGGGAACTTCAGGCGACTACGGACGCATCGAATACGCCTACCATCTCATGGCCCTCCGGGCGGGACTCACGATGGAGCCCTGCCGCCTGCTGCGCGAGAACGGCCGCGCGCACTTCATGACGCGGCGCTTCGACCGCGACGGCGATAGGAAGCACCACATCCAGTCGCTCTGCGCTCTTCAGCACCTCGACTACAACCAGCGGGCCACGCATGGCTACGAGCAGTACTTCATGGCTATCCGCAATCTCGGTCTCGGGGACGATTCGCTGCAGCAGGCGTTCCGGCGGATGGCCTTCAACGTCATGGCCCGCAACTGCGACGACCACACCAAGAACTTCGGGTTTCGGCTCAAGGAGGGGGGCAAGTGGGAGCTGACGCCGGCCTATGATGTCACCCATGCGCACAATCCGAGAAGCGAGTGGACGGCGCAGCACCTGATGGGAGTCAACGGCAAGTTTGACCAGATTTCCCGCCCGGATCTCCTCACGATCGCGGACCGTTTCCAGGTGCCGAGCGCAAAGGTGGTTCTAAAGGAGGTGCGGGCTGCCCTGGACGACTGGCCGAAGTTCGCTGCGGCGGCGGAGCTCAAGGAGGAGAGGGTGGCCGAGATTGCCGGCGATTTCATGCCCGTATGAGGGAGGGGAATTTCGTCGTTGGCCGCCGCTGGAGTTCGCCCAAGATGGGCACGGGATGAAACTCTACTTCATGGGCGTCTGCGGGACGGCGATGGGAAATGCGGCGCTCCTTGCCCGTGCGGCCGGCCACGAGGTGCTCGGGGCCGACGAGAATGTCTATCCACCCATGAGCACGGTGCTCTCGGAGGCCGGTATCACCGTGCACGAGGGCTACGATCCCGTGCGGCTCGCGTCCCTCAAGCCGGACCTCGTCGTCATCGGAAACGCCATGATTCGGGGCAATGCCGAGGTCGAATGGCTCCTTGAGACAAGGGCATACCCCTTCACGTCGCTTCCCGCGATGCTCCACGACGAGGTGCTGTCGAAGAGGAAAAACATCGTCATCGCAGGGACACACGGGAAGACGACCACATCGGCCATGGCCGCCTATCTCCTGCGGGAGAGCGGGCGCGATCCGGGTTACCTGATCGGCGGGGTGCCCCAGGATCCGCCCACCGGGAGCCACCTTGGGAACGTGGCGGACCCCTTCGTCATCGAGGGCGACGAGTACGACAGCGCGTTCTTCGACAAGCGCAGCAAGTTCATCCACTACTCGCCCCACGTCGCCGTGTTCAACAATCTGGAGTTCGACCACGCGGACATCTTCAGGGACCTGGCCGACGTCCAGCGCACCTTCATCCACTTCTCGCGGATCATCCCCCGCAACGGATACGCGGTCCTCAACGGCGACGACAGCAACCTCCGCGCGCTGGGCGCCATGCCGTGGACAAGGGTCGTGCGGGTGGGGGCGGACGCGCTCAACGACACGCGGATCGTCGATTTCTCGGAGACCTCGGCCGGCTCGAGCTTCACCCTCCTTTGGAAAGGGGCGGAGTGGGCGAGGGTCAAGTGGTCGTTGTCCGGCATCTACAACGCGCGCAACGCGGCGATGGCCGCGACGGCCGCCGGCCTAGCGCTCGCCGGCGACAAGCCGACGGGGCTATCCCTCGAGCCGCTGGCGAGGTTCCGCGGGGTTAGGAGGCGCCAGGAAGTGCTGGTGGCCGCGCCCCAGATCACGGTCATCGAGGATTTTGG
>CAZDZL010000051.1:0-24703 GCA_964509885.1 uncultured Opitutaceae bacterium | reverse complement strand
GATCTAACCAATCGCCGGAACCGACCCTTTCCTCGGTCACGCCTCCTGCGGGGCAAGAGTCGCGCCCTCGTTAGGGCGGTTCACCTCAACGTTAGGGATGTCGAGGCTCGTCAGGAAATGGTGATTGCAATGAGACACAAAAAGGCTCTTTTTGTGGCATGCCTCCATCAACAATACTTCGTGCCCGCGTCGACGCTACTCGCAAACGACGCGCCGAGTCTGTCCTTCGTAAGCTTGGCGTAACGCCGGCTCAAGCGATCAACATGCTTTATGCGCAGATTGAGCTACGCAAAGGCCTCCCGTTCATGGTAACTGAGCGGGATAACGCAGATCTGCTTCCGTCGGATGGGCACTACTATTCGGTTATGCGACGCAATGACGAATGAGCCCGGCTCCTGGAGAAGTCTATTTCGTAGACCTCGGGATGGTAGCCAAGGTGCGCCCCATGGTGGTCGTTTCGAGGCACGATCCCGAAGCCCCACGTGCCCTCAGCCTTTGCGTGCCCTTTACGACCAAGAATCGCGGGTCGCGTTATGAGGTGGAAATTGAGAGGTGCGCATTCCTGCGCGAACAGTCGTGGGCTAACGTTCAAGGAACCGTGGCGGTAGGTAACGAGAAATTGATCAGGAGGCTCGGTAGTCTCACGGTTGAACAGCATTCGGCGGTCAAGACGGCGTTGCGCTATGCTTTCGACCTCTAATCCGTTCAAGTCCTCATTCAACTCCGTGGCCGATTTGCCAGACATCCCTTACCAATCGACTGATCCGACGTTCGCGTCGGGCACGGCTGGTGCGGAGCACCAGCCGCGCCATCCTTAACGCGGATTAATTCAACGTTAGCCGTGACGAAGTTCTTCACTAAATCGTTTCTTGGTGTCCTGGCCTTTGACGCGTGTTCGACGTTCACGATCATAGCCCTATACGGCTACGGCACTCACATTTGGCTCATTTCGATACCTATCTCATTGAGTTTTTGGCTTCTCAAGAAAACGAAGGCCGCGATCGAGACACTTACGGAGCAGCAACGGCGGATGCGGATCTTTGTCCAAACGGGAAGCGTTATACTCATGATCGTTCTCGTCCTCAAGTGGGCGATTCGGATCAACAATAGGGCAGCATGGTGCCTCAGCTCGTTCGCATTTATGTTCTTGTTGGTGCAGCTCTATTTGGAATGGATGAAATATAGCGAAGTCAGCGTGAAAACGTTCAATTCAAATGCGGCTAACTAATCGACGGATCCGGCGCTTGCCTCGGTCACGCCCCCTGCGGCGCAGAGTCGCGCCTTCGTTAGCGCGGATCAATTCAACGTTAGCCTTCCCCGATCGCGCCGTGCCTAATTCGTTGCCCAGGGGCAGATAAAGCGGGCAGCTTGACATATACCAAAAAGGTATCCTTTCTATACCGATGAATTTTGAGTTCGACGAAGCCAAGTCGTCCTCCAACAAGGCAAAACATGGTATCGACTTTATTGCAGCCCAAGCACTTTGGGACGACGTTTTGCGCATGGAAACCCCAGCGCTAAGCTCCGACGAACCTCGGAGCCAAGTCGTCGGAATAATTGGCGATAGAGTCTGGTCGGCATTCATCACCCATCGAAACGAGAATATTCGAATAATTTCCGTGCGACGCGCTCGGGAGAACGAAGAGAAAAAATATTATGGCCGCTAAACGAAAAATGACAGCGAAGGAACTCGATGCACTTCATGATTCTGGAGCTGATATGTCTGCCCATCTCGACATTCGCGTATCTCGACGTCCGGCTCTCGAAATTCAGCGCGTCAATGTGGATTTTCCAATTTGGATGATCGAGTCGCTTGATCAGGAGGCCGGGCGCCTAGGTGTTCCGCGCCAATCAGTGATTAAGTTTTGGATCTCGGAATGTCTAACGGGCAGAAGCAGTAGGAAGGCTAACCAATCGGCGGATCCGACCCTTGCGTCAGGCCCGCCTGCTGCGAGGCAGCCGGCGCGCCATCCTTAGGGCGGATCAATTCAACGTTAGCCCACTAAACGCCAGCTTGCGAAGCCCGTCGGGCATTCTACACTCTTACTCGTGAGTACCGTTCAAGAAATCGAAGCCGCCATCTCGAAACTGAGCGAGACGGAGATTGCTGAGCTACGCAGTTGGATTTGGGAGCGCGATATCGAGCGCGATGCTGTATCTGGCAATCTTGACCATGTGGCGGAGGAGGCACTTCAGGAGCATCGTTCCAGTAAGACGAAGCGGTTGTGAACCACTTCGCGTCCTCGAGATATTGGACGTGTTACCATTCGCTTCCCCAGGAGGTGCGAGAGCAAGCCGATCGGCAGTTTGCACTACTAAAGGCCGATCCATCTCATCCCTCACTACGTTTTAAGAAAGTTGGTAGGTTTCGTTCAGCTCGCGTAAATCCTTGGGTGCGGGCTCTGGCGGTCGAAAGTGGCAATGACCTGGTTTGGTTTTGGATTGGAACTCACACCGAATATGAACGCCTCATCAAAAAGGGCTAACCAATCATCGGTCCCGACGCTTGCCTCAGGCACGGCTTCTGCGGGGCTGGAGCCGCGCCATCGTTAGCGCGTGTCATTTCAACGTTCGGCAGCCCAAACTCATGTTTGTACACGGACCGACATGTCGACTGCTCCTCGCATTCGCAACGCTTTGCATTGCTGGTTGCGCGAACCCGTTGAATCGCGTTACGCACGATCGGTATTTGGAGGACGGCCAAGTCGCGGAGCGGAACGGTAATCTAAACGCTGCGGAAGTGACGTATTACCGTGCTTTGGTAAACGATCACATTGGTGATCTAGGAGATTTGCTCATCGCACAGGACGAGTACAACCTCGGGCGGATTAAGCGACATCTTCACAAATTCGGGGAGGCGGAAGAGCTTCTGCGGAATTCTCTTATTCTTGATGAAAAGATATTGAAACCAGACAACCTGGACACAGATCGCTGTCGCGTAGAACTATCTGTAACTCTCGCGGCGCAGAATAAGTGGGAAGAGGGTTCGCATTTCCTTGAACCGGTATTGCCGGATGCGTCGCGGTTTACAGGAAACGAGAGGGAATACCTTTCGGAAGCATGCAGGGTGTTCGCAGCAGGTCTTCGACAAATCGGCCTCGAGGATAGGGCGAAAATATTTGATCTGTGAGTCTCTACGTTAGAATGCCACTGCCGAACCAATCGTCGGATCCGACGTTTGCCTCAGGCACGTCTCCTGCGTGGCAGGAGCCGCGCCATCGTTAGCGCGGGTCATTGCAACGTTCGGCATCCGTGAATACCGGCTCACCAGTTGAAGAATCGATCCGCGCTCTACTTCAGGGCGAACTACAGACAGCGGGCCTGAAAGCGCGACTCGATTCGCTCTCGTTCGAGTCACACGAATGGCACGCCACCATTTGTGCCGGTTCGCGTACCTTCGAAATCGGTTCCAACGTTCGCGAATCGTTGTTTTGTTGTGAGACCATAAATGGAAAGGTGATGCCCATCTTCCAATCCGGCGTTACACCATTCGCCAGCGAACGAGCCGCCCTATCCGCAGCGGTGCGCGCAGTGAAGCATGCATTGGAGCACCCAGGATTTCTGATTTCTCCTCCTCCCGTCATATGATGCCGAGCCAATCGACGGATCCGACGTTTTCGTCAGGCACGTCTCGTGCGGGGCACGAGCCGCGCCGTCGTTAACGCGGATCATCTCAACGTTAGGCCCGGTCAAACGTCTTGCAGGTGAATTGCTGCCATCTTAGCATTTCCTCGTGAGCAACAAACAACTCGTCAGCAATCTCCTTGATCGCCTTCCGGAAGACGTTTCACTCCAGGATATTGCCAAGGAGATTGAGTTCATTTCTGGAGTGCGCGAAGGCCTTGATCAACTTGACCGGGGGGACGGGGTACCTCTCGCCGATGTCGAGAAGATGATCGCCTCGTGGACTACAAAATAATCATCGCACCTCGAGCGATATCCGATCTTCGAGATATCGTGCTCTACATTAGTCCGGATCGTCCCGAGGCCGCCCAAAAATTGGGATTTGCGCTGATCGAGAAGACGAAGCCTCTCGCCGCGTTTCCGCGATCGGGCGGCATCGTTCGCGAATTTGCGGATAGCAACATTCGGCAACTCGTTTTGCCGCCATATCGTATCATTTATCGCATCGACGATGCCGCCCGAGTCGTTGGCGTTGCTCGCTACTGGCATGGCGCGCAGTCTCCTATGTCGCCTACAGACCTCAATGACCGGACCTGACCAATCACCGGATCCGACATTCGCCTCAGGCACGACTCGTGCGGGGCACGAGTCGCGCCATCGTTAACGCGGATCACTTCAACGTTAGGCGCATCAACTCATGGACACGAAACCAAGTCTAAGCGTTCTGATTAGGCGGCCTGCCGCATTCGCTCCCATCATGATGTCGCTTGCTGCGTTCACGATCGTAGCTGGCTACGTTCTAACTCATGGCGCTGTGCGGCAGTCGGACGAAGGTGCGGCTGCTCACATTTGGCAACTACTGGTCTGCGCACAATTTCCGCTGGTCGCCTTTTTTGGGATAAAATGGCTGCGAAAGGCTCCGCAGGCAGCGCTACGCGTATTGGTATTACAATTTCTGGCTTTGTTGGTAGCCGCCGCGCCAGTCTTTCTCCTTCACCTCTGAAAACGCCTAACCAATCATCGGATCCGGTGCTTTCCTCAGGCACGTCTCCTGCGGGGAAGGAGCCGCGCCTTCCTTAGAGCGGTTCACCTCGACGTTCGGCAGTTTACAAAACGCCCAATGAAAGACTCTCCATGCATAGGTTGTGGCGCCATTCTCCGCGACATCGAAGGGCCGGTCCATGATTATATGGAATCGTCTCCAGCATGTTGGTCAATTTACTCCGATGTCTTGGCGCGCGAATACGGCGACCCAGAACTGTTTACGAGGGTTCATCGCATTACGGTCGATTCGTTTGCGGCACAGCATCCTGGACGAGCTTCGGCTCAAAGTATTCAATCGGTCGCTGTGCACTTAATTAGTCTCTGTGCGATACTTGAAGCCGGCGCATCGAACGATTGGGCGACCAAGGTGATACGCGAGGCGGTCGGGGTTAAAGGACGTTTCGCGTGGTTGCAGCCACCGAAATTCTTGGGATCGCTTACAGTTTCGGATGTTTGGAGGGCAAACGGTCGAGCAGAACACGAGAGGATAGTTAAGGAATGGGCTTCATCGGTTTGGGTAGCATGGTCAGGTCACCACGGAACGATACGTAATTGGTTGTCGTCCATTGCCGGTGCGATCTCAGTGCCGAACCAATCGTCGGAACCGACCCTTTCCTCGGTCACGTCTCCTGCTGGGCAGGGGTCGCGCCATCCTTAGCGCGGAGCAATTCAACGTTAGACATTCGAATCGGTAACCTGAGGTGCGTCCTGTCCGTGAATGGAACGGCTCCATTGTTGCTTGAAATACGGGAGCAATATGCCATAATGCATAGTCGAGATGAATGAACTCTCCTTCGAATGGGATTCCAAGAAGGCTGAACTCAATGAATCGAAACATGGTGTATCGTTCGAAGAAGCGAAGACGGTATTCTACGACGAAAGGGCACTTGTCATTCCCGATCCGGACCACTCCAGAATTGAGGAGCGCTTCGTTATCATGGGAATGAGCGCGCTTAGCCGAGTGCTCGTTGTCGTCCACTGCTTTCGCAGCAACAATAACGTTATCCGCATAATCTCTGCAAGACGCGCGGGTAAGAAGGAGATGAAACCATACGTGAAAGGATGAATATGAGAAGGATCTATGATTTCAGCAATGCGAGGGCAAACCCGTACGTGAAGCGCCTAAAGAGGCAGGTAACAATTCGACTCGAGGAGGAGGTCATTTTGTACTTCAAAGCGCTATCGGCGGAGACGGGGATCCCATACCAAAATTTGATAAACCTGTACCTCCGCGACTGCGCTTCCTCTAACCGAAAATTGGAATTAGGATGGCGTTCACCCAAAACAGCGTAACACCCCCCTGGGATGGAACCACGAATGTCTAACCAATCATGGGATCCGACGTTCGCCTCAGGCACGCCTCGTGCGAGGCGCGAGCCGCGCCATCGTCAGCGCGGATCATCTCAACGTTAGATGACAAAATGCGCCCTGTTTTTGACACGCCCAGGCTCTTCTTACGGCAAGCTTCCTCTGAGGACGCTAGCTTCATACTCGAGCTTCTGAATGAGCCATCGTATATTGACAATATCGGCGACCGTGGGGTTCGAGCGGCTGTCGATGCGATTAATTATGTCGAGGAGAAATATGTGGCGAGCTACGCATGCCATGGGTTTGGACTCTACCTGGTGGAGTTGAAGGAAGCATCATGTCCGATCGGGATCTGCGGCTTAGTCAAGCGTGACACACTTGATTGTCCGGATCTCGGATTTGCGTTCTTGCAACGGTTTTGGTCAAGGGGCTTTGCGACGGAGGCAGCGAGTGCAACTCTCGATTATGCTCGTTGCAAACTGAAGCTACGTTGTGTCTATGGAGTCGTAGCCCCGAAAAATGCTCGGTCGATCCGACTGCTGGAGCGCTTGGGGTTTCGTCACGTGCGTTCGATGAAGGTTCCAGGTCAGGAATTGGAGACCAATTTGTATGAGGCCGAGCTCAAGCCCGCCTAACCGACTACCGGATCGATGGTCTCCGTCTGTCACGCCCCCTGCTGGGGAAGGAGACACGCCATCCGTCGTCGCGGATCATTAGGACGTTTGGAAGTACGATGCTCGAAGCCAATTTAGGATCGCGACTATTGGGGACGCATAGGTGGCCTCTTCGTTTGGCCGTTGAGTCTGATGCCTCGGCTCTCGAGGACGTTGTCACGGTTTCTGTTCGCGAGTTACAGGCTCCGTATTACTCGGCGGAGCAGATTGCTGCCGCGCTGGGACCTGTTTTTGGAGTGGACAGGCAGCTCATCCGTGATGGGACCTATTTTCTCGCGGAAAGGGACGGCGTAATTGTTGGATGTGGTGGCTGGAGCAAGCGCTCCTCTCGCTTTGGCGGCGACAGCGCGAGGGATTCGGAGGATGCACTGCTGGACCCGCGCAAGGACGCGGCGCGAATTCGCGCTTTTTTCGTTCACCCATCCTTTGCCAGGCAGGGTATTGGTCACAGCATTATGGTCGCATGTGAGAGCGCGATTGCCGAGGCTGGCTTCGACGCGGTTGAAATTGTCGCGACTTTGGCGGGTGAACCACTTTACGCATCTTTCAATTACGCCGTAGTTAGACGCTACGATATTGAATTGAAGGGTGGCCTGAGCCTGCCCGCCGTCGAGATGGCTAAGAAAATTGTTCGAATGAAGTGAAGGCCCAGTCTAACCCGTTGTCGGATCCGGCGTTTGCCTCAGGCTCCATTTTCCGCGGGCACGAGCAGCGCCTTCTCTAGGACGACATTTTTCAACATTCGGCAACTCATGTCTTACGCCAATTCCGCTTTGGTACTCGTGGACGTTCAGCGCGGATTCACTCATAGTTATTGGGGAGCCAGAAATAATCCTGGAGCAGAGGGCCAAATCGCGGTCTTGCTCTCGGCATGGCGAGATAGCGGTTGGCCGGTTTTTCATGTGAAGCACAATTCCAGGAATCCAGCCTCTCCATTGCACCCGGGTGGTGAAGGAAACGGCTTTCAGGATTGGATTGCTCCAAGAACCGCAGAGGCGATCATCGAGAAGGACGTGAACAGCGCCTTTATTGGAACCGAACTCGAAGCGAAGCTGCGAAGGCTCGGCGCCACTCGGGTTGTTCTGGTTGGATTGACAACACCTCATTGCATATCGACGACGGCTCGAATGGCCGGAAACCTCGGATTCGACACATACGTTGTCTCGGACGCGACCGCGGCGTTCGAATGGGTCTCGCATCTGGGAACGCGACTAAAGCCAGAGGAGGTGCATTTCCACGCCCTAGCAGCGCTGCACGGCGAGTTCGCGACCGTGGTAACGACTTCTTCCGTCATTGATGCACTTAAATTCGCGGACCAACCGAAGGATTCGACGTTTTCGTCCGGCGCGGCTGGCGCGGGGCAACCGACTCGAAATCCTTAGCTCGGGTCAATTCAACGCCAGGCACCTCAGCATCCCATGAAGAGAGTCGCCACGATTGTCGCGGCCGGACCGCGCTCCCCGCAGTCGAAGGCATATTCGGTTGTTGAGGCGCGACTCATGGGCGAGTCCAGGCGTCGCCATGCTGAGCAACTCAAGGGGGATTCGGTGCTGGGGCGTATTTTACTCGAATGGAGGATTTGGCGGGAGGTACAGGCGGAGTTGAAAAAGATATTTCCGCCAAACGCCCTCTATGCGACCGGATCGCGGAAATCACGTGCATAACCATTCATTGGTTCCGACCCTCGCCTCAGGCAAACCCTGTGCGGGTAACGGGTTGCACAATCGTCAATGCGAGTCATACCAAGGGTAGGCGGCTCAGCGCGCGCTTTCCCGAAACCTGCGGCAAAAGAAGCAACCCAATGGCCAAACTCCGCGTGGAAAGCTACACGATCTCGATCGACGGCTTCGGCGCGGGCGCCGATCAGAGCCTGGAGAACCCGCTTGGAGTGGGCGGAAAGGCCCTCCACGGGTGGGCGTTTGCCACCCGCACGTTTCAGGCCCACCTGTTCGGCAGCAAGGACGGAGAGACCGGGATTGACGATGACTTTGCCGCGCGTGGCTTCCGCAACGTTGGATCCTGGATCATGGGCAGAAACATGTTTGGGCCGGTGCGCGGTCTTTGGCCCGACGAGAGCTGGCGGGGATGGTGGGGGGAGAACCCGGTCTACCATACGCAGGTTTTCGTGCTCACCCACCATCCACGTGCGCCCCTCGTGATGGAGGGGGGCACGACCTTTCATTTCATCACCGGAGGGATTCGTGTCGCGCTTGAACGGGCTCGCGATGCCGCCAACGGGAAGGATGTCCGGATCGGGGGCGGAGCAGCGACGATCAGGCAATACCTCCGGGAGCGGTTGATCGATGAACTTCATCTCGCCATTGCACCGGTCTTGCTCGGCGCGGGCGAGCGGTTGTTCGACGGCATCAACATGGCAGAGTTGGGATACACGTGCACCCAGCATGTCCCCTCGCAACGGGCGACCCACGTCGTGCTGACCCGGACATGAACCCGGCATCGCCTGACCCTGCGCCGAGCCTGGGACCTCGGGCATCGCATGCGGCCGGACATCAGTTCCAAGCGGCTTTTGAGGCTCCCAAGTTCTGGGGCATCGAACCCTCGGTCCTTGCGGTGGCCGTTTCACTTCTTGTCGTCGGAAATTATCGCGCAGGGAAGGGGAGCCGTTGCGATGAGGGCTGACCCATCCTTGGCACGGATCCGCCCGACGGAGCGCGCATGAATAGTCCCCCGTCCCCCGTGAGAAGGCTCATCGCATCCACGTTCGCGTCGCTTGACGGCATCATGCAGGCACCCGGCGGACCGGAGGAGGACCCCACGGGCGGCTTTGCCCACGGGGGCTGGATGTTCGCCTACGGGGACGAGGGCATGGACATCTCAGCGGCGGGATTTGACGGCAAGGATCGCGAGCTGGTGCTCGGGCGGAGGACCTACCAGATATTCGAGGCGTACTGGCCCTACCAGCCGGCGGACGATCCGATTGCGAAGACGCTCAACGCCGCGAAAAAGCATGTCGCTTCCCTCACGTTGACAAAGCTCCACTGGAACAACTCGGCCCTGCTCCACGGCGATGTCGTTTCGGCGGTCCTCGAGCTGAAGGCGAGGCCGGGTCCCGACCTGCAGATGATCGGCAGCGGCAACCTGATCCGGACGCTCCAGGCCTCGTCCTTGATCGACGAGTTCAACGTGTGGACCTTCCCCCTGGTGCTCGGGCGGGGCAAGCGCCTCTTCGGCGACGACGCGAAACCCTCGTCGCTTCGGCTGGTTCGGTCCCAGGTGTCGGCCTCCGGCGTCGTGATGAGCACCTACGCGCCAAGCGGCGACGTCAGGCCCGGCTCGTTCGCGGGTGCCGGGCCGAGCGAACGGGAGTTGGCCCGCCGAAAGATGATGGCGGACCGGACATGGTGACACGAGGGGAGGGTGCGCCAAACCCTTTCATTCTGGTCGACTCGACCGTGCGGCGCGGCTTGATTCTGGCGTCCGGCCGACATTCCCCATGAAACAAACACTCGTTCAGCCCTACATCTTCTTCGGCGGCCGCTGTGAGGAGGCCCTCGAATTCTACAAGAGCTCAGTCGGTGCCGTGGTGGAGTTCGTCATGCGCTACAATGAGGGCCCGCCCCAGCCGCCGGGCAGGCTTCCCCCGGGATTCGAGGGCAAGGTGATGCATACGAGCTTCAGGATCGGCGAGAGCGTGCTGATGGGCTCGGACGGATGCGAGGTGGGCCAGGCCTATTCCGGGTTCACGCTCTCGCTCACGTTCCCCACCGAGGCTGACGCCCGGCGGGCCTTCTCGGCTCTTTCCGACGGGGGAACCGTTTCGATGGCGCTTGAGAAGACCTTCTGGTCGCCCTGCTTCGGGATGCTGACGGATCGCTACGGCATTGCCTGGATGGTCACGGTTGCCTCGTGACAGGGATGGGCGCGCGGAATCCGTCGCCGGAACCGGCCTGACGCCTGCCGACCCCGGGCCCTCCCGCCGTGAAACCGTACCAAAAGGCCGCATGGGTCGCCGGGGGATACGTCGTGTGCCTCCTTCTGGCCTTTGCCGCGGTGGCCGTCCACATGGTGATCACGGGCGGGCCCGCAGGCCGGGGCCAGGCGGGGGGAGGGATGTATGCCTTTGGAGACTCGATCCTCTTCGTCGCGGTATTCGGGGTGTCCTCCCTCGCGCCGACCGGCGCGGCGCTCCTCCTCCTCAGGCCCTACCGTTTGTTTTGGAAGGTGCTCGCGGTGGTGGCCCTCGCTTTGGCCGCCACCGGTGTCGCTGCTGCAGTCGTCCTCGCGGCCGGCGGGGGAGGGTCGAGCCCGCGCCTGGCGACATGGGCCGAAGTCTCCGTCCTTGGGGTCATCGTCTCGCCCCTCCTTGCGCTCGCCTTTTTCGTGTGCGCCGCGATCTCGCCTCACCGCTCCCCGCGGATCGCATTGTTCATCGCGGCCGCGGTGGAGGCGGCGGTCTGCGCCTACGCCGTGTCCGCCTGGGTCGTCTTTCAGCTCCGCCACGGGGGATAGCCGCCCCGCGTGGGCCTCGTTTGCGGGAGCAAGCCCAGAGTATGCCTTGCGCCGGCCCCGTCCCCGTGGTCGGCTTTGCCGCGAAGCAGGCATGAGCCCACTCTTCCGGTTTTTAAGCGCCGCCCGCCGAGATCCAGCCGTCGAGGCCTGGATGCGCCGGCATCCCGGTGCCTTGGGGGCGATCGCGAGGCGCTGGTTTGAGGTCATGCGCGGCTGCGGGGACGACGTGCGGGTGCTGCTGCACGACGGGCATCCGACCGCATGCGTGGGCGACGCGGCGTTCGCCTATGTCAACGCCTTCAAGGCCCATGTTAATGTTGGCTTCTTCTTCGGCGCCGAGATTGCGGACCCGCAGCGCCTGCTTGAGGGCACCGGCAGGGTCATGCGCCACGTGAAGCTCGGACCCGGCCGTGACGTCGATGACGCGGCCCTCGTGGCGCTTGTCGAGGCGGCCTACGCCGACATGGGGGAGCGCGTGAGGGCGGAGTCCGCACGGGCCTACGGGGACGGGCCGAGGGGAGACCATGACAAGCGCTGATTCACGCGTTACCCTCCACATGGTGGCCAGCCTCGACGGCTTCATCGCCCGCAGGGACGGGAGCGTCGACTGGCTTGAGACCTCGGACGAATTCGCGGGCGGGGAAACCCCGGACGCGGGGGCCGTGGAGGCGTTCCTCAGGACGATCGACTGCTACGTCATGGGATCGCGCACCTACGAGACCGCGCTTTGTTTTGAGGCCCAGGGGCTGGGTTGGTCTTATGGCGACAAGCCCGCCTTCGTCCTCACGAGTCGCCAGCTCCCGCGGACCCGGGACAGCGTCGAGTTCCATGCGGGCGACCTCGCGCAGTTCGTGAACGGGCGCCTGCGGCCCAGGTTCCGATCCATCTGGGTCGTCGGAGGCGGCGGGGTCTGCGCCGAATGCCTGCGCCTCGGGATAGCCGACGAGGTCCGCTATTCGGTCGTTCCAATATTGATTGGCGATGGGATCCCGTTCTTCGCGGGACTCGACAGGGACGCCGCGCTCCACCTGGCGGAGGTCAAGGCCTACGCGAGCGGCATGGTGGGGCTTCGCTACGAGGTGCGGCGCCCGCCCGCAGCATGAAAGGGCGCGCGCGCGCGGCGGTTGTCTGGGTGACCCTCGCGGCCGCGTGCGCCCGCGGCGCGACGGACGGCGCGATGTGGCGCTCCCTCCTGGCGTCGGAGCTGGCGCGGATGGACAGGCTTGGGATCCAGACCTGCGTGCAGGAGCGCGGCGTCATCCATGTTCCCGTCACGCGGCCCATGGCCGACATGTTCCGGACGGTGCCGGAATCCGACCTCGAGGCTTTCCTGCGGGCCCTCATGGGTCCCGGCCGGGAGCCGCAGGCGAGGGGCCGCGCCCGATACCTCGAGCTCTGCCTGCGGGCCATTCGCGCAAAATCAAGACCGGGAATGCCTTACCGCATGAGGTCCCCGGGCGGGGACGCGCGGCCCGGGGAAGCGGTGGATGTCGTCGACCTCGAGATCAGGGGGGAGGGCGTGCCGTGACCCCGGGCGGACTGCCCGCAGTGGGCGCCGGAGCCGGCGCCCCGTTTGTTGTGTTGTCGTCCAGGGCCAACGGGAGGAGACATGAGGAGATCCACCATGAAAACCAAAGCCGCCATACTTCTGGCAGCCTGCCTCGCGACCGGGGGAACCCTGTCCGCTGCAAAGGCGCCGACCGTCGAGTCAAAGGGCTCCTTCGTCAAGATCACGGCGGGTGACAACTACCCCGATGAGCCGCTCGAGCGGACCCCGCCTGTCCTCCTGTACATCCGCAAGGCCACCATTGTGAGCGTCTCGCTCTCCTACGTGGGGCATGCCGCCGCCTACGACGTCGCCATCGTCACGCTGAACCCCGTCGGGGACGTCCGCGCCGGCGAGGGCCGCGTGGTCCTGCCCGACGCCGTGAAGGCATATTTCTACCGCTTCTCGAGCGAGGCCGTGGCCGCGTCTTTCTGCGAGGCCGTCCTGTCGAGCCAGGACGGCTAGCCCGCGGGCGCGCCGCAACGCGGAGGAGCCCCTGGCACGAGACCCGAGCATGACGTGCGTGATGTCCTACGAGACAAACGCGGAGCATCTACCCCTCGCGCGGCTGCACTTTCCCGCCCACCGGGCGAGGCTCGATGAGTTCCACGCCCGCGGGACCCTCCTGATGGCGAGGCCGTGCGCCGACCCGGCGGAGGAAATCGTCGCGGGCGACCCTTTTGTTCTGTGCGGCCTCGTGAAGGCCCTGCACCCTCCGCGAGTGGAATGAAATCCTCTCGAGATAGAACGGCGCCCGGCGCCCTGCGCCGCCCTCCCGAGCGCGGGGACAAGCTGGGCATTGTCAGGCGGATCCACCCGCACGCCTGGATCTGGGAGCCCCTGGAGGACGACGCCTCGTTCGTGCTGGCCTCCATGTTCGGGACGAAGGTGGTCTACCTCGACGGAAGGATGGTGCTCTGCTTCGCGGCGAAAGAGGAGCCCTGGCGCGGCGTCCTCATTGCCACCGAGAGGGCGCACCACGCGTCGCTCCAGGCTGAGTTTCCCGTGCTCTCGCCGCACCCGATCCTTCCCAAGTGGCTTTACCTGCCCGAGTCGGCCGACGCCTTCGAGCGCGTGGCCGAGCGCCTCGTCGAGCTGGCCTCGGGCCGCGACCCGCGGATCGGCATCGTGCCCAAGCCCAAGAAGCGAAAGCGCGCCTAGCCTGCCGCATTCCCCGGCGCCCCCGCACCCCCCTTGCGACTCTGGACCCTGCATCCCCGCTACCTTGACGCCGCGGGACTCGTCGCGGCGTGGAGGGAGGCCCTCCTCGCCCAGAAGGTCCTGACGGGGACGACCCGGGGCTACCGCAGCCACCCGCAGCTCATCCGCTTCCAGGCGGAGCGCGACCCGCTGGCCGCCATCGCCGCGTTCCTTGCCGGGCTGGCGGCCGAGGCCGACGCCCGCGGCTACCATTTCAACGCCTCGAAGATCCTGGCGAAGCCGGCCCGGGGGAGGATCGCGGAGACCCGGGGCCAGCTGCTCTTCGAGTGGGGGCACCTGAGGGCGAAGCTGCGCGCCCGCTCCCCGGCCGTGGCCAGGCGCTGGCGGGGCGTCGCGGTGCCGGAGCCCCACCCGCTCTTTCGCGTGGTGGCGGGAGGCCGCAGGGATTGGGAAAAGGCCTGACCCGGAGGGCCCCCTACAGCAGGTCCAGCTGCCCCGCGTCGTCGGGCGCGACCGTGATCTTCCTCTTCGGCCGGGCCTGGGGCGAGGGGAGGGTGACGCTCGTGTCGTCCCCCTCCAGGCGGGCGAGGATCGCCTTGGCCCGGTCGATGACCCCCGGCGGCAGGCCGGCCAGGCGGGCCACCTGTATCCCGTAGCTGCGGTCCGCGGCCCCGGCCACCACCCGCCGCACGAACACGATGTCGTCGTTCCACTCCTTCACGGCGACCGAAAGGTTGCGCAGGCGCGGCAGGTGCCTGTCCAGCTGGGTCAGTTCCTGGTAGTGCGTCGCGAAGAGCGTCCTCGGCCCCCGCGCGGGGTCCCGGTGCAGGTGCTCGACGACGGCCCAGGCGATGCTGAGGCCGTCGTAGGTCGACGTCCCGCGGCCTATCTCGTCCAGGATGATGAGCGAGCGGTCGGTCGCGTTGTTGAGGATGTTCGCCGTCTCGTTCATCTCGACCATGAAGGTCGAGTTGCCCCGGGCGAGGTCGTCGCTGGCGCCCACCCGGGAGAAGATCCGGTCGACGAGGCCGAAGCGGCAGGAGCGGGCGGGGACCCAGGAGCCCACCTGCGCCATGAGGACCAGGAGCGCGACCTGCCGGATGTAGGTCGACTTGCCGGCCATGTTCGGGCCGGTGATGAGGGCGATCTGGGCGTCGTCGCAGGCGAGGGACGTGTCGTTCGGCACGAAGGCCTGGGCGGCACCGAAGCCGCCCTCGGCCGGCCGGAATCCCTGCTCGACCACGGGGTGGCGCCCGTCCGCGACCTCGAGGCCGTCCCCCTCGTCGATCTCGGGGCGGCAGTAGCCCCAGTCCCGCGCCAGCGCGGCCCAGCCGCCGAGGACGTCGACCTCCGCCAGCGCGTCGGCCGTGCGGGACAGCGGGCCGGACTCGGCGAGCACCGCGGCGATCAGCCCCTCGAGGATCTCCTTCTCGCGCAGGAGCGCGTTGTCCTCGGCGTGGAGGATCTCCCGCTCCTTCATCCGCAGGGCCTCGGTCACGTAGCGCTCGCCCCCGACCGTCGTCTGGCGCCGGACGTAGTCCGACGGGACCAGGTGCAGGTTGGCCTTCGTGACCTCGATGTAGTACCCAAAGTTGTTCGTGAAGCGGACCTTCAGGCTGCGTATGCCCGTGCGCTCCTGCTCGCCCCGCTCAAGGTCGGCGAGCCAGGCCTTGTTGCCGCTCATGAGGGCGCGCATGCGGTCGAGCTCAAGGTCGTGGCCCTCGCGCACGAAGTTGCCCTCGGAGACGTCCGCCGGCGGCTCGTCGGCGAGCGCGGCCCTCAGGAGGTCGCGCAGCCCGGGGAGCTCCTCGAGGCGATCGCGCACGCCGGCGGCCGCGGGCCCCAGGGCGCCGAGCGCCGCGCGGATCGCCGGCAGGCCCGAGAGGGTGTCGCGGACCCCGCAGAGCTCGCGCGGGTTGCGCAGGCGGTTCTGGAGGCGGCCGAGGATGCGCGGGATGTCCCGGACGCCGCCCAGGGACGCCGCGAGGTCCGCGAGCCTGGCGGGCTGCGCCATCAGCTCGCCGACCAGGGCGTGGCGCCTGCGGATCTCGGGCAGGTCGAGGCCCGGGGCCGCGAGCCAGCGCTCGAGGAGGCGGGCCCCCGCGGCCGTGCGCGTCCGGTCCATCGCGGCCAGGAGCGAGCCGTCGCGCCCGCCGCGCACGGAGGCGAAGATCTCCAGGTTGCGCAGGGTCGACGGGTCGAGCAGGAGGGTGCGGGCGCTTCGGTACTCCTGCAGGCCCCGGAGGTTCTCCGGGCGGGCGCACAGGTTGTCGGTCGCGTAGCCGACCAGGGCGCCGGCGGGCCCGAGCGCCGGATGGTCGCCCTCGAGGCCGAACCCCTGGAGGTTCAGGACGCCGATCGCCTCGGCCACCGCGCGCGCGCCCGCCGCGACCTCGAAGCGGTACGCCGGGAGCTCCGTCAGCGTCCGCCCCGCGGCGAAGGCGTGGAGGGCGCGGGTCGGGGCCTGGTCGTGGGGGGCGCCGCCCCAGCGCGCGAGCTCGCCCTCGGCCAGGAGGAGCTCGGCCGGGTCCAGCGAGGCCAGGGCGGGGAGCAGGTCCTCGATCCGCGGCGCCGTCGCCACCCGGAACTCCCCCGTGGAGAGCTCGATCCAGGCGGCGTGCAGGCCCTTTCGGTCCAGGCTGAGGGCGCAGAGGTAGCGGTTGCGGGCCGCCTCGAGCTGGTTGGCGGCCAGCGTCGTTCCGGGGCTCAGGATCCGGGTGAGCCTGCGCCGGACCAGCTTGCCGGCCTGGGCCGGCTCGTCCTGGTCGCAGATCGCGACCTTGCGGCCGGCCGCCAGGAGCTTGCCGACGTAGGTGTCGGCGGCGTGGTGGGGGAGTCCCGCCATCGGGTGGTCCTGGCGCTTCGTCAGCGTGAGGCCGAGGATCCTCGACGCCACGACCGCGTCGTCGAAGAACAGCTCGTAGAAGTCGCCCAGGCGGAAGAGGAGGAGCGTGTCCTTCGGCAGGGTCCGCCTCACCTCGAAGTACTGCTGCATCATCGGGGTGGGTTTCTGGGGCTCGGCCATCGGGGGCATTCGAGCGGGGAGATGTGCATAATTCAATGTTGGAGCGAGGGCGCCCGCGGTCAGGATGGTGTCCCCCCATGCCGACACCCCCCGACACGCCCGCGGTCCCCCTCTTCCACAGGGACCTCGGCGGCTCCGGCGAGCCGCCGATCGTGCTGCTGCACGGGATGCTGGGCTCATCCCGCAACTGGCAGACGGCGGGCCGAGAGCTCTCGGCATCCAGGCGGGTGTATGCCCTCGACCTGCGCAACCACGGCCAGTCGCCCCACGCAAACGCCATGGGCTACCCGGCCCTGGTGGCGGACGTCCTGGCGTGGCTGGACACGAACCGCCTGGGCCGGGTCGAGCTCGTCGGCCACAGCCTGGGAGGCAAGGTGGCGATGCTGGTGGCGTGCCGGCACCCGGAACGGGTGGCGCGCCTCGTCGTGGTCGACATCGCGCCCAAGGACTACAGCTGGCCCGCCCGCCGCCAGGAGTTCGCGGCCATGAACGAGCTGGACCTGGCGAGGCTGAGCTCGCGGGCGGAGGCCGAGGCCCGGTTCGAGCCCAAAGTCCCGGGATGGGCGGACCGCAAGTTCCTGACGACCAACCTCGAGCGCACCCCCACGGGGTGGAGGTGGATGATCGACCTTCCGGCGATCACGGCGGCTCTCCCGGAGCTCGAGAGGAACCCTCTCTCCCCCGGCGACCGCTACCTCGGCCCCGCGCTCTTCATCCTCGGCGGGGAGTCGGCGTACGTGAAGCCGGCCGACCACGCCGCCATCCTCGGGCACTTTCCGTCGGCCCGATTCGAGGTCATCGCCGGCTCGGGGCACACCCCCCACATCGAGGCGCGGGAGGCCTTCGTGAGGGCCCTGGCCCCGCGGGCCGGGGGTTAGACGTCGGCCTCGACCCGCTCGGCGCTCAGGCGCCGCCAGCGGTCGAGGACGCGCCGGTGCATGTCGTCCGGGGAGAGACCGTGGGCGGCGCGCAGGGACGCGACGCTCGATCCGTGCTCGACGAAACGGTCCGGCCAGCCGATCCGCTCGACGGCGGCCGGGCAGTCGGCCTCCTGGAGGGCCTCGAGCACCGAGCTGCCGAAGCCCCCGGCGAGCACGTGGTCCTCGAGCGTGACGAGGAGCGGCACGACCGCCGCCTGGCTGAGGAGCAGCGTGCGGTCCAGCGGGCGGATGAAGCGGGCGTTCACGACGCCGACGGAGATGCCCTCCTCGGCCTGCAGGCGGTCCGAGATCGCCAGCGCGTCCGCGACCATGGGCCCGAGCGCCCAGAGCACGATCTGCGAGCCCTCGCGAAGGACCTCCGCGTGGCCGATCTCCAGGCGCGCGGGCTTGTCCTTCAGGGTGGCGCCGGTGCCCGGGCCCCGCGGGTAGCGGATGAACGCGGGAGTGCCGAGCTCGAGGCCCGTGTGGAGCATGTCGACCAGCTCGTCCTCGTCCTTGGGCTGCATGAGGGTGACGTTCGGGACGCAGCGCAGGTAGGCTATGTCAAAGAGCCCGTGGTGGGTCGGCCCGTCGTTCGGCGAGAGGCCCGCGCGGTCCATGCAGAACGTCACGGGCAGGTTCTGGAGCGCGACGTCGTGGACGATCTGGTCGTAGGCTCGCTGCAGGAAGGTCGAGTAGATCGCGCACACGGGGCGCATGCCCCGGGTCGCCATGCCGGCGGCGAAGAGGACCGCGTGCTCCTCGGCGATGCCGACGTCGAAGAACTGGCGGGGCAGCTCCGCCGCGAGCCTGGAGAGCCCCGTGCCGCTCGGCATGGCGCCCGTGATGCCGACTATCCGCGGGTCGGCCTTGGCGAAGCGCACCATCGCCTGCCCGAAGACGTCCTGGTAGGCCGCCGGCGTGCCCGGCGTCGGCTTCAGCGGGTCGCCCGTCACGGGGTCGAAGCCGCCCACGCCGTGGAACTTCTCGGGCGAGTTGAGGGCCGCCTCGAGGCCCTTGCCCTTGGTCGTCATCACGTGGATCAGGACCGGCACGTCGCACTGCTTGGCGAACTCGAGGTTCTTCTGGAGCTCCTCCAGGTTGTGGCCGTCGATCGGGCCGATGTAGCGCAGCCCGAACTTCTCAAAGAGGCTCGAGTTGACGAAGAAGTCCTTGGTCTCGCGCTTCCACTTCACCCAAAGCTGGTTCATCTCGTGGCCGTGGGGCAGCCCGATGAAGAACTTCTCCAGGTCGTGGTGGATCCGGTTGTAGGTCGCGCTCGTGCTCAGGCGGTTCAGGTACTTCGCGATGGCCCCGACGTTGCGGGCGATCGACCACTGGTTGTCGTTCAGGACGACGACGAGGCGCTTGGTGGAGGTGACGACGTTGTTCAGGGCCTCGAGCGTGATGCCGCAGGTGAAGGCGGCGTCGCCGCACACGGCGACCACGTGCTCCTTCGTCCCGCGCAGGTCTCGGGCGGTGGCCATCCCGAGCGCGGCGCTGAGCGCCGTGCCGGCGTGCCCGGCCCCGAAGGAGTCGTGGCCGCTCTCGGCGCGGTAGAGGAAGCCGCTGGCGCCGTCGGAGTGGCGCAGCCTGCGGAAGAAGTCGCCCCCGCGGCCCGTCAGGAGCTTGTGCACGTAGCCCTGGTGGGCGACGTCGAAGACGAACGAGTCGGTCGGCGTGTCGAAGACGCGGTGCAGCGCGATCGTCAGCTCGACCACGCCGAGGTTGGGGCCGACATGGCCGCCCTGGGAGGCCGTGACGGCTATGATCTCGCCGCGGATCTCCTGGGCGAGGCGCGGCAGGTCGGCGGGGTCCAGGGCCTTGACGTCGGCCGGCCCGGTGATCGCGTCCAGCAGTCGGGGTTGGGCCTCGCTCATCCCTCGCGCTCCGTCTCGAACTTAGCGAAGGCGACCGCGCCGCGCTCCTTCTTGAGCTGCTCGATCTTGAGCTCCGCCTCCTTGAGGCGGCCCTCGCAGTGCCTCAGGAGCTTGTTGCCCTCCTCGAACTTGGCGAGGAGGTCGGCCAGGGGGACCTCCCCCGTCTCCATCGACTCGACGATCGCCTCGAGCTTCGAGAGGGCCGTTTCAAACGAAAGCTTCGATTCCTTGTTTTCCACGGGTCCCACGGTTGCCCCGAGGGGGCGGCATTTCAAACAATCTTTGGTGCGGAACCGCCTCCCCGGGGGGGGCGGGTCCTAGCGGCCGGCCGCCACCGTGACCGGCACGGACACCTCGCCGCTGCCGTAGCCCTTGAGGAACAGGCTGCCCGTCCCGGGCTTGCCGCCCTCGACCGTCACGGTGACGGAGGTCTGGCCCTCGGGGACGATCACCTCGGGCATGATGACGCTCGAGGGCACGTCGGTCGTGATGTCGAGGAGGAGGCCGCCCGCGGGGGCGGGGTGGGTGATCGTGAAGGTGAGCGCCTGCTTCTGGCCGGGCGCGAGCGCGAGCGAGGCCGGCTCGGCGGTCACGTCGCTCGAGTCGATCCGGAACGTCCCGATGTCGGAATTGCCGCCCGAGCCGGACAGCGTGACCCGGTAGGTCTTGCCTGGGGCGAGCGCCGGGACGAAGAAGCCGAGCGACGTCGGGGACTCGTAGACCGTGCGGACGGCCGTGCCGTCGAAGCCGATCAGGTCCTGGGGCGAGAAGCCGCGGCCGAGGACGCCGATCCGGGCGCCGACGGGCCCGCGGTTGACCTCGAGCGAGACGACGTAGTGGCTGACAATCGCCGCGCGCGACAGCTCGGTGTAGGCCTGGCGGCTGGCCAGCATGCCGTTGCCCTCGGTCGAGTAGCTGACGAGGAAGTAGTAGCTGATGCTGGTCTGGCCCGGCGGCAGCTTGTAGTCGTACTCGTAGATGCCCGGGACCGTGTCGTTCTTGACCATGTCGTGGCTCTCCGCCCCGAGGACCACGTGGGGAACGATGGTGTCCGGCACGACCGTGGCCGACTTCGGGGTGACGCGCAGGCTGAAGGTGTAGATCCCGGAGGGGTTCTCGGGCAGGGACGAGGGGGTGAGGTTCGTCAGGCCCATCGTGGCGCAGCCGCCGAGCAGAAGGCCGGCCACGGCCGCCAAGCAGGCCGGCAGGAATTGTCTCGCGAAGGAAATTCGTTTGAGGTCCATTTCGATGATATTAATGACGGGTGTCGCCACAGAGGAGCAAGCCAAAGCTGAGGACGTCGGGCCCCTCGGCCTCTACGTCCACGTGCCGTTCTGCGCCTCCACCTGCGACTTCTGCGCGTTCTACCAGGTCCCTCCGACCGCGGAATCCATCGGCGGTTTCATAAAAACCCTGTCGGCGGAGGCGGGCCTCGTGGACTGGGACCGGCCGCTGTCCACGGTCTTCTGGGGCGGGGGGACCCCGGGGCTCCTCTCGCCGGCCGACCTCGGCCGCGTCGCCGCGCTCGTTCGCTCGCTCCCCGGCGGGTCGTCGCCCCGGGAGTGGACGGTCGAGCTCGCCCCGGCCTCGGTCACCGCGGAGCGCCTCACGGTCCTCAGGGACGCCGGGGTGACCCGGGTCTCCCTCGGCGTCCAGAGCTTCAGGCCGGAGCTCCTGGACGCCCTCGGCCGGGCGCATTCCCGCGAGCAGGTCTACCGGGCCTACGAGCGGATCCGGGCGGCCGGCTTCGCCAGCGTGAACGTGGACCTCATGTTCGCCCTGCCGGGCCAGACGGCGGGCGAATGGGACGCCGACATCGACGAGGCCGTCGCGCTCCAGCCGGACCACATCTCGACCTACTGCCTCACCTTCGAGGAGGACACCGCCCTCTGGGTGAAGCTGTCCCAGGGGCGGGTGCGCCTCGACCCGGAGAACGAGGCGCGGATGTACGAGCGCACCTGGGAGCGGCTCGGGGAGGCGGGCTACGCCCAGTACGAGGTCTCCAACTTCGCGCGGCCCGGGCACGCCTGCGCCCACAACATCGCCACGTGGCGCATGGGCGAGTGGGCCGGCCTCGGGCCCTCGGCCGCGTCCCAGCTTGCGGGGTGGAGGGGCTCCAACATCGCGAGCCTGCCGGAGTGGACCGCGCGCGTGGCGCGCGGCGAGCGCGCCACCGAGGAGCGCTCCGCGCTCACGCCGTCCCTCCTCGCGGAGGACGCCCTCGTCTTCGGCCTGCGCATGAACGAGGGCGTGGACCTCGCTGTCCTGCGCTCCCGGAGCCCCGGCGCCCCGTGGGGGCGGGTGGAGGCGCTCATCGACCGCCTCGAGGGCGAGGGCCTTGCCGTCCGCGACGGCCCCCGGGTCCGGCTCGAGCCCAGGGGGCGCCTCCTCGCCGACCAGGTCGGCTCGGAGGTCATGCTGGCGTTCGCGCCGCCCGTGGCCGCCGCCTGAGGGGCCTCAGGCCGCGGCCTGCTTGCCGACGACGTGGGCGAAGAACGCGTCCCTGCGGTCGCGTGCGGTGCCCAGGTCCTTGGTCCCGAGGGAGCGGCGTATCCTCTCCTTGGTGAACGGGGTCGGGTGCACGGTGTAGTGCAGGAACCACGTCCCGTGGTTGTTCCAGAGGTGGTGGTTGGGGTTGTCCGCGGCGATGCGGATACCGGAGTGTTCGGCTTGCTGGGTCATGGTGCGTGATTTTTTTGTGTTTAATCGCGCAGCAGGGCTGAAAGCAAAAGACCGACCTGGGCATCAGGTCGGTCATCGCTTTCGGGAGCGTTTCGGTTCGAGGCCTTTTGGGCCCCGCACATCCGGGCTTTCGCCCGATCCACCGTGGCCGCTCCCGGCCCGGTTGGCAGAACCGGCTTTTGAGGGCCGATTCGTTCCTGATGCGTGGGCGATCATGAAAATCGCAGGCCGCCCGTCCAGAGTTTTTTTGGTTTTGGGGCTTGGTTTACTGCAACTCGTTGGTTATCAGTTTGAATACATAGCCCGTCGCCCTCCCAACCAGATGCACAAATTGCGGGTCACCGTCGCCGTCATCACCTACAACCGCTCGCGGTACCTGCGGGAGACGCTGGCGGGGCTCGTGAACCAGGCCTTTCCCGCCGACGCCTGGGAGCTCCTCGTGGTCGACAACAACTCGACCGACGACACAGGGGCCGTCGTCGCCTCCTTCGCTGGGTCCAACCCGTCGCCGCGCCGGATCCTGGAGACCCGCCCGGGGCTCGACCACGGCCGCAACCGGGCGATCGAGGAGGCGCGCGGCGACATCGTCGCCCTCGTGGACGACGACATCGTCGTCGCCCCGGACTGGCTGGCCGAGCTGGTCGCCCCCTTCTCGTCCGCGGGCTCGCCCGGGATCGGGGTCGTGGGCGGAGAGGTCGTGCCGGTCTTCCCGGACGGCCTGCCCGCGTGGCTGGAGGGGGCCCACAGGCCGCTCTCCTTCCGCGCGGACGCGGGCCCGCTTCCGCCGGGCCAGGCACCGATGGGCGCCAACTTTGCGTTCCCGAGCTCGGTGTTCGCGCGTCTCGGGAACTTTGACGCGAGCCTGGACCGCCAGGGCTCCAAGCTCTTCGGGGGAGGTGACAGCGACATGATCCGCAGGATCCGCGCCGCCGGCCTCGAGGTCTGGTTCGTCCCCGGGGCGAAGGTCCTTCACCAGATCCCGGCGGGAAGGCTCACGCTGCGCTATGCCCTTCGCCACGCTTTCGACTCGGCGCGCTCCCGCATCGTCGGCAACGTCCGGGTCCTGCGGGAGTCGAACCGCCCCGTCCTGCCGTTCCTGGCCTCCCGAGCGGCGGCGAGCGTCCTCAAGCTCGTTTGGTTCCTCCTGGCGAGCGCCGCCTGCTACGCGATCTTCCGCACGGGGGCGGCCCGGCGCTCGCTCGTGCGGGCGTGGCGCTCCTGCGGCTACCTGTATCAAATCGCTCGCTCCCTGGCCGGAAAGGTCTGAGCCTGCGCCCGACTCCCTCCATGGCGCCCAAACCTCCCGTATCCGTCTTCATCCTCTCGAGGAACGAGGAGCACAGGATCGGCCCGGCCCTGGAGAGCGTCTCCTGGGCCGCCGAGATCGTGGTCATCGACTCGCACAGCACGGACGGGACGCTCGACCTGGCCGCCCGGCACGGGGCCCGGTTCATCGAGGTCGAGTTCACCAAGTTCGGGGAGCTGCGGCAGGCGGGCATCGAGCACACGACCCAGCCGTGGATCTTCAGCCTGGACTGCGACGAGCGCTGCACGCCCGAGGCGCGCGACGAGATCCTGCGCATCGTGGCCGACCCCGCGTCGGCCGACGCCTACCTCGTCCCCCGGCAGAACTACCTCCTCGGCCGCGCGATCCGCCACGGCGGCTGGTATCCCGACTACCGCCAGCCGCAGCTCTTCCGGCGGGGGCGCATGGCGTACACCGCGTCGGACGAGGTCCACGAGGGATGGACGCTCGACGGGCGCCTGGGCAGGATGCAAAGCGCGATCTCGCAGATCCCCTATGAGACGCTGTCCGAGGCAATCGCGAAGATGAACCGCTACACGACCCTCGGCGTGGCGAAGCAGGAGCGAAACGGCGCGTCCTCCGGCTACGTCAAGGCGCTCCTGCGTGCGAAGTGGGCCTTCTTCAAGGCCTACGTCCTCCAGCTCGGGTTCCTGGACGGCGGCCCCGGGCTCGTGATCGCGCTCCTGCGATTCGAGAACTCCTTCTACAAGCACGCGAAGCTGGTGGAGCACCGGCTCCCGCCCCGGCCCGGCGCCTAGCTGAGCGCGACGCCGCGCGCCTTCGCGACCCGGATCAGCGCGTCCGCCATGTCGGACGGCGTGACGGCGACCTCGATCCCGCACTCCTTGAAGGCCGAGATCTTCGCGGCGGCCGTGTCCTCCTCGCCGCCGACGATCGCGCCCGCGTGGCCCATGCGCCGGCCGGCCGGGGCCGTCGAGCCCGCGATGAAGCCGGCGACCGGCTTCCTGCAGTTCGCCTTGATCCAGCGCGCGGCCTCGACCTCGGCGTTGCCGCCGATCTCGCCGATCATGACCATCCCGACCGTCTCGGGGTCGTCGTTGAA
>CAZDZL010000050.1:0-24771 GCA_964509885.1 uncultured Opitutaceae bacterium | reverse complement strand
GCGGCCACTATGCGCGCCCGCCCCACCCCGGCGCCGCCTGGGTCCGCGCCCGCTATGAGGTCCGCGGCGGCCGCAGGGTCTACATCGCCGGCTTCTGGCGCTGAGGCGCCGGGGCGGCCCGGCTGCCCCGCCCTTCAGTCCCTGACCTCAATCACCGCCTGTATCTCGGCGGTCGCCCCCCGGGGCAGGCCGTTCACAGCGACGGCCGCCCTGGCGTGGCGGCCCGCGTCCCCAAAGATCTTCAGGAACAGGTCGCTCGCACCGTTGATGACCGCGGGGCTGTCCGTGAACCCGTCAACGGCGTTGACGAACCCGCTGACGAAGACGATGCGCGCGACCCTGTCCAGCGAGCCCAGGGCCGCCCGGACGTTCGCGAGCGTCGAGAGCGCGCAGTTCTCGGCCGCCTTCGCGCCCGATTCCACCGTCTGCTCTCGGCCCACCTGGCCCGCGTGGGTCAGCTTGCCGTCGACCATGGGCAGCGTCCCGGCGCAGTAGAGGAGGTTTCCCGTGCGCACGGTGGGCACGTAGCTGCCCGCGGCGGCCGGCGGCTGGGGGAGCACGAGGCCGAGCTCGGCGATCCTGGATTCGGGTGTGGACATGATCCGACTCTCTGCCGCGCGGCGGAATTTTAAAGCCAAAAACTGGCGTTGCAGCGGCGCGGCGAATCCTCCACACACTGCGGGGCGACGGCCCACGCATGGTATCACGCTTCTTCAAACTCGAAAACCGCGGCACGACGCCGTTTCGGGAGTTTCAGGCGGGGCTGACGACGTTTGCCGCGATGGCGTACATCCTCGCGGTCAACCCCTCGATCCTCGCCAACACGGGCATGGACAAGCCCGCGCTCGTGACGGTGACGGCGATCACGGCGGCCATCGCCACGACGCTGATGGCGCTCTTCACCAACTACCCGATCGCGATGGCACCCGGCATGGGGATCAACGCCTTCTTCACGTTCACGATCTGCCTGGCGAGGCACGTGCCGTGGCAGGAGGCGCTGGGCATGGTGTTCGTGAACGGCGTGATCTTCCTGTCGCTCTCCATATCGGGCGTCCGCGAGAAGATCATCGCCTCCATCCCGCTCGGCCTGAAGATCGCGGTCACCTGCGGCGTCGGGCTCTTCATCGCCTTCATCGGGCTCAAGAACGGCGGGGTCATCGTCGCCAGCCAGGCCACGTTCGTCGAGCACGGCGACTTCACGTCGGGCCCGGTCGCGCTCACGCTCGCCGGGATCATCCTCATCTCGCTGCTTGTCGCCAGGAAGGTGCCGGGCGCGATCGTCCTCGGCATCCTGGCCGTGACGATCGCCGGGCTCTTCACCTCGGACGGGGCCGGCGGCAAGGTGACGGACCTCAGCCACGGGGTGTTCTCGTACCCCAACTCGCCCGCGCCGGTCTTCTGGAAGCTGAGCTTCGGGTTCCTGAAGAGCTGGCCCGCGTTCTCCAAGGCCCTGCCCCTCATCTTCACGCTCCTCCTGGTCGACATGTTCGACAACATCGGGACCCTGATCGGCGTGACGAAGCGCGCCGGGCTCCTGGACGAGCACGGCCGGCTCCCCAAGGCCGGACGCGCGCTCCTCGCGGACTCGATCGCGACCATCCTCTCGTCCCTCTGCGGCACCTCGACCGTCGTGAGCTACATCGAGTCGGCCTCGGGCGTCGAGGCCGGCGGCAGGACCGGCCTCACGGCTATCTGGGTGGCGATCCTCATGCTGGCGGCGCTCTTCCTCACCCCGCTCATCCTGGCCATCCCGGCCTGCGCGACGGCGCCGGCGCTGGTCGTCGTCGGGATCTTCATGATGCAGTCGGTGGTCGAGATCGACATGTCGGACTTCGAGACGGCGGCCCCGGCCGTCCTCACGATCTTCACGATCCCGCTCACCTTCAGCATCGCGCAGGGCATCGGGATCGGCCTCATCTGCTCGGTCCTGCTCCGCGTCGGCCTCGGCAAGGCCCGCCAGATCCCGGCGCTCGGCTACGCGGTCGCGGTCATGTTCTTCCTGTCGTTCTTCAGGATCTGGCCGTTCAGCTGAGCCGGGAGGAGAGGCGCCATGTCCAGGACCTCGGCCCGGATCGTCTTCCTCTTCACGGCCGCGTTCTTCGCGGTGTTCTTCCTGTGGCCCGTCCTTCAGATCCTCAAGGGTGGTTTCATCGACGCGGACGGCAGGGTCACCTTCGCGTACCTGAGGACGCTGCTCACCGACCCGCTCTACCTCGTCGACCTCAGGAATTCGTTCCTCCTGGCGTGCGCGGGGACGACGCTGGCGCTCCTCATCGCGCTGCCGCTCGCCGTCATCTCCGACCGGTTCCTCTTCCCGATGAAGGGATTCCTCAACTCGGCGGTCCTCGTGCCGATGATCCTGCCCCCCTTCGTCGGCGCCATCGGAATCAAGCAGATCTTCGGGCAGTACGGCGCCGCCAACGCCCTGATCATCGACCTCGGCCTTCGGCCCCACGGCTGGACGTTCGACTGGTTCGCGGCGAACCAGTTCTGGGGAATAGCGGTCGTCGAGGCGCTCTCCCTCTACCCCATCATCTACCTGAACGCCGTCGCCGCGCTCGCGAACGTCGACCCCGCGATGGAGGAGGCGGCGCAGAACCTGGGCTGCACCGGCCTGCGCCGGTTCTGGAAGATCACGCTGCCCCTCATCCATCCGGGGCTCTTCGCCGGCTGCACCATCGTCTTCATCTGGGTCTTCACGGAGCTCGGGACGCCCCTCATCTTCGACTACTCGAGGGTCATGAGCGTCCAGGTCTTCTACGGCCTGAAGGACATCGGCGGCAACCCGCTCCCCTACACGATCGTCGCCGTCATGCTCGCGAGCTCCGTCCTCATCTACGGGGTCGGCAAGGGGATCTTCGGGCGCTCGGGGCACGCGATGATGGCCAAGGCGACCTCGTCCGGCGGGCCGAAGGCCCTGCCGGCGCCGAAGGCCTGGCTCTGCACGGCCGCCTTCTGCGCGGTCACCTTTGTCGCCGTCCTCCCCCACCTGGGCGTCGTCCTGATCGCCTCGTCCAAGGACTGGTACGCCAGCCTGCTGCCGCGGGGCCTCACGCTCGGCAACTACCGGGCGGCCGTGGGCCACGAGCTCACTGTCCCGGCCATCGCCAACAGCCTGAAGTACGCGAGCTGCTCGACCGTGATCGACGTGTTCCTGGGCGTCGCCATCGCCTACGTCGTCGTGCGCACGCGGATGGCGGGGCGCCACGTGCTCGACTTCCTCTCGATGCTCCCCCTGGCCGTGCCGGGGATCGTCCTCGCGTTCGGCTACCTCGCGATGTCGCAGAAGGGCCGCTTCTTCCATTTCATCGACCCCGTCGCGAACCCCACGGTGCTCCTCATCATCGCCTACTCGCTGAGGCGGCTGCCCTACGTGGTGCGCTCCGCCGCGGCGGGCTTCGAGCAGACGAGCGTGACGCTCGAGGAGGCCGCGGAGAACCTCGGATGCCCGCCCTTCAGGGCGATGCTGAAGGTGACGCTCCCGCTCATCGCTGCGAACCTGATGGCCGGTGCCCTCCTCGCCTTCGCCTTCGCCATGCTCGAGGTCAGCGACTCCATCATTCTCGCCCAGAAGATGGCCTATTTCCCGATCACAAAGGCCATCCTCGAGCTCTTCCAGCTCCTGGGCGACGGAAAGTTCCTGGCGTGCGCCCTCGGGGTCTGGGCCATGGTCTTCCTGGGGACCATGGTCGCCGGCGTCAGCATGCTCCTCGGCAAGCGCCTCGGCGCCATCTTCAGGGTCTGAGCGCGCCCCCGGCGTACCCCAAGGATGCTCCTCCTCCTCATCGTCTCATTCATCTGGGCCTTCTCGTTCGGGCTCGTGAAGGGCCTCGCCGGCCTCGACCCAACCGCGATCGGCACGGTCCGGCTCGCGGTCTCGCTCGCCGTCTTCATCCCGTTCCTGCGCGCGGCGCGCCTGGGGGCCCGGCACCTGGCCACGCTCGCGGTGATCGGCGCCGTCCAGTTCGGCGCCGTCTACCTCCTCTACCTGCGGGCCTACGCCCACCTCCACGCCTACGAGATCGCGCTCTTCACGATAACGACCCCGATCTTCGTGGCGCTCGCCGACGCGACGCTCGCGCGGCGCTGGCGGATGCGCTTCCTGGCGGCCGCCGCCCTCTCGGTCGCGGGCGCGGGCGTGGTCCTCTGGAAGTCGATCGGCGACACGGGCGTCATCGGCGGGTTCGTCCTCATGCAGCTCTCCAATGTCTGCTTCGCCTGCGGCCAGGTGGCGTGGAGGCGCGAGCGCTCGCGCCTTCCTGTGGACAGGAGCGACGCCTCGGTCTTCGCGGTCACCTATGCGGGCGCGCTCGCCCTCACGCTCGCCGTCTCCCTCGTGACGACCGACTGGCACAGGTTCGCCCCGACGGGAGCCCAGTGGCTGACGATCGCCTACCTGGGCGCCGTCGCGTCGGGCCTCGGCTTCTTCCTGTGGAACGTCGGGGCGACGCGGGTCAACGCGGGCGTCCTCGCCGCGTTCAACAACGCGAAGATCCCGCTCGGCATCGTGGTCTCGATCCTCTTCTTCGGGGAGCACGCCGACCTCGGCCGCCTCGTCGCGGGCGGCGCGCTCATGGCCCTCGGGGTCTGGGCCGCCGGGGGCCGGCCGGAGCCGGCCGTCAGTTGAAGTCGAAGCCCCAGGTGCGCCGCGCGTAGCCGTAGGTCACGGGCTTCACCGAGGCGAGCGCGCCCAGCGCCGCCGCGAGGGGCGGCGCGCCGTAGCGGGCCTCGAACGCCGCGATGTCCGAATTGAAGCGCCCAAGGAGCGCCGCCTTCGCCTCCGGCTGGACGAACGAGCGGGCGATCGAGTCGCGCCCCATGGCCAGGATCTCGCCCCAGGAGAGGTGGAAGAGCGTGACCGCCGTGTAGTACTCGTCCGTCATGTTGGAATCCCACATCCCGCGGTCGTCCGTGTTGAGGCAGACGGGGACGCCCGTGCGAAGGTACTCAGGGAACGGGTGCATCGAAAGGTCGGGGACGTATCCGAGGAGCCTGTTGGAGATCAGGTTGATCTCGACCAGGACCCGCCGCGTCTGCTGCAGGAGGAGGAGCGTGTCGGGGTCCTTGATCAGGTTGACGCCATGGCCGATCCTCGAGGCCCCCAGGAGCAGCGTGTCGCGCACGTGCCTGTCCGCGCCGTCCATCTCCCCCGCGTGGATCGTGAGGGCCAGCGCCGGGTAGCGCGCGCGCATCTTGCGGAACGTGGCGAGGAACCTTGACGGCGGGCCTTCGGGGTTCTCCTCGATCCCCGCCATGTTGAGGCCGACCCACATGTCCCTGTGGGCGTCCACGAAGCCGTAGGCCCTCTCCAGGCGCGCCTCCGCGTCCGGGGTGAACCGAAGGATGGTGCGCACGAACCGCACGGTCACCCCCGTCGCCACGGCGTCCGGCCGGGCCAGCCTCGCCTTCACGTAGGCCACGGCCTCCTCGTCGGGAATCACGCTCCCGTCATTGTCCACCATGCCCTCGACCCCGAACTGGGTCTCCAGGTAGGCCAGGTGCTCCGCGCCGAACGCCCTCATGTTCGCGACGAGGAGCTCGGCGCAGACCGGCAGGCTCGTCTCCACCTGGCCGAGCCGGGGCCAGATGTTCGAGAAGAACTCGGTCCTGCCGTTGCCCGTCCCGTCGAGGCGCTGGCTGGCCATCCACGCGGCCCTCTCCTCGCCCGTCATCGACGCCAGGGGCACGTACTCCGCCTTCAGGTCCTGGGAAAGCGCGTCGTAGGTCGCCCTGCGGATCGTCCGGTAGCGGGCGGGTGCGGGCACGTCGGCGACCCCTCCCGCGAAGCGTGCGCGCGCGTAGAACGTCTCGCCCCCGTTCCTCGCGGGATCGCAGCAGATCTCATAGAGCCACTCCGGACGGTTCGCGCCGCCGGCGTGGTTGTGGAGGTCTCCCCCCTTCGGCATGTCGTAGAGGAGCGCGTACAGCTGCGGCGGTGTCGCCCGCGAGACGATTTCGTCGAAGCGCGGGCCGAAGTCCGAGGCCCGCGCGGCCAGCGCCGCCGTGAGCATGAGGGCGAGAATCCCCGCCCGCGCCGTTTTCCGTGGGAGCATGCGCCACGCAATCGCCGGCGCGGGGGCCGTGCAAGCCAACTTCGTCCACCGCTAGAGCACGTCGAGCTCCGCCCGGGCTGCCGCGCCCAGGCGCTCGATCCCGGAGCGCACGACCCTCTCGGTGGGGCCCTCCACGAGCAGCCGCAGCTTCGGCTCCGTACCCGAGTAGCGCACGAGGACACGGCCCGACGCGCCGAGCTCGCGCTCCAGGTCGCGCACCGCGCCGCTGAGGCCGGGCAGGGAGTCCAGGGGCTTCTTCTCGCGAACCCGAAGCGCCGCGGATAGCTGCGGGAACCTGACGAGGACCTTCCGCAGCTCCGAGAGCGGGCGCCCGGTCTCGGCCATGACGCCGGCGACCCTGAGGGCGGCGCTCAGGCCGTCGCCCGTCGGCCCGAGGTCGAGGAAGACGATGTGCCCCGAGGACTCGCCGCCGAGCCGCGCGCCCTCGGCGCGCATCCCCTCGGCGACGTAGCGGTCGCCGACCGCGGTCCGAACGACCCGGCCGCCGGCCGAGGTGACGGCGCGGTCCAGGCCGAGGTTGCTCTGGACCGTGACGACGAGGATGCCCCGGGCCAGCGTCCCCTTTGCGAGCGCGTGCGTCGCCAGGATCGCGAGGACCTCGTCGCCGTCCAGGACGACCCCGAGCTCGTCGCAGAGCAGGCAGCGGTCGCCGTCGCCGTCGTGGGCCACGCCGAGGCGCGCCCCGCTCGCGAGGACCAATTTGGAGAGCGCCTCGGGGTGCTCGCTGCCGACGCCCTCGTTGATGTTGCGCCCGTCCGGCCGGTCGCCGATGCCCGAAATCTCGGCTCCGAGCGCCTGGAAGACCGATGGGCTGGACGCGCAGGTCGCGCCGTTCGCGGTGTCAAGCGCGATCCTCCAGCCGAGGAGCGCGCCGGCGGGCAGGATCGTCGAGGCGCGCTCGATGTAGGTCTCAAGGACCGCCTCCCCGGGAAGGTCCGCCTCGACTGGGGCCGCCGCGGGCGGCCCGAGGAGCGCCTCGATCGCGGCCTCGTCCGCGTCGGACAGCTTGGCCCCGTCGGGCCCGAAGAACTTAACGCCGTTGTCCGCGGCCGGGTTGTGCGAGGCCGTGATCACGGCCCCGAGGGCCGCCCCGCCGAGGCTGGCCGCGAGCGAGACCGCGGGAGTCGGGACGATCCCGAGCGAGACCGGCCGCGCTCCGCCCCCGCGGAGCCCCGCGCCGAGAGCGCGCTCGAGCGCCGCCCCGGACGCCCTCGTGTCGCGCCCGATGACGACCTTCCCGGACGCGACGCCCCTCGACGCGAGCCAGCGGGCCGCGGCCGCGCCGAGCCTGGCGAAGAAGGCCTCGTTCACCACCGGGCCGCCGTAGGGGCCGCGGACCCCGTCCGTTCCGAAGTAGATGCGTTGCATGCCTGGGGCGCTACTGTGCGTAGAAGTCGCGCGTTTCCGAGATCTTCCTCCCCACGGCGCCGCCGAGGAGGAGCTCGCGGGCCTCGGCGACCGCGCCGCGCACGTCCGGCCGCGCTCCCGCGACCCAGAGCGCCGCGGCGGCGTTGAGCGCGATGGTGTCGGCGAGCCCGCGGGGCCCGCCGCCCGCGGCGAGCGCGTTCGCGACCGCGAGGTTGGCCGCCAGGTCGCCGCCGAGGATGTCGGCGAAGGGCGCGCGCACGAGCCCGAGGGATTCCGGGGACCACTCCCCGCGGGTCGACCGCAGTCGGCCCGTCCCCCGCACGAGGTTGGCGGTCGCCGACGTGAGCTCGTCGATCCCCTTGCCCGGCGAGATCACGCCATGCACGGCGAGGCCGGCCGCCGTGTCGAGGGCCTCGAGCGCGTCGGCAAGCCTCTCGAGCAGCTCGGGCGTGGCGGCCCCGAGGAGGATGTGCGCGGGCCTGCCGGGGTTGAGCAGGGGCCCCAGGATGTTGAAGACCGTGCGCTCGCCGCGGGCGGCGAGGAGCTTGCGCACCGGGGCGATGCGCCGGAACGCGGGGTGCCAGTTCGGCGCGAAGAAGAACGCGTAGCCGAGCTCGGCCATCGCGCGGGCCTGCTTCTCGGCGGGGGCGGCGAGGTCGACGCCCAGCGCCGCGAACAGGTCCGCGCTCCCGCACTTTGAGGTGATGCCCCGGTTGCCGTGCTTCATGACCGGGACGCCGGCCGACGCCACGACGAGCGTCGCCATCGTCGACACGTTGAACCCGCCCGAGTGGTCGCCGCCGGTCCCGACTATGTCGACGGCCCTCGGCGCCCACTCGGCCATGCCGGGGTCGATCGCGAGCGCCCGGAAGGCCTGGGCGAGCCACGCGACCTCCTGCGCCGTCTCGCCCTTCGCCTGGAGGGCGGAGAGGAAGGCGGCCTTCACCTCGTCGGGGGGCACCTCGGCGGCCAGCGCGGCCGCGGCGGCGCGCACCTCGTCCGCGGTCAGGTGGCGCCCGGCGCCCAGGAAACCCGTGAGCTGGGGGAGATCCATGGCATCTAGTAGCCCATGCGCGCGAGCGCGCACACGCCCGCGGCGGCGGCCAGGCAGTAGAAGCCGAAGTAGTGCCAGCGCCCGTTCTCGAGCCAGCCCGAGAGCCACCTGAGGGCGAGGAGGCCGGCCAGGAAGCTGAACACCATCCCCATGAGGCCCGGCGCCACGAGAGCCGCGACATGCACCGAGCCCTGGGAGGCGGCGCGGGAGGCGTGGAAGCGCACGTACTCGCGGAAGAGGATCGGCGGCGTGATGACGACCGCGAGGGCGAAGCTGAACTCCTCGGCGGCGCGCTTGGGGATCCCGAGGAGCATCCCGGCGGAGATCGTCGAGCCCGAGCGGGACAGCCCGCGGAACGGGAGCGCGAGCCCCTGGACCGCGCCGACGGCGATCGCCGAGCCGGGCGGGATGGGATCGGCGGGCGACCCGCCGACGGCGACCGCGGTCGGCGCGGGGGAGCTGAGGCCCGCGTAGACAATGAGAATGCCGGCGACGGCCAGGCTCGCCGCCATCAGGTACAGGTTGTCGGCAAGGTCCTCGATCGCGGCGCCCGGGCGGCCCCTGAGGACGGTGGCCTCGAGGATCGTCTTCACGAGCACCGTGAGGACGACCGTCACCGCCGAGGCCACGCCGATCCGGAAGATCGAGCTCGACCTCGCCTCGCTGTTTTGGAAGAAGCTGGCCTTCCATGACTTCCAGAAGTAAGCGATCACAGCCGCCATTGTCCCCGTGTGGAGCATGATCATCAGGAACATCATTTCCGGGCTCGAGGGCGTGAGGCCCATGAGCTTCTCGGCGACGATGACGTGGGCGGAACTCGAGACCGGAAGGAGCTCGGCGGCGCCCTGGATCATGGCCAGAATGATGATTTGGAGGGTCGTGGGTGACATGGAGTCGCTCCTTGGTACGCGACCCTGCGGGGGGCACAAGTCTGGCGTAGTGGAGTGTGCGCTTGACGGGGGGGCGATGCGGCCTTTAAACGGTCAACCTTTAACCCCCTTCTACATGGCCAATCCTAAACGCAAGCAGTCCAAGCGCCGTAGCGCAAACCGCCGCGCAGCCAACGCTTTCATAGCGCCTGAGTTCGCCCGCGACCCGACAGACGGGAGCCTCGTACGGGCGCACCGCGTCAATCCGAAGACCGGCACCTACCGCGGCCGCCAAGTTCTCAACGTCGAGGTCTAACCCCCACCGTCCAGCACAGGCGGTACACGGCGGCCATGGCCCCCGGATCACCCGGTCGGATCGCGGTTGACGCGATGGGAGGCGACTTGGGCCCCAGCGAGGTCGTCGCCGCGGTCAAGCTGGCGCTCTCGCAGAGCCCCAACCTGAACCCGATCACGCTCGTCGGCGACGAGGCGGTCCTGCGCCCGATCATCGCGCACTACGGGCTGGCGAGGAGCGAGCGCCTGTCGGTCGTCCACGCCTCCGAGGTCATCACGATGGACGACAAGCCGCTTGTCGCCCTTAAGAGGAAGAAGGATTCGTCGATGGCGCGGGCGATCGAGCTCGTGAAGGCGGGCGAGGCGAACGTGGTCGTCAGCTGCGGCAACACCGGGGCGCTCATGGCCTGCGGGACCCTGCGCCTGAGGACGATGGAGGGCGTCGCAAGGCCGGCGCTCGCGGCCGTCGTCCCGAGGGAGGGCGGGCACTTCGTCCTGATCGACGCGGGCGCGAACCCCGAGCCCAAGCCCGAGCACCTGGTCCACAATTCCATCCTGGGAAGCCACTATTGCCGCGTGATGCTCGGGATCCCGGCGCCGCGGGTCGGCCTCATGTCCATCGGGACAGAGGACGGCAAGGGCAACTCGCTCATCACGGAGACGAACGAGCTCCTGAAGCGGATCGACGGCATCATCAAGTACTCCGGGCCCATCGAGGGCTTCCAGGTCTTCACCGAGCACGTGGACGTCGTCGTGTGCGACGGATTCGTCGGCAACATCATGCTCAAGAGCTGGGAATCCCTGGAGAAGTTCATCCGCGGCATGCTGAAGGAGGAGCTGGGGGCGAACCCCATGCGCCGGACCGGCGCGTTCCTCTCCATGGGGGCCTACGCGGCGCTCAAGGACAGGATCAACCCCGAGCGCTACGGCGGGGCGCCGCTCCTCGGGCTGCGCGGCAACATCCTGAAGGCCCACGGCTCTTCCAACCGCAACGCGATCAAGAGCGCGATCCGGGCGGCCGGCGAGATCATCAAGGCGGACATGAACCAGAGGATGGAGGCCGACATCGCGCGCGCGAACGAGCTCCTGAGCGTGCCGGCCCCCTGACCCCACCGGCATGCCCCTCCCCTCCACCGTCATTCTCGGCACCGGCTCCTACGCGCCCGACCGCATCCTCACGAACGGCGACATCTCGAAGATGGTGGACACGTCGGACGAGTGGATCGTCGCCCGAAGCGGGATCCGCGAGCGGCGGATCGCCGCGCCCGGCGAGGCGACGTCCGACATGGCGGTCGTCGCGGCGCAGCGGGCGCTCCTGGACGCCGGAGTCGGGGCCGCGGAGATCGACCTGCTCATCGTGGCGACCATCACGCCCGACCTGCCGATGCCCTCGACCGCGTGCCTCGTCCAGCACAAGCTCGGTGTCCCGGGCACGGCGGCGTGCTTCGACGTCAACGCCGCGTGCTCGGGCTTCATCTACGCCCTGGACACGGCGTGCGCCATGATCGGCTCGGGGCGCTACAGGAAGGCGCTCGTGATCGGCGCCGAGAAGCTCTCGTCGGTCGTCGACTGGCAGGACCGCGGGACCTGCATGCTCTTCGGCGACGGGGCCGGAGCGGCCGTCGTCGGGGCGAGCGATCGGCCCGGGATCGGGCTCATCGGGACCAAGCTCGGCGCGCACGGCGAGGACGCCGACCTGCTCTTCATCCCTGCGGGCGGCAGCCGCACGCCGACCACGGCGGACACCCTCGCGAAGGGCGAGCAGTTCATCAAGATGAAGGGCAAGGAGGTCTTCAAGCTGGCGGTGCGCGTGATGGAGGAGGCGGCCCGCGATATTTTGGAACAACACGGCCTCGCCGCGACTCAGATTGGGCTCGTGATACCCCACCAGGCCAACCTGCGCATCATCGACGCCATCGCCCAGTACCTCGAGCTGCCGGTCGAGCGTTTCTTCGTCAACGTGGACCGGTACGGCAACACCTCGGCGGCCTCCATCCCGATAGCCCTGGACGAGGCCCGCAGGGCCGGCCGGATCAAGGCGGGCGACCTCACGCTCCTGGTCGCGTTCGGGGCAGGCTTGACCTACGGGAGCGCCCTGATTCGCTGGTGATTTCCGCCCTCATGCCGACCCCTTTTTCCCGCCGCCCCCTGTTGCCCTTTCTGGCCGCGGCGGCCCTCGCGCTTTGCGCAACCCCCCGACTGGCCGCTGACTTGACGTGGACGCCGGGCACGGGGTGGCAGCTCGAGGGGGGCTCGCTTTCGGGCCTTGCGGGCCCGCAGGGCAGGAGGGCCCTGGACGTGATGAACAAGGCGAGGATGCAGGAGGAGCACGGCAGCCTCCATGCCGCGATCTCCTCCTACGAATCCGTCGCCCGCAAGTACCAGGGCTCGGTCTACGCCCCCGAGGCGCTCTACCGGGCGGGCAAGCTCCTCACCCAGAGGAAGCAGTACTACGACGCCTTCGGCGACTACCAGATGATGCTGCGTCGCTACCCGAACACGAAGCGCTTCAACGACGTGATCGGCGAGCTGTACCGCATCGCCTCGGCCCTCCTGGACGGGGCGCACAACCGGATATGGGGATGGTTCCCGGGCCCCTCGAACCGGCCGAAGGCGATCGAGTACTTCGAGGTGATCATCCTCGACGCGCCGTACAGCGACTACGCGCCCCTGGCGCTCATGGACGTCGCCCGCGGCAACCAGCAGAACAAGGACACCGAGCAGGCGATCGACTCCCTCGACCGGCTGGTGAACACCTACCCGCAGAGCGTCCTGGCCCCGGTCGCCTACCTGAAGCTGGGTGACCTGCACGCCTCCCTCTCCCAGGGGCCGAAGTACGACCAGGCCTCCACGAAGGAGGCGATGACGTACTATGAGGACTTCATGATCCTCTACCCCGGCGACTCGGGCATCCCCCAGGCCGCCGCCGGCGTCGACAAGATGAAGACGATCCTCGCGCAGAGCAAAATCTACATCGGCGACTACTATTTCTACAAGCGCCTGAACTTCGTCGCGGCGAAGGTCTACTACAACGAGGCCATCACGTCCTATCCCGATTCGGCGACGGCCAAGGTCGCCAAGAAGCGCCTGGCGGACCTCGACTCGAAGGTGTCCAAGGAGAGAGTCAGGCCCATGACCGCGCCGAAGAAGCGGTTCTGGCTCTTCTGACGGAACCCGCGGCGACCCCCGATGACGCGAGCGTGGGTCCTCCTCCTTGTCGCGGCCTTCCTGGCGCAGGGCTGCAGCCACTACCGGATGGGCGCGGGCCCGGCGCCCGGGTTCGCCACCCTTTACATAGCGCCCACGAGGAACAAGACGACCACCGCGCAGGCAAGGGAGCTCGTGAGCACGATGGTGCGCGAGGCGTTCATCAAGGACGGGCGCGTGGAGCTCGTGGACGGCAAGGGCGAGGCCGACGCCACCCTCGAGGTCACCCTGGTCAACTACAAGCGCGAGAACTCGGCCAACCGCGAGGACGACAACGGCCTCGCGCGCAAGTTCACGCTTCGCCTCACGGCGAGCTGCAGCCTGAGGGACAACCGCTCGGGCCGGATGCTCTTTGACGGGCGCCTGATCGAGGTCCAGCGTGAGGCCTTCCTCGACAACGGGCTCGGCTCCGTCCAGTTCGGCACCAGCAACGACCAGCTCCAGTCCGAGTACAACACGCTCCCCCTCCTCGCCGACCGCCTCTCCGAGAAGCTGACCCACGCCGTCCTGGACGTGTGGTGACGCGAGGACGCCCCCAGGCACCGATGAACGCACCGATCCTCGCCCCCTCCCTCCTGGCCAGCGACCATGCGGCCCTCGGCAAGAGCGCGGAGGCTGTCGCGGGTCTCGGGCTCAAGTGGCTGCACCTGGACATGATGGACGGGCACTTCGTGCCCAACCTCTCCTTCGGCCCGGAGACGCTCGCGTCGCTGCGCCGCGACGGCTCCACGCTCTTCTTCGACACGCACCTCATGCTGTCCGAGCCCCACAAGTTCGTCGAGCCGTTCGCGAAGGCCGGGGCCAGCCGGATCACGATCCACATCGAGCCGGACTACGACCACGGCGCCGCGCTCAGGGCCATCCGCGGCCACGGGTGCCGGGCGGGCATCGCCCTCAACCCCGGGACCCCCGCCGAGGCCGTCGAGCCGTTCCTTTCCCAGGTGGACCTCGTCCTCGTCATGACGGTGCAGCCCGGCTTCGGCGGGCAGTCCTTCCGCGGGGACATGCTCCCGAAGATCGCCCAGGTCGACCGCTGGCGCGCCGAGCGAAAGCTCGACCTGCGGATCGAGGTCGACGGCGGGATAGACGTCGCCAGCGCGGCGCTCTGCCGCGCGGAGGGTGCGGACACCTTCGTGGCGGGCACGTCGTTCTTCGCCGCCCCCGACAGGGCCGCCTTCGCGGCGGCCTTCGCCGCGCTCTAGCGCCATGCGGACCCGGACGGACGGCCCCTCCTCCGCCCCTCCCCGCCTCGGGCCGCTTCTCGCCGCGGCCCTGGCCGCCTCGCTCGCCGCCGCCTGCCCCCGCGCCCTCCCGGCGCCGAGGGAGTTCGCGCTGGGGGGCGCGGTCGCGACCCCCGACGGCGTCATCGAGCACGGGACCGTGCTCATCTCGGGGGACAGGATCGAGGCCGCGGGAGCGCTGCCCGCCCCGGCGGGGATCCCCGTCGTCGAGACGGGCGGGATCATCTTCCCCGGGCTCATCGACCTCCACAACCACCTCACGTGGAACGTGTTTCCCCGGTGGAATTCCGGGCTCACCTTCCCGAACCGCTACGAGTGGCAGCAGCTTCCCGCCTACCTAAAGGCGCTCGCCGACCCTCACGCGAGTCTGGTCCTCGCGGGCGAGGGGCCGGCGATGGCCCGCTACGCCGAGGTGAAGGCCATCGCGGGCGGCGCCACCTCCCTCGCCGGGCTGTACCCCGAGGACCTCGGCCCCGGGTTCGCGCCGCCCTACCGCGGGATGATGCGCATGCTCGACATCGGCTCCGGGTTCTACCCCGACGGCACCCCGGACCCCGTGCGCTACAAGGTGTTTCCCCTCGTCCTCGGCGAGGCCGAGGCTGCGGAGATCCGCGACGGCCTCGTCTCCCACCGCATCCACAGCCTCCTGATACACCTCTGCGAGGGGAGCCCGAGGGACGCCAGCTCCATGCTCGAGTACCGCATCCTCAAGGCGCGCGGGCTCCTGCTGCCCGGCGTCTCGCTGATCCACGGCGTCGCGCTCCACGAGGAGCAGTTCGCCGAGATGGCCGCTCTCGGCGTCGGCCTCGTGTGGTCGCCGCGCAGCAACATGGAGCTCTACGGGGCGACCGCCGACGTGGCGGCGGCCAAGCGCGCCAAGGTGCGCATCGCCCTCGCGCCCGACTGGAGCCCTACCGGCAGCGACGGGATGCTGGAGGAGCTCGCCTTCGCCGCCTCCCTCGAGGCGGCGAAGTCCAGGCCGACGTTCTCCGACGAGGAGCTGGTCGCCATGGCGACCCGCGTGCCCGCGGAACTCACCGGCGACGGGGGCCGGATCGGTTCCCTGCGGGCCGGCCTCTATGCCGACATCCTGGTCATCCGCGGCGCGGGGGGCTCCGCCGCGTCCGCCCTCGTCCACGCGCGCCCCGCGGACGTGCTCATGGTGATGGTCGGCGGGCGCCCCCGCTACGGCCAGAAGGCCCTGGTGGAGGCCGTCGCGCCGGAGCTCCCCTGGAGCCCGGTCCTGGTCGGGGGAACGCCGAAGGTCGTGTCCCTGCCGGCCGACCCCGGCCTCGGGGACTGGCGCGCGCTCACGTCGGGCCTCGACGCGGCGATGCGGCGCGCCGGCACCCGCCTCGGCCCCCTCGTCTCCGAGTGACGGGCCCCGCGCCCTATTCCCCTCCCCGGGCGATCCGCTCGGCGCGCCTGTAGTTGCCGCGGAACACCGCGCCGATGTCCCGGGCGAGGATCACGGCGTCCACCTGGTTCCTGGAGCGCACGCCCGTGCGGATGCGCCCCAGGGCCTGGTCGTAGTCGACCACGGAGACGTCCTGCAGGACGGCGAGCGCCCGGCCCCTCGCGGGCTCGGGCGCCGCGATGATGGCCCGCCACGCGCTGACGAGCTCCGGATGGGTGTCCTCGGTCATGATCCGGATGATGAAGCGCATCTGGTTCCACAGGTCGCCGGTCCACGCGTTGTTGGGTATCATCACCTTCCTCTGGGAATAGGGGTTCACGTCGGGGTCGCTGCCGTACCGCCGCCAGTCCGCGAGCGCATAGAAGTCCCGGCGCACCGGCAGGCGGCGCAGGGCGAAGAGCTGCGGGCCGCCTGGCGTGCCCGTCCTGAAGCTCCACAGCCTCTGGCCCTCCAGGGAGAGCGCGTACTCGATGAACGCCACCGCCACCCCGCGGTGCGGCGCCCCGCGCAGGAGCGCGATCGGGTCGACGGAGTAGGCGGAGCCGCCCTCCGGCGACACGTAGCCGACGCGGTCGACCCCGCCGTTGCGCCGCCTGACGGCCTCCTGCTGCTCCCTCCCGTAGAAGTCGATGCACATGCCCGCCGCGCAGTCGCCGTTCGCCACGTCGATCGGCGGCTTCTGGGAGGTGTCGGTGAAGTACCGGGAGTTCGCGCCGATGCGCTGCAGGAGCCTCATCGCGTCGGTCCAGCCCTCGCGCACGGCCCGGGCCTCGCCTGCGGCGTCGGCCGCGTCGACCCTGCGGTGGATCTGCTGCTGGATCACGTTGAGGAAGGCCTGGGCGATGGACCCGCTCTGCATGGGGTCGCAGAGGCCCACCTCGCCCACGTAGCGGGGGTCGGCGAGGTCGGTCCACTGCTCGGGGTCGTGCCCGACGCCGAGGCGCCTCAGGGCGTCCATGTTGAAGAGGATGCCGTAGGAGCTCAGCACCGTGCCGTACCAGAGGTCGCCCGGGTCGCGGTAGGTCTCCCCGCCGAACTTGGCGGGAAACGCCGCGTCGGTGAACCAGTCGGGATGGAGCCTTCGGACGCCCGAGTCCACGAGGCGCCCCGCCCTCGCCTGTCCCTCGAAGTCCAGCGGCCCGCCGCCGAAAAAGAGGTCGATCCCGCAGCCCGCGTCCGACGCCAGGAACGCGGCGCGCGCATCCCGGGCGGCCGCGGGGGCGTCCGCCGCCAGCCGGCCGTCCTGGAAGGCCGACTGGACCTCGGTGCTCCAGGGCCGGCCCATCTTCCCCGTCCAGAGGCTGCGAAACGAGGCGACGTATTCCCCCTCCAGGTAGCGCGCGATGTCGCTCGTGCCCCCGACGTTGCGCCAGTCGAGGAACACAGTGCGGCCGGTCCTTGCCTTGTACCACTGCCGGAAGCCCAGCGTGAACTCGTGGCGGATCGCCTCGTTGTGCGGCGAGACGAGGACGAGCGTGTCGTCCGCCTGGCCCGCCGACTCCTGGTGCGGCCGCAGCAGGAACGGCAGCGCGACCGTCGCCACGAGGGCCAGGATGATGATCCCCCGCTTGAGCATGGGGGCCGCCCTAGTCCCCGAGGACGACCACGTCCTCCGGACGCACGCCCGCAAAGACCCCCCCGGCATCCGGGCGGTCGACGAACCGCGGGTTGAGCTCGAGGACCTTGAGCGTCGTCCCCCCGGAGACGAAGTCGTACTGCGCGTTCTCGCCGAGGTAGACGGACTTGCCGATGCGACCCGTGACGGCGTTGCCCGCGGGGCGCGCGTCCGACATCGTCCAGCACTCGGGCCTCACGGAGAGCGTCACCTTGGACCCCACGGCCGGCTCAGCGCCGATCGAGCCGAACACCCCCTCGAACTCGCCGATCGGGGTCGCCACCCGCGCCCGGCCAGCGGACGAGGACGTGAGCGTGCCCGGGATGAAGTTCGTCTCGCCGATGAACTCGGCCACGGTGCGGCGCGCGGGCCGTCGGTAGATCTCCTGGGGCGTGCCGACCTGCAGGATCCGGCCGCCGTCGAGGACCGCCATTCGGTCGGAGACGGACAGGGCCTCCTTCTGGTCGTGGGTCACGTACACCGTCGTCAGCTTGAACTCCTTGCTGACCCGGCGGATCTCCATGCGCATCTCAAGACGCAGCCGGGCGTCCAGGTTCGAGAGCGGCTCGTCCAGCAGGAGGCACCGCGGGCGGATGACGAGGGCGCGCGCGAGCGCGACCCGCTGCTGCTGGCCCCCGGAGAGCTGGTTCGGGCGGCGCTCCGCGTAGGAGCCCATGTGGACGGACTCGAGGGCCTCGCCCACCTTCGTCCGGATTTCGGCCTTGGGAAGCTTCCTCTCCTCGAGGCCGAAGGCCACGTTCTCCGCCACGGTCATGTGGGGCCACAGGGCGTAGCTCTGGAACATCATCCCGGTGTTGCGCTTGTAGGGAGCCAGCTTCGTCACGTCCTCGTCGCCGAAGTGGATCGTGCCCTCCTCCGGGATGTAGAAACCCGCCAGGCAGCGCAGGAGCGTCGTCTTGCCGCAGCCGCTCGGTCCCAGCAGGAAGAAGAGCTCCCCCGGCCCGACCACGAGGTCAAGCTGGTGCAGGGCCGTGACGGCGCCGAAGCGCTTCGTGAGGTTCTGGATCCGGATCGAGATCATGCCGGCGAGGGGCGGGAGCTTCGGCGCAAGCGGCGCCGGAGTCGAAGTCAAAAGAAATACGTGCGGGAGATTTCCGCCCGGCGACCATAACGGTTTGCCTCCGGGGCCGCGCTGCTCCTCTCTGGACACCCCCAATGCCGACCAAAAGGAACCCCCCGGCGCCGCACCCCGACCTCGAGAGCGTGCTCTTCACCGAGGCGCAGATAAAGAAGCGGGTGCGCGGGCTCGGGCGCGAGATCCGCAAGACCTACGGCGACGGCGAGTTCACGATCGTCTCGATCATCAACGGGGCCGTGATGTTCACGGCCGACCTGATGCGCGAGATCGAGAACCCGGTGCGCCTGGACTGCATCCGGATCTCGAGCTACGCCAACCGCACGAAGTCGGTCGGCACGCCGCAGATCGTCCACAGCCTGACGATCGACGTCGCCAAGCGCCACGTTCTCCTGATCGACGACATCCTGGACACGGGCAAGACGATCACGCTCGTCTCGGGCCTGGTCATGAAGCTCGGCCCGGCGAGCCTGCGCACCTGCGTCCTCCTGGACAAGCAGGGCCGGCGCGAGGTGCCCTTTGAGGCGGACTTCGTCGGGTTCAAGATACCCGACAAGTTCGTGGTCGGCTACGGCCTGGACTTCGCGGAGCGCTACCGAAATTTGCCCTGCATCGGGGTCCTGAACCCCCAGATGCAGAACCCGCCCGAGTGGGCGTGACCGGCGGGGCTACAGCCTCTGCCAGGCGCTGAAGTACTCGATCTGGTTCTCGGCGGCCACCGACTTGTACCTTAGGGAGGCCCTGATCCCGAGGCTCTCAAAGCACCGCTGCAGGAACTGGTCGAACGAGGCCGAACTCCACACGTGGACGTGCTCGCGCCTGTTGCGCGAGAGCTGGATGTGGATCTTCAGGTTCTCCGGCGGCTCGTCGTAGACGTGCGGGGCGGCGCTGCGCAGGAAGCTCTCGTAGTGGGCGTCGTCGCTCACCCTCACGTCCCCCTCGTAGTCCGACCACAGGTGCTCCCACGCCGTGAGCTCCCGGCCCCGGTCGAAGGTGTAGTCCTTGTCCGGGATCGCGAGGATCACGATCCCACCCTTGCGGCAGATGCGGAAGGTCTCCCGGACCGCCTTCACGGGGTTGGCGATGTGCTCGAGGACGTGGTTCATGACGACGAAATCGAAGGCTCCGTCCGGGAACTGGGCCAGGACGCCGCCGTCAAGGTCGCCGACGACGTCGACCTTCACGAGCTTTTCGCTCGGGATCTCGCGGAAGAGCGCCGCGGCCTCGGTCTCGCTCATGGCGTCCAGGTACCTCGCGCGGGCCCCGCTCGGCAGCTGCGCCGGCTCATGAAGCGCGCCGATCTCAAGTCCGTCCCCGCACAGGAGGGCGTAGCCGTTCTTCCTGTGCTCGATCGGGGTCATCGGCGCGCGCCCGTGCCCCTGCCCCGGGCGGGTCGGGCCAGCTTCTTGAAGGTGCCCGACTTCAGGGAGTCGATCTGGTCCCTGATGAGCGCCGCCTTCTCGAACTCGAGCCTGTCGGCGGCCTCCCTCATCTCGTCCTCGAGCTCGGCGACCACGGCCGCCACGTCGTCGGGGCTCTCGGAGACCGCGGCCTCCTCCCGCTCGCCCGAGCCGTCGTAGGTCTGCAGGCTCGCCTGGGCGCCCCGCTTCACGCTCCTCGGCGTGATCCCGTGCTCCTCGTTGTAGGCGATCTGCTTCGCGCGCCTGGCGGTCGTGATCGCCAGCGTGCGCGCGATCGAGCCCGTGATGGTGTCGGCGTAGAATATGACCCGGCCCTTCTCGTGCCTCGCGGCCCGCCCCGCGGTCTGGATCAGGCTTGTCTCGCTGCGCAGGAAGCCCTCCTTGTCGGCGTCGAGGATCGCGACCAGCGCGACCTCGGGCAGGTCGAGGCCCTCCCGCAGGAGGTTGATCCCGATCAGGGCGTCGAAGTTGCCGAGGCGCAGGTTGCGCAGGATCTCGATCCGCTCGATCGTGTCGATGTCCGAGTGCAGGTACTCGACCCGGATCTTGGCCTCGCGCAGGAACGTCGTCAGGTCCTCGGAGAGGCGCTTCGTGAGCGTCGTCACGAGGACGCGCTCGCCGGCCGCCGCGGCGGCCTTGATCTCGCCGATCAGGTCCTCGACCTGGCCCTTGATGGGCCGGATGGCGATCTCCGGGTCGAGGAGCCCGGTCGGGCGGATGACCTGCTCAGCCACCACGGCGGAGCGCGCGACCTCGTACTCGGAGGGGGTCGCAGAGACGTAGAGCGTCTGGCCCGTGATCTGGCTGAACTCCTCCATGCTCTGCGGCCTGTTGTCCAGGGCCGAGGGAAGCCGGAAGCCGAAGTTGACGAGGGTCTGCTTGCGCGAGCGGTCGCCGTTGTACATCCCGCCGATCTGCGGCACGGTGGCGTGGCTCTCGTCGACCATCAGCAGGAAGTCCTTGGGGAAGAAGTCGATCAGGCACGAGGGCCGGTCGCCCGGCCGGCGGCTGCCGAAGTGGAGCGAGTAGTTCTCGATCCCGTTGCAGAAGCCCATCTCCGAGAGCATCTCCAGGTCATAGTTCGTTCGGGCCTTCAGGCGCTGAGCCTCGATGAGCCTCCCCTCGGCCACGAGGAGGGTGAGGCGCTGCTCGAGCTCCGCCTTGATCGAGGCTATGGCCGGGCCGAGCGAGCCGCGGCTCCTCACGTACTGGTTCGCGGGATACAGGTCGAACTTGTCCAGGTCGCGGATGACCTCGCCCGTAAGGGGCTCGAACTCGCTCATCCCCTCGACCGTGTCGCCGAAGAACTCGACCCGCAGGCCGTGCTCCATGTAGGCGGGCATGACGTCGACCACGTCCCCGCGCACGCGGAACCGCCCGGGCTTGAGCTCATAGTCGTTGCGCTCGTAGATGTTGTCGACCAGGCGCTCGAGGAAGGCGTTTCGCCCGAGCTCGCCGCCCCTGCGGATCGGGATCATGAGGTCGGTGAAGTCCTGCGGTGAGCCCAGCCCGTAGATGCAGGAGACGCTCGCGACGACGATCACGTCCCTGCGGCTGACGAGCGAGCTCGTGGCCGACATCCTCAGGCGCTCGATCTCCTCGTTGATGGAGGAGTCCTTCTCGATGTAGGTGTCGCTCGAGGGGATGTAGGCCTCGGGCTGGTAGTAGTCGTAGTAGCTGACGAAGTACTCGACGGCGTTCTCCGGGAAGAAGGCCTTGAACTCCGAGAAGAGCTGCGCCGCCAGCGTCTTGTTGTGGCAGATGATGAGGACCGGCCGCTCGCAGCGGGTGATCACGTTGGCCATCGTGAACGTCTTGCCCGAGCCGGTGACCCCGAGGAGCGTCTGGTAGCGGTTGCCGGCCCCGATCGAGGCGACCAGTTTCTCGATCGCCTGGGGCTGGTCGCCGGTCGGCTTGTAGTCGGAGCTGAGCTTGAAAAGCATGGCCAATCCCTATGACATCGGGCAGAACGTCACCATGTCAAAGGCAGTTGTCTCGACGCTGTATGATTCGGACGTCTTTCGCATGGCGTGCCGCCAATTTGACCAGGCGGCCGACGCGATCAACCTCCCGGAGGAGATAAGGGACAGGACCAAGTACCCGCGCCGGTGCATCGCCGTGTCGCTTCCCGTCAGGCGCGACAACGGAAGCGTCACGGTGTTCGAGGGCTACCGCGTGCAGCACAACATCTCGACAGGGCCGTCCAAGGGCGGCGTCCGGTTCCACGAGGGAGTCACGCTGGGCGAGGTCGCGGCGCTGGCCATGTGGATGAGCTGGAAGTGCTCGCTCGTCGGCCTGCCCTACGGGGGCGCCAAGGGCGGCGTCATCGTCAACCCCCGGGAGCTCTCCCCGACGGAGCTCGAGCACCTGTCGAGGCGCTACATGCAGGAGCTGATCGGCTTTGTCGGGCCCCAGCTCGACATCCCGGCCCCGGACGTCGGCACCAACGAGCAGATCATGGGCTGGATGATGGACACCTACTCGAACCACATGGGCTACATCACACCGGGGGTCGTCACCGGCAAACCCCTGGCGCTCGGGGGATCCCAGGGCAGGAGGGAGGCCACCGGGGCGGGCGTTGCCTACCTGGTCGGCAAGTACCTGGCGGACCTGAACATCCCCATCGGGAGCGCCACGGTCGCCGTCCAGGGCTTCGGCAACGTCGGAAGCGAGACCGCCCTCGCCCTCTCGGCGATGGGGGCGCGCGTCATCGCCGTCTCGGACTACACGGGCGGAATCCACAACCCCGCCGGGATCGACGTGAGGAAGGCCCTCGCCTACGTCCAGTACGCGGGCGTCCTCAGGGACTTTGACGGCGGCGAGCCGATAACGAACGAGCAGCTCCTGGAGCTGGAGTGCACGGTGCTCGTCCCCGCGGCCCTTGAGCGGGTCATCACGAAGGAGAACGCCCAGAGGCTCAGGTGCCGGGTGCTCGCCGAGGGCGCGAACGGCCCGACGACGAACGAGGCCGACAGGATCATCGAGGAGCGCGGAGACATCGAGGTCATCCCCGACATCCTGTGCAATTCCGGGGGGGTCGTCGTGTCCTACTTCGAGTGGCTCCAGAACCTGCAGAGCTTCTACTGGACCCGCGACGAGGTCCTCTCGAAGCTGCACGGCATCCTCGACAGGGCCAAGGAGTCGGTCGACTACCAGAAGAGGAAGTTCAAGTTTGGGCGAAGGCTGGCCGCGCTGACGCTCGGTATCGGGCGGGTCGCCGAGGCGAAGCAGAAGCGCGGGCTTTTCCCCTAGCCCCTAAGCTGGCGGCCGGTGCTCCGCCGTCAGCTTGATCACTTGATTCCGCTCATCGAGCAGGCGGCGCATGTAGCGCTTGAGAAAGAGCACGTCAGCGAGTCGGCCGAGGACTCCCAGAGGGGACGTGAAGTCGAAAACATCCGTCATCCGAGTCCCGCCATCCGGCAGGCCCTCGAAATAGTGATCGTGGTCCAGGCGCTTGAAGGCCCCGGAGACCATGGAATCGCGAAAGTGCGTCGGGCGCGTCATGGCCACGATCCGGCTCGTCAGACGCTGGCGGATGCCGAAATGCACCGCCTCCCAGGTCACCTCCTCACCCATCTCGATAAGGCCGGACGTCCTCCCCGACACCGCCCTCTCCTTGTTTCCCGCCTGGCTCAGCTGGTGCAGGTCGATGTCCCTCGAGAGATCGAAGACGGTCTCGAGGGAAGCCCCAACGTCGGTGACTGTCTGGATCCGCGGCATCCCAATCCCAAGGTTACCCGATGGGGAGTCAGAGGAGCGCCGGCACCGCCGCGAGCGTCGTGACGAAGGCCGCGGCCTCGCGCTTCACCCGCTCCCGGGTCGCAAACCCCCCGAAGCCTATGAAGAGGTCGACGGCCGGGAGGGTCTCCAGGTCGCTCACGCCGTCGCCCACCATCACGACCCTCTCGGGACGGAACTCGGAGCGGAGCCCCTCGATGATGTCCACCTTGCCGCCGGAGCGCGTGGACGGATAGCCGGCGTCGTAGCCCGCGTAGGCCCCGTCGGCCGAAAAAAAGAGGTCCACGGCCTCGACGCGGGAGATGCCAAGGAAGTCCGCCAGGGGCCGGATGGCCTGCCGGAAGCCCCCGCTGATGATGACCGGCGTCCAGCCGAGGCCCTTCACGGCGTCCACGGTGGCCTTCGCCGTCGGCTCCAGGGCGCCCAGGTAGCCCCTGCCCACGGCCGCGGCGTCCTCGCGGGTGGGCCGTATGGCCTCCAGGCGAAGGCCGAAGATCTCCTCAATCCGGATTTTGCCGTTCATCGCGTCCTCCGTGAGGGCGACGACCTGCCGGCAAATCTCGGGGCCCCGTAGGCGGGCGAGCTCGTCGATCCCCTCGATCGAGCTCAGCGTGCTGTCGCAGTCAAAACAGATCAGCTTCAACTGCCTTCAGGCTATTTCTTCGTGCTGCGCTTGAACTTGGACGTGAACTTCTCGACGCGGCCGGCCGTGTCGACCAGGCGCTTCTCGCCGGTGTAGGCGGGGTGGGAGTCCATCGTCACGTCGCGCAGGACGATGAAATACTCCTGGCCGTCGATCGACTCCTTGCGGGCCGACTTCATGGTCGAGCGCGTGAGGAAGCGTTTGCCGGTGGCGACATCGAGGAAGCAGACCGGGTTGAGCGTCGGATGACCTTCGGATTTCACGTGTAAAGTGTGTTAAGATTCAGCCCTGGCGCGCCTTATAGCGCGGGTCGGTCTTGTTGATGACGTAGATCTTGCCGCGGCGGCGGACCACCTGGCAGTCCGGGTGACGCTTCTTGGCCGACTTGATGGAGGAAACGACTTTCATAAAAGGCACCAAAACAGAGAGCGCAGGCCCCCCCTGTCAACTCAGTTCTTCCCGGGCTCGTCGGGCTCGTCGGCCATCAGGCGCCACTCGTCGCCCTCGTCGGCCAGGAGGGAGCGCCACAGCGCCTCCTGCATGGGGCGGTCGAACAGGTCCGCCGGGGGGCTGGCGACGATCCAGGTGCCGCTCTTGAGCTCGTTCTCGAGCTGCCCGGCCGACCACCCGGAGTACCCCAGGTAGGCCCGCAGGCGGGTCGACTCGTCGGCGAGCATCTGGACCGCCTTCTCGGGGTCTATCCCGAAGTGGAGCTGGAAGGCGTCCTCGCGCGA